>DATHNC010000159.1:0-15749 GCA_035486415.1 Saccharimonadales bacterium (SeqCode)
CGCGGGAGTGAAGCGGTCTTCGCCGTACAGAATCATGCTGTGGCTGCAATCGAGCATGAGGACGGTGGCGCACGAGCTCTGATACTCCGTCTGGTGAACCATCAAATCCGGATAGTCAAGTTCGATGGGAACCTTCGAACCTTCGCGACGCACCGCGTTAAACAACGTACCGCTGATGTCAAGATTCAGGGTGTCGCCAAATTCGTAGCCGCGAGAAACTCCGCCCGATTCGACGCCTGTCGATAAATCCCGCGTGTCGTGGCGTCCAAGGCTGCTCTTCCCGAGCGATCCCATCAAATCCTTGAGCGTTTTGAATCCGAGGAAGTCGATGGTTTTGTCCGTGATTTCAAAACGAGGCTCATTTTCACGGTCGCGTTCACGGCCCTGGCCCACTTGTCCGCGCGGAGTTTTGTCAGGCGGCGCGGTGATTTGCGGCTGCCCCGTTACGTAGCCTTCCTCCATCAGCTTTTCAATCAGCTGGTCGATCAACTCCTTCATCTTTGCGTCCATCTGTTCGGGAGTGCCGTCGAGCAAATCTTTCATGTCCTGATCGCCGAGCAAGTCGCCCTGTTCAAGGGCGCGCTGGATCGCCTGGCGCAGGGCCTCCATGGATTTTTCGGGGTCCATTTCAGACATGCCGTAGAATTGTGACTCGAAGCCGCTCTGAAGGAAAAAGTCGGACAAGCGTTTGAGCAATTCCTGCAGATCCACGCTGTCGGCGGGTTCGCCCGTGTACTTGGTGTAACGGATAAATTTTGGCATACGTTTTGCTCGCTTACCGGCTGCTGAATTGCAGGACTTTACTTTAAAACCCCGCCTCTGACCCTTCGCGTGCTCTCAGGGCAAGAGAGGCGGGCTGCAGTGCATTTCTCAATTAAATTGGCGACGCGGCGGACGTTGTTGCTGTTCGCGCGGGTCGGGCGCTTTGGGACGCTCGGCGTGGAAGCCGCGTTCTTCGTTGCGGCTGATGCGCTTGTGCGCCCAGAGGCCCTCAAGAATAAATTCGGCGGCGGCGGCCATTCCGGCTGGGCCACTGCGGCCATCAACCCCCATGCGCTCCACGATTTCCATCAAACCCTGAATTTTTTTAAGCTGAACGAGTGCATCGGCAGCGGGAGCGCTTTCAGGAACTTTCAGTTCGCCTCCCAGCTCAAACCATTGCACGATGGGCTGAACGTTTGCGCCCTCCATGCGAGTGGTGAAAACTTTGCCCACAGCGTTGCGAATCAGCTCGCGCGCGATATTTTCCGCGCCGCGTAGTTCGCCCTCGTATTCGAGCTCCATTTTTCCGGTGATGGCCGGGAGCGCCGCATACACGTCGGCGATGCGCGCCGAGGAGCGCGCTTCGCGATTGCGCACCGCACGCTGCTCCGCGCTGCTAACGACGCTTTCCAGTGCAGCGATGGGCAAGCGCTGGCTCACGCCTGAACGCTTGTCAATCCGCTTATCGTCACGCGCAAGGAAGGCCACAAGTTCGACGACCTCACGCAAATAATCGGGAACATCGACTGCGGACCTGCCGCCATCACGGGCAACCCACGCTTCCTGCCTGGTGATCGAAACGCCTTCCTCGACGGTGGCGGGATAGTGCGTGCGAATTTCCGAACCGATTCGATCCTTTAGGGGAGTAATAATTTTTCCGCGAGCGGTGTAGTCGTCCGGGTTGGCTGTGAAGACGAGCAGCACATCGAGCGGCATGCGCACCGGATAACCTTTAATCTGGATGTCGCCTTCCTGCATGATGTTGAATAATCCGACCTGAATTTTTCCCGCAAGATCGGGAAGTTCGTTTACAGCGAAGATGCCGCGATTGGCGCGGGGAAGCAGGCCGTAGTGAATGGTGAGTTCATCGCCAAGGGCTCGTCCGGATCGCGCTGCCTTGATGGGATCGACGTCGCCCAAAATGTCCGCAATGGTTACGTCGGGCGTGGCCAGTTTTTCAATGAAGCGAGCATCGCGCCCAAGCCATGAGATAGGAGTGCCGTCGCCCATTTCCGCGACCAGATCGCGGCAGGCTTTGCAAAGCGGCGCGTAAGGATTGTCATGAATTTCGCAGCCCGCGATGTAGGGCATTTCCAAATCCAGAAAATTGACGAGGCCGCGCAGAATGCGGCTCTTCGCCTGGCCGCGCAGGCCGAGCAAAATAAAATTGTGGCGCGCGAGCAGCGCGTTGACGATTTGCGGAAGAACGGTTTCTTCATAGCCATGAATGCCGGGAAAGAGCGGCTCCCCAGATTCCAGCTTTTTCAGAATGTTGGCTCGGAGTTCATCTTTCACCGTCCGGCAAGCGTTTCCAGCCGCATAGCCGGGAAACGCTTTCAATTCACCCAGGGTTCCGGGTTTCGTTGTCATGGGGCCCCCAATCACTCAAATCCTATTATATGTCAGAAGGAGGATTACTGCAGAATTCAGGAAAAGTTGAAAAAAAGCCGCGCATCACTGCAAATTCACGCGGAGATGTCGGCTGGCTGAAAGCTAATCTGCCGGTGAAGCAGCGACAGTTTCTTTGCATGCCGCACGGGCTTTGTCCAGCTGGCCGGGAGTGTATTTCTCCGGAATCTTGAGATACTTAACTCGGTCTTTTACAGCGAGGCGCATCAATTCGTCCGCGCCTTCCTGCCCAACCCATTTCTTCTGCGGAAGATCGTAATTCTGCGTCTCCAGAACTTCAAGAGCGCTGGTCCGGCTCTGGGAAACCGCGACGCCCCAGAACTTGGTGTTCTTTTCGGTATATTCCCTGAAAATCACGCACGCCGAATTCTGATTGGTAATGCCAAACACGACCGGCTCTTCTTCCACTTTCGGTTTTTTATCATTGGCAAAGCCCGGAACGGTTAAGGAGAGAACAAGCACACTGATTGCAAATAATTTCATTTTTGCACTCCTTTGCCTGGACTTGCGGAGACTATACGCCAAGTATACTTAAATCGTTATTTCATTTCATTGCAAATGAGAAAAGAGGAGTTGCAAGAGGAACACACTATAGTTTGCTATGGCCGTTGCCTGCTGCTTTACCGCGAACAGTCTCACGTTTTTTCAATTGAGGATACCAATCCTGCAGGTGTGCAACGAGTCTTGCCTGCCTCTCGGATTCGGAGCGAATTTCGAGGAGACTTTGGCGCATTGCCATATCGAGCGGCAGTTCAGTTGCCACGTGATAGGCGAGCGAAATGCCGCCATCTGTCTCAAAGCGGGGCGCGTTTTCGCCATACAGAAGATGGTGGCACTGGTCGCAGAGCTCCTCCAGTTGTTCGGAAACGGAAGTATCCACACCGGTGAAATTTTCCTCAAGAAATAGAATGTCCGCTTCCATATAAAGCTTTTCTTCATGCAAGCGAATCAGACGAAACGCGGTTTGGCCGGCGGTCAGGATATCAGAGCGGCCATCCTCATATTCCTTAAGTATTTTTACGATCATTGCGGAGCAACCCGTCTGCGCGAGATTCACACCGCTGACACGCAGAATTCCAAACGGAGTTTGCTTCTGGATGCAATGGCGGGTCATCTCCCGGTAACGCGGCTCATAGATGTGCAGGGGCATTGCCTGGCCAGGGAAGAGGACAAGGTCTAGCGGGAATAACGGAATGCGTGCCGGATTCATGGATCTCCGCGTGAAATGATAGCAGAAGGTTTAAAAAATTCCCCGCAGGATTCTGTTATTTATTTGCTGGTCCGAAATGTGCGGCAGCCATTAACGGAAGATGCGAATTACAGTTCCTTTTTCGCGAGAAATAGGATGTCGTAGAGCCAACCGGCCACAACGCCCCCTCCAAGCGGTCCAAACCAATAGACGCCGTGATTCGTCCAGTGATTCGCAGCGATCGCGGGGCCAAGGACGCGGGCTGGATTCAGGCCGGCCCCGGTAAACGGCGCTCCCAACAAGATTGCTATCGTTAAAGTCAACCCGACGGCGAATCCGGCATTCTTGCGTGATGCGCCCTGGACGTCGACAGTCGTAGCGAAAAACACGAAGACGAGGAAAAAAGTCATTACCGCTTCAAAAATAAGTCCGGTGGCCCTGGTCACGCCAATGGCAAGGTCCGGTGTTCCCATCTGAACGGAACTCCAGGCCTCGAAGGGCAGAGTCCTCAAGAGGTAGGCAGCCGCTATGCCTCCGCCCAACTGCGCGACCCAATAGCTGATCGCATCAAAAGTCGATATCTTGCGAGTGACCCAAAAACCTATCGTGATTGCGGGATTAAAATGTCCGCCGGAAATATGTCCAAGCGCTGTCACCATAATGCCGAATGCCAAGCCTTGTGCGAGGGCGATGCCCAGCACTCCAAAGCCAGGCTGGCCGGTTGCGTTGGAACGCAGAAATTGATCGGCAATTACCGCACCGACGCCAAAAAATACCAGGACGAAGGTGCCGATAAATTCAGCGACAATTTTCTGAGGCTTCGAATACATGAAAATTTCTCCCGGCAGACCCGCCAGAGCACGGCCACCCTCTTTTTCGATGGGGAGAAAGATTGTAAGAGAATGCGAGCGGGCGAGTCAAAGCATCAATGGTTCACGAGAATGTCGGTCAGGTGTTCTCTGGCGCCTGCGTTTCGCCGGCGGGTTTAGATGATCGTGAGGCGCGCAACAAAACCCCCGGCGAGACGCTGGCGCCACAAAAACCTATACTTTCATTTATTTCGTTGGTCGCGTACAAATTCGCTTAGAAATTGAACAGCCGGACGAATCGCGTCCGGCTGTTGGTTTGAATCGATTGTGAAAATCGGTTAGCGAGTCGCGGCGCCGAGTGGCACGTTAACCGGCGTGAGCCAGTTGTACCGATCTTCCTTTGCGCCGCTGAGAATCGAGAAGAATTCATCCTGCAGCGCTTTGGTGATCGGGCCGCGCGATCCCTTGCCCACCTTGATCCGGTCAATGGATCGCAGTGGGCTGATTTCCGCCGCGGTCCCGGTGAAAAAAACTTCGTCCGCGATGTAAAGCATTTCGCGAGGAATCATCTGCTCTCGAACCGGAATTTTCATTTCCTCGCACAGCGTGATGATTGAGCTACGCGTAATGCCGGGCAAAACGCTGGAGCCCGCGGGGGGCGTGTACAGCACGCCGTCCTGGGCGAGGAAAATGTTTTCGCCCGAGCCTTCACTTACATAGCCGTTCGTGTCGAGCGCAATGCCCTCGGAGTAGCCGTTGGCGTGCGCTTCCATGTGAATGAGCTGCGAATTCATGTAATTCGCGGCAGCCTTGGCCATGCTCGGCAGCGTATTAGGCGCCATGCGGTTCCAGGAGCTGACGCAAACGTCCACTCCATTTTCGATCGCTTCCGGGCCGAGGTAGCGTCCCCACTCCCAGCACGCCATGTAGACTTCGATGGGAACGGCCATGCCGCCCACGCCGATGTCGCCGTATCCACGCAGCGCGATGGGGCGGATGTAGCAGGAGTTCAGCTTGTTCACGCGGACAACTTCCGCGGCAGCGTTGGAAAGTTCTTCGGCCGTATAGGGCAGGTCGAGCCGGTAAATTTTTCCGGAATTGATCATGCGCTGCATGTGTTCGCGCACGCGGAAGATCGCCGGGCCACTCTTTGTTTCGTAGCAGCGCAAGCCTTCGAAGACCGCCGAGGCATAGCTGACGACATGGGAAAGTACGTGAATTTTCGCGTCATCCCATTTGATCAGCTTTCCGTTGTGCCATATCTTTTCCGTCGGCTTCATCGGCATCGTAATTCTCCAGGCTGCAATCGAATGCAGGAATTGTGCTGCAATGCAGGTTACAAGCGAAATTATACCATAGCGGTTCGCGGCATCGGTTTCCAGCAATGCCGCGAATTGCGATGCTGCAATGCCAATTTGGTTGGTGAAGATTTTGTAGCGCCGGCGTCTCGCCGGCAGGTTTTTAGTGAAATGAAACCGCAAATCTGCCAGCGAGACGCTGGCGATACAAAAACATTAGTGGTCGATGCGTTCGATGGAATAGGGTTCGCGAATGGACTGAAGATTTTTCATGGCGTGGACGCGCAAGTCGCCGTTTACCGTTTCCCAGACGCCGAGCAGAAGGAAGGGAATTACAGCTGCGGCGGCCCACAGTTTGGCTTGGCGTGGAGCTTTGGATTCCGGTTCCCAGCGGAAAAGCTGCGCGGAAATTACGAAAGCGATCAGGGCGCATCCGCCGAGCGATGCCAGGTACATTCCTAGATTCGGGAGATTCGTATGGTCGATCATGGCGCGCTGCAGGCCGCTGACGAGGTATGTAGCAGGAAGGAAAACCGCAACGGCCTGCACCATGCTGGGCAGCATGGGAAAGGGAATCGTAGCGCCTGAAATGAAAAGGAAGACAAACCAGATGATCTGATTGATGATTTGAGTTTCCTGCATAGTGTTGGTGACGCTCGCCACGATCAGGCCGAGTGAAGCAAAGGTTACGGTTCCGATGGTCACCAGAACAAAAATCGAGAGCAGATTGCCCAATCCCGCCATGTGGAATACGGACCGCGACAAAAAGAATTCAACAGCGATGGTGGGAAGCGTCAAAAAGTAATTGGAAACCAGGCTGGATGCGAGCATGGCGCTAGCTCCGACAGGCGTTACACGAAATCTGCGCAGAATGCCTTGCTCGCGAAACGTCACAAGTTGCACGCTCAGGCCCCAGAAACTGCCCATTACTGTCAGGGCGAGAACTTCCGCCAGTAAATAGGGAACTGCCTGGGTTCGGCCACGGCCGAAAATGCCTGCGTAAATAAACAGGAATGCGATGGGCATGATCAAGCTGAAAAACAGAAACGCGCGATTGCGCATGGCGAGACGCATCCGGCTCACGGTAAGTGCCCAGGTGTGACTCAGGACTTGGCTCAATCGCGTAACCTTCTACCCGTCAACTCGAGGAAAATATCTTCGAGCGAGGGCGCGGAGATTTCGAGGCTCACTAATTCGTTGTTTTGTTCTTCAAGATGCTTCACGAGGGCCACGATGGTGCGCGGCACGCGAGTCGAGTACAGCAAATAATCGTCGGCTTCGGCGCGGCACTCAGTTACGCCTTCGAGCTTGCCGAGCGCGCCATTGGTTTCCGGCTTGGTCATGCGCACAGTAATGCGCGTGACGGACCCCGATCGCTGCTTCAGTTCACGCGGCGATCCGAGGGCGATGACTTGTCCGTGATCCACGATGGCGACGCGGTCGCAGAGTTTCTCCGCTTCCTCGATGTAATGCGTGGTGATCAGGATCGTTTTCTTTTCCTTTTTCAGTTCTTCGATGATGTCGTAGATTTCGCGGCGCACTTGCGGGTCAAGCCCCGCAGTCGGCTCGTCAAGGAAGACTACTTGTGGATCATTGACCAGGGCCATGGCCAGCGCCAGACGCTGTTTTTGCCCGCCGGAAAGCTGGGAGTAAAAAGCAGAGCGCTTTTCGACGAGGCCGAAGCGGCCTAATAGTTCCTCTGTGCCGCGCCGTTTGGGATAAAAGCTGCCGAACAGATCGAGGGCCTCCGCTACGCGCATCTTATCCGGCAGGGCCGTGGCCTGCAGGGCTGCACCCATGATGTACTTGTATTCGGCGCCGCTGGTCTGCGGATCAAGGCCGCAAACGCTGACGCTGCCGCTATCTGGAGTGCGCAGGCCTTCAAGGATTTCCACCGTGCTCGTTTTTCCGGCGCCATTCGGCCCCAGGAGCCCAAAAACTTCGCCTTCATTTACGGCAAAGCTTACGCCGCGCAACGCCTCTACCGAGCCGTACCGCTTCATCAAATTCACAACTTCTATGGTTGCACCGGTTAGCATGAGCCCTTATCTATAACACAATCTGCGCGGCGGGTGCGAACTGGCGGGAGTTGGGTGGCGAGGCCCATTTAGAGGAGTTTCCCAAACATATTAAGGAATAGGCCGGGACGGCAGAATTCAAGAGGTCCCTTGTGAGGGTTGCTTGATAAAAGCCAGTGCCGCCCCGCCAGAATCCGTTCTTCCGAAAACTACATAATTTCAAGGGCCTCGTTGCTTCCTTGAAACTGAATTTCCTGCAGGACCTTACTACCTGAAAGTGTTGCACTGTTATAGGGAGACTTGTGTTCCATCATTTTCCAATCGCAGGGCGCGGTGACTATGGTTTGACCATGTAGTTCGAAGCTTGCCTTTTTGTCCGCGATGACGATTTCATAGGTTCCTGGGGCCAGCGTCTTTCCGTCCACAATAGCCGGATCGAATAGCTTTATCGATTTCTTCTCCGGTTCTGGATTAGTGGTCTTGGGCCTGGCAGATGCGAGCAAAGGTAAAGTTAGAAAAACAATGACGGCAAGACCAAGATTCAGGGTGGTTCTATAAATTGACATTGAATTGAGCTCCTTCTCCGACTCGGATGAAGGTTCCTGGGTGGGCTTGAGGTCCAATCACATCCAAAAGGGTCACACACTGCGTGGCGACCCTCACTTGATTAGACGTTCCGCTAAAAATAATGTGAGCGCTATTTTGAGTGAAGGAATTTCTGAATTTGTTGCTCGACTTGAGGTTATTTGCGACGCTGAGTTTTCTTCAGATCCCAGACATGATCCTTAAAATTCAGAATCCGTTTTTCGGCCAAGGCAAGCTCTTCGCTTTCCAGCAACTTGCACTGCAGAGAAGCATGCGGCTCGCGGATGAGCAGCTTGCCGCCCGCGCCAACGACGCGATGCCACGGCACGCCTGCCCCGCTTGGGCACGCAGCCATCGCGCGTCCCGCGGTGCGTGCGCCGCCGGAGAGGCGCAGGGCTTTCGCCAGCTGGCCGTAGGTCATCACGCGGCCGCGCGGAATTTTCTTCACCATTGCGTATACGGAATTCCAATTCATCGAATTCGCTTTTCGCATACTGCATTCTAAACGTACTAGTTCGATAGGACCAGCGCGATGAATCTCCTGATCTATTGCGTGGAATTTGTGTCTTGCGCGAAGCTGGATATCGTTATGGAGATATTAAGCATCTAATGGATTGGAGAGATTGGGTGCTGTAGTTGGAGACCAATAAGAAAATTTCAAAATTTGCCGATGATTGAAAGTAAGGGAAAGTAAGGAACGTGCCGGTAAAAACATCCTGTCCGAAAGGACAGGAAAAGGGAGTTACTGATACGAGGCAACTTTCCGAAGAATCCGATATCTGAATTGACATGCGTAGTGGAAGAATCTTACACTACGAACTCGATCTTGGTTCCTGGGAGCGATCATGGCTTTTCTTCGGAGAAAAGGGAACACGTTTTACCTGGTTCATAACGTCCGCGAGGGCGACCGGGTCAAGCAGTTGCACCTGGCCAAGCTCGGGGAACGACCGCGAATCACGGACGACGTTGTGAAGCAGGTGACCCGGACGTATCCATCGGTAGAAGTGGATTGGACTGAATTGCGTCAACAAGTCAATAATAGTATCGAGTTATACGACCCGAAATCAAATCAAGTTCAAAAGCTCGTTTCATCGCTGCGCACTCTCAACCTCGACCTCGCGGACTTGTTTCCGCCATTACTTGACGTATCACTCGCACCTGAAGCAGGACAGGAAATTATCACGCAGCTCCGTCTGCTGCACTCCACCGTAGGAGTCAAACTCGACCAGTTTGATCGCGCCCCGTACAGGGGCGTGCTTAGAGACCGGAAGTTCCGGTAGGAGAGAAGGGCAATGACTAGCAGCCGCTCGTCACATCAACCTTTGGACCCCACACTGAGAAGCGTGGAGTCACAGGAATTTCAGGCCGCTCTTAGAAATAAGGTTGTCGGCCAGGAAGAGGGAGTCCGCGCGCTCGTAGACCTGTATCAGGTCTTTTGCGCCGGGATGAGCTCAACCGGACGTCCAGTAGGGAACCTGCTGTTTCTGGGACCTACGGGCTCAGGGAAGACGCGCATCGTGGAAGCGGCGGCCGAGATTCTGTTTGGGGACCCGCGCGCCGTAATCAAGGTGGACTGCGCGGAGTTCCAACACTCGCACGAAATCGCGAAGCTGATCGGTTCGCCTCCAGGTTATCTGGGGCACCGCGAGACCCATCCGCTGATCACACAGGAAGCGCTGGCGCAATACCATAAGGAGGACTTGAAGCTGAGCTTCCTCCTGTTCGACGAGATCGAAAAGGCGTCGGATGCCCTGTGGCAATTGCTGCTGGGCATTCTGGACAAGGCCACGCTGACGCTGGGAGATAACCGGCGCGTGGACCTGTCACAGACCATGATTTTTCTCACCTCCAACCTGGGTGGCGGAGAGATCACGGAACTGATGACCGGCGGCATGGGATTCGTGCAGCCGACAGATAAACTTGAAGAAAAGCTGGACCAGAAAGTGGAGCGGACGGCGCAAGAAGCGGCGAAGAAGAAGTTTTCGCCGGAGTTCATGAACCGCCTGGACAAGGTGGTGGTGTTTCACCCTCTGCGACACGAACAGCTGGAGCAGATTCTGGAAATCGAGCTGGGCATGGTGCAGCAACGTGTTCTGGATACAGGGCGCGGGCAGTTCCTGTTCCGTGCGACCTCAGCGGCAAGGAGATTCCTGCTGCAAGAGGGAACGGACATCAAGTATGGCGCGCGGCATTTGAAGCGGGCGATCGAGAAATTTGTGGTGTACCCGCTGGCAAACCTGCTGGCAACCGAGCAGATTCATTTCGGAGACATGCTGGTCGTCGATTGGGATGGCAACTCCGAACACTTGACCTTCCAAAAAGAAGGCGAAGGCGCGGTCGTGCCCACGCCAGCCAAGGCTACCCGTGGCGCGGCTGCACAACTAGCCAGAGCGACGGGAGGAAAAGTGATCGAAGCTCCGGCGCAGATTATCGTTCGCGAGGCGAAGGCGCCCGCAGCGCTGCCAACGGGCGCTCCCCCTCCGGTAGCATCCAGCCGGAAGAAGGTAGATCCGCAATAGAAGTTTTCCGACTTTAGATGGAATTGAGTTTCACCAGGGCGGCCAGGATAAATGGCCGCCCTAATTTTTTGTCTCCAGACGCATGAATAGAATTTGCAGATTGTCCCCTAGTTTCAAAGCGACGGAAGGTGTGCCTCGCTGAAACATCAAAAAGAATATTTCGTCGTCAAATTCAGCCTGTCGCAATTTAGCAAGTTAGTAATCGCCCTATATTCTGCAACTTACTTGGGGTCGCGTTTTGCGGGTCGTTTGGTATTGCGGTTGCGATAAGCCTATACAGGTGGACGACAAATTCACCACCGGCGACTGAATGAAAACGGGGGGATTTATGAGGCCTGGAAAAATGAAGCTCGATCCGAACCGCCATAGTTTTGAGTCCGAAGAGTTTGAAACCGCAATGAGGCGGCGGATTGTTGGTCAAGAGGATGGCATTCGCGCTCTCACGGATGCGTACCAGGTTTATCGCGCCGGGATGTGCTCGCCGGGACGGCCTGTGGCAAACGCTTTATTCCTTGGCCCCACAGGATCGGGAAAGACGCGCATTGTGGAAGCGGCGGCGGAAATTTTATTTGGCAACCCGCGCGCGGTGATCAAGGTGGACTGCGCGGAATTTCAGCATTCGCACGAAATCGCAAAGCTGGTTGGATCGCCTCCAGGATATCTGGGACATCGCGAGACGCATCCGCTGATCACCCAGGAATCGCTGGCGCAACACCATACGGACAAACTGAAATTGAGTTTTCTGCTTTTTGACGAAATTGAGAAAGCCTCGGATTCGCTTTGGCAATTGCTGCTAGGCATTCTGGATAAAGCCACTCTGACGCTCGGAGATAACCGGCGCGTGGACTTGTCGCAGACGATGATTTTTCTGACCTCGAATCTGGGCGGCGGTGAGATCAGCGAATTAATGACGGGCGGCATGGGGTTTGTGCAGCCAAAGGACAAGCTGGAAGAAAAGTTGAATCTCAAAGTGGAGAAAACAGCGCAGGAAGCGGCGAAGAAGAAATTTTCACCGGAGTTCATGAATCGTCTGGATAAGGTGGTGGTGTTTCACCCGCTGCGAGAGGAACAACTGGAGAAAATTCTGGAAATCGAATTGGACATGGTGCAAAAACGTGTTATGGACAGCGGCCGCGGGCAGTTCTTGTTCCGCGCCACGCCGGAAGCAAGAAGATTTCTGCTGCGAGAAGGCACGGACATCAAGTACGGCGCGCGGCATCTGAAACGCGCGATTGAAAAGTTTGTTGTCCATCCATTGGCTAACCTGTTGGCAACTGACCAAATACGATTCGGAGATATGGTGATGGCGGATTGGGATGATTTTGACCAGTGCATTGCGTTTCATCGCGAAGGGCAGAATGCTTTTCTTTCATCAAATGCGAATCCGCGGCGCCAGGCGCGCACGGCCGCAATGCGAGCGGTTGCAAGTTCATCGGAAGAGGAAAAAATCAGAATTTCTTCGGCGGAACTGGAACCACTTTTGACGAGTAGGTGAGGGGTCAACGGTGCGGGCTTCGCCTTTGGTTTTCTTGGGAAAAAGAAAAACCAGATGGTTGGAGGCCCGCCCCACCTAAATTATGCGGATTGAGTTTTTGGCTTCCAGCGCAGCACGGGTTTTCTTGCGGCGGCGACTTCATCCAGACGGCCGACCTTGGTGGTATGCGGCGCGTGTTTAACCATTTCGGGATCATTTGCAGCTTCATCGGCAATGGAGCGCATCGCTTCGACGAATAAATCGCACTCCTGCTTCGATTCCGATTCCGTGGGCTCAATCATCATCGCGCCGGGGACAATCAGCGGAAATGCTGTGGTGTAGGGATGGAAACCGTAGTCGATCAAGCGCTTGGCGATGTCCATGGTGTTGACGCCATTTTTTTTCTGGCGCGCATCGCTGAAGACGACTTCGTGCATGGAAGGCGAGTTGAAGGGCAGATCGAACACATCTTCCAGCTTCTTCCGAATATAATTTGCGTTGAGCACGGCGTCTTCCGTGGCCTGGCGAATTCCCGGGCCATACGCAAGCGTGTAAGCCAGCGCGCGAACGAGCACTCCAAAATTTCCTCCGAACGCCCGCACTCTACCTATGGTTTTTAATTTGTGATTTTCTAGGGTCAGTTGACCATTTTTTTCCGCGAGTACAGGAATCGGAAGATACGGTTCAAGAAGTTTTTTGACCATCACGGGTCCGGCGCCCGGACCGCCGCCGCCGTGAGGAGTCGAAAACGTTTTGTGCAGGTTGAGGTGCATCACGTCGACACCGAAATCGCCGGGCCGTGCGACGCCCGCCAGCGCGTTCATGTTCGCGCCGTCCATGTACAGGAGCGCGCCGTGCTCATGCAATATATGCGCGGCTTCCGCGATGTTTTGCTCAAACACTCCGAGCGTTGAAGGGTTTGTAACCATCATGGCGGCCACATCGCCATTCACAATTTCTTTCAGGCGGGCAATATCGATTTGGCCGCGTTCATCGGAGGGCACATTCTGCACGTCGTATCCAGCGATCACGGCAGTCGCAGGATTTGTGCCGTGCGCGGAGTCAGGGATCAGAACGATTTTGCGCGGGTGGCCCTGCGTGTCTTCAAGATACGCGCGAATCAAGAGCAATCCGGTGAGTTCGCCTTGCGCGCCTGCCGCGGGCTCCAGCGTGCCCGAATCCATACCGGTAATTTCCGCGAGGCAATTCAAGAGCAGCTGCAAAATTTTCAGGCAGCCTTGCGAAAGCTCCTGCGGCTGGTACGGATGCTCGGTCGCGATGCCTTCGAGGCGGGCGACAAATTCATTTACGCGCGGATTGTATTTCATGGTGCAGGAGCCGAGCGGATACATGCCGAGGTCAATCGCATAATTCCAGGTGGAAAGGCGCGTGAAGTGGCGAACCACTTCGATTTCGCTGACTTCCGGAAAGTCATCGATGCTTTCGCGAACGAAGTCCGAGCCCAGTACGGTGCGCAAGTCCACGGCTGGCACGTCGAGGGGAGGAAGTTCAAACGCGCGCTTGCCTGGCGCGGATTCCTCGAAGATGAGGCCCTCGTTGCGAGTGATGTGGCGTCCCACGGTCTTGATGCGATCCGTCAATTTTATTTCTTCGGTTTTCATATTTGTTTTGTGTAGCGCCCGCCTTCAGGCGGGCACTGGCTTTTTCGATCCCGGAGTGCCCGCCTGAGGGCGGGCGCTACAAATCAAATCGGTGGCAAGCTAACCACTTATTAAGAATTGCAGATTTTGTGGCGCCGGCGAGACGCCGGGGCCACTAGATCGGCTTTGACAAAATTTCGCGGATGGCTTCGGCCATGCGTTCGATTTCGGCGCGCGAAATAGTTTCCGTGACGCAGAACAGTGCGCGCTTGGTCAGATCCGAGAAATAGCTGCCCACGGGCAGCGGGCCGATAATTTTGTGCTTCAGCAATTCCGCGTTCACCATTTTTACGGAGCGCGGAAACTCGACCACGAATTCGTTGAAGAAAGGCCCGGTAAAGGCCCGGCGCACGCCACGAATTTTTTCCAGCTCATCGAGAGCGAAGCGCGCTTTGGCCAGGTTTTGCGCGGCCAGTTCTTTCAGGCCTTCCTTGCCCAGCAGGCACAGGTGAATGTTTACGGCCAACGCGCACAGAGCCTGGTTCGTACAGATGTTTGACGTGGCTTTCTCGCGGCGAATGTGCTGTTCGCGAGTGGCGAGTGTAAGCACGTAGCCGCGCTTCCCGTTGCTGTCGAGCGTCTCGCCCGCAAGGCGGCCTGGCATCTGCCGGACGAATTTGTCGCGCGTGGCGATCACGCCTGCGTAGGGTCCGCCGTAACTGGGGGCGAGTCCAAAGCTTTGCCCCTCCATGGCCACGATGTCCGCTTCAGCGGGCGGACGCACAGCACCGAGCGATACGCCTTCGGCAATGGACACGACGAGTAGCGCGCCCTTCGAGTGCGCGAGAGCCGCGAGGCTCGGCATCTGTTCGAGAACGCCAAAAAAATTGGGCGATTGCACGACCACGGCGGCTGTTTCACTGGTGAGCGCGTTCTCGATGCGAGCCGCGTCCACCTGTCCAGTGCTCGTGAATCCGATTTCGTCGATCCGCAATCCAAGATTGCGCGTGTAGGTTTCCAGCACCTGTCGATATTCCGGGTGCAACGAGCGAGCGACGACCACGCGATGCCGTCCGGTCAGTCGCTCAGCCATCAGCACAGCTTCGGTGGTGGCGGTTGAACCGTCCCACATGGATGCATTGGCGACTTCCATACCGGTGAGCTGGCACATCAGCGTCTGAAATTCAAAAATTGCCTGCAAAGTGCCCTGGCTGATTTCCGCTTGATAGGGCGTATAGGACGTGAGGAATTCACCGCGCTGAATGAGCGCATCGGTAACCACCGAACGCAAATGATTGTAGACGCCCGCTCCGAGGAAGCTCGTGTACCCGTTCGAATTCTCCGCGGCGCGGTCCTTGAAATACTGGATGACTTCGGCTTCCGAATACGGTCCGGGAATGTTCAGCGCTTTGCGAAGGCGAAAGCGTTCAGGAATGCTGGAAAATAATTCGTCGATGGATTTTGCGCCGATGGCGGCAAGCATTTCCTGCCGCTCGGCGGGGCTCTTCGGGAGGTAGCGCATCAGGCCGAGGCTTCCTGACCCTTGGCCGCAATATAGGCCTCGTAAGCAGGCGCGTCCATCAAGCCGCTAAGTTCCGCTGCATTTGTAAGCCGCACTTTGATCAACCACGCCGCGCCATGCGGATCGGTATTGATTTTCTCCGGCGTGTTGTGCAGTTCGCCGTTCGCTTCGATCACTTCGCCCGCTGCCGGCGCATAAATTTCGCTGACAGCTTTGACCGATTCCACCGTGCCAAACGATTTTCCCGCCTCGATTTTCGCGCCCGGCTTCGGCAGTTCCACGAAGACCACGTCGCCCAATTCATGCTGCGCGTAGTCCGTAATCCCAATCGTCGCCAGCCCGC
>DATHNC010000160.1:0-53108 GCA_035486415.1 Saccharimonadales bacterium (SeqCode)
AGCGCAACTGTTGCGACCAATATTTCCGGAACGTGTTCGGCACGAGCGTCCAGCAAATCGCTTCGTGCGTCATAAAAGTTTCGTAGCCCGCTTTGATGACTTGCCTGGTCAGAAATCGATCTTCGCCATACTTAATCGGAACACCAAGAACATTGCGGTTTTCGAGCACTGGTTCCAATTCCACCAGAATCGACCGGCGGAATGCGGTGAGGCAGCCCGAGAGGCAGAGAACCGAGTGGTAGGCCAGCTCGATGTTCTTGAAATATTCGTAAGCGAAATAATATTTAATTGTCTGCAGGCAAGTTAACCAATTGAGTGAGGCGTTGCGCACGCGGACGCGGCCTCCGACTGCGCCAATGGCTGGGTCGCTGAAACCTTTCATCAGCGAGCCGATGGCATCCGGATCGAGCACTACGTCTGAATCCACGGAGACAATAATCTCGTCGGAAGTTCTGCGCACGGCGTTCAGAATGCTGAGCCTCTTGCCAACGTTCCTATCATTTTTCAAAATGGTCACGCGATCGGGGGAGTGTTGGGCTGCCGTGCAAACCCATCGCAGACTATCATCGGCGGAGTAATCATCGACGACAATTAGCTGCAGCTTCTCCGCGGGATAATTCTGATTGAGAATGCTGAGTACGGTTTGCGAGATGGCCCGGCCTTCGTTATACATCGGGACAATGACCGTAACCTGGGGTTCAAACGAGGAAGGCGGCACTTCAAAACTTTTCGGACGGACTCGGCGCAGGAAATTCCCCAGGATGTACCGATTAAAAAAAACCAGGAACACGAACACCGATGCAGTCAGTATGAGCAAAAATTCACTCCGTCCGATTCTTGTCGCAGGCAAAAGCGCCGTTCGCCGGGCGCGCGTTGAACTGGAAATCAAATCGCGCGTTGTCCGAACGTAATCCTACAGGTCCATCAAAATGTGAAACATCGTCCCCTACATTTCCTTCCCATGTGGGCGCGCCATCGACATCCACCGAAAGAGTGGAGCCATTCAGCACGGCGTGAAGCGAATGCTCGCTGCCCTCCACGATTTTCGGCACTGGTCCCGTAAACTTGCCCTTTATGTTCGTATAACCTGAATTTCCACACTCCGCGTGACGGTGTTGGCCTGGATTGCTCTTGACTTGCATAACCAGGCTTGAAACCGGATTGATTCGCCACATGACGTATAGCACGTTGCAATCATCCTGCGCCTTGAGTTTCAGTCCGATTTGAGTGCGTTCGCCGCCGGACAAGAGTCGAGAACGATCCTCGGTCTCTCCGAGATAGCGAAACTTCAGTTCCGCCTCGGGCTTGCCAGCGAAGCCGAGCACGGCTCGCATCTTGGTTGAATCGACGTTCATCCACGGACCTTCTGCGCGGGCGATATGGCCTTCCGTAATGCAGAACTGATCGAGAGGATTATTTGACGAGACACCTGAAGACATGAGATTGGTCCCCCAGAGGGACAAAAAAAAGACAATAGCGCAACGCGAAACAGAAATCATGACTGTGGCTTTCCCGCAACCGCTGCCAGGTCTTTTAAATGGGCGACGAGATAAGCGTGTTCCGCTTTGATTTTAATGTAATCGAACCAGACATAGTCTGAGTACGATTGCACCTTATCGTTATCTATAGCGCGCACGGACTCCAAACGTTGCTCGAGATCCGACATCAATGTCTCGGTCTCCAGGAGTCGTTTTGTCTCGGCGGTTTGGATCGCGAGAAAATGATTGATGAGCATATAGGTGCGCACCGACGGGCCAGTTGGATCTTCTTGAATCCAGCGATGAAAGCCTTCTGTCGCGCGGCGTTCGGCGCCCGTCTGCCATAAACGGCCCGGGTTTACGCTCAGCGTGATAGAGGCAAAATAGGGACTCGATTGGCCTGCATTGATGATTCGTTGCGCGCCCGCGGTTGCACTGATGTCCCATGTTCCGGCTTCGCGGGATCGGCCCTGCTCAATCTCCTGGCGCGTCAGCAAATCCTGTTGCTTTTTCAACATCTCGTGCAGCGGCAACATGGCTAAGGATTCACTCTTGGCTGCTTTTCCCATGTCGCTATCGGTTTGTTCGAGAATCTGCAGTAATTCGTCATTTCGTAGTTGCATCGCGTGATATTCCTGCGATGTTGCCACGTGGGCCTCAAGCAGTTTTTGTGAGCGACCCAGAATGTCCTTCGATTGTACCAATGCATCACGCAACACTTGCGCGCGGGCGTCTAACGCGTTTGAGGTGAGCGCTTCCCAGTTTTCCTGGAGAAAGGCTTCCAAACCCGCGGTAATCTCGTACTGCTCGCAGTCCGCCTTCGCCTCATGCTTCAAGGCCTGGCCGCGCTCCACATTTCCGATGCTGTAGCTCGCGCCGCCAAAAAAACGGGTGCGGTTGGCTACAGATGTGGTGGAGGACAGCGCTGACGGGAGAATTTCCGCCGAAGCGCTGCCCAGCGATGCGAACAGCACTGGGCTCTTCAGGATATCCGCTTGAGACGTTGCGACGCCCGAGACAAATTTGCAGTAATCGACTGCTGCTGGTGGGTTCAAATAAGGCGAGATGACGCCTTCGGGACGCTCAAAATTAGTTTTGGTCTGAGCCAAAACAGGCAGCGTCAGACCAAACAAGATGCAGACCGTAAAAAAGCATCTATTCATATTTTCTCTTGGCCTCTCTCAACGCTAGAAAAACAGTGGAGCCTTACCCAAGAAGAGAACCTGCGAACGATCCCATTTGGAATTATTGATATTAGCCCGCACGAGTAAACCGCGCAGGTCCTTATTGAAGAATGGATGCTTGTCGTTCACTTCGCCGTCGAGGGCTTCTTCGACCCGCCCAACCTGCCGGCAAAATAAAACTGCCAGAGAGCATCCATATATCGGAGTACCAGGACTGGCCCTGCCCGCATTGGCGTACGGCACAAATGCGACCGTAAGTTTTTGTTCCGCAGCTTTTAAGTAGGGAATATTGTGAATACTGAGGAGCAGACGGTCTTGGCGGGCGATCGCGTCATCCGTCATGGACAGCTCTTGATACAACGCGTCAGACAAATCCTTCGCGTTGGCTTCATCCATCTGAGAACTGTTTAACTGCCGTTTTGCTTGAAGCACGTCGGAATTTAAGCCGTCCTTGCTGGTACCGGGATCAACAAGCGAGCTGTACGAATCGATCTCGCGCCGCAAAACATTCTTCTCGCCTTCCAGTTCCGCAGAGCTGCGCTTTAGCGAGAGAGCGGATACTCCAAGCTGAGCAAGCTGAGTCTTCCGGCTGATCCATTCGTCCTCGCTGATGAGGTGCGCTTTATAAAGCTTATCCGCCTCCGCAAGCGCGTTAGCCGCAAACGATTTGTCGGACTCAAGAATATCCGGAGCTTCGGATTTGAACGAACGGTCCACATCCTGCACGCTGGCCAGTTTATTAAGATTATCATTCACCACTTGTTTCGCCGTCTGCTTCACGTCCTTCTGAAACTGATTGCTATCCGTCATTTTGCGCGTGGCATCGCGCAGCTTCACCAGTAAATCGATTCTTTGCGCTGCTAATTGTTCACGCACCAGCGTGCCTTGGGAGAGTTGCCCGTTCAGCTGCAGCACCTGCGCATCCGTTGGAGAAATAATTCGCGGCGCGATCCAACTTTGGTTTAGAAAATAAAAGACGGTTAGAAATAAGTACGATGCCAACCCAAATAATATGGCCGTTAGAATTACTAAACTAATAAGTCTGTAAACAGGAACTAATAATGATGCCGCTACATTTGCGAAAAGCGGCCGGCGGAATGGTCTTACGGGCGGGTAAGTGACTCCATGAATGACCGGTTGGCGAATGATGGAATTATTGGCTGAAGTGCGGGCCTCAATCGTTTGGGACGTGGACAATGTCTCCTCCAGACTCGAAATTGCGCTGAACGTGAATTTTAGATTTGCAATTTTCCGGCTGGAATCGGAATGAATGCGAACCAACATTACAGGGGACCTGAGTGACCTGCATGACCGAAAAGAATTTACCACAACGGTGAAAAGGTCAAAAAGGGGGGAATCCCTTAGAGTCTTTACCCGAGTTACTTCGGTTACCATTACCTTGTTTCTACAGACCTCTGCATTCGAAAAAATCTTTCACATAATCTAACACACACACTTGTTTAAAGATCGCGTGAAATCAAGCTTCTCTCATTTTTATCGCAGCTGGACTGTCGCCTGGGTCTCTCATTCGGATTCCTATTTGGAATTCCGCATCAAAGTGGGAATTTATTTGCAGTGCTTCATCATTAAATGGAAGCAGTACCGTGCTTCTCGCCCGTGCAACTGGCCTATAACTGACCCTCCGTACAGTTACCCCGCAATCTATAAGCCACTTAAATTGAGATAACGAGTGTCGGTGCAGGGATTGCTCACTGAACGATAGCGTGCCGGCGTCCGCAAAAAAAAATCGGCCGATTTCAAAATGGAACAGCGAGGTAAGGAAGGTAATGAATAACTATCTGTTAATGTTGGGGTTAGCCGTGCTCTCCTTGGCTCCTGTCCCAAGTACTACCGAAACTTGGCGGCAAATTGTGCTTCGGGATTTTTGCGTTACAGAAGGACGCGTAACGGAACCTTCCCCCGGGAACTTCGTTATTCAAGATCCTCGTGCTCGTGCAGTTCTCGGTTTCGCAACACCGCAGACGGCCGAATTGTCTTTTCGTTATTTAGGGCCGACCTCCGTACTGGTACCACTAGAATCAGGCACGGTGCGTACGCAAATTGGCCTGAAGCTGCGTGCGGAAGATGGATGCAACCTCGTTTATGCGATCTGGCGGATCGTGCCCGTGTCCCAGATCGTCATTTCGATTAAAAATAATCCCGGGCAACATACTTTCGCCGAATGCCAGAATCACGGCTACCAAAACGTTACTCCGGAGAAATCAATTTCAATCGCTGCACCGAAGATCGGCAGCGCCCATTCCATGCGTGCAGAGATTGTCGGGACGCAACTTACCGTCAACATTGACGGACAGTTGGCATGGGAAGCAGAATTGCCCGCCTCAGCATTTACTTTCAATGGCCCTGTTGGTTTCCGAAGCGACAACGGTCAATTTGACGCACAGTACTTTGCGTATCAGCCGGATATTCCAACCATGGCTTGCCCGAATAGTGGTCCAGAGTAAAGCGCGGCACAACGTGTTTGCCTCTCCAGGATTACGCGAGCGAACAAAAAGTTTTTAATATTTGCCCAAATAGAGATATTTCTTTTGCGCAATTTCGAAATGACTTGCGATCTCTTTCAGCTTTCGCTCGTAGCGTGGAATAATCCAAAAATCTTTCATGTTCAGTTTTTCACGGTTTTCTCCTTATCGAAACCACAAAACGATCTGCAATTGTTCTTGGCTAATGGCATGCAATTGCCTACCATGCTGCCCCGAAGATTCGACGACGAATTTATCTATTGAATTGGAATGGCGATGCATTACGCCCCGGAGGCCGAGCCTTGAGCACAACTTTGAATACCAATGCGATTCGACACACGGATCTGCAAACGATGGCCCGTCAAGCCATGTTAGCGAACGGCTTCGAGCCTGAATTTCCCCCGCAGGTTCAGGCGCAATTGGCGGACCTGAAAGCGCATCCTCCGCAAGTTGTGCCGGGCACGAATATTCGCGATCTCCGTAATCTGCTGTGGTCCTCGATCGACAACGATACTTCGCGGGATCTCGATCAGATCGAAGTCGCAGAACGATTGCCGAATGGCGAGACGAAGGTCCTTGTGGGTATTGCGGACGTGGATGCGTTTGTTCCAAAGAACACGGCCATCGACTTGCACGCCGGAAAAGAAACGACAACTGTATATACGGGCGTCAAAAATTTTCCCATGCTGCCGGAGGAGCTTTCGACGGATGCAAGCTCGCTACTCGAAGCCGGAGACAAGTTGAGTATCGTGATCGAGTTTGTCGTGGGCCCTGACGGAACGGTCCACTCCGGCAGCGTTTATCAGGCTCTTGTACGGAATAAAGCGCAACTGACGTATAGCGCCGTAGGCGCATGGCTTGAGAATCTGAGTGCGGCGCCGGAGAAAGTTGCCGCTTCACAAGAATTGCAGGCTCAACTGAAGCTGCAGGATGAGGCGGCGCAGGTTCTGAAGAATGAGCGGTACCGCCATGGGGCATTGAACATCGAGACGATTGAAGTTCGTCCCTTGATGCTGAACGAAAAAATTGTGGGCGTGGAAAGGCAGGAAAAAAATCGCGCGACCGAGCTGATCGAAGATTTCATGATTGCCGCGAACGAAGTCGTCGCTCGTATGCTCGACAGCAATAAAGTTTCCTCGATCCGCCGCGTGGTAAAAACGCCGGAGCGCTGGCCGAGGATTGTGGAACTCGCGGCGAAATTGGGCGGAAAACTTCCCGCTGTTGCGGATTCCAAAGCGCTCAACGATTTTCTGATTCAGCGTAAGGCCGCCGATCCGGATCATTTTGCGGACCTGTCGTTGGCGGTCATCAAATTAATGGGACCTGGCGAATACGTTCTGGAGCGGCCGGGAGACCCGCAGCAAGGGCACTTCGGCCTCGCCGTTCAGGACTACACGCATTCCACCGCGCCGAACCGGCGCTTTGCGGACTTGATCACGCAACGTCTGATCAAAGCTGTGCTCACAGCCAAACCTGCTCCGTATACGGACATGGATCTGGCTGCGGTCGCGCTGAATTGCACGCGGAAAGAAGATGCGGCGCGAAAGGTGGAACGGGAAATGTCAAAGCGGATCGCGGCAGTCGCGATGAGCAACCGAATCGGTGAAGTCTTCGATGCAATCGTTACGGGAGTGAACGCGCACGGAACGTTCGTGCGCGTATTGAAGCCTGCAATCGAGGGCTTACTGGCGCAGGGGCAACAGGGAGTCGATGTCGGTGACAAGCTGCGCGTCAAACTGATTCGCACCGATGTACAAAGCGGATATATCGATTTCGCTCGCGACTAAATAACCTTTTTGCAACTATATTCCACGCGCGAAACTTTAACGCGCGCGCGATTCTTTCCATTGCAATGGGGGCAAGTCCAGGCTGGTGACGCGCTTTACATATTCTCTTGCCAGTTGTTCCGTGCGGTATTTGCCCTGCTCGATGTCGTCCACCGGTTCGGACGGGGCAATCCAGGTTTTTGTTTTTACGTTATAGACGGACGCTTGAATACCTTGCGCATTATCTTCGGAAAAAAGGCGCAAGTGTTCGCCGCCAACTTCGACTTCGGCCCACGCGCCACCGGTTAACATCGTGGAAATCCTGCCGTAAATGAAATTAGATCGGTTGCCACACAAAACTTTCTTTCCATCACGTTCTCCGGGGAATTGAAATTCGCAATGCAATTTGGCGACGGCATATGTCTGCGTTCCGTTCGATCAGCGAATGAATGTCGTTCTGCTCGCCCATAAGTCTCCGCAACAAAGGGCTGGCCGCCTTTGCATCCTATGCGTTTCATTTTTCGGACTTGAAACGGGTGACAGGGTTTACTGTCTACTTAGCAAGTATGAATTCTTTTGGTTCGGTACGGTGAAATTTTTGCGGGAGCGTTTCTGTCTTGTTAAACACCTGTCGGCGACCTTATTTCTTTGCGAATCAATTTTCAACTATTTAGAATTGGCGGGGTCGACGCCGCTTTTCTTAATGGCGGCATAAGCGGCAGGCGATGCGAGCCATTGAATGAGCGCTTTGCCCGCTTCCGGGTGCGTGGAGGTTGTGGGAATGCCCGCGGCAAAGACGGTAATTTTTTGCGCGCCAGCGGGAAGCGGACCTACGATGTCGATACCTTTTACCGGCAGCAGTTCACTGATCTGCTGGAAGCCGATTTCAAATTCTCCAGTTGCGACTACTCCCCCGACCGGATCGGCTTCAATCTTCTTGCTCTTGTTTTTTATCTGGTCGAGGATACCAAGTTTCGGAAAAAGCTCGGTAGAGAGATAGACGCCGCTGGCGCTGTCGGAATAGGCAATTGACTTCGCGTTGAGCAGAGTTTTCTTCAGCGCGTCGACGGTGCTGATGTCAGGCTTTGGCGCTCCGGCTTTTACTGCCATGCCAATGTAGGATTTTATTAGATCCTTGCGGCCATCGGCGCGTACTTTGCCCTGCTTGATCAGATCGTCCAACGCGGGCGCGGCCATGATCACGACGTCGATCTTTTCGCCGCGCTCCAGCCGCACGGGAATCGCGTTGTGTGTCGTGCCCATCGATGGGCCGAACTCCGTGGACAGTTTATTGTGCGTGGCGCTTTCATACTGAGGAACAAGTTCCATATATGCGGCGGTGAAGCCGCCGGAGGTGACCACTTTTATTTCATCGGCGCTTCTCGCCGTAAGGGCGCAAACCGCGCAGAGTATGGAGACAATCGCCAGCGCGGTGAATTTCCTTCGGGAAATATTCTTCACAAAAATCCTTTCGGAAAATAAAATGGCGATTGTCGCTGTGACTTGCGCGCTATGGAATGTATCGCGGCGGCTTCCGATTGTAAAACTGATGGTTTCGTTTGACTAAAACTAAAAGGCTGAAGCCTGTGCTACTTGGGCTTGCCGTAATTCAGGCCGGGAAGTTTATCGGCATGGTTGATTCGCTCGTCATACTCCTTAATGGCTGAGAGCGTGCAGGGATGGGCGTCCAGCACCCAATCCTTCCGTAATTTCCAGAAACCTGTGATCGACCACGGCTTTGCATAATTTTTCGGATCGTCGAACGTGAAGACGATTTGCAGAGTGTCCGGTGAGGTGCGCTGCCAGCGTTCCGTCTGATGCATGGATTCGCTGATCGGAAATCCCTGCCACGTCAGAAAAGCCTTTCCGTTGTAATCAGCAGAATCGACGACAAACGTGTTTCCATCCCAACGGCCAATGGAATAACCCATATATTCCGGATCCGCATCCGCGGCAATTTTTCTTCCGTCTGTCCAGATTTCGCGCCAATTATCGTAATACTCAAAATGCTGCACGAGCCTGTCGCGAGTTAAGAGAACTTCAAAAGGACGAGGAGTGAAAAAATTGCGCGCGGTGCCGAATGGATCGCAATCAAGGACCGCGCCAGCGGCAATGAATTTTGCATTCGCTCTGTACTTTGCTTCGCCTTCGGGAGTGAAGGGAGGCAGCGGATCGGGATGTCCGCCGAGGTCAAGCGGGTTCACTTCGCCTTTAGGCTGCATGAAGGGAGCGGGATTCCAGATTCCCGTGAGATCATGCGGATCGAAAGACGCGGCCCCGGAATTTGCCCTTGCCGCCGCGGAATGATCGGTTTGGGCGCGCGCAGCGATGAGGAAAGCGAGAGTTACCGCCAAACCAATGCCCGCACCCAAAAATATTTTCCGCATACCGCTACCCCTTTCATTCCGCTTCCACCTGGAATTTTGGAATTGCAATTCTTATCGGGTCGCGAACCAGCCAAAATCAATGCGAGCAAATGCTCGCCTCACATTTACTGCGGCTGTTCACCCAAATCGCCACCCTTTAATTCCGTGCCGTCTGGTAGTACAACTTTTCGCAGCATTCCAACCGGCGTGCCTCTTTTGCTGGGAACAAAAGTAATCGCGATTTGGTCGCCCGGGTGCAAGGTACTGGCACTCCAACCCGCCCTCTTCAAGACCGGCGGCGCAAGCGTTTCGATTGCCCAGTTGACGACCTTGCCCGAATCATCTTTCACGTCCAGGAATATCTGACAATGGGGATTGGACCAATAGAACTCGGTCACCGCTCCTTTCAGTGTTCTGGGATGCTGAAGATCGTAGTCGGATCCTCCGTGGTGCGCGAACACCGGAGAGCAAAGCGCGAGAATGCCGGCTAGCACTACGAAACGATTCACCAATTTGTTTTTCATGGCACTCCACTTGAGACGATCTTTGAATCTTCTCTCATGCCAAAGCGAATGCAATTGCAAAGATTGAACTCGCCAGTACTTCCTTCCAATTTTCGATCCGGATATGTAGCAGTCTGATTCTTACCTACGCCCTGCATCGAGCAGAGTCAAGAAGAAAGGTAGAAATTCTGATATGAAATCGGTGTGTGGGGAAGAAGATCATGTCGCGAGAACGGATTTATGAAACGGTGAATAATTGGCATTTACCAATCACAAGAGGGAGACCGGACAGCCTCCCCCTTGTGGCTCTCTGGTTTACGTGTGGCCGCGTTTTATTCGCGCCACCTTTGCTTTGCGCCGCGTGCGACGGTGCGATCCAGCTTGTTGCTCGCGTTGTTTCGTTGGAGTGTGCGGGATGGAAATCTCCTCTTTCGCCCGCTACCAACTTTGTACTTTCTTTTTACAATAATTCCGCCAGCACTGCTATGACCGGAATCACCAACGCACGTGACGCGTGTCATAAAGTTCACCTGTCATGATTCCTTAGGAGGTCGGGACTTCAGTCCCAACAAGAAGCTTGATTTGAATGGGGTTTTAACGCCTGAAGCTTCGGGGGCTGAAGCCCACGACTAAATGCTTTCCGAGCGGCCGAGTTCAAACTCGGCCCCCCTAAATTCGAGAAATTTTCAAACTTAAGACTGCACCGAGATGCGAGAAGACTTGTCATAGAAAAAGGCTTGGTTGTATGTTGCTGCTTGGACGCATTTGATAGTCGGAAAGGGAATGGTGACTGCCGCTATGGAACAGAGGCTCCGCGAACTGCTGCAAGAAATAGAACGGCGCGGCAAAGAAAACGACGAGCGAGAGTCGGAACGCCCGCGCATGATGCTTAACTTGGAACCAGCCAGCGCGCAGCTCATCAGCATTCTGGTCCGTGCCAGCGGCGTAACGCGTGGGCTGGAAGTTGGCACCTCGAACGCCTATAGCACGATCTGGCTGGCGTGGTCGCTCGCTCCGGTGGACGGGCGATTAATCAGCATTGACCGAAATCCTGACAAGCATATGCTCGCGAGCGAAAACCTCCGACGCGCAAATCTGCTGGACCGTGTGGAGTTGCATACAGGCGATGCCGTCGAAATTGTGCGGCAGCTTAGTGGGCCGTTCGACCTGGTTTTTCTGGATGCCGATCGCGGAATGTTTCCGGAAGTCATGCAAATTCTTTTACCGAAGCTCGCGCCTAAAGCCTTGGTGATCGCCGATAACGTTCTGTCCCATGCGGAGGATATCGCGGAATATCTGAATTTGATTTCGAGTCTTGCGGATTTTCAACACACGATTGTACCGGTTGGAAAAGGACTGAGTATCGCGTATCGCGAATAAAAGAAAAGGCTGCTCCGAAAGCTGATGGAGCGGCCCTCTATCGCAGTCGCGCTACTTGCTTGCCACTAGCTTGAATTTTTGCACTCTGCGCCCATCGACCGATTCACCTACATAGAGGTTGCCCTTAGAATCCACGGCCATGGTGTGCGCGTGCATGAATTCGCCTAACTGGTGCCCGGGCCGCCCAAAGCTGCTCAGTACTTTTCCGCTGGTCCGATCCACGATGTCGATCTCCTCATCGATTTCGTTGATCACGTACATGTATTTCTGGCCCGGATCGAGCGAGAATTCGACGGACGAACACGAGCCGACAAGCTGAGCATCGCGCCTGGCGCTGACCCCCTCGGCGGGAACCGGCGTCCAGATCTTGAAACTGAACGGCATGTTCTTTTTGAAGTTGCCATTCGTGTCGAATACCTGCAGGCGATTCATCCAGCGGTCGCATACGTAGACAAGACCGTCGTCACTTACGCGCACGCAGTGTGGCGTGGCCCGCGCTGCGGTACCCGCTTCTTCAGGCGACCGGTATACTTTAAATTGGCGCAAGTATTTGCCTTTGCTGTCGAACACCACGATACGCGCGTTGTTTCCGCCCTTGCCCTTGGCGTGGCCGTCCGCTACATACACATCGCCGTTATGAGGGTCGAACGCGATTTCCGAAACGCGGAAAAACTGCGTGGTGCTCGCGTTCAGTGGCTTGCCATTCACCGTGCCGTCGGACGAATCGAATACGCCCTTTTTGCCGATCTGCAGCAAAAGTTCTTTTCCGTCGTGCGAATATTCCTGCACGATTCCGTCCTCGGAACCGTCGAGCCACACGTGGCCTTCCTTGTCGATGGCGCAGCCGTGCAGGTCTTTCGGAAGAATTTTTGAATCGCCCCACGAATTGACCACGTTGCCTTCGGCGTCGAATTCGATGATCGGAGGGCCGGCCGTCCCGGCATTCAGCTCATCGTCTGTAAGCCCTTCCAGGTGACCATCCATGCCGCCAACATCGTTGACGCGTTGAACCAGAAACACATGATCCTTTGCATCCACACAGAGGCCGCCAATTTCCCCCGTCACCCAGCGATTCGGCAGAGGCTTTGGCCAATACGGATCAACCTCAAATTTGGGAGCTCCAGCCTGTGCACGAAGCGGGGACGGAGTAAATGCAGCAACAGCCATTGCCAAAGCTCCGCAGGCCACCACCATGATGAAATAATTTCGTTTCCCGTTAACTTTCACTCGATTCGCCCTCGATCCATGTTTATTTTGCGAGTAGAAAATCGCAATTGGCGTAGCTGATACTCGTCAGTGCCCGCGTTTATTTTTCCACAGCAGGAGCTTTGGCATTTCTGGCGAGGATGCGCCCAAAATAAATTTCTGGACGATGAAATTGAAAATCCCCTGTCTTATGGCTTCAAACACATTATACAGGGAATACTGCGACTTACGGTTCTTAAAAAACAGGAGGAAAATATATCCTTCCTTATGACACGAGAGGGTAAAAGCCATTGCAGGGCCAAAGTCTGAAATTGCATCTCCGTAAGAAGGGCAGGATTATTTCTTCTTTTTCAACGGCTGAGTCGCCTTTTCGTTCAGGCCGATGAAGCTGGCGTTGTCTTCGCAGATTTGCTCCAGCACTTTCCATGTCGGTTTTGACTCAAAGATGAGTTTCGCGCCCCAGGGTTTTGTGTATGCTTTCGGATCATCGATCGTGAAAGCAATTTCCAGTGAGTTCTGATCGATGCGCCGCATGCGTTCCACCACGTGAAGCGCATCGCTGTGCGGGCGCCCCACGCGGTCGATAAACGTTTTGTCGTTAAAATTCGTCGTGTCGACGACGAGGGTATCGCCTTCCCATTTTCCAATCGAATCGCCCATCCACAGCGGCCCTTGCTCCGAATCATGCGGGCGTCCATCCGTGTAAATGCGGCGGATAAAATGATCGTACTCAAAAAGCATCAGCACCTGGCCGGGAATCTGCACGATCTGCACCGGGAAATTGAAAAGATAAATGCGCGGCACTCCGGGCGGAAAACATTGAAACACGGGATCGCTCAACACCGTGCTCGGATCGTCGCCGTGGTACATGGCGCCGGTAATTTTATATTTCGCGGCCGCCCACGGGGTCATCGGTGAATCAGTTTTGCCGTAATCAAGGATATACATTTCATATCCTCGAGGGACCGCTGCATCACGCAGGCGTGACCACAGGCCGGATAAGTCGGGTGCAGTAGTCGCAGGTTGCGCGGGCGCGGTTTCCTGTTGCGCGTGCAATTGCGGAGAAAGTGCTGAGGAAACAAGCAGCACAGCGCTTAATGCAAAGGTCCAAATCATCAGGCGATTGCGCAATGCGAAGCTCCTCCACTTGCTGTTGGTTCAAGACTTCAAATTGCTTATCACTGCCTGCATAGGCTGCGTGATTGCCGCGCGGCTAATCCGTAATGGAATTCGGATCGAGTTCCTTGCCATTCGACAAAATTACTTTCTGCAGGCGCAGCGTTTTTGATCCATTCTTCCCCTGATTTCCGATCACTGTAATCGTGTCGCCCTTTTTTATGATGTCCCTGTCCCATCCATGCCGGGACAATACATTCGGACTATTCGCTTCGCCAATCCAGGTCTCGACTTTGCCTTTTTCATTGGTAACGTCGAGGGAAATTTCCACATGGGGGTTGATGAACTGAAAGTCCGAAACAGTTCCCTTTAAGGTGGACAATTTCGATGTGTCGTACGGCGATGCCCCGTGATGCGCGAATACCGGGATCGAAACCACGGCCAGGATGGTTATGACCAGGGCGATGATGTGTATATGATTTTTCATTTGCTTCCCCTGTCCCAATTTACAACGGCCACAAAGTGCCGATTTGCAATTCAGGCGCGCTCTGTGAATGTATTCACCCAAACGGTAAAAAAGCATAACAGTAAGAACAGGCTATATCATCGCGCTCACGAAAATGTCAAAGTGGACTGAATCTCCGAGCTTTACTCCTATTCCGTTACGGAATTCTACAACGAGGGTTGCATGGAAGAATTAAATTTATGCGGAAAAAACGCGGTGGTTAACGCCCCCTGTAGCAGGTTAACTCGCGGCCGTCCGGCAACAGAATCTTCTGCAATTTCATGCTGAAGGTGCCATTTTTGATGCGATAGCCCACAAATGTAATTTGATCCCCCGGCTTCATGGTATTTTTATCCCAGCCGGTATTGGCAAGTCGGTTTGGACTCGGGCCGCCCGCATTCCAGTTTTCGACCGCACCTTTATCGTCATGCACTTCAAAGTTGATCCAGATGTGAGGGTTGCCCCACTCGAATGTCGTCACCGTCCCCTTGACCGTAGTGAGGTTTGACGAGTCGTACCCGCTCCAGGAATGGTGCGCAAACGCGGGGCCAGCAGCAGCCGGAAGAAGACAGAAAAAAAGGAAAGCGGCGAGAAGAACTCTCTTTTTCATAAGGGCAACTCCATAGTGCCTGTCATGTGCTTTTGACGCGATATGGAGAAAATGGGTTGCGGGATTGTTCATCCCAATCCCCAAAGGTTCCTACCCTGACAAGTATTACGCACAATTCGAGATTAGTGTACCCTAGTGGCAATGCGAGAAGCTCATTGGCTGGGCGGTAAAGAACGTGACGCAATTTGAATCTCCAATATTTATTTCAGGCGAATTGTTTTGATGATATGAGGAGCAAAAAAATGAAATCGAATTCGGCGTTTGTCCCGGGTTATGGCTTCGGACGATTTGCAGCCATTCTGATTTTGCTATTTGCCATGCCGCTGGCAATGAGCGTGAAGCGCGCCTCGGCCGCGGATGATTCCGCAAGTAGCAGCGAAGACGCGCCCATCAAGCAGGTGGTCGCCGGTTTCAGCAACGGCTGGAACACCCATGACGCGCATTCGATGTGCGCTTCGCTCGCCGATAATGTCGATTGGGTGAACTGGCGCGGCGAACCACTCGGCACGCGGCAGGCCGTGGAAGACGAACATGCCAGGCTTTTCGCCGACCTTTACAAACACACGCATCGCACGGATACCGTGAAGACGATTCACTACATCAGTCCGGATCTTGCTGCAGTCGACGATTACTGGACGATGACGGGAGCAAAGAAGCGCGACGGGTCGGACTGGCCCTATCGCGCGGGTTACGCCAATTTCATCATGGCTAAACGAAATGGCCGGTGGATCGTGATCATCTCGCACACGGCCGATTTCAACGCCACTGCTCCTGTCGCAAAGTAAACAGAATACAGCTGGCTTAGCCTGTTGTTTTTATTAAATATAAAAACGGAAAAGCAACGGGCTGAAGCCTGTTCTACTACTTCCTCGCTTTCAAATACCAATCGAGAATCTGCTCTCCATTCCAGTGCAGGACACCGGTAAATTTTGAAATATATTCGTAAATGTTTTCCAGATATTTAATGCGCGAAGGCTGGCCGCTCAAGTAAGGATGAATGGCGATGGCCATGATCTTCGGGCGATTGGCACCCTCTTCATAGAGACGGTCAAAAGTATCTTGGCACTTTTGCGTCCAGTAGGGCGCTTCGTGGTATTGCACGGCCATTACCGGAATATCATTGGTCTCGAGCGAATAGGGCAGCGTGTACAAGGGACCATGCTTCGTTGCAATCTCGCAGGGCTCATCGTCCCAGGCCCAATCGCAAATGTATTTGATCCCCGCGGCTTTGAGCTGATCGGGCGTATCATAGGTTTCCGTGAGGCCCGGACCCATCCAGCCAATGGGCGGTTTTCCGGTAAAGTCCTGAATTGTTTTCACGGATTTTTCAATCATCGCAGGGGCGTCAGGCTCGCTGTGCATGGGCCGCTGGTCAAAACTGTGTCCCATGAATTCCCATCCTGAATCCTTGCAGGCCTGCGCCACGCGCGGGTAATCGAGGCACACGCGTGCATTGATGGAAAGTGATGGGCGAATCTTCAGCCGTTCGTAAAGCCCATGGAAGCGCCAGAATCCCACGCGCATGCCGTACTCGTGCCAACTCCAGTTCGGGACGTCAGGCAGCGTGGTCACTCCCGTGGGCGGTACAAGCACTTGCCTCGGCATGGAACGCGCAATGTCCCAGACCTCCACGTTTACGATTGTCCAAATCACAATCCGTTCGCCATTCGGCAGTTGCAGCTTGGGCCGGTCAACGATAGCCGAATATTTTGCGCGTTCGCTTGGTAGGGTCACGGAAATCACCGCTTTCTGAAATTAATATTTACATCCAGCGCTAGATTACACGGCGCCAAAATGCCTCTGAGGTCTGTATCAGGCGCGTTCGCCCCGTGTCAACTGACAAAACGCTGACAACGAAAAACGAACTCATAGAAATTATTTGCGTTTTAAGGAAACCAGTACATGATGGCTTACGTTTCTCTCCATAATACAAATTTTGCCTTTCATGGGCATCTCGGTGTAGAGTCCCCGTTGCCGGGAATGGCAAATCGGACATTAATCAAAGACCTCGACGCGCTTTTAAATGGCGCGGAGATTGCACCCGCAAGAATCAAAAAGTCTCGAAGCTATAAGGGAGAAAAGACATGAGCATGAACAGAGCTATGTTTCGTACGGCAGCAACCCTGGGCCTGGCGATTGCCGCCTTTGGCTTTGGAAGCGCAAGTGCCCGGGCTCAAGGTGCAACACCCGCTCCATTCAACAAGGTAACCGTATCGGATGAAGTGGCCAAGCGAACGTTGATGAAGGCCGTCATTAATGCAGATACCGCGCGAGCGATTACGGACGCATGTGTCGATTGGCAGAAAGGGCAGCCCGGAAACGTTTCCATCGCCATTTTTGTTCTTTCTCCGACGGGCGAAATCATTGACGCTCACAAAATGGACGGCGTTTTGCCCATTGGCGTAGAAACAGGTTTGATGAAGGCCAAGACCGCCTTGTATGCGCGCATGCCTTCCGCGTTGGTCGCTCAGCGTTTCAACACGGTGGAAGGGCGCCTTATTCGCCTGGACCTCGGCAAAGAGCAGGGTTTGTCTTACTACTTTGTTTCTGGCGGCCTCCCGATCGTTGTAGACAATCAATTGATTGGCGCGGTTGGAGTTGGCGGCGGAAACGCGGATGAAATGTGCGCCTATCAGGCACTGACAAAGGTGCTTGGACCTCAACCTCCGCTGACGCCTCCCGCTCCGCCCGCTGCGCAGGGGCAGCCTTCACGCTAGTTAACCGCATCTGATCCACTGTCTGCTACGCCCGGTGCGTGTTGCTTTACGGGGGACCGCACCGGGCAAATTCCAGCGCCCTCCGTTGCGGGTCTCGCGAAGTTGGCAATTCAGAACGCTCTCGTCCGCTCAATCGGTGAACCAACTAGGACGAAAGTACTGATTCCAGGGTCTTTCCCAGCTGAATCGCAATAGCGGATGGGAACTTTTGTGTAGACATCGTTATTGCCAGCTTGGAAATTTAGTATTTAGATCACTGGAGTACGGGGCCGGATTTTGACATCCTTTAATATGAAAATAAATCTCCACGGAAGAAACCCATTGCCTCCATCACAAATTTCATGTCTCTGGAAGCAGCCCGAAATCGCCCGAAAGTACCGCACGGCGGTTTCCCTTCATAGCCACACCAATCAATCCAAAGAGAGCTTGATGTTCATTCCGGCCTTCGCCGAGAAGCGACCTTTGCTGCGATGGGCTTTGAAGGAGCAAATCAAGAAATCCGCGCGGCCTGTCGATTTTTCACAGGCCTATTGGACGCCGCCGCTTCCGCCCAAGCTTGCGTTTGAGTTGGAGAGCAATCAAATTGAATCCGACCTCGAACTGATGAGCCTCGTCTCGCTGACGGACCATGACAGCATTGATGCGCCCGCTGCACTGCGCCAACTTCCCAACCCTGTTCGAGTTCCGTTCGCTGTGGAATGGAGCGTTCCGTTTGAAGGGGCGATTTTCCATTTGGGAATTCACAATTTGCCGGAGAGCCAGGCGCACTTGATAATGGACGATTTTTCCGCCTACTCCCGAAATCCTTCCCCTGCGCGATTGGGGGAACTCTTGTCGATGCTTCACGCCATCCCGGAAGTTCTGATCGTTTTCAATCATCCCCACTGGGACCAGTATTGCCTTGGGCAGGCGACCTTCCGGAATTTTGTGGATAAGTTTTTGCAAGGCCACGTGGAATTTATTCACGCCTTTGAGTTGAATGCGATGCGCGCGTGGATCGAAAATAAAAGCGTGATTGAACTGGCGGCTGCCTGGCGGCGCCCGCTTATCTCCGGAGGGGACCGCCACGGACTGGAGCCGAGCGGTGCCCTCAACCTGACCAGTGCCACAAGTTTTTCCGAGTTTATCCATGAAATCAGGGTGGATCAGCTCAGCCACATACTTTTCATGCCGCAATATTCTGAATTGCTTGGCATACGTTTCATGCAAACCGTGATCGATACGATTCGCGATTATCCTGACCATCCTGTAGGCTCGCGCCGATGGGATGAACGCGTGTTCCACATGGATTTTAAAACTGGATATCACCGTCCTTTGTCCTGTCTGTGGAAAGCTCCACCGCCCTTTCTGGGGCCCATTTTTGCAGTTTTCCGGATGATCGAAAATACTTCGGTGCGTCACGCTCTGAATTTCACCTTTAGAGGAAAGGCGGAAGTGCATCGCGCATTGGAAGTTCCGCGCGGGGTGAATGCTTGACGGGAGAGAACATCCGGGTTGCCCTTTTTCCCTGCACCTACCGGGAAATCGATGGAGTTGCGAATACGAGCAGGCAATTTACGGAATTTGCCCGGCGGCGCGGGATTCCATTTCTTCTGGTTCACGCCGGGCCCACGGATGAAATTGTAGTCGAAGGATCACTGACGCGAATTCAGTTGCGCCGCGGCTCGTTCACATTTCCTCTCGATGGACATCATGAATTCGACCTTTTGTTTTCTCGCCATTATCAAAAGCTTTTGCAGGTGGTCAGGGATTTCGGTCCGAATATCATTCAAATTACCGGACCGAGCGACGTGGGTATTCTTGGGGCGCTCGTGGCGCACAATTTGCACGTAACGCTTGCAGCGTCCTGGCAAACGAATATTCATCAATTTGCGGGCCGCCGCGTTTCGTCCCTGCTTTCTTCGTGGCCAAAAAAACTTTCGCTGCCAATCGCGGCGGGCGCCGAGGCTGGCAGTTTCCGTGCCGCGGCGCGCTTCTACAAGATTCCTCGACTGCTCTTTACTCCCAATCGCGAATTGGTTGAGTTGCTTGCAAAGGCCACGGGCAAACCCTGCTTCCTGATGGGACACAGCGTGGATACGGAAACATTCAGCCCGAGTTTTCGAGAACGCTCCGATGGTCCTTTCCAAATTGGGTACGTGGGTCGGCTGACTCCGGAAAAAAATGTCCGGTTCCTTGCACAGCTGGAAAAAGATCTGCTGACGCGGGGCGTCAGCGATTTTCGTATTGTGCTGATCGGCCAGGGCGCCGAGGAGAACTGGCTACGTCAGAATATGCAGCACGCGGAATTCAAAGGTTGGTTGACCGGACGGGATCTTTCCTGCGCCTACGCCGACATGGACGCATTTGTTTTTCCCTCCGAAACTGATACGTTTGGACTGGCTGTGCTGGAAGCGCTTGCCTCCGGCGTCCCTGCCGTGGTCACATCGAGTGGCGGCCCTGCGTCAACGGTCGAACACGGCAAGTCAGGTTACATTGCAAAAAGTTATGACGAATTCGCGCCCTTGTTGATGAACCTCATGACGCAGCCTGAATTGCATTCTTCAATGCGCCTGGAAGCACGCAATCGGTCTCTAGCCATTGGTTCCTGGGAACAAATATTTTCCGGGATGTATAACACTTATGAACGCTACGCGCAGCCCGCTGCTCAGGCGGAAGACATGCTCCTCGATGATGCAAGAAAGATTATGAACACTTGAACTCAATTGACATTCCCAGCTACCCACATTCGCCGGAGAGGCCAGATTATCTTATGTCTATAAGAAATTTTTTTTTGAGCTTGCTGGTCGCTCCGCTGCTTTTGTGCGCCCTTTTAGGGTCTGCTGACACTCGGGCGCAATCGTCCGCGGCCCAGCCGATGATCGAAGCCAGAATGAATTTGCCTCAGATCGTGGACAAACTGGTCACCAAAAATTTAGAACGCGCGGACGCTTTGCAGAAATATCAAGGCCGGCGAACGTACACCCTGTCGTACGCAGGCCTTCCCTTAGCTTTTCATGCCGAAATGGTTGTGGATATGACCTTCGAAGCGCCGGCAACCAAACAATTTAAAATTATTTCCCAAAGCGGACCGCAATGGCTGATCGACCGGGTTCTGAAACGCCTATTGGAAACCGAGCAGGAAGCTTCGACCGATGAAAATCGGGCGCGCACTGCGCTGAACTCCAGCAATTACGATTTTAGCGATCTCATTCGCCAGGATGCGCCGAACAATTGCTCGTACATGGTCGCGGTCGAGCCGAAAGTTCCGAGTAAGCTTTTGTATCGCGGACATATCTGGGTGGACAGCAAGGATTTCGCTGTTTGCAAGATTGAAGCGGAGCCTGCCAAGAATCCATCCTTCTGGATCAAGAAGACCGATATTCATCACTCTTACATCAAGGTCGGCGATTTCTGGCTACCTTCCGAAAATCAATCTGTGTCCGAAATACGCGGTGGCGGCCACGCAACTCTGACCATCAAATACCAGAATTATGAAATCCTCGCGGCGCGCTCACTGAAGGGCAGCGATCCAGGGCCATCCTCCAGCGCTTTAGCCACCACCGAACGTTCCAACTAGACAAGTAAATGAGTGTGGTTTGCTTGCAAGTTTTCGTTGTCTGCTCAGCGGGAAGATGAATCCTCCTGAATCGTTGTCTGGTAACTGTAGGCTTCGAGCCACGCGCCATTCTGTTTGAACCACACACGCGTGACGTGCAACGGTAAGCCGCGGAGAGGCTGCTGGCGCGACGTCATGACCATGGTGTCGCCGAATTCAAACATGCGTGCTGACACAAGCGGGAAAGGCGCAATTCCCCCCACCTTCTGATTACCCAGCCCCGCTATTCTTGTCGCTTTATCCAATGGACGATCACTGTTCGATGTGACGGCAAAGAAATCGTCGTCAATGTGGGAGCCCCACGCGGCCGAGTCATGCGCGGTCACTGCCCGCTCAACCGCCTGATATGTGTGAATTACATCGCGCTCATCTCCATTTCTTGGATGGAATGGCACGGTGTCGCATGGATTGTCGCAAATTTCAAGATCCGGTGTGCCGGAAGCGGGAGCGCCAATCGAGACGGCTTGATAGATCAGTAGATTCCAGCCGGTCCGGCGCTTGATCCATATGTGCAACCCGTAAATTTTCTCGCTGTTTTCCTGGATGATTCCCACCTGCCCGTGGAGGTGGGCTACGACCCTGCCGGTTTCACCCGCCAATTGTTTCTTAGACCTGATTGCCGCCAGGATTTCCGATTTGTCTCGAGTTTTGCCGGAAGGTTCCGTCCATGTGAAATTGTTATCCAGCAAGCTGTCGTTCAACGCAGGAATTGGGCTTCCGGTTCCAAAAGCTGCCCGATCCGCCTGAAGTAGAGATTGTTCGCCGTCAGCGGCATACGTGGACCGGCCGCAGGTTGTTGAAATAAAGGCAGCGCATAATATTCCGATCGCAAAAGCCAATGAGAATTTCATGCTGAGATCCTTGGATGCAGGCTGTGTGCGGGATAATTTTACAATGCCATGCGGCGGAAATCGTTTGCAATCATTCGGAGAGATTGATGTCGAGCCCCGTCAAACGCCGCTGGAACCCGGCGAATTGCCCGAAAAGCGGCGGAGGTGCGGTCACGTTGTTGTAAACATCATGCGGGTTCAAGCGGTTCGTGACGTCCTGAGAAAAAACTCCGATGTTGATTTTCTTCCGCTTGCCATTGTCTTTGAAAGGCATGCGAACGGTGAACTCACGCGAAAGTTTCACGTCCAATGAAAAGTAAATGGGAAACCGCAAGCTGTCCGGGACGCCCACATAATTTTGCAAAACATTTACATTGGAATAAGGGAATCCGGTGTGAATGTCCGCCACAGGACTGAAGACAAACTTTTTGGGCAGTGTGATGTAGCCCCAGGTCAACACTCTGTTCGGAATGTCCGAGGGTCGCACTCCAAACAAATTCGGCCGGATCACTGGCACTTGAACCGGAAGAAACGAGTCGGAAATAGTGTTCAGATCACCGCGCGCGCGGCTCCACGCGTAGGAAACATTAATTTCATTGCGTTCGCTGGGGCGATAGCGGGCCGTAATCTGTGCCTGCTGGAAGTTCGATCTCCCTGAATTGTCCAACACCATAAACCCGGAGGCCCCGCCGCCAACTGGAAGAATTGGATTTAGCACGAAGAGATTCGTTGTCCGGGTTTCGTAATAGCCGAGTCGGAGGCTAAGGTCCGGCCGGAGCGAAGTTTCGGCTTCGGCATTCCAGGTAAACGTGCGCGTGCTGCCGTTGCGGTCCAGCAGCGTGGAACTATTTCCGGTCAGGTTCGGCGATCGGTACACATTTTGTAATGTATAACTCTGCGACGCCAGAGTTCCTGGATTGAGGGTGATCATGCGCTCCTGGTAGCCCGCAAAATCCGTCGCCAACAACGGGACGTGCCCATAAATCAATCCAGCGCCCGCGCGTAACGCAATTTTTCCGTTTGGCGTTGAATACGCCAGACCCGCGCGGGGCGCGAACGCAGCACCGCGGCCCAGCGTCTGATGTGTCACACGCCCGCCCATGGTTAATGCTATGTGCTTTGCGAGTGACCAACGATCCTCCGCATATCCTGAAATTTCTTCGTCCGCGCCCCGCAGATTTCCCTGCCCCAGAAAACTGATTGTTTCGTCGATCGTGCCGTCCTGCGCGAGCAGATTTATCGGACGAGACACGCTGCTTCCAGTAAACGTTCGGTAGAGAACGTCGGTCCCGAATTGCACTTGATGGCTGCCAAGCCAGGAGAGTGTGGGCAGCTGAAGAATGGGGAGAGCCTCCAACTGATTGCCATTTCTGGAAAACGTATTGAAATAATTGCCGCCCCAGCCTTCGGGATTAATCGTCATGTTGGCGGGGCCTTGGCCGCGTTCGCTATTATAAAAATTCGTGTAACGAACGAGTGTGCTGAGAACCGCGCCGGAATCGAACTGGTAGGCGTCGGAAATCCCCACGGACGACCCTCTTCGCCGAATGTTTGCGGAGGCCGTTTGTGGGATAAGCGCGTTGATATTCGCGTACAAGACGGTCGCTGGAAAAACATTAAAATTAACATTCAGCACGTGCTTATTTGAAAACGTATATTGCAATTCCGTAAAAGACACGTAGCTGTAGGTAACAGTTTCGTTCCAGGGCCAGGTAAGGCCGTGTACCGGGTCTTTGCGAAATTCGTACGTCATGGTTTCAGAAAAATTTAGTTTATTCTTGATGAGCGGGCCGCCCACCTCCAATCCGGGAGTCATGTTCAAGAGCCCGATCAGGTGGTCATGCTTGCCGCGAAAAGACGGAACGATATCCAATAGTTTGTAATTCCAAGCCGGGGCCGGAGGGCGAATATCGATTCTGGTCAAGCCACCCGAAAATCCACCGTATGCGGAACTGTCCGGCGTGGTGAAAACTTGAATGTTTTGAATCGCATTTACAGGGATTGGAATCGCGAAGCTTCCCGATACCGGATCCACATTTTCCGCGGAATCGACCAGCAGCATTCCCTGGCTTTCCGATTGGCCGTTGAAATTCAGCTTCCCCTCTTGCGTGCGAATTACGCTGGGAGACATCGCCAGCGCCTCTGTGAATTTTTGCGTTCGCAGTGGCAATTCTTCCAGTTGCTGCTCGGTAACCGTAGCCGTGGCGGATACGCTCTGCGTGGCAATTTCCGTGGTTTCGCCCTGCACCTCAATGCGTTCTTCCACGGAATTAATCAGTAATGGAATATTTTTGGTGAGTGCTTCGTCGGATGCGAGGTCTACCGTGGCAGTCCACGGTTGAAATCCTTCAATGCCCGTTTCCAGGGTGTAACTTCCTTGCGGCAGGCCCGTAAATTCGAAATGGCCTTCGAAATCCGTGATGGTCGTGCGAGTCGAGGAACTAGAAACAACAGATGTAAGCTTGACCGCGATTCCCGAAAGAATGTCGGACCCGTTTTGACCTGTGGAGGAGGTGACTTTCCCGCTGATGGAGCCGGAACCGGACTGTGCAATGCTCGCGGGCTGTTGCGCAAAAGACCGTATCGAGCAGAGCAGGATTGCGATGAGCAATGCTCCGCGTAGCGCATTCCTTTTGCTTTCACAACTTGTGCAGCGAACTTTCAACGGCACCGCTCACGCTTTCGGAGGGAACACCTTGACATGGCAAAACTGCTTCGAAACGCAAACTTCGCGAGAGATGCGTTTCGTGCAAATTAAATTCGAACCTTCCCACGTGTTTCGAAATTCTTCGTCTGGCCGTGGCAATTCATTACGGCCAATAAAATTGAAATGTAACGGGCAACCGCCAACACTGCCGGAGATGAACTGACTATATTCCGGCACACACGCAGCTGCAGTGCTTTTCTCCGCAACCACATGAGGAATGTATGCTCCCCATGCTCGCTTGTTTCCAGTGCGGTTCCAAGTATCAGGTTCGTCAAACTTTCGCAAAGGGTTACTGTGCGTGAATCGTGCGCATAGTGAAGCAAAAAGGTCTGTTAGGCAAGGTTATCCGTCACAATTGAGGTCATAAATCGTGCCCGGAGAAAGTAACGGAATAAGTGGCTATCTCTCCAGTAGTTACGAGTTTTTCTTGGTTTTGGGAGACAGAAATACTTTGCGTGGACGTCGCTTGTGCAACACGGCAAGGCGTCAACCAGAAGTAAAACCCTATCGGCCCGCTAGATCATTTCTGCGATGGCCAGTGGATGACCACCTGATTTTGAACAGAAATCTTTAGCGCGACGTCAATGGACTGAGTCTGCTTCGCCGCCAGGTCGAACTCTTGTGCGTACTCGTGCATGGAGATTGCGCGAACCAGTATTTGGTGATGCCCGGGAGCGAGCTTCAAGTTCAAGGGTGCAGGTCCGACAAATTTGCCATCGATCCAGGTAGAGGCATGGTCGGGAACCGTACGTACGACTATTTCTGCGGCGGTTGGGCCGGCGTGAGCCTGGAAAAATTGTACGTTAGCTTTTGCAGCAGCTTCGGGCGTCATGGCCGCCGCGCCCGCAGTGCCAGACACAGCAGGGGCTGCCGCCGCAGGGCTGCCTGGAATTGGTATGCTCGGGAAGGGGATCAACGGTTTGGCCGACGCTGCAGCGCCTGCCGCAGTTCCGGTTATAACCCCATATTCTACAATGCCTTGCGCGGATGTGGAGGCAGTCCCCAATGTTACGAAAACGAATAGAGCTACACAATACCGCAGAATGTTGAGGGTCATTGCGAACTCCTAAAATCAAGGTGGGGGACGAAACGGATGATAGCCCCACTTCCTGTTAGCGGCAACCAAATTCTTTTTCATCCAGCCGCTCATCGTGTGCGCCAGTCAGGCTTCAAATGGGTAGAAATCAGCTCGCGAAGTAGTCTTCCATCTGAAGAAACCGCATCAAAACTAGGTAGGAAAACTGGACCTTCATTAAAGATATAGATAAATTCTACCTATTAGGTTCTCCGGGTCTGGGGTAGAATCGATTTCTGCTTGATGAATAGGCCTTCCAATTCCGGACAATCACGGCTGAAACTATGATTCAGATGACAAATGTCTCCAAGACATATGGAGACCAGGGTACGGTGAAAGCTCTGCTCAATTTGAGCATGACCGTCGAGCAGGGTGAGCGCGTCGCAGTGATGGGCCCGTCCGGCTCCGGGAAGTCGACGCTGCTCAACCTCATTTGCGGTTTGGATGAGCCCACGTCCGGCTCGATCAAATTGGAAGGCGTAGAACTTGCTTCGCTGAATGACGATTGCCGCACAAGATTAAGGCGGGAAAAGCTTGGAATGATTTTTCAGACGTTTAATCTGTTGCCCACACTGACTGCCATCGAAAACGCTGCTTTGCCTTTACGCTTACAAGGCGTGTGCAGGCGGGATACGGAAGATCGCGCCATGGCCATGCTGGAGCGCGTGGGACTAAAGGTCCGCGCGCATCACCGCCCTGATGAGTTGTCGGGGGGCGAGCGTCAGCGCGTGGCGATTGCGCGGGCGCTCATTTTTCGTCCGCCGATTTTGCTGGGAGATGAGCCGACGGGAAATCTGGATTCGACGACGGGCGAGGAAATTCTGCGGCTACTTGACGATCTGCACCGCGAATACAACAACACGATTTTGTTGGTTACGCACAATGATCTTGCCGCCGCGTTCTGTGATCGAATTCTCACGTTGCGGGACGGGCAGTTCGTCAAAGAAACGCGCACAGGACGTATCGAACGGGTCGGCACCGCGCCAGCGGGAGAAAAATAATGATTGGCGCGTTGTGGCTCATCACATTTAAACAATGGCGAGCGCACAAGGTGCGCGTCGGACTGACAACGCTTGGAATTGCGCTCGGCGTGGCGGTGTTTTTTGCGATACGTACGGGCAACGCGACTTTGCTTGATTCGCTTCGTTCCACGGTTGAGAAACTCGCGGGCAAGGCCACGCTCCAAATTTCCGCCGGTGAAAGCGGATTTTTAGAAAAAGTTCTGGACACTGTCCGCGCCACTCCCGGCGTGCAACTCGCCGAACCCGTGATCGAAACCCTGGTACAGACGTCGTTTGCGGATGAAGGCGCTCTCCTGATTCTGGGTGTGGATACGACGGGGGATCAACAGTTGCGCGACTACCAGTTCGATCGCGCGCAAACGCAAATCTCCGATCCCCTTGTTTTTCTTGCGCAACCAAATTCTATTTTACTTTCACGCTCCTTTGCTGACCGCCATGGTTTGAAAGTGGGAGACAAGCTTTCGCTTTTTGCTTCCGATGGAAAAAAAGAATTTACAGTACAAGGAACTTTCAAGCCCGTTGGCGTGGGAAACGTCTTTGGCGGCAACATTGCCGTGATGGATGTATATTCCGCGCAAGTAGTGTTTCATCGCGGACGCAAGTTTGATCGCATTGACCTGATGAACACCCCGAGCGTTCCGGTGGAAGTTTTGCAGCAGCGATTGCGCGGAGAACTTCCGCCGGGTGTGGAGGTCGATCGTCCCGAAGTGCGCGGAGAGGCGCTCGAAAATGCGGTGACCGCCATGCGCATAGGAATTCTGATCACCAGCTTCGTAGCGCTGCTCGTGGGCGTTTACATTATTTTTAATTCCTTCACCATCGCTGTCAACCAACGCTGGAAGGAAATTGGAATTTTACGCGCTGTGGGCGTGGAGCAGGGAAACGTGACGCGCATGTTTTTGTTTGAGGCGTTCGTCATGGGCGTTATCGGATCGCTTGTGGGGATCGGCGGAGGATTCTTGCTGGCATCGGCGGCTAACCGGGTGATGCGGGGCATGGTGGCTGCAGTCTATGGCGTCGTGTCCACAGCTACGCCCGCGCGATTCCATCTCGACCAGTGCGCGATAGCTTTTGCGTTGGGAATCGCCGCGTCCATGATTGGCGCCTGGTACCCGGCGCACGGCGCGGCATCTCTGGATCCTGCCATGGCATTGCACAACGTTGAGGCGCGCCGGAGAGAAGCTTCCTTGGGCTGGAAGCGAATCGGTGGTGGCCTGCTGCTGATTGCCGTCGGTTCCGCTCTCGTTTATTGGACTCCTTTGCACATGGGCTTGCCCATTCAATTTGTTTACTCAACCATTGTCCTGCTCGGCCTTACTCTCGTGCTGCCAATGCTGGTCTATTGGTCGGCACGCGCATTCCGCCCGATCATGAATTTGCTGGGAGGCTCGGAAGGCGCGCTCGCGGTTGACGCCATGATTCAGACCCCGCGCAGATGCGCAGCCACGGTCGGCGCGCTCATGATCGGTTTGATGTTTGTTTTTTCCACCACTTCTTACATTCAGAGTTACAGGCAGATGATCGATCGCTGGATGAACCAAGTGCTCAACGCGGATATTTTCGTGGCAACTTCTGCGATGCTGCGCTCCACGAGCTACCATTTTACTGAAGATTTGGGGCAGCGCATTTCAGAGTTGCCCGGCGTCAAGCGAGTCGAAAACGTGCGCTTTACGGCCATTCCCTACGGGGGAGACACGGCGGCAGTGATTGCCATAGAAATGAATGGGTTCCTGGAGAGATCGCAAAACGCGATTGAGGGAGCCAATTCACGCACAATCTATGAACAGCTGACAAATGGCCAGGGCGTGCTGGTGTCCAGGAATTTTGCACTGCGCTGGGGCGTCGGAGTGGGAAGCAATCTCAGCCTTCAATCGCCCACCGGCACGCTGAAAATTCCGATCCTCGGTTTTCTGGACGACTATCGCTCTGAAAAAGGCACGATTTTTATGGATCGCGCGCTCTATAAAAAATACTGGAATGACGACGCCGTGGATTTTGTGGATGTGGATTTGAATCCGGGCGTGGATCAACTTGCCATGAAAAAGGAAGTGGAGAAATTAACCGCCGGTTCGTTCCACGCATTTGTGTATACGAACGCCGAGTTCAAGCGATGGATCGCCAGCCTCGTGGATCAGTTTTTTACGCTTAACTACATGCAGCTGGTGGTAGCCGTCATGATTGCAGTCCTTGGAATCGTGAATACCTTGTTAATATCGGTGGCGGAGCGCCGCCGCGAAATTGGAATCGTTCGCGCGGTGGGCGGGTTAAGATCGCAGATTCAAAAACTCGTACTGCTTGAGGCTGTGATAGTCGCCATCGTCGGAGTGATCGTGGGTTCTATCGCGGGGGTCTTGAATACGCTTTTCATGTCGCATGCCGTGTCCGTAACGCTCGTTGGTTATACGGTGCCATTTTATTTTCCCTGGAAATTTACTCTGTTCTCCGTGCCCGTCGTGGTTATTGTTTCGCTCACAGCGGGGTGGTGGCCGGCGAGGAAGGCTGCGCGAATGCAGGTGATTGAGGCAATTGGCTATGAATAATCCATTTGCGGGAATCTGGCCGCAGAAACGCGAGAAGCTCGTGAAAGTAGCGGCATTGACCGCGGCAGCTTGTTTATTCAGTGCTCTATGCGCCTTTGCCCAGAATGACGCCAGAGGGATCATGGCGCGTGTTTATGTGCAGGACACGAGCCATGATTTGAAATTGCGCGCAACGCTGGATATCACGGACAAAGACGGCCACTCAGTAAAAAAGAAATTTCTACTTAGCCGGATCGGCTCGTTTGGCAACGGCAAGATATTGCTTCGCTTCACCGATCCGGCGGAGTTGCGCGGCGTCAAGCTCCTGTCCATCAATCAGCCGGGCACACCTGACCAGCAATGGATCTACACGCCCGCGACGGAAAGAGTCCGCAGCATAACTCCGCGGGAACGCAGTGAGCATTTTGCGGGAAGTGATTTCACATACGAGGATATTGCGGAGCATCCTCTTGATAATTTCACCTATCAATTGCTGCCTGCCGAAGATGTGATCGAAAATCACAAAACGTTCAAAATCATGGCTACTCCTGCGTCGTCCGGGGATTCGCAATATAAATTCATTTATTATTGGGTGGCACAGGATGTACCCTGCATTCTGCATGCGGAGATGTACGATCAGGATGGGCGCAAAGTTCGTGAAATGCATGCCAGCAGTCTTCGGAAAGAGTCCGGCATCTGGGGAGCTCGAAAAACGGAGATGCGGTCCTTGCTCGATGGTACGAGATCGGTCTTGACGATTGACGAAGCCCATTTCAACACCGGGCTGGACAGTGCCATGTTTACGCCGGAATCGCTGGAGAAAAATGAGTAACAATGATATGAAACAGAAATCAGTATTATGAATCTCCGGGTGCTCAATGCGCTTCGGTTCGGCCCGGCAACTTGTGGGGGTTTTTGAACTTTGGCTAAATTTCCATCTGAACGTGGCGCGACATTTACCAGCCTGAATGAACTTCTCCGCATAAGAGCGCATGAACACGGCCCGCGCGTCGCTTTCCGTTACCTCGCCGACGGCGAATCCGAAGAGTCCAGCGTCACGTACGCGGATTTGGAAATGCGAGCAAGAAACATTGCCGCCGCGCTCATGGCGCAATCCTCAGCTGGCGAACGCGCTTTGCTGTTTTACACGGGCGGCCTGGATTTTATATCCGCATTCTGGGGTTGCATCTATGCGGGCATTATCGCAGTCCCGGTTTTTCCCGCGCGCCTTCACCGGCAGTTACCCCGTTTGCTGTCAATCGCTGCTGATTCCGAAGCCAAGCTGATTTTGACCACCGCAAAAATTCATGGACAGTCCGAGGATTTGTTCAAGCGTGCCCCTGAGCTGAGCAAGCTGACGTGGCTTGCGACGGATAACTTGGAAAAGAAATCAGATGATTTGCGCGATCCCGGCGCGAATCTCGAAACGCTGGCGTTTCTGCAATATACATCGGGTTCCACCTCAGCACCTCGCGGCGTGATCGTGACGCACGGCAACCTGCTCCATAATCTTTCGTGTCTGCGAGAAGTATTTCAATTCTCTGCGGAGAGCATCGGCGTTACCTGGTTGCCGCACTTTCATGACATGGGTTTAATTGGCGGACTGCTTCAGCCGATTTATGCGGGCGGCGAGATGATCGTAATGCCGCCATCCACTTTCCTGCAGAGGCCCATCCGCTGGCTGAACGCTGTAACGCGATATAAAGCGACCACCATGGTCGCACCGAATTTTGCCTACGACCTGTGCGTGGAAAAAATTTCGGCAGAACAGCGGGAGCAGGTCGATCTTAGCAGCGTCAAAGTTGCCCTTTGCGGCGCTGAACCTGTGCGTCCGGATACTCTGGAACAGTTTAGTAAAGTATTCGGTCCCTGCGGATTCCGGAAGGAATGTTTCAGGCCAGCATACGGATTGGCGGAAACTACGCTGATCGTTTCCGGCCACTCGCCGGGCGGCACGCCGTTTACGCCCACGGTTCAAGCAGATGAGTTGCGCCGGAACCGCATTCAGTTCGCGGATCCTGCGACTGCCGGAGGCCGTACCCTGGTTGGCTGCGGTGGAGTAGCGCCTGGCCTCACCGTAAAAATTGTTGATCCTGCGACGCGAATGGTATGTGCAAAGGATCGTGTCGGAGAAATCTGGATTTCGGGTTCCAGTGTCGCACATGGCTATTGGCATAAAGATGCGGAAACATCCGAGACATTCGGCGCGCGATTGGCCACGGGTGAAGGCCCGTTTTTGCGCACAGGTGATCTTGGATTTCTCGAGCAGGGACAGTTGTTTGTGGCAGGACGGCTAAAAGATCTCATCATTATTCGCGGCTCCAATCATTATCCACAGGATCTGGAGCACACTGTTGAGAGAAGTCATCGCGCGCTGCGCCCCGCGTCCGGCGCCGCATTTTCGATCGACGTGATGGGGTCGGAAAGGCTGGTCATCGTTCAGGAAGTAAATGACCGGGCAAATGCCTCTCACGAAGATATCGTCGCGGCGATTCGCCAGGCCCTCGCCGAGTCCCACGAAGTTAATCCGGACGCAGTAGTATTGATCGAACCGCGCACGATTTCCAGAACCTCAAGCGGAAAAATTCAACGCTTTGCCTGCCGCGAAGCATTCCTCGGCAACACGCTCGAAGTTGTGCATGAATGGCGCGAACCTGAAAATCAATCGCTGGAAAACCAGAACGGCGAAAGCCGGCCACGCAGCGGGCTCGTTTGGGATTATTTGAGCACGCAGAATTATTCACATCGCCTTGCCGGAAACGCCCACCGCAACCGGGAAAACGGCGCGGAGCCACGGCCGGAGACGAACGGCACCGAACCGATTGCAATGGTGGGCATGGGATGTAAATTTCCTGGCGCCACAGGGCTCGAAGAATTTTGGACACTGTTGCGGAATGGTGTGGATGCCATCTCGAAAATTCCTTCCGACCGGTGGGACGTTGATGCTCTGTATGATCCGCTGCCCGGCACCACCGGGAAAATGAGTACGCGTTGGGGCGGGTTTCTTCCTGGGATCGATCAGTTCGATCCGCATTTTTTCGGCATTTCGCCGCGCGAAGCAGCGTCCATGGACCCGCAGCAACGTGTTCTGCTCGAAGTGGCATGGGAAGCGCTGGAAAATGCAGGGCAGCCACCGGACCAATTGGCTGGGACGCGCACCGGGGTGTTTGTCGGCATCGGCGGATTTGATTATTCCAATTTAATCATAAATTACGAAAACCACCTGCAGGTCATCAACGCGTATCTTGGAACAGGAAATGCGCACAGCATCGCTGCCAACAGAATTTCGTACCTGTTGGATTTGCGCGGACCCAGTGTGGCCATTGACACAGCGTGTTCGTCATCGATCGTCGCGATTCACATGGCGTGCGATAGTTTGCGCAGCGCGCAAAGCGATTTGGCGATTGCCGGCGCCGTCAACCTTATTCTTTCCCCCGAGGTTACTATCGCCTTTTCGCACGCGCGCATGATGGCCGCCGATGGCCGCTGCAAAACATTTGACGCCAAGGCGGATGGTTATGCTCGCGCAGAGGGCTGCGGCGTTGTGATTTTGAAACGCCTGTCGGACGCGCTGCGCGATCGCGACAATATTCTTGGGCTCATTCGCGGCTCGTCGGTCAATCAAGATGGCCGCACCGCGGGTATCGCCGCTCCAAATGCCTCGGCCCAGCAAGCTGTAATGCGCGAAGCGCTGGCGCAGGCAGGAATTGCCGCAAAAGAATTGACGTATGTGGAAGCCCATGGCACCGGCACGTCGATTGGTGATCCGATTGAGGTCGAGGCGATTAAAAGCGTACTTGGCGAAACGATGCCGGATGATCGGCCCTGCCTTCTGGGTTCCGTCAAGGCCAACATCGGCCATCTGGAAAATGCTTCGGGCATGGCCAGTCTGGGCAAAGTGTTGATGTGCTTGCGGCACGATGAAATTCCCGGCCAGTTGCATTACACCAAATTGAATCCGCGTATTTCTCTTGATGGAACGCGCATATTAATTCCAAGCGCGCTTCAGCCATGGCCCACCACGCCACGACGCGTTGCGGGCATTAGCAGCTTCGGATTCGGCGGGACAAATGCACACATAATTGTCGAAGAAGCGCCGTCGAGAAATCGCGCGCAGGGTGTGCCGGATCGTCCATGGCATATTTTGGCGCTTTCGGCGCGCACAGATGGCGCGGTGAAAGCGCTTGCGGAACGATATGAAATATTTATAGCGCAACATCCCAAGGAAAATCTGGCAGATATTTGTTTCACTGCCAATGCCGGTAGATCCCACTTCGCGCGGCGTGTGGCCATAATCGCCGAAAATAAAGAACAGCTCCGCAAATCACTCTCCGCTTTTGCCGCGGGAATACCTGATGAGCGCGTCGTATGCGAATTGACAGCGAGACATTCCGCAAAAAAGGATGGAATGCGCACTGCATTTTTATTTGGTGCGGAGGCTTCCAATGAGTGCGCGGCCCATCAGTTTTACGCGTCGCAACCAGTCTTTCGCGCGGCGATGGACCGCTGCTCCCATTTTCTCGGGCTCCATCAATATGAGCCGTTGCTCGCAGCTCTGTCCGCCGACGAGAGCGGCTCGGAACGCCGCGACGTGGCCTTGTTCGCGCTTGAATTTGCGCTGGGAGAGCTTTGGCGATCCTGGGGCATCGAACCCGATGCTGTCCTGGGAGCGGGTGTTGGAGAATATGCGGCAGCTGTGATTTCAGAAGTGATGAGCTGCGAAGACGCGCTCAAACTCATCGTCAATCGCGCACGCATTTTGCGATTGGCCCCCGATGACAGCGAATTGAAACAAATGTTCGATGAGTTTGAAATGCTCACAGCAAAGATAAAATTTGAATCGCCAGGAATCCCATTTGTTTCAGGCCTGACCGGGCGCGAATTGTCCGACGGAGAAATTCCTGGGGCCAGCTACTGGCGGCTTCATGTGCTGCAAGACACGCATCTCGAACAAGCGTTGCAAACTTTGAGGGCGCTGAATTACGACCAATTTATTGAGATCGGCTCGACGAATTATTTTTCTGAATATGATTCCACCCGCGGCGGAAAAACAACCGCCAGTTTTCTGCACTCACTCGACAACAACCCCAATGGCTGGCAGACGATGCTCACCAGTCTCGCTTCGGTATATGTGCGCGGCGGGCGCGTGGACTGGAAATCATTCGATGAGCCGTACCAACCGCTGAAAATAGGTCTGCCCACTTATCCGTTTGAACGCGAGCGCTGCTGGGAAAACGCGCCCAACGCTTCCTATGTCCAAAAATCGATAAAAAAAGTTCACGCTCTGCTTGGTGCACGTGTGAATTCGGCCTTACCGATGGCGCAATTCCAATCGCGAGTCGGAACAGGAACTTTTCGCTACCTCGGCGATCATAAAGTTCAAGGCTCTGTTGTTCTGCCGGCCGCCGTATATCTGGATATGGCTCAAGCGGCCACATCGGAAATTTTGGGTGCGGGCTCCTCGATCTTATCCAACGTTACTTTCCAGGAGGCGTTAATTCTTCCCGCGGCAGGCGAGCGAGTTTTGCAATTCGTCTCCACGCCCGCATCGGGCGGCAACGCTTCCTTTCAAATTTACAGTTCTATTGGGAATGGAAATGGCAATCACGATAGCCCGGCCTGGACTTTACACGCTTCCGGTGACATGCGCCTCGAAGCGGAGAGTATTGCCCGCTGCGCGGAGGAACAATACAGCGTCGAAGGAATTCAAGCGAGATGCCCGCACCGAAAATGTGGGGCAGATCTTTACGCATCATTAAAAAATGCCGGTTTGGATTACGGGCCAAGCTTTCAAGGAGTCCAACAAGTATGGTCCGGCAATCGGGAAGCAATAGGCGAGATTTCGCTTCCTCCGCAAATTTATATTTCTCAAAATAGTCCGGAACATGAGGGCTTTTTAATTCATCCCGCGCTTCTAGATTCCTGCCTGCATGTCCTTGCGGCTGCTTTGCCCGAGGATAAAAGTGGAACTGGCCGCAGATGGACCTATCTGCCTGTGGGGGTCGCAAGCCTTCGGTTTTTGGGGCGATCGGGGAAGCGAATTTTTAGTCACGCTATCATTCGAAATGAATCCGCTCTCGGAGCGGAATTTCTTGAGGCTGATATTCGCTTGCTTGGCGAAGATGGAAGCGTCGTCGGGGAACTGCTGGGCTTTCGCGCAAAACTTGTTTCCGCTGATGAAGATCGCGAGGGGCGCGAGAATCCCGATGACTTGCTGTACGGCATCAGCTGGATAGAAAAGCCGTTCGCAGCGCCAAAATCTGAAAATAGTGTGGAGTCATCTTCATGGCTCATTGTTGCCGATCGAGGTGGCCTCGGACAATCGCTCGCCGAGCAATTGCGATCGCAAGGAAAGCGGTGCAGTGTAACCAGCCCGGAAGATGCACAAAGCCTTCTTCCTTCTCTAGGGAATATAAATGTCATTCACTTCGCCAGCCTCGATATCTCGAATCCGGATGGTCATCCGGATTCGATTCTTGACGCACAAAACCAATGGATCGAGACTTTTAGATTCATACAATCTCTTCTGAAAAAATCTCACGAAGTGAAACAGCGCCTGTGGATCGTGACGCGCGGGGCGCAGTCCGTCGGTCCGCAATCATTGCCCGTATCAGTCGCACAAACTCCCCTGTTGGGATTGGCAAAATCAGTTGATCTCGAACATCCGGAACTCGCCTTCACGCGAATTGATCTTGATCCTCAAGCTGGTGCTGGAGAAGTCGTTTCGCTAGTGGAGGAATTGTCGCTGTCTGGAGCGGAGCGGGAAGTCGCGTATCGAAAAGGTACGAGGTATGTGGCGCGCCTCGTCCAGCGGGCCCATAAAGCATCGAATGGCTCGCTGATGGAAATTCCAGAAACAGATTCGTTTCGCATGGAAATTTCGCGGCCTGGAAAATTGGAGAATTTGCTGTTGCGGCCAAGCGCCAGACAAACGCCAAAATCGGGCGAGGTTGAGATCCGCGTAATCTCCGCAGGCCTGAATTTTCGAGACGTTATGAATGCCGCCGGAGTGTATCCCGGTGGGCCCATTCCATTCGGCGCCGAATGCGCGGGAAAAATCTCAGCAATTGGCGCGGAAGTGGCGGATTTCAAAGTCGGCGACGATGTACTTGCCGTGGCGAACGCCAGTTTCGGCTCTTACACTACGGCAGATGCAAGGGCTGTGGTCTGCAAGCCGGCAGCATTCAGCTTCGGACAAGCGGCTACTATCCCGATCGCATTTCTCACTTCCTACTATTCGCTCCACTATCTGGCGAGGCTTTCGCGCGGAGAACGAGTGTTAATCCATGCGGCGGCCGGGGGCGTTGGGCTCGCTGCTGTGCAAATCGCGCGGCACGCAGGCGCGGAAATTTTCGCAACCGCGGGCTCCCCTGAAAAACGTGCCTACCTGAAATCGATGCGCGTGCCGCACATCATGGATTCGCGTTCTTTGAATTTTGCCGATGAAATTATGCAGAAGACCAGTGGGAAGGGCGTCGACGTAGTTCTCAATTCCCTTCCCGGAGAATACATCACGCGCAGCCTTTCCACGCTGGGCGCCTACGGCAGATTTGTCGAAATCGGTAAAACCGATATTTATCAGAACAAGCCGCTTGGGCTTTTTCCGTTTCGCAACAACCTTTCCTATTTTGCTCTCGATCTCGAGCGTGTGTGCCGCGAGCGGCCGGATCTGCTTCGCTCGCTCCTGCTCGAGTTGATGGCCATGTTTAAGCAGGGAAGCTTGAAACCATTGCCTCACAATATTTTTTCCGTCGAAGATGCTGCCAATGGTTTTCGATATATGGCGCGCAGGAAAAATATTGGGAAAGTTGTTATCTCATTCGGTGGCAGCGAATCGAAAAAGCCTTCCCAGCGTTCCGTTGCTCTTCGCGAGAATGCAACCTATCTGATTACGGGAGGGAATGGCGGGCTTGGACTTTCCGTCGCGCGTTGGTTGTCGGAAAGAGGCGCGCGCCATCTCGTGCTCCTGAGCCGCAGCGGTGCTTCCTTGGCAGGCGAAGACTCGATCAGTGAATTAAAGCAAAGCGGAACTGATGCCATAACCATGCAAGGCGATGTTTCAAGCCATTCCGATATCGCGCGCGTGCTGTCTGAAATCCGAAGCACGATGCCGCCGCTTCGCGGAATTGTTCATGCCGCTGGAGTTCTGGACGATCACATTTTTCTGAAACTTGAGCCGGAGAGTTTTAGCCGCGTGCTGGCCCCCAAAGTTCTGGGTGCCTGGAACCTTCATACGCTGACCACGGATTTGCCTCTCGATTTCTTCGTGCTGTTTTCTTCGGTGGCTTCCGTTCTAGGATCTCCCGGGCAGGCGAATTATGCGGCCGCCAATGCGTTTCTCGATGGGTTGGCAGAGGATCGTCGTTCTCGAGGCTTGCCGTGTTTGTCGATTAACTGGGGCCCGTGGGCCGAAGTGGGCATGGCCGCGCGTGCAGCCACCGCTCATGGACCGGCGTCGCGCTTGATGCACCCGCTTGCACCCACCCAAGCGTTAGCGGTGCTTGATTGCCTCTTCGAAAAAAATGATTCTGCACAAGCAATGGCCATGTCCGTGGATTGGGCATTGCTCGAACGTTCATTCAACGGACAGCAACCGCCATCTCTCATCGCTGATCTTATTCGAGAAAAAGGCTGCTCCGCCTCGTCCAAGGCATCGCACGGTTCAGGACCGACTTTTTCGACGGAAGAACTTTGGGCCGCACCCGCAACTCAGCGGCATGGATTGATTCTTGCTCATGTCCAGAAAAGTTTAGCGCAGGTGATGGCCCTGGAATCGCCGGAACTCGATCCGGAAGAATCACTGAGCAATCTCGGTCTCGATTCGCTCATGGCGCTCGAGCTGCAACACTCGCTCGAAGAATCGTTCGGCGCGAAGTTGCCCATTGAATTGCTGATGGGGATCCCCAGCTTGAATGAATTTGCGAACCGTCTGCTTGAAATTCTTGCGAAATCGGAGCCAAAACTCGCGCAGGAAATTATCGTCGTCGAATCGAAATTCGAGGAAGGCTTCCCGCCAATTGTGGAAGCGTGATCGAGTAGTGCGGGCTTCAGAAGCTGCGGAAAAACCCAATACTCTGTCATTCTGAGCGAAGCGAAGAATCTCTCCTTGTTTCTTTTCCTATACTTAAATCGAAAAGAGATTCTCCCCTTCGCTCAGAATGACAGAACAAGGCCTAATACCCGCAGCCTACTCAGCCTGCGGGGATTAGGCCTTGCAAGCGCTAAAGCCCACAGGCTGGCACCCGCGCAACGAAAATCTACGGCTTAACGCCAATCTTCCGCAGCATGGACATCATCGGGCACCAATCCGTGAAAGCGGATTGGAAAAGATTTAATCCCACAAAGCCCGTAAATAAAAACCAATACGGGTTCATCCAATAACCAAGAGCAACCGAAAGAACAACGAAAGCCCCGGCTATCAATCTGAGATAACGATCCACGGTCATGGCTTCACCTGCCTTTCCTTCGTGACGCTTAGAAAGTTTCTTCTACCGGCGCAGCAGTTTTAGCTTTTCCCCGTTCACTCATGTAATAAAGAATTGGAACCGTCATGCGAGCGAGGACCGTTGACGCTACTTCGCCGGCCATCAAAGAAATAGCCAGACCCTGAAATATTGGATCGAACAATATCACACTGGCACCGACGACCACCGCCGCTGCCGTTAGCAGCATCGGGCGAAAGCGCACCGCTCCCGCGTCCACCACAGCTTCTTCCAGTGACATGCCGTGAGCGCGGCGCAACTCTATGAAATCGACAAGAATGATCGAATTGCGCACGATAATACCGGCGCCCGCGATAAATCCAATCATCGAAGTGGCTGTGAAAAATGCGCCCATTGCGGCGTGAGCGGGAAGAATGCCCACGAGAGTCAGCGGGATGGGGGCCATGATCACCAGTGGCGTTATAAACGATTTGAACCATCCAACAACCAGAATGTAGATCAGCACAAGAACCGCTGCGAAGGCCAAGCCAAGGTCGCGAAAAACTTCCACCGTGATGTGCCACTCGCCGTCCCATTTCATCGAGTAACGGTCTGTGCGTTCCGGCAGCACGGTGCCCAAGTACTGCTGCACATGAGCGCCGTCCGGCAGTTGGATTTTGTCGATCGCATCTTTCATATTAAAAATGGCGTAGACCGGGCTTTCCACGATGCCCGCCACGTCGCCCGTCACATAAACCACAGGCCGCAAATTTTTGCGGTAAACACTCTTATCGATAACGGTTTCGTCGACGTGCGTGATTTCGCCTAGCGACACCTGCGCGCCCGAAGGTCCCGGCAATGTTATATCGCGCAATTTGTCGATTCCCGATCGGTCCGATTGCGATAATCGCACTTCGATGGGAACGTCTTCGCGAGATGCAGGATCGTGCAGCAATCCCGCCGAAGCTCCGCTTAATCCGATTTGCACCGTGCGCGAAACCTCTGCCGCGGACACGCCCTGCAATGCCGCCTTGTCGAGGTCCACTTTTAAATCATATTTCGTTTGCGGATCTTCCACGTACCAGTCAACGTCCACCACGCCTGGCGTATCCCGGAAAATCTTTTTTATTTTCGCGGCCAATTCAATTTGCCCTTTATAGTCCGGGCCGTAAACTTCCGCGACGAGCGTCTGCAAGACCGGCGGGCCTGGCGGAACCTCCGCAACTTTGATTCGTGCGCCAAAGGGCGCAGCGATCTTGTCCAGTCCGGGCCTCAACCTTCGCGTAATGTCATGGCTTTGTGCTTTTCGATCGTGCAGCGGAAGCAGGTTGACCTGAATGTCAGCCTGATTCGGCGCGCTTCGCAGGAAATAATGCCGCACAAGTCCGTTGAAATTGTATGGACCGGAAGTTCCGGAATAAATTTGATAGTTCACTACTTCAGGTTGCTCGCCCAGGTAGCTTCCCAGCTCCTGCGCCACGTGCGTCGTCTGCTCAAGCGGCGTGCCATCCGGCATGTCGATTATCACTTGAAACTCGCTCTTGTTGTCGAAGGGCAGCATTTTGACCTGCACCCAGTTCAGCGGAATGAAAGCGACAGCCGCAAGAAGCAACACGACAACTCCACCAAGAAAAAGCCATCGGCGCCCGGCTTTTTGAATCAACGGATTCATCAAGCGCCGGTAAAAATTCGTGGTCCAGCTTTCCGCTTCGTGTCCGGCATCAGATCGATCTGCGTAATGATGCAGCAACCGAAGCGCGGCCCACGGGGAAACGACAAGCGCAACGAGCAAAGAAAAAAGCATCGCCGAAGATGCGCCCACTGGAATGGGACGCATGTACGGCCCCATCAAGCCGCGCACAAGGGCCATCGGCAGGATGGCCGCAATCACCGCGAATGTGGCAAGAATGGTGGGATTGCCAACTTCGTCCACAGCTTCCACGGCTACGGCCGCGAGAGACCTGCCGCGGTTTTCGGGCAGGCGAAAATGGCGCACAATATTTTCGACAACGACGATGGCGTCATCCACGAGTATCCCGATAGAGAAAATCAGCGCAAAAAGAGTCACGCGGTTCAGCGTGTACCCGTAAAGATAGAAAATGGCGAGAGTCAGCGACAGCGTGACGGGAATGGCCAGCAACACTACCTCGGATTCGCGCCAGCCGAGCGCAAGGGCGATGAGCAGCGTCACGGAAATTGTCGCGATAAACAGATGCTCGAGCAATTCATTGGATTTGTCCTTCGCCGTTTCGCCATAGTTGCGCGTTACGGTGATGTTCAAATCGTCCGGCAGAGTGTTGCCGCGCAGGTCGCTGATTTTCTTCAGCGCGCTTTCTGAAATGAAAGTGGCGTTCGCCCCCTTGCGCTTAGCGAGAGTGATTGTGACTGCTGGGAATTCCTCGTTCGCAACACTTCCAGTCGTTCCCTTGGCGTCGGCGAAAAGCACATAGTTTTCAGGTTCAGCCGGTCCGTCTTCGATCTTCTCCACCACGTCTTTCAAATAAACAGGTCGACCATCGCGTACGCCGACAACCAATTTCCCCAGGTCCTCCTGCCGGGTAATAAAGTTTCCTGCTTCGACCTGGAATTCCAGATTTTTATCCGCGAAACCGCCTGCCCGGCTGCGCGTATTCGCGGCGCCAATTTGCGCGACAATCGAACTGGGAGTGACACCGTATGCGGAAAGCCGCTGCGTGTCCAGAATCACGCGCAGTTTTCGCGTCTGCCCGCCGATGATCGTGGTTTCCGAAACATCGTCTACTTGTTTCAGTGAATGGTCGAGCTCCGCCGCAATTCGCCGCAAATGGTAGCCGTCGTAATTTTTCCCCCACAGCGTCAGGGCGAGGATCGGAACATTGTCGATCGAACGCACTTTAATGAGCGGCTGGGAGACCCCTTGCGGGATGCGGTCGAAATTCGAGTAGAGCTTGTTGTAGGTCTGGACGACTGCGTCTTCCTCTTTCGTTCCCACATAAAATCGCACGATCAGCATGCTCATGCCGGGATGATTGATCGAGTAGATGTATTCGACCCCCGGCAATTCGCGCAGCAGTTTTTCCATGGGCACGGTCGCGCGTTCCGTAACTTCCTGCGCGGAAGCTCCCGGCATTTGCACAAATACGTCGAGCATTGGCACGACGATTTGCGGCTCTTCTTCACGCGGCGTCTGGATAATGCTGAAACCCCCGAGCAGTAAAGCGCCGATGATCACGAGCGGCGTAAGTTTCGACTGGATGAAAATGTGAGCGATGCGGCCCGCGATCCGCAATTTATGAGGCGGTGTATTTTGTCTGGGGGGAGTATCGCTCATGGCAGCGGCGCAATCTTTTTGCCGCCAAGCTCCCGGTCGCCGGGCACGGCAACGAGTTTTTCTCCAACTTGCAATCCTGAAAGGACTTCTACATTGTGTTCAGATGTGTTGCCCAGCGTGACGTAACGCAATTGCGCGATTTGGCTCGCATCGACGACGAACACACCGCGTAATTGTCCGCGCTCGACGATTGTTCCGTGCGGAACAAAAACCGCTGACCGCACTCCGCGAGGGAAACGTGCCCTCCCGAAGAGTCCGGAACGCAGCCTGGAATCGACGGGAAGTTCGATTTTCACAAGAAAGCTGCGGCTTGCCGTATCCGCCGCCGGCGCGATTCGTAAAACTTTTCCATGAAATTCGCTGCCCTCAATCGCATCCAACAGCACGGGAATCGCTTCGCCTGCGTGTACAAGATGAATGTCGTTCTCGTTGACCATGGTTTCCAGCCGATAGCGCGAAGTGTCTTCGAGAGTAAACAGGGGCATCCCTGGTGAGGCAAGCGCGCCGGCATCCGTTCTTTTCTCTGTCACCACGCCGGAAAACGGAGCGCGAATTCGTGTGTTGCCAAGAGCGGTTTTGGATTGCGTGAGCACCGCGCTAGCCTGCGCTTCACCTGCACGTGCGATATCGCGCCGTGCTTCCGCGGCTTGCGAACGAGTCTTTATTTCGTCGAATTCTTGCGGGCTCACCGATTTTTTATCGAAGAGCTGCTGATACCTTTTCAATGTCGATTGGGCAAGAGCGAGTTCGGTGTCGGCGGAAGCGACTTCTTTCTGGGCAGCTGTCAGCCCAGCCTCTGCCTGCTGCACGGCGGCACGAGGTTGCGCGTCATCGATCACGGCGAGAATCTGGCCGCTCTGCACGCGGTCGCCTTCTCGCGCCCGAACTTCCAGAATATTACCGATGGACTGACTGGCGATCTGAGAAGTTTGCGCCGCTCGCACGGTTCCTATGGCTTCGAGCGAATCGGGAACGGAATTGCTTTGTGCGGCAATTACGGCAACACCCCTCACAGTTTCAGGCGTTACGGGCGTAATTGGATTGCCGCTGGAACACCCCAACATTCCGACAACTGCTTCCGCAAACAGAAAAGACAAAAGTAAGAGCCTTCGATTCCATACGTTCATGGCGTCACCACAGGGGACTGAGGACTAAGCGTGCCGCTTGCAAGCTCCAGCGCCGCATACCCGGTGTAGTAGCGGCAGACGGTTTCCCAATAATCACTTTGCGCGCGTCGCACTGCATCTTCCGCGGACAGCAAATCCGTGACCGTCGAAATCCCGGCCTCGTATCGGTCCTGGTTGATTCGCAAACTTTCCTGCGAATCGGCGATGGAGGCGCGGGCCACTTCCAATTGCTGGCGTGCTGCTTCCACGTCGTAATACGCCTTGCGAACTTCCAGGCGCACAGAATCCGTCGCCATTTCTTTTAGCGCGGCTACCTTGTCCTGCACGGCTCGTTCGTGCGAAAGTTCGGCTTTTTTTGCTCCGCCTTCAAACAAATCGAACTGCACTTCAATTCCCGCCAGCCAGTTGTTCCCGCCTCCGCCCGAAAATAGCGTGGGGTTATCGGCTTCCCAGTTTGCAAACGCGTTCACTCGCGGTCCGAAGGATGATTTCGCAATGGAAACGCTTTGCTGCTGCGCCACTTCTTCCGATCGGATTCTTTTTAAATCAGGTCGAGCATCGATGGCTCGCTTTTCCAGTTCTTCAAGCGGCGTTGATGGCAGTGTTTTCTCCGCCAGCACGTCGGAAGGTTCAAAATCATTTTGGGTGGATAGGCCCATGCTGATGCTCAGTTGCGCGCGTGCCAAGGCCAGGTTATTTTGCGCGCGGATGAATTCCTGTTTTCGGCTTGCCACACGAACTTGTGCGCTCAGGGAATCGGATTCCACAACCACGCCGCTCTCCACCCGATTTCTGCTGCGTTCCAGAATGGCCTGCGCCGTTTTCATGGTTTGTTCAGCCACCTCAACTTCCTTCCTTGCGAGCAGCACTGCATAGTAGAAATCGGTGACGCGAAAAATAATTTCCTGATCCATCCGCTCCAATTGATGATCGGTTGCGTTTTTTGCTTGTTCCGCTCGATTCACGGAACGCCAGCTCGCCAGCGAGTCGAAGACATCCCAGATGCCGCCAAATCGTGTGGAAAAGTTGCCGAGCGGAGGCGGCGTGTTCAAAGCATTTAATGCAAAGTCGGACGCGCCAAAGCGACGCTGCCGCAGTCTGCTGCCAAACACATACACAGGATCGTCTCCGCGCGAAGCTGTCTCGGAAAACATGGCATGCGGGTAGAGAATCGATTTCGCCTGCTGCACGTCAGCGGAAGCGGCGCGAGTGTCAGCCAGCGCCGCTTTTCGCTGCGGATTTTTCTCCAGCGCAACCTTCAACGCGTCCCTCAGCGTGATGGGTGAAGGTTGCTGCGATTGCTGCCCAAACAAAAATCCTGGTACAAAGAAAGAAAAAAACAAACCCAGCGCGACGCTTTTCGGAAAATACGTCTTTCCGGCCAATGTTCGCATATCAGGATTCCATCCTCAGGCCGCGACTTGAGCCATCGCCGCCCAGTTCGTTTTCTCCTCCACAATTTCGTAAGTGGTATGCAGCGCAGCCGTCTGTTTCACCATGGCGCCAACGGAGCAATGCTTTTCCTCTGACAAGCGAATCGCTTCTTGCACTGCTGCGTCGTCAATCTCGTATCCCGTCACCACGTGACGGATACGCACATCCGTGAACACCTGCGGCGGACGGTCTGCCTGGTCAGCTTCGACCCGTACCTCGTATCCCGTCACTTTCTGGTGATATTTCTGCCGAAGAATTGTGATCACATCGAATGCCGTGCAGCCCGCGAGTGCAACGGCAACCAGTTCGATCGGCTTTGCACCCGTGTCTCCCGCCGGGTCGTCCAGCAACATATGGTGATCACTGCCGGATGTAGCGACGAACTGACGATCCGCTTTCATTGGTTGCGTAAGTTGAACTTTTGCGCTGATCATAAATCACCTCCGAAAAATCACACACCCTTACTCTTTCAATCGCACAAACAAGCTCGAATCGTGAGCCATTTTGGTGCTACTTAGCTGCGCACCGCATGGCATGTGTTGATCCCAAAGATGGACCACGCGGGGCAGTACTGAGCGAGACCAGTAATTATCGCGACGGCGCCCGCAATGTAGGCGGCAATCGCCGCAGTCCCCGCAATGACATGAAAGAATGCTAGGGCCAGCAATGCGATTCCAATCAACAGCCGAATTCCCCGTTCCATTCCGCCCACATTTTTCACCATGGCGTTTTTTCCTCTCTCCGTGCCGGATTCTTTGTACCCTGCTGGCGTCCGGCGGAGCCGTTCCTCTGCATCGCAACGAATAAATGCAAGAAATCGATTTCTGTTACAGGAAAACGCTTTAAATTATTAAATAGCTGATAAAGAGGGGTTTAGATGTGACTCAGATCACGGGCCTACGTTTTATTAGCGAGGCTAAAGTGCGTTGATACTCCGCGAGCAATTCCTGACGCAGCTTGGCAGCTGCGCGAGGATCCGGGTCGTCCTTGGGAAGAGTTCGACATTGCTCGATCGTTTTTTCCAGGCTGGCGAGAAATGCCTTGCAGGGTTCGCAGCCGCTCATGTGTTTTTCCAACTCATCGCATAGAGATTTATCGAGCTTATCATCGAGATAGCTGGACAATTCCGCGAACATTTCCTTACACCGCCTCAATCGAGGTTGCTCAGGCGGTTGGACGGACACAGAGTGTTTTGAGGTTTGCTGGCGATTATTCGTGGCCGATTGCCTTGAAAGTTCTTTGCGCACAAATAGTCGTGCCCTGTGCAACCGAACGCGGATGGTTCCTTCGCGCAGGCCCGTAATTTCGCCGATGTCCGCGTCGGAAAGTTCTTCCATATCATGCAGCACGAGGATCAATCGATACTCCGGCGGCAATTTCTGGACCGCGTCCCGCAAATGCTTCGCGCTTTCTTTGCGATCAAGCGTGGTTTCTGGGGAGGCCGCGAAATTACCAGACAAACTTTCCAGTTCCCGCCGGGCCGGCATTAATTCTTCGAGTGACAGCGCTTCTTTCGGAGCGAACTTGCTTTTGCGCCGGCTCATCAGGCACCGGGATTTGGCAACCTTATAAAGCCAAACCATTAATGCGCGAGGGCTCTCGAATTTTGAAAGGCTCCGAACGGATTGAAGCAGGACCTCCTGCATGGTGTCTTCCGCGTCCTGCCTCTGCCCGCACACTTTCATGCTGAAGGAGAAAACAGTGTTTTGCAGCAGCGCCAACGCTTCATCCAGCGACTTGGGATCATGTCGCTGGATGAGTTCGACGGCTTGTTCAATTTCAGGGCGCATCAATTATGCAGGTAAACACTGGGTTTTCGATGATTCCAGTTTCCGCGTTGAAGCCTACTGTTCGCCTTCCAGCTTCCGGATTCGCACTTCGACGCCGGGCGTATCTTTTAGAGGCGCGGAAAATTCCTCGAGATTCGATCCGCGGTAGTGATAGGGATATACGATTTTCGGCTTGAACGCCTTTACGCAGGCTGCAGCGTCAGCCGGAGTTTCCGTTCGCGGCGGATTCATCGCCAGAAACGCGACCGTAATATTTTTCAGAGCCTTCATTTCCTGCGTGCATTCCGTGTCGCCTGAAAAATAAACGCGAGTATCGCCAAAAGTTAAAATGTACCCGCTGCCAATTCCCTTGTGGTGATACGGTTTTCCCGGCCCGGACCCGAAAACCATGTTGTACATGGGCACTCCCTGGATATCGATGCCCATCACGGTCCTGTGTTCGGAATCGCTGATCGTTTCCGCAATGCCGCAGGCGGGCGCGCAATTCAGCGTGTCGATCACGGCGGGCGGCCCGACGATAATCGTATCGTCCTTTTTCAGTTTATCGACCATCGTGCGATCCAGGTGGTCCTGATGCGTGTGCGTGATCACGATCATGTCCGCCGGCGGAAACCCGGTAAAATCCCCCTTGCTCCAGGGATCGACGTGAATCACTTTTCCTCCAAATTCCAGCATCACGCTTCCGTGATAAATGGGCGTGATTCGCAGCTCTCCCTTCGATGTTTGAATCGTGTCGCTCTGATGGTTGGAGCTGTCCGCTCGCAGAAGCCCGCAAGTCGCCAGCAGCAAGAGCGCGATAGGTGCCGCATGCAATATGAATCCGCAAAATTTGCGCATAATATTAATTCTCCCAATTAGGATTTCGCAAAAAGTATACACCGCAGCGCACGTTTAGTTGGAAAATCGCGTGTCAGATGTTGCCTTGTGTGGAATTTTTCGTGAGAAGCCTTTTATGATTTTCAAGTCCTGCGCAGAGAGTTTTCCCCCGTGCTGCTCTTCGAGTGCGCTTGACTCTGGGAAACATTCCATCTATTACGTGTACGTCTTCATTCGAGGAGGAACCGCCCCATGGCCGAAAATCCCGCAGGCAATTCTCCTCAAGAAACACGTCCCGGCACGGACACGATGCTCGATGGCGCGAAGTACTTGGCGAGCCTCAGAGATGCGCGCGAAGTTTACATTTACGGGGAGCGCGTTGCCGACGTCACGCAGCACCTCGCGTTCCGCAATTCCTGCCGCTCCATCGCGCGCTTGTACGATGCGCTACACGATCCGAAAACACGCGAAACGCTAACGGCAATTGACCGGTCCGGGAGTCGCACGCATAAATTTTTCAAGCCGTGCTATTCAGTGCAAGAGTTGTGCGAGGCGCGCGATGCGATCGTCGCATGGTCGCGCATGAGCTACGGCTACATGGGCCGCACGCCGGATTACAAGGCTGCGCTCATGGGCAGCCTCGCGTCGGAGCCTGAGTTTTACGCGCCGTTCGACGAAAGCGCGCGCAAATGGTATGCCCGCTATTCCTCGCAATGCCTGTTCCTGAATCACTGCCTCATTAATCCGCCGATTGACCGCGGCCGCCCCGTGCACGAAGTTGGCGACGTTTTCGTACACGTCGTAAAAGAAAGAGACGATGGCATGGTCGTGAGTGGAGCAAAGATGCTGGGGACAGGCTCGGCCATGACGCATGCGACGTTCGTCGCGCAAACCAATTCCACGACGCTGGACAAGGAAAAAGCGAAGGATTTTGCCGTGGTCTTCATCGCGCCCATGGATACTCCGGGCGTGAAGCTGATTTGCCGCGCATCTTACGAGCAAAATGCGCACAGTCCGTTCGACTATCCCCTCTCCAGCCGTTTCGATGAAAACGATGCCGTGCTCATTTTTGAAAACGCGTTTATTCACTGGGAAAACGTCCTCGTCTATCGCGACCCCGAACGCGCCAACAGTTTTTATCGCCATTCCCGCTTCGTCAACCGGTACACGTTTCAATCCTCATTGCGCCTGGCCGTGAAGCTGGATTTCATGGTGGGACTTTTCGCCAAAGGCATCGAGACCAACGGCACGGACGCCTTTCGCGGTGTGCAGGCGGCGCTCGGCGAAATCATCGGCTGGAGAAACCTGATTTGGGGAATGACGGCGGCGATGTGCCACGATCCGGAAAACGCCCCCGGCGGAACGCTCGTCCCCAAGCAGGAATACGCCTACAGCATGCGCCTTTTCTGCACGCAGTGCTGGCCCGCGGTGCGCAACATTTTTGAAAAATTTCTCGGCGGCAGCCTGCTCATGTCGCCGTCGAGCTACAAAGATTTTCAGAATCCCGATCTCGCGCCGCTCCTCGAAAAATATTATCGCGGCGCCTCCGCCACCGCCGCCGAACGCATCAAGCTCTTCAAACTCATATGGGACGCCATCGGCACCGAATTCGGCGCCCGCCACGAACTCTACGAAATCAATTATTCCGGCAACCACGAGCAAATCCGCCTCGACATTCTTACTGGCGCGCAAAAAAGCGGAATCCTCGATCAATGCATCGCCCTAACCGACCAGTGCATGTTGGACTACGACCTCGATGGCTGGAAAAACTCGACCTGGTTGTGGGAGAAGTACAAGGCAAATACTTAGCCCGATGGCTTTTCATCATAGGAAAGCCAGTTTCCGAGAAGGCCGTTTATCAGGCGCAATCCAGCGAGCGCAATGTGGGAAGCAAAAAGGTTAACCACATATTAACTCGCCTGAGTGCATTTCGTGGGTCCTTGCGATGGGGCGCTGGACGGGTTATTCACACTCAATCTTGTGAATCAATTAGTGAGGTTGGAACCAAAACCTCATCATCGGTGTCAAAATAAGTACTGCTGATGGAAAAACGCCATCTTTCTCGGTCGAACCATAATAACTCCGCAATATTCACTCAGTGCGGTCTTGTCTTGGCGCTGCTCTTGGGAGCGCCAATATTAGGCCTGAGTCAAGTCAACCCACTAATGCACGAGCTCGAAATTGAGGCGAAGAAAATAAAATCTCCCGTGGAAGCCCAGAATGCGCAACTGGACTTGCTTCGTTTGCGTGCTCTGTCAGGTTTGTCAGTTCCATGCAAGCAGGTACGGGGATTGGGTGCCGGTCCCGACATAGTCAGGACGATAATGGAAAACGCTCAAACGGCAGTCGCTCAGGGGAAACAAATTGAGGGTGATGCTTTGATCGAGTGTGCGCGAAACGCTGTAAAGGATGTCAAGGAACCAAATACTATTGCAATTTCACTCCATGAAATCGCGATTCATTTGGCCGCGCTGAACTACTGGAAACAGGCAGGAGACATCGCAAAAAATATTCTAGACACATTTTGGCGAAGTGAAACCTTTCTTGACATAGCCGAGATGGAACTCAAGGCAGGACACCGCGACGATGCCTTAGATTCACTTTTGGAAGTCAATGCAACGCTTGAGATGCCGCTCGACCCGTCCTTGCAATCTAGTGAGAGAGCACAAATAGGCCAACTTCAAGAAACCATGGGTCTCGGCTCTGAGGCCACGTTCGAGCATGCGATTCGGAACGCTCAAGTAATCCCCACGCGACTAAGCCGAGTTGAGGCACTCGTGAAGATCGCCAAAAAGCAGGCAGCGGGTGGGAGACAGTTGGATGATTGCGATGCGATGAAGGAAGCTCTGCAACAATTCGTCAGCGAACCCGAAGAAGAGACAAAGTCCTCAGTGGCCGGACGAATTGCGGAAACCTACGCTCAGGTAGGAGATATTCCATCCGCAGAGAGGTATTTGGGGCTCACTGGCCATGGCTTCTACCACGATGTTGCGGGCGGCGAATTAGCGCGAGCTTACGTGCGCAATGATGATTTCTCAAAGGCATTCGCTCTCTTGCCCGATATTCGAGATGAAGGATTCCAAGAGATCGTCTTGGAGGAAATCGCGGAACGTCAGGCCGCTGAAGGGAGCTTCGATGACGCCTACCGCTCGACTCGTCTGATTTCGCGGGAATATAATCGGGCCAAAACTTTCCGCACGGTAAATAGATTGCTTGTAACACGGAGTTCCGCAGATCGCGTGAGAGCTCAGGCTCTATCCGAACACGAAGAAAATGCCTACGTTCGATTCAATGCCCTCGTAGGAGTTGCGGAAGCACTCTTTCGCTGATTGTCTGGAAGTTGATGTTCGGAAAATCCTCAAAAATGCGGAGCCAACTCCTGAGAAGTCCGCTTCTCGGAATGTGGCCACGGCGCTTTATTTCGCCGCGCCGTAGGATTTGAGAAGTTCTGCTATTGCGGTCAGCCCGAAATCATCCTCGGCATGCCACAACGGAGAGTGAGACGGGTCGCTTGGAGTAGGCCTCAGATTGGGGTCCGCTCCGTTATCAAGTAGCAGTCGAACTGCATCCTCGTCGCCCCGATATACCGCAAACATGAGCGGCGTCATACCTTCGTGTATTTCGTTCGAATCTGCGCCCGTTGCTATAGCCTGCTTCATCATCTCGATATCGCCACAGCGGACGGCGTGCATCAACTTGCTTGGAACATAATATCCAGTCGCATCTGGCATTGAACTCTCCAGAGAGGTGATTCTACATTCGCGGAGCAGCAATCTGCAGAATATTGGGACTGTAGGCGGGCTTTTATCGCCAAGTCATGATAAGTCCGCCTATCGTCATGTGGCCCGACCGCGAACTAATGTGCAGTCTTACGATGATTTACGCCGAAACACGATGAAGCGGAATAAAACGGCAGAAGCGGTGGCCCCAGTCACAGAGATGTAGAAGTATGGATCCGAGAAGGGGCTGGCGCTGATGTTGTATTGCTCCCTCAATTGCTGCGTGGAAGGAGATAACATTTTTGTCCCAAACTCGACCGACAAATAAAAAACTAACCCTATGAAAACCCCTCCCCCGGCAAATGCTGGCAACGATCGAATGCCCTGACGCCTGAAGACCAACCAAGCTGGAATACCCAGCAGTAATTCCGTAACGTATGCAAAGGGCAGTGCAAAGACCGCGAAAAACAGTAGGCCCGTCAAAGAACCGATTGGGTTAGCGACCCCCGACAGGTTCTGCCCCGGAAAAGGCAAGACAGAAACCAAGAGAACCACGAGCGGCACGATCAAAGGCGAAATCAGAAACGCCAAGGGCGAATTCGGGGATTTCTCAGTTTTCATTTGCCGCGATTATACGCGGCCAAGACTCAACTTCCCAACTCCTGAGAAGTCCGCTTCTCGGAATGTGGCCATTTACAATTTTCTCATTTTCCGTCAGGGAGTTGAATGTCCACGAAGGCATCTCTGCGAATAACTTCCAACTCGGAACTGTCAAGTATGTGTTCGACTGATCGGAGAATCTTGCCAACCTTGTCGCACGATTCGGGGCGAATTACACCAACTTGTAGCGGAGTCCATTCAAAAGTCTTGATGTTGTCACGCAATAACTCACGGAAGGTTTCAATATTAATGACCCCAATTCTATGTTTCTCTCTGATGCGAAAAATGCGCTTCTTGCGAATCACCACGAAGACCCAATCGGCTTCTGGGACTATCATTGGCACTCCTTGAGTACACGTGACGGCCCGCCCAACCAAGGAAGTTCCTTTCCGATGAACGGGAAAGAGATGCGGAACGAAGATTTCTTCACCACAGGTTCGTTCCAAATCCTCCCTTACAATGCTGTATTTCCACAAGTACAACGAGGAAGCAATTGGCATCCTGAGGGGATTTGAAAATGGCGGGTTTTCAAAAACCGTGTGTATGGCCGACCCATTGTGGCGAAGCCAAGACTCAACCAGAACCTTGCTGTCAGGTTGGGGCATAAGCCCCACTTCTGCCTGATTATCAATAACACTCAAATCGAAACGGTTAGCCAGTTCCTCGACGTAGGGCATCGCCTCGTACCCAAAGAAACTCGGACGGTTGAAGTTAAGATTGAAGGAGAGGCCAGAATCAAAGTAGTTACTCGGGATCGGTGAATCGTCTAGAGGGACTGATCCCTGAGGGTCGAAGTCCAAGCTGAAATACACCCCGGTATTTGGATTCTCGTACCACAGTTGGTTGTCCGTTCGGCTGAAATTTCCTCGCCGGTTCGCCCACGCCCACACAGCATCGAAGTCAACTCTTTCGTTTTTTTGCGAACAAAAATAAAGGTCGAAACTCATGAGGGAGAGGAATGTATCACACGTTCCTTTATTAGTTGCGACATCAAGTCTTGATAAGTCCTGCCGGTTCAACCGGTCGGTGCAACACCTTATAATCAGTTCATCTGACAATACTTCCGAACGCGAATCAATCCGTGCGGCGGCCCTAATCAAAACCTTTACAGGGCTTTTGCTTTGGTTAATTGGATCCTGTGAACAAAATCGGCATCCTGGACACGTGTAAGACGACCTTGAGCGAGTGTTGCGTCGACCCATTGAGACCGCCCCGCTTCTCGGAATGTGGGATTTTCGAGTAAGTTCGGTAAAGCTTCAGCAAGCAGGGCGTTTCAATCGGGATTTAAAGGGCCATTGTGTTTCTTCCGCTCCTCCACTTCATTTACCTATATCTATGTGTCAATTGAGGCAAGATCAAGGTCCGTAGCTTTTCTTCCGAGGTCTTTATTTAATCTTTTGCCGCATCCGAATACCAGTGATCCAAGCCGAGATAACAGAAATGATGATTAGTATGCCCTCAGTGTTTCGAAAATTCCATAAGCCATGCCACAACGCAGGTTGGAGACAAAGTCCCGTTCAGGGCCATTCAGTAGAAGAAAATTTAAGGAATTCATCATATGCAAATTAATCACTGATTACATCACTTCTATTCCGCAGGCGCGTAGCTTACCTTAGTAGACTTGCAATTATTCGCCGGGTTGAACGTCAAATTCAACTCAAGTCCCTAGAAGTCATCTCCTCGGAAATAGGCCTGGTAAGACTTCATATTAGGATCACTACCAGCGGAGTGGCCTTTCACGAACGAATGCCCTACGTGTAGAATG
>DATHNC010000161.1:0-11727 GCA_035486415.1 Saccharimonadales bacterium (SeqCode)
ACCCGGATATTTTCGCTCGCGCCCCTCGGCGGCGGGCACCGGTTACGATGCGGGGAATTCCAGCGGCTCCAATCTTGGGCCAACCAATAAAATGCTAGTGGATCGCGTGACCGGCGACGTGCAAAAAGCGCAGGCCGAAAACCCGAACATGCCGGTCCCCATGGATCTGGTCACCACGTCCGGCTCAGGCCTTGACCCGCACATTTCGCCCGAGGCAGCAGAATTTCAAGTTCCGCGAATCGCAAAAGAACGCAAAATCAGCGAAGACGATGTGCGAGCCTTAATCAATAAACACACCGAGGGACGACAGCTTGGATTTCTTGGGGAACCACGCATTAACGTCCTGGAATTGAATCTTGATCTGGATGCAAGTCATCCCCTGCGCTAAATTTGATGTATTGTCTTCCTAAATCCTTCATTAACAACGCCCAGTAGCAACGTCTGTTAATTGATTCCCAAACAATTAATGTATCGGGACGTTTAAGTTTTTACATTAGAGCGCCATGTCAGAAGCGAAGAATCCCTTAGTAAGGCCGTAGGTTTTGTTTATGCGTCGTTTATCTCCTGTATTTTAACCTATACGTTAGATAGCCAAGCCTCAGTCCGAGGTAACCATGTTTTCAGGAATGTTAGACGGCAACATTTCGAGATTACATATGCCAAAAAGTCGGGGGCGCGTACTCGTCGTAGATGATGACTCTCAAATTCGACGCGTCATGCGGACCACGCTGGATGCTCAGGGATACGAAGTGACTGAAGCCGGAAGCGGCGAAAGAGCGCTTGTTTTCCTGCAAGCGGAAAAGTATGACCTGGTCCTGCTAGATATCAATTTGCCGGGAAAAACTGGGATCGAGACTTGTAGGGAAATTCGCGTGAACACAAGCACACCAATCATCATGCTTACGGTGCGTGATTCCGCTGCGGATAAAATTGAGGCTCTCGATGCGGGCGCCCAGGATTACGTCACCAAACCATTTTCCATGGGAGAACTTCTGGCGCGGGTCCGTTCGGTTCTGCGGAGAACGGCTCCCGCCTCGCACTCCCATATCACTCACCTCCAACTCGGCGATGTAGAAATTAATTTTGAATCCCGCAGAGTTATCGTAGCTGGCCGGCAAGTGCGCCTGACAGCTAAGGAGTTCGATCTGCTTCTATACCTCGCAACCAACGCGAACAAAACCATTTCGCACCGGGAACTGCTGCGGGAAGTCTGGGGATCGGAACACATTTACGAAAGAAAATATCTGCGCGTATTCGTAAATCGCCTGCGCAAGAAGATTGAATCTGTTCCGCACGAACCCAAGTATTTGATGACTGAACCCTTTGTTGGATACCGCTTGCAGACCCCTCAATAGCCCCCCGCAAGCATTGCAATTGTTGACCTCGATTGAACGGATTGTTTATGCCTCGTTTAGCTTGTCAGGATTAGCCTGAACTAGATGATGCACCAATGTTGGCAATGAACCGATCGTTTTCAAAGATCGGCAACATTGCCAAAAATTGGAAACAGTTCGCGACAAAGTAAGCACGGGCCCAAAACCCGAAGGAGAAAACAATGAACAAATCAATGATTACGCGAATATCGCTTATCGTAGCTGCAGGCGTTCTGGCATGTGCACCGATGATCGGAGCCCAGTCCAAAGCGCGCAACGAGGCCGACGGCGTCACCATTACGGGACGAGTGAGTTGCTCGAGATTCGGCACCGGTTCGGTAACCGCCCACAAAGGTATGAGTGTCGCTCAGACAATTAATTTCTGTGCTAACACCAACCTCCAAGGCGGCGTCTACACTCTCGTGTCTGGAAATCGGATTTACCGCTTGATTGGAGACAGCAAGGAACTCGCAAAAATGTCGGGTCAAACGGTAGAAGTGGCTGGCCGCATGGTTCCAGAATCGACGGATAACTCGGCTGTTGCACTGATGGACGCAGTGGCCGTTACGACGGTGGTATCACATAAGGACTGACTTGGGGAATTCGAAAGCGTTTCAGCCGAGGCGTTCTCCGAGAAGAGAGCGCACGACTGAAACGCTGAAAAGAAAGGCATTTCCTCAGTAAGCCGCATCTACAGGATTTCCCCTCTGGCAGTGTTGTTTCCCTCAGGCGTATCCTTCCTTATACGTCAGGCCCCTCAGTCGTAAAAATCAGATCGAACAGAATCAGAACCTGTTATGCAATTTCAATCGCGTTCGCCCCCCGGAGCGCAATAAACAGCTCCTTAAAAATTCTCCAGGCGTTTATTTCTGTTTATTCGCCACGTACGGATTATTTATGCCTCTTTTAGAGTTTGCGAATAACCTGGAAGTATGAGCACGGAGAAAAATTCCGCAAGGAACTTTGAAAAGAGTCGAAACCAAATCACGCACTGGTCATCGGACGCAGGTCTTTCCGTGACTGTAATTTCGACCACTGAAAAAGGGACGGTCGCGTCGTTAAGAGCGGCAAAATGGCTGGCTACAGATCTTAATGCAACGATCACTCTTTTGAACATGGAGATTGTGCCCGCCCATTTTCCGCTCTATAAGCCTCCCGTTTCTCTTAAATACACAATCAAACAGCAGCGTTCGATGGTCCGTCAATCGGGCGTGAATGAAGCGGATGCGGACCTGAAAATCCGCTTCTGCCGCGATTGGAGCAGCGGTTTGCAATGGGTCTTGCGCCGCCGCGCCCTGGTTGTGATCGCAGGAAAAAGACACTGGTGGGTGAGTCGCGAAGAGCGGTTGGAAAGAATTTTGCGAGCTCTGGGCCACCACGTCATTTTTATTGATGTTGCTCAGGAAAAGGAAAGTACTTCTCATGGCAACAAATTTCTCCACTCCTTCGGAAGAAGCGAAGCCCAATTTCAAAAATAAAAACTACTGAGAGATTCATTTCCGGCGCGAACACGCGCAGGGAATGCATTCTGTGAGTTTCAAAAATGACGAACAAAAATCATTTCAAGGGTGATGTCGAAGTTGAACGGCGAGGAAGTTCTGTATTCGGATACAAACTGTTGATGTCAGCGAATCAAATTTTCAATCAATTCCTTTATGCACCGTTGACGCGCGCATCTCTAGTTTGCAGACCAGCATTTTAATTTCCAAGGAAGGTGTGTATGAATCGAAGACTGGTTTTAAGGCGGGTCGTGTCAGCTGGCGCGCTATTCCAAATGTCTCTGCTCCTGTGTACTGTGCCCTTACGGGCTCAGTCAGGGACGCCTCCAGGTATGGAGGAGGGCTCGCCATTCGGTGCTCCGAGTGGCCGAGGCCCAACTACTTTTAACGACAGGACGCCGGTGCAGGAAACGCATGTCCTGACGGCGGATCACGCGCCTGGTGACGTGCGCGGTGTCACTCGTTACCCGAGCGGCCTGCCGATGCCGGGCGCACAAGTCGTCATTCTCAATGCTGACGTTGACGTGGAACGCTCCGTCGTCAGTGCCGAGGACGGTACTTTTGCATTTACGAAACTCAAACCCGGCCACTATCAATTGAGCGCAAAAGTCGATGGGTATGAACCATCCGAAATCACGACCGTCGATGTCGTTCCCGGAAAAAGTATCAATTCTGATATCTCGCTCAATTTAGCCCGGACTTTGTCCTCACCTTCCAGAATTTCGGGTAGCACATACCGAACTTATAGCAGCGGCTACCGCGCAAAAACGGCCAGTTTGCGAGTGCCCAGTCCCCAACCAGCAACTGCTGAGGAAACTGGCAACACAGCAGATGCCTCGAGCACTGCAACCACCGCATCCGCTGGCGATGCTCCTAAGGCCACCGAGACGCCTGCCGCTCAGCCGATTCCTGCCGCAGTAATCGATGAGTTGACGGCCATGCGAAAACGCATCGACGAACTCGAAGCGGAGTTGAAGGGCCGACCCACAACAGAGTCGCCTGCGGCGGAAGCTCCCGCAGCGAGTCCTGCAACACCTGCGCCCGCTCAAGACCAGGCTGCCGCCCCCGTGAAGCTGCTGCCCGGACAATACCTTGCCGCGGGCGGCACAGCCACCTACTACAAAGGCGATACGGACATACCGTCGCATCCAGATGGATGGGAACCGTTTTCCTATGCGGACTGGACGTGGATGAATGCCAACGGCCGTCAGCACGACAGTCCATGGTCTACAAAATATTTCACCCCCGAATTCAGGGCTGACGTCAACTACGTGGACGATTTCAACCATCCCAGAGACGACACGATGGGCGGCTCGACTGAATCCTTTCGATCGAACGAATGGCAGTTGGAACAGTTGAGCCTAGGCGGCGATATCCGCATCGGCCACATTCGCGGCAGAATCTTGACCATGTTCGGAGAATTCGCCACCACGACGCCACGCAACGACGCCACCCCGAGCCGTGGCCAATGGGACCTCGCTGACGCCTACCGCTATATTTCGGAAGGTTGGGGCGGGTACCACTTTGATAACGTGGGTCACGGGCTGAATATCGACGCCGGAATCTTCGTGTCCTACATCGGACTTTTCAGCTACTACAACTTTGACAACTGGACTTACCAGCCGTCCTACGTTTCCTCGAACACGCCATGGTTCTTCAATGGCTTGCGCATACAGTATTTTCCAACCGCAAAGCTGAAGATCGAACCATGGATCATCAATGGCTGGCAGTCCTACGCTAGAGCCAATAGCAAGCCCGGACTTGGAGGCCAGATTCTGTGGCGCCCGCAGCCGTGGCTATCGTTTGTGTTCAACAATTACGGCATGGGGACAGATGTTGTCGGCAATCCCGCAGTGTCTCGTATTCACACCGATGATAGCGTCGAGATCAGGGAATACAACAACCCGAGTGGATTCCTCGACATGGCAGCGATGTCATTCACGGCTGATGCCGGTTGCCAATATGGCGGCGGCCAGAATTGCTTCAATAACAAAAATGGTGGCTTCAAAACTTCATTCCTGGGATGGATGGCCTATCAGCGCTTTCAATTCGCGCATGACCATTACGGTATAACTCTCGGCGGCGGCCAAATGAACAACCCAGGCCGCTATCTTACACTCCTTCCCCCAATCAACGGCGCGAACGCGATAACCGGTTCGCCTTACTTTACAGAGAACCCTGGCGATAAAGCGCATATGTACGACTCCACAGCCACATTCGATTACATGCCCTCTCAGTGGTTAACGTTCCGTGCGGAAATGGGTTATCGCCACTCGGATGTTCCTTACTGGACGGGGCGCGGCGGGATCACGCCTCCCAACGGAAACAATGCTTTCCTGAATACGGGGGCGCCTGCTTCCTACGTTTGCACGAACGGACTGGTTTCCCAGATATTGACGGGCACGACAACGGACGCCGGTCCAAACACGTTCGTCTATTCCGGCGGAGGTTTCTCGGTCGATAACAACCAGAGACCGGCCGGTGGCGGAGGAAACGTCGATCAAGCCTGCAACTTTCAAAACGGAGGTAGTGCGACGGTCAACTCCGGATGGGCCGCATGGGCTCCTGACCTTCGCAAAAGTCAGATCAACGCAACGTTCGCGATCATGACGAGGTTCTGATCCAACACACAACAACTAAATTCGAGGATCGAGAATATGCGATTCAACACAGAAACAAACGACAAACCACTAACCAGGCCACTGCGCGATGTTTGCCGGTCTGCAAAAAATCGGAAGAAGATGGAGGCCGCTACTGCGGTCTCCATCTTCACTGTATCCACTGGACGCCACGGATATCTGGTCGAAAACGAGCACCGCAGCCAGTCTCTTGCTTGCAATTTGCAATCGCAATTGAATTCACAATCAGCAAAATTTAACCCCATGAATTTTGAAATTCAAAGATTCAAAAATCAAATGACCCATTTTATTTTTCGCTTACGACCTGTTTATTTTGCCCAGGATATAAAGGAAGCTTGATGTGCTTCACACTCATCGTAGGAATTTTAAATGCAATGCGCTGGATAATTGCTGCGGCGAGTTGTCTTCTGATAGGCGCGCCGCTGCGGCAAGGAAACAGCAGGGATGGCATGCGAGGGACGCAGCAATCTTGATGAAACTCAATCCCAATTTCGGTTTCGCATCTGGATGGAAGCGCGGCTCTTCCTTTCTGATTCTGATGCTCGCATTTTGCTTCACGTTTCAAAGTCGCGCGCTTGCAACGATTTGCGATTCTCAAGGCGCTGACGCATCGAAGGCCACGACAACTCTGGCCACGCGCGCGGCTGCTGAATGGAAACACCCTGGCGAGATTAAAAATTTCTTCATGGATTATGCCGGCGATCACAGCCTTGATGCTGCAACTGTAATCGAGCAGCCGACCCATGGGTATGCGAAGTACATCGTTCATTTGCATCTCGCTTCCGGCTCTGAGCAGTCCGTGGTCGTGACTGCTCCTCCGGGTGGTCTTCAGATCGAAATGCAAGACATGACCGGAGATAAGATCGCAAATGACGTCGTACTACGGCCGGCTCTCGTTCGATGGCTTCCCACCGTGCTCATTAACGATGGCCACGAGCATTTCAGAGTAGCGGTTTCGGGCACGGATCCAGCTTCGTTTTCGTCGCCCGATAATTTGGGTTCCCGAAAGCATGATTCCCAGATATTCGCATTCATGATGTCTTCGGGCTTCAAATCAGTTCACCTTCTGAACAAAAGACGTCCATTTGGTCCGCAACATCAGGAGTCTCTTTTTTATTCATGCACGGAAATACTCGTAACGTGCTCGATTCACGCAACGAGCGCGGGCAGAGCTCCACCCACCGAAGCCATATAGCAAACGAAAATTGAACTTGTAGATGCAGGTGTGTCGAACGGGCGTGTCATTACATAGCCGCAAGGATACGTGTGCGTCGATTTCGGAAAGTTGAATTGGATGTTTCATGCGGAGGATTTGTCGTCATGTTCATGGAACGCAGAAAAATCGAGTTTGGAATTCTCGCAGTCCTTATCGCAACGCTGGTGTGCCTTGCAGGCTGCGGAAAAGAGCAAGGAAATGTAGCGGCGCAGGAGGCGCCACCGCCCCAACAAATTATTCCCGGCGTGGACGTAACGCTTTTCGCCGTGGAGCATCCGGAGCAATACCCGATCGTCACTGCCACGCGATACGAAGCTCCTTCACAGCTTGTGACCACAGGCGTTGTCCTACCGGACATCTCGCGTAGCGTGCCCGTGATTACTCTGGCCTCCGGCCGCGTCGTGGATATCCGCGCACGCCTCGGCGACAAAGTGCAAAAAGACCAGGTGCTGTTACGCGTGCGCAGCGATGACGTTGCCGTAGGCTTCGATGCCTACCGCAAGGCCGTTGCCGACGAGCTCCTGGCGCGCAAGCAACTTGAACGCACTAAGGATCTGTACGAACACGGAGCGATGGCTCAGCAAGACCTCGAGGTCGCGCAAGACAACGAAGCCGACGCCAAGACGACTCTCGAAACCACGACCGAGCATCTTCGCCTGCTCGGTAACGATCCGGACAAACCCAACGGCATCGTCGACATCGTCGCGCCAATCAGCGGCGTAATTACCGACCAGGAAATAACCAACGCAGCGAGCGTGCAGGCTTACTCCTCGCCAAACCCATTCACCATTTCTGATTTGACCGCGGTGTGGGTCGTCTGTGACGTGTATGAAAATGATATGGCGAATGTGCGAATTGGGGAAACGGCTGACGTCAAGCTGAATGCCTATCCGGACAAGATGATTAAAGGAAGAGTCAGCAATGTGGGGGCGATTCTCGATCCCAACATTCGCACGGCTAAAGTTCGCCTCGAGGTGCCCAACCCCGGCGAATTCATGCGGCCCGGGATGTTTGCCACGGCAACTTTCTACAGCCTCGACAAGAAAACATACACGTCGGTGCCCTCGTCCGCAATTTTGCATTTGCACGATCGCGATTGGGTCTTCATTCCGACGCAGGGAAAATTCCGCCGCACGGAAGTGACGAGCGGCGCGCAACTGGCGAACGGGATGCAGGAAATTACAAACGGTTTGCAGCCGGGTCAGCAGGTCGTCTCGAACGCGGGCACGATCCAAAATGCAATCGACAATGAGTAACTCTGCGTGTGATGCGGGACTCGGAACTCAAAGGAAGAATTGATGATTCGCAAACTCGTAGATTTCGCACTGAATAACCGTTTCGTGGTAATCACCGCGGCTCTCCTCGTTCTGATCGCCGGGGCGCTGGCCTTCCACGATATGCCCGTCGAAGCGTATCCGGATATCGCCGACAATTACGTAACGATTATTTCGCAGTGGCCGGGGCGTTCCGCCGAAGAGGTCGAGCAGCAAGTCAGCATCCCCATCGAAATTCAAATGGGGGGATTGCCGCATCTCGCGTCGCTTCGATCCGAGTCGCTCTTCGGTCTTTCGTACATGACGCTCGTTTTTGATGACGCGTCCGTCAACGATTGGAATCGCGCGAAGGTGCTGGAAAGGCTCACGCTCGTCAGCACGCCTCCCGGCGTCCAGCCGCAAATCGGAACGGATTGGAGCCTGACGGGCCAGATTTATTGGTACACGATTCGCAGCACGAATCCGAGTTACGATCTGATGGACCAGAGGTCAATCGAGGACTGGGTCCTTTACAAGCAATTCAAAACCGTACCCAACGTAGTGGACGTCAGTGATTTCGGCGGTACGGCGCGCGAATATCAGGTGCGCATCGACCCGTCGAAACTCATTTCATATGGATTAAGCATCGCGCAAGTTGAGCAACAACTGACGGTAAACAACGTCAATGCCGGCGGGAGCTTTGTAGAGGTCGGCCTCCAGCAAATGAACGTTCGCGCGCTAGGTCTGTACCGCACGGTTCAGGATATCGAAAACACAGTCTTGACCACAAAAAGTGGGACGGCAATTCGCATCAAGGATATTGGCATCGTCGAGATGGGCCCCAGAATTCGTCTGGGACACATGGCGCGCGCTACCCATCGGCCGGATGGCGTGATTGTGGATGAGCCCGACGTGATACAGGGCAGCGTGCTCATGCTGAAAGGAGCGCAGGAAGGGCCGACGCTGGACGCGATTCACAAAAAGGTGGACGAGCTTAACACTCAAATTTTGCCCGAAGGCGTGAAGCTCATTCCCATGCTGGACCGCAGCGACCTGCTTCATTTCACGCTGCATACAGTGCTGCATAATCTTGGCGAGGGAATGATCCTCGTCACCGTCATTTTGCTGCTGTTCCTTGGCAATATTCGCGCGGCAATCATCGTGGCCATCACTATTCCGTTTTCTCTGATGTTCGCTTCGATCTGGCTCGATCTGAATAAAATTCCAGCCAACCTTTTATCGCTGGGCGCTTTGGATTTCGGAATGATGGTGGATGGCGCTGTTGTCATGGTCGAAAACATCGTTCGCCACTTGAACCGGCGCCAACAAGCCGTCACGCAAACATCGGCAAATGGGTCACCGGGGCGCATCACGGTCATCGTGAAAACGCCGGCGGAAGCGATCCGCGAAGCATGCCACGAAGTGCAGCGGCCAGTGTTTTACGCCATCGCCATCATTATCACTGCATACTTACCAATCTTCACGTTACAACGCGTGGAAGGAAAATTATTCAAGCCGATGGCATGGACTGTTGCGTTCGCGCTGCTCGGCGCGCTGACCTACGCGATCCTCGTCGCGCCGGTCTTGGCTAATTGGTTTTTCAGTAAGGGAGTCAAGGAATGGCACAACCCGGTTATGGAATTCCTGGTCAAGCGCTACCGCAACGGTGTGCGAATGGCGATCGATCATCGTTGGGTAACGATTGGCATCGGATTGGCCGGGTTCGCGGTGGCGATGTATCTTACGTTCAGCGGCATCATTGGCGCTGAATTCCTGCCGCATCTGGACGAAGGTGCGATCTGGGCGCGCGGCGCGATGGCCAACAGCACTAGCCTCACGGAAGGCGAACGTTTCGCCACGCAATCTCGCCACATTTTCGCCTCGTTTCCCGAAGTCACCACGGTCGTTTCTCAAGCCGGAGCACCGGATGACGGCACCGACACGGGCGGTTTCGGCAATACGGAATTTTTTGTGGACCTAAAACCAAAGGAACAATGGCGGCCAATCTTCAAACAGGACAAAGCAGAATTGATCGCCGCAATGAATCGCGAGTTGGACAAATATCCGGGAGCGTTCTGGAATTTTTCCCAACCCATCGAAGACAACGTGGACGAAACGCTGACCGGCACGAAAGGCGGACTCGCAGCCAAGCTGTACGGTCCGGATCTGGATGTCCTTGAGGCCAAGGGAGAAGAAATCAAGGAAGTCATGTCGCACATCCCTGGAATTCACGATCTTGGATTGCAGCGCGATACGGGCGAACCGAACCTGAATATAACTGTCGATCGTCAAGCGGCTGCGCGGTTCGGCATCAATGTGGCCGATGTGCAAGACGCCATCCAGACGGCGGTAGGCGGCTTTCCAGTCGGACAAGTCCTGCAGGGAGAAGCTGTATACAACTTGACCGCCCGCTATCAGAAACAGTATCGCGATACAAAAGAGGCAATTCAGGACATCCGTATTCTCAGCCCTTCGGGCGAACGTGTATCTTTGGCACAGGTTGCGAAAGTACAGGTGAAAGACGGCGCTTACGATATCTATCGCGAGAACGGCTCGCGATATGTCTCCATTCGATTCGAGGTGCGCGACCGCGATCTCGGTTCAACCGTCGAGGAAGCCATCACCAAAATTGGCCAGCAGGTGAAATTGCCGCGAGGGTATCAGCTCAAGTGGGCGGGCGAATATGAAAGCGAAAAGCGAGCCGAGGCGCGTCTGCTTATCATTATCCCGATCACCATTCTGGTCATCTTCGTCATCCTATATACGATGTTCAATTCCGCGAAGTGGGCGACGCTGATTCTGATCACCGTGGCCATGGCGCGAGTCGGCGGACTGGTGGCTCTACTGGTCACGCACACTTTCTTCAGCGTGGCCTCGGGCGTCGGTTTTCTGGCTCTGTTCGGTGTTTCGGTGCAGACGGGCGTGATCATGCTCGAATACATTAACCAGCTCCGCGCGCACGGACACACAGTGGTTGACGCGGCGGTCGAGGGGGCGGTTCTGCGGTTGCGCCCCATCATGATGACCATGCTGGTGGCCACGTTCGGCCTACTGCCCGCGGCTTTCTCTCACGCAATCGGTTCCGACTCGCAACGGCCATTCGCCATCGTAATTGTCGGCGGCCTGATTGCCGATCTGGTCATGAGTATTTTCATTCTTCCCACGCTCTATGTTTGGTTTGCGAGCGATGGCGACAAGTTGCCGGAACCGGAGGCGAATTTTGAAGTTTAAATACACGAATCATTACTTTTGGAAATTTTTCGCGGTCCTGGCCGCCTGCGCGTTCGTCAATTGTTTTCTGGCAACCACCCCTGTATTTAGCCAGTCCACGAGCGGCCCTGTAAGAATCACGCTGGACGAAGCCATTCAAATGGCGCTTCAGCACAACCACAACATGATCGCGGCCCGTACCGCAATCGAGCAAAGCATTGACATGGAAGTGACCGCAAACCTTCGTCCGAATCCAGTTCTTTTTACAGATTGGGAATATTTGCCGCTCGGTTCTCCGGCCAAGCAAAATCCCGATCTGTATTCCGGAGTTTCAACTCCGTCTTATTTGAAAAATAATACAGAAGGCGATCTCGGCCTCAGCTATCTGATCGAGCGGGGCCATAAGCGCCAGGCCCGTTATCAAGCCGCGAAGGATATAACCGCGCAGACGCGCTCTCTCGTAGCGGATAACGAGCGCGGCCTTACGTATCAGGTTTCTTCTCTTTTCATCAATGTCCAGCTCGCGGAATCGACGCT
>DATHNC010000162.1:0-41379 GCA_035486415.1 Saccharimonadales bacterium (SeqCode)
GAGGGACCGTATTTTCAGTCGCAGCGCCTGGATCTGCATCGCGACGCTGCCCTTAAGCTTGCTGTTTCAGGAGCGGCATATTATTGCGATTGCCCGCCGGAGAAATACGCAGGCGGTGATGCAGTTGAGGAAACAGAAGACGCGAAAAAGGAACAAGGGCCGCGGCGCATCACTCGATGTGCGTGCCGTGAAGGAAAGCCGGGATTAAGCGCTGAGAGTGCTGCGATACGCTTTCGCGTTCCGCTGGGCGGAGTCACGCGATTTCAGGACGCCGTATTCGGGCCGCGTGAAGTGTCCAACGATGAGATTGAGGATTTCGTTATGTTGCGCTCGCCCAAAGTTGGGCAGACTCATGGCGGTCCCACGTACCAGTTAAGCGTAGTGGTAGATGACATCGACATGCGTATCACGCATGTGATTCGCGGCTCAGATCACATTTCCAATACTCCGAAGCAGGCGCTGCTGTATCTCGCGCTCGGCGCCACGCCTCCTATTTTTGCGCACGTGCCGCTCATTCTCGGGCCGGATCGCACACGTTTATCCAAACGCCACGGGGCAACTAGCGTAGGATCGTACCGCGACGAAGGTTTTCTGCCTGAAGCGTTTCGAAATTTTCTCGCGCTGCTCGGCTGGTCCATTGGCGACGCGGAATTCATGCGTACCGCCGAAATCATCGAAAAATTTTCGCTTGAAGGCGTGAGCCGGACAAATGCCGTGTTTGACCGCCCGAAACTTGAATGGTTCAACGTGCAGTATTTGCAGAAACTTCCGATCGACGAGTTGCTTCCGTTCATCCAGGGTGAGTTGGAACGCGCCAAATTGTGGCAGCCCGAGTGGGCGGGAGAGAAGCGCGAGTGGTTTTCCAAGACCGTGGACTTGTTGCGTCCCCGCACTCGTCTGCTGCCGGATTTTGCGACATGGTCGCGCGCGTTTTTCAGCGACACATTTGAAATCGATCCGGCCGCGCGAGAAAAATTCTGGAAGGACGAACGCCTGGGCGGAATGCTCGGCAAATTGGCGGATGCTCTCGCCGCGCTTCCAGAGTGGAATCATGATGCGTGCGACCATACCCTGCGTGAACTGGCGGCAGCGGAAGGCGTAAAGGCCGGCGTGCTGATTAACGCGACACGTGTGGCAATCGTCGGTCAGGCTGTCGCGCCCCCATTGTTTGAAACCATGCTGGTTTTGGGCCGGGATCGCGTAGTCAACCGTTTGCGAGTCGCCGTGGAAATTCTAGCCTCGCACTGATTCCATTCACAAAATAATCTGACGCACAAAGCCGCAGAGTGAGCGCATTTAAGTGGCGCGGGCTTCAGCCTTCAGGGTTAAGGCCAGGCAATTTTTCTGGTGCCAATGCCCACATACTGTACTAGCCAAACATTCTTCCATCACAGATTATGGTTTAGCAGAGAACTTCTCAGCGGAGTTTGAGGTGAAAATATCCGCGTGCACAGGTTTTGCAGGAGTATCCGCCGCGGCGATTTCCAGCTCTGCCGTGACAGGAATTTTCGTAGGTGGCAGGCAAGCTTCCTGATTGCAGGCCTGGTATCCCACAATGAGATTAATTTTTTGCGGCCCGATCGGGGCCGTGCCGTTCGTGCGAAGTTTCATCAAAATCGTAAACGATCCTTCGTAAACGCGCAGCGGCGTCTTCGAAAAGCTGAACGCGCGCATCACGCCGCGGGGGTAGTTGGTTTCCACCACAAATAATCCGGAAGGAAGCTCTGCCGTTATCTTGGTGGGAATCAAGTAATCTTCCGAAGGCTGATGGGCATTAATGTGAAAACCGGGAGAAATTTTTGCCACCACCGCAACCTCAAATGCGTGGCCGCGCGGCACGGGCTGCAATGATACATAGGCCTGCGGTTGCAGAACGCTGGCTGCCGCCGGAAACGGTTTGTCCTGCGCGGAAGCATGTATGGAAATGACTGCTGCCGCGAGAAGAAAGAACCACACTGCCCGGCGCGAGAAAAATTTAGCGTCAAATTGTCTGGCGAAATTCGTGCGGGGCGACGGTATTTGCGATGTGCGGGACAGTGTTGAAATCATAAAAATTATACCGTTACGGGGCTGCCCAATTGTTCGGTCAGGATGCGCCCCATGAGCTGCATCAGATTCTCGCCTGTCTTGTCCAGAACGAAACTGTTGGCCGCATCGGACCAGGAAAGTTTGAAACTGGTGGTCAGCGCAGAAATCCAGATCTGGCGAACAGGAGTATTCGGGCTGATGACGAAGCGAGTATCTTCTTCATCCTCGAACTGGATTTCGAGTTTTCCGCTTCCGCCCTCGACTTCAAATCCGCGCTCGTCGCCCACTTCCTGTAAGCGCCGCCGCAAGGTTTCAAACGCCGCGTCACATCGTTTTTGAAATACCTGTTCATCCATGGCAGAAACAGATTAACAGCGAAACACTCGCGCGAGCAAGGTGCGTGGTGGTTCCGCGAATTGAGGCTATTTCTTCAAGAAGGAAACTGGCAACCTTGTTTCCACGCTTTTACCGCCTACTCGCCGCACAAGGTAGGCGCCCGCCGCTGGGCGCGAACACACGATCCGATTGAGTTTACGCCCGACAAAGTGAGCTGCGGCCCCGTCATCCAGGGCCAACGTCCGCGGCACTCTACCTTTCGCCACGAATTCATGCACGGCCGGGCGGCGTTCCGCTTCGCCGTCGTAATGCGGACAGCAAGCGCCCCGCAGCCATTCCAAACAAGGTAGCGGTGCCAGGTGTTCCGCCCACGAATCGGTGACACCCACATCAAACCAGCAAATGGCCCCCGCACTGACTCCCGCGAGGACGATGCCTGAATACCATGCCTGTCGAAGAATTTGCGGCAATTGCCACTCGCGCCAAACAGCCAGCATGCTTTTTGTGTTTCCGCCGCCCACGTAGATCAGGTCTTGCGCAAGAAGAATTTCCCGCAGGCGCGGCGTGCGGTCGAAGAAGGAAATGTGTGTGGGGTGGCATCGCTGCTTCGCGAATGTTGCGTAGAATTTTGCGATGTATACGGGCGAGTCGCCCGTTGCGGTAGGCAGAAAGCAAATCGAGGGATTCGATTTACCTGTCTGCGCGAGCGCATAAAGCTCTAGCAGGGGTTTCTCGGGGGTGGCGCCAAAACTGCCTCCCCCCATGGCGATGATTTGTCCCTTTGATTTTCTGGTCATTTAAATGATTTCAACCTTTTTTGGCCATTGATTAAATAGAGGAAAGCATTTATGCACCGAAACGATGCATGTTTTGCAAAAATTGCGACTACCAACCGCCGCCCCCTCCCCCACCGCCTCCTCCTCCCGACCCACCTCCACCGCCGCTTCCGCTGCTTGATCCTGGCGCGGACGAGGAGGAAGAAATGGCGCTTGAAAACGAACCCCTCAGCGAATTGACGAATCCGCTTGCGCCCATCGTGTTCCAATTGCTCCCTGAATACCATGTCGGTGAATAAGGGGAAGACGCACCACCACCCGCATGGACAGCGTTTAGAATTCCCGAAAATTTCTCTGCCCAGGCTTGTTCCACATCGAGTGCCAGCGCATAGGGCAGGAATTTTTCAAACGTTTCTGCTGTTTGTTCCGCAGGGTTTACACGGACTAGCCGGTCGCCATCCACGGCGCTGAGAAATTGTTTGAATCCTTCAATCTTGTCGAGGACATTTCGTCCAGCGAGCGTAGGAGCCTTGAGAAGGTAATGAAAAATGCCATGCATGAAGCCGGCAACCACAAGCGCCGCCATCAGGATAAAGGAAACAGCTGTGGCGAGGACAACGAGCCCACTAATTTCAATTGCCAGAAGGATCAATGAAAGCACAGTGAAAAAGAGAGCCAGTCCTATGGTCGTCCCTGGCGGCAGACCGCCCCGTAACCATGCGGATTTCCATGTGCGGAACGATAAGGAGAGCAGGCCGCAGACGGCGAAGCCCCACAGGCTTACCCACGCGGATATAAAAATGCCCATCCCAAATTTCACAGCGGACTGAGAGGAAATAATGGCCAGCATCATGAGAATTGAAACCAGGATCGCCGGAATCACGTAATGACTGTTCGTGACAAAGTACGTTTTGTACTCCGCGTTTTTCAACCACGTTTTCAGGGCAAGAATCGCTTCGCTGATTCGAATGTGATTCTCATTACGCAGGACTAGAGGATTCTGGCTTAAAAAGAGTTTGCCTGCCGCAGATTGCTCTTCTGGGCTTAAATCTGCGCGACCTTTCCCCGTTGGTGTGAGCGTGTATATGCCGTTCTCTTCCTTGATCTGGATATAGCCTTTCACCGCCATATTAATCAGGGCAGCGGAGAATGCTTTCTGATCAAATGACATTTGAACGAGATAGCGAATTGCTGCGGGAGAAAAGCCAGCTGGCGGTTCATATTGGGCAACGATGGGTCCAGACGAAGGGTCGCGTCCCACGAGCCACCATACAATTACGTAATAAATAAGAATCGTGAGCAACCCAATGCCAGCGAACAATCCATCGCGGTTATCCTGAAGAAAATATCGCAGCTTTTCTTGTTCCGTGGGAGACGCGACGTAGCCCTTGGGCCATTCCAGGAAAATAGTAAGACCTTCAAATGCATTAAATGATCGCGACGCCGTGTATTCGTAGCTTCCGTCTTCCATTTTTACAAATGTCAGATCCTGCGCCGACGATCCCTGCGGCCCTGCGTAGCCCCCGACCTGCACCTGAGAATTCGGAACGTTTCCCGGAAGGCGTACGGTTGCGGAAGAATGGTCAATGGGGAAAATCCAGCCATTGCCGGTTACATTCCAGAAAAGTTCGTCATGGTCCGCAAAAAAACCGAGCTGGCGCGTGGTGGTGTATGCCAGTTTGTACGTGTGTTCTCCCGAAGGAAGAAGGAAATTGGCGCTGCCAATGTAAATGCGTTTTCCATTGGCATAATCCTCGATATGAAAATCCTCGACTCTGCTGTCGCGTGTGACGCCGGTGACATCCAGCCCGACAACGTAATTGTTTCCAAGCCGGTCCTTATAGTGCGTGGGGAAATCCCGATATATACCGTGTCGAATCTGGTTCCCGGCGCTTACCACCGTAATTGTTTCCGTCACCTGCATACTCGCGTCTGTCTGCACGTTGATATCGCTTTGGAAATTCAAAATGCGTTCGCTCTGCGCAGCGGCGGGAACTGTGCGCAGAAATGCGCACAAAAGGACAAGCATAAAGGCAACGCTGCTGGTTTTGAGCTTCATGGGTCTGATCAATTGAAATTAATATTATCCGCATCTCGAGTTTGTTTTACTGAGATGCTGGCGAAGGGGGCGAAAGGGTTATCAGGATATGAGCGCGAATCTTCGCAGCCAATCGGCCGTTACTCGTAACGCAGCGCTTCGACCGGATCGAGCCGCGCTGCTTTGACCGCTGGATAGATTCCGAAGAAAAGTCCTACACTCATGGAAACGAGAACTCCGAGAAGCACGGCCCACAGGGGCACCATGGATGGCAATTTCGGAATAAAAATATTGATGAGCAAGCTGATGCCAATCCCCAGCACCACGCCTATCACGCCGCCCGCACCAGTGAGCACAACTGCTTCCGTAAGAAATTGCCAGATCACGTCACGTCGCCTCGCGCCAATCGCTTTGCGTACACCAATTTCGCGCGTGCGCTGCGTGACAGACATCAGCATGATATTCATCACGCCCACTCCTCCGACGAGCAGTCCAATCGAGCTGACCACCGCCGTCAGCAATGCCACGGAACCCGTGATTTGCTTGAACTGGCTCGCGATTTCTTCGGCTGAAGAGAGGCCGAAATTATCGGGAGCGGAATAGGGAACGCGGCGCGTGCGGCGCAAAACAGCGCGAATTTCATCCTTGGCTTCCGCCATTCTTCCCGGGGCAGCCATAGCTCCGATAAAATGCTCGTCATCCGCGGGATGATGTTTTCTATAGGTGTGGTAGGGAACCAGCACCTGTTTTTCAGCGGGAGGATTCTGGAATAATTGGCCTTTGCGATGATCGAATACGCCGATCACGCGGTAAGGAAATCCCTCCACGTAAATTATTTTATCGAGCGCATTGCCATCCGGAAAAAAAGTTTTTCCGAGGTCATAGCCGATTACGGCAACGTCCTCGCGGTGCACATCTTCTGCATCTGTAAAATAGCGGCCGCTGAAGAGCCTGAAATTGTAAACATCGGGGTAGTAGATATCCGACCCTGAATAATTCAGGCCGCTGACTTCTTTGTCCTTATAGCGCGCGGTGACTTCGGGTTGGCGATTTATGTCATAAATGCGTTTCATGATCGACACGGAAAGTTCGCGCACGTCAGGACACTCTTCGCGAATCGCCTGTGCATCTTCGTAAGATAGCGGCTTGCGGTTGCGCTCCTCGGCCGTCATACGCCCCGTGCTGATTCCAGGTGCCACCTTGAAAATCCAAACCGTATTTACGCCGTAGTCTTCCAGGTAAACGGTGACGTCCGCATAAAAGCCCACCAGGATGGAGGAGACTGTGATCAGCGCGGTAATCCCGATCACCACGCCCAGCACCGTGAGGAATGAACGCAGTTTATTCTCCCGCAGCGTGTCGAGAGCCATCTTCGCGTTTTCGCCGATCGCTATTTTCATGAAAATTCCAAAAAATTAAACTTCCTGCCGCAGTGCTTCGATGGGGCTCAGATTCGCGGCCTTATTCGCGGGATAAAGTCCAAAGAAAATCCCCACGGCCGTGGATACGGTCAAAGCGATAATCACCGCCGAAATCGGAACGTGCATGGGGACAGGCGTATTCGCCGCGATGATCATCGCAAAAATATATGCAAAGGCTACGCCAATGATTCCACCAATCGTGGACATTACTGCAGTTTCGGTGAGGAATTGTAAAAGAATATCGCCACGCCGCGCGCCAAGGGATTTGCGAATCCCGATTTCGCGAGTGCGTTCGGTTACCGTTGCCAGCATGACGTTCATGATGACCACGCCGCCAATCACCATAAACACCGCCACAATTCCCACCATGGACGCCGCCAGCGCGCCAGTAATTCGCTTAAACAAATCAACGAGCGATCCGCCATCGAGAATGCCGAAATTATCCAGTTCGTTCGGACCGAGACGCCGCCGTGAGCGCATCAACGTTTGGAATTCCTCCTGCGTGCGCGACATCCAATCCGACCCGCGCGTTTGCACGTTGATCGCCAGGCTCATATTGCTCGTGGCATAGTATTTCATCCACGTTTCGATCGGAATGTAGACGTAGTTGTCCTGCGTTTGTCCCAGCACCGTGCCGATGGGTTTGCCAACTCCAACCACCTCATAGGGCCGGCCGTCCACGTCAATTTCTTTTCCGATAGGATCGACGCCGGGAAAAAGTTTTTCGCCGATATCCGAGCCGATCAGCGCAACGAGCGAGCGATGCTGATTGTCCGTGTCCGTAATGTATCGCCCGGAAGCCGGCCCTTCCGTCTTCATGTCGCCGATATTTGCTGTCACGCCATAGACGGTGGTGTCTTCCACGGTTTGCCCATTGGCCTTCGTACGGCCGAGTTGATTGGCCTGAGCGCCCACTCGCAGTGCAAGCTTCGAATTGTCACGCAAAAAAACATAGTCGTCCCAGGTGATTGGCTTGTTTCGCCGCGTGGCCTTCACGAACTCTTCCGTGTCCGTGATGATTGGAAAGCGCAGCACCAGAAAAACATTCGCGCCGAGGTTGGCAATACGATTGGCCACATACAGATTTACGCCGGAGATCAGCGAAACCACCATGATCAGAGTCGAAACGGAAAGCACAATTCCCAGCAGCATCAGGAACGAGCGCATTTTATGCGTGCGCAGCGTTTCCAGCGCCACTCCGATGGGTTCGCGAAAATGCCGGGTCTGAAGTTTCATGCGCGTCGGGCCGAGCCTCTATTCTTTCACACGAGCAACGGTCAGGGAAGGATCGATCGGTGGCGTGCTTTACTCATCGAGCGCAGAATCCAAATCGGTATTTCTGAAATCGCGTCCCTTGAAAAGAATGGGTTCGCGAAGAACCTTTGCGAGGGCATAAGCAAAGCAATCCCCGAAATTCAATTTCGCGGGATGCCCGCTCCCCTTTCCGAAGTCTTTGTACGCCTCGCGAGCGATATAGGCTTGCTCCGGAGTGACGGATTCGATGGTGAAAGCCGCCTCCCTGCAGAATTCGTCGAACCGTCTGCTCGCAATGGGATTGCGGCTCCCATCGATCACGGCTGCGGCTTCCACATAATTTACGGCCGAAACGCGCCGAGTTTTTGCGGAGGCGATTGCATAGGCAAAACTTTCCGCTTCCGGCTCATCTCGGAGAATGGCCATAATCGCGGACGTATCCACAATCATCGCGGCAATCCCCGTTCGTCGTACAAAATATCTCCGTGTTCCGCTGTTCTGAATTTCCCTTCAAGGTGAGCTGCGCAATCCTTGCCAATCCGCAAAAGACGGTTCGCCAACCCGGCCCCTTGCTCGCTTTGCACACGTTCCAATCGCTCCCGTACAGCCTCTGTGATCGCGGCAGTAAGGCTCTCTCCGGTCAGATTAGAAAGTTTGCGAGCTAGCTCTTGTGTTTCCTCGTTCTTAATGTTCATTGCCATAGAGGTATACCTATATACCCATTATGATATTCCATTATACCATAAAATGGAATTGGTGGGCTTATGTGAAGAAAGTGAAGTACTTAGTCCGTTGGTTATTGGAAATGTAGGCTACAACAAACCTTCAATTGCTTTGGAAAGATCGTCGTGGTTGACAAGTCCAACGATGGTCCGCACCTTTTTTCCATCGCGGTTGAAGAGCATAGTGGTGGGAAGACCGAGAATTCCGCCAAACTTTTCTCCAATGGCATCGCTACCCAAAAGTATCGGATAGTTCATAGCCATTTGCTGGCCGGCAACGTCGAATCGTTCTTTGTCCAGAAACGGTTGGATCGCTTTTTTCCCGTCTTCATCCATGGAAACGCCCAAAATTGTAAAGCCTCGTGGGCTGTACTTTTGCTGAAACTCGATCATCCAGGGAATTTCCACTTTGCAGGGTTCGCACCAGGTCGCCCAGAAGTTCACGAGGACCACTTGCCCCTTGTATTCTTGCAGGGTGACGTCCTTGCCATTCAGATCCTGGATGGCGACGGTTGGAGCCTCAGTAGGCGTAGGCGCGGACGCGCTCGCGGATGGCGCACCTGCAGCAGGGAATTTGTGATCGGCCCAGACCATGACGGCCAGCAAAGCCGCGACGCCCAACGCAATGTAAATGCCCTTCTTCATGTTGCAAACTCCTTACAACGCAAACTTATTGAGGAATCCAAGTTTACCCGATAGCCATGTGAGCCGGTTCAGAAAGATCAATGCGCCGACGAAGAGCAGCAGAACGCCACTCAAGACTTCCACCGTGTGCAGATAGCGGCGGAAACGCTTGTAAAAGCCGAGGAATTGATTGATACCGATCGCTGTCAGCAAAAAGGGGACTGCCAGACCAGCTGAGTATACGGCCAGCAAAAATACACCGCGAGAAATAGTTTCTGCGTTAGCGGCCAGCACAAGTACAGCTGCGAGGATTGGACCAATGCACGGGGTCCACCCAAAGGCGAAAGCAAAGCCCAGAAGAAACCCGCTCGTTACGCCGGAAAGCGCGCCGCCGGATTTTGCTTCTGCTTCCGTTTGCCCGCCGAGATTGTGGAAGCGAACGTCACGGTTGAGCCATCGTGTCAGCGAAGGTCCAGCCAGAAAAATAATCGCGACAGAAAGTAGCTGCACGGAACCAAAAAGCCCGCCGGGTCCCATCGTTTCAGTTCCCGCACGCCGCCAGAGCAGCAGCCCACCGAAAGCCAGCACGCCGCCAATTACGAGACCTGCGGTGACCGGCAACTTAATCAACCAGCCCACGAGGTGCAAGCCAAACAGAACAATGACGGCTCCCGCGACAGGTCCCATCAAGGCTTTGTGTTGCAGCAGAAATTGGCCTACGGCGCTGGCTGACGCACCGAAGCTGATGAACACTACCGAAAATCCTGAGACGAAGGCGATAGAGGAAGCGAAGAGGCTGTTGCGCGCAGGTTGACCTGTGCGAAGTTGCTCCACTCCAATGCCTGAAAGCATGGACACGTAGCCCGGAACCAAGGGCAACACGCATGGCGACAGGAACGAAATAATCCCCGCTACGAACGCATAAAGTATCGATACTTGCATCGGACGAAATTATCTCCGGCGAAGGACATTACAAAACAGCTTAAGAGTCCATCTGGATTAGACGGCTGCAGCCCGCCTACGATTCAACCCGTTCCCTATTTTTACACATCTCCGCGTCCGCACGGCGAAATTCTTAGTTTTCAGTAGGACAGGCTTCAGCCTGTCGCCTTTGACTTTGTTTGTGGGGCGGAAATGCGACAGGCTGAAGCCCGTCCTACTGAAAGCTAAACTGCGACGACGCTAGCCAATGGGAGGATGCCTTTCACCCCAACTATGCGCGCGCTCGTAGGAGTGTGCGATGCGCAGCAGCGTAGCTTCGTCGAAAGCGCGACCTATTAACTGCAATCCGATAGGCAGGCCCGCGTCTGTAAATCCGCACGGAATGGAGATCGCCGGAAGTCCTGTAAAATTTGCCGGCCGCGCATGGCCCACAACCGCGGGGCGCACTCCTGTCTGTTCTCCATCAATCTGCATGAATTCAGCGCCGATAAGCGGGGCCGCAACAGGAAGAGTGGGCGCGACAATGGCGTCCACCTCCTGGAACGCGGAGTCGAACTCGGCAAGCAAACGCTTTCGTACATCAAGCCCCGCCAGAAAGCGATGCGCCAGTACCTCCCCGCCTGCTGCGATTCTTTTCCTGACGGACTCGCCATAATCCGCGGCTCGATTGGGAAAATATCCGGCCGATTCGTGCACGTGATAAATTTCCGCGCTCGAAACATCGGTTGCAGCGCTCAGAGATTCCTTCAAGTGGGGAAGCGAAAGTTCACACACAACCGCGCCGCTTTTTTCCATGTCGCGCACAGCGGCAGCAGCAACGCGGCGGACTTCAGGATCGAGCTTCTCCCAATAAAATTCGCGAGGGCGGCCCAGCCGGAATTTACGGAGCGGTTTTTTCAGAGCGCCGTGGAAGTCTTCCATTTTTTTAGTCGCGGAATTCGGATCCAGCGAGTCACGTCCCGCAATCACGTTGAGCAGGATGGCCGCGTCCGAAACACATCGGGCGAGCGGACCGACATGATCGAGCGACGGAGAAAGCGGCTGGACGCCGAAAACGCTGACGCGCCCGAATGTCGGCTTCAATCCAGTAATTCCGCAGAACCCGGAAGGAACGCGGATTGACCCGCCTGTATCCGTGCCAACCGAAGCAACGCACAAGCCCGCGGCAATCGCCGCAGCAGAGCCGGAACTGGAGCCGCCCGGAATCCTGTCGAGCGCCCACGGATTATGCACCGCGCCGTAGTGCGCATTGCTTCCGGTAATCCCGTAGGCGAATTCGTTCAGATTGGTTTTGCCAAGAAGGATGGCGCCGGCGCGTGCGATTTTTCGCGCAGCAGTCGCATCTTTTGAAGGGACAAAATCCTGCAAAATTTTAGATCCCGCAGTGGAGCGAATACCGCGCGTCCAGATATTGTCTTTGATGGTGACGGGTATTCCGAGGAGCGGAGCCTCCCACCGCCGCGAACTGCGCGGATGAAGAAAATGCTTTTCTGCGCGTCGCGCGTCGCTGAGCGCGTGTTCAGGCGTAACCGTAAGAAGCGCGTTGAGCGCGGGATTATGCTGCTCGATGCGCCCCCAAAAAAGTTTTGTCAGTTCGACCGGAGAAATTTTCCGTTTTGCGAGAAGCGCAGCAATTTCTTCGATGGTGCAGAAGGCTAATTTTTGTTCGTCAGTCATATTTAGAATATTTTTTCCTGTCGGCGCAGATTTCCAAACGTTCCGATATTCGCGATGTTCAGTGAAAGGCGAAATTGATTTTCGGTGCGGATCACCCCGAGCGAAAGGCGGCGGTATTCCAATGAAATTCCACAGCACGATCCGTTATAGCTTATTTCTATGAATTCATTCTGCAGGTTGTTCTGCTTTACATCGTAGCTGGCGCCTGCTTCGGCGTTCCAGCCGCGGCGGTTGGACGAGCCGTATCCCATCTGGGCGCGAACCTGATTCGCAACGGGTTGCAAGACATCGTTAAAGGGCGGAATTATCGACGGATTGTCGATCGAAAATTCAGCCACCGTGAAATTATAATTCTCCACTGGATGAATTTTCAGCAGCGCCTCGACCGTGGTGACCCTGCGGCGCAAGGTGTCAAAATCCACCCGAAGCTCTGCGTCATACATTCCACCCGGCGATATAATGAGATCGCTGTTGAGGGGAGAAAAGCGGCGGGGTTCATCAGCGAAAGCGAAAGCCGTAATGGAATCGGTCGCCTGAAAGACGTTGCGCGTTCCCGGAACCAGGGCGCCGCCGAATGTAGGATCGAAGTAATATGCCTGCATCAATCTCCAACTCGCCCAATCCTTGGCCTGGCCATCTCCGTCACGCTGAAACAAATGTTGCGTGATCGAGTAGACCAAATCATTTGTATCGGTAAGGGTTTCGTCCTCGTTGAAAAGGATGTAGCGGCTGAATTGACCCACGCCTGACGCATAGTTGTATTCAATTTCAGGGTCGATGGTGTGCTTCCATTTTCCTTTGCGTGTTTCCCAAACGCGCTCCAGCGTGGCCGGACGAAGATCGATGTTCACTTCGCCTGTCGTCCGGCGCAATGAATCATTCGTCACCACGCCATTCACCAACTGCGCGCCATAGATGGTCGTGCGGGTCGTGAAGCTGGAGGTGACGCCAACCCACGGCCCCCAACGCAGAGGCACCACGACGCGCGGCGCTACTTCCGACCGTTCCACAAAGTTTCCGGTGTCAATTCCAGGTTGAACGGATTGAACTCCGGTTGTGGGGTCCGTCACCAGATTCTGGTCGTCGCGGTGGACGGCACCGGCGAATGCATCCAAACCAAAATAAATGGGCAAATTTTTCCACGGCGCCTGATCCACTGAACCAAAGCGTGCTTCCGGGGCGCTGCGCACGTCCGCGCTCACCTGGGGCTGAGCATTGACGAAGTTTTTGTAACTGGTTGCGGCGAAATTGGCACTGAATCCGCTGAAATTGTTGGTCAGAAATCCGGCGTTGCGAACTTCCGAATTCACGGCTTCGCCGAATGTGGGCGCGAATGCCAATTGAAAAATCAAAGAGGTCAGCTGGTTGACATCCGCAACGGCGCGCCAGCCGTTGTGCAGTTGCGCGTTAAGCTGAAATTGCGCCGTGTGACCGCCCTGTTTCTCCAACACCGTTTCAGCAATGCCTGCCGAGTTCAGAACAGGCAGCCCCTGACTATTTAGAAGGGTGGTGGCAATTCCCCGATCAATTACGCCAAAATATCTTCCTGAAACCGAAACGTTTTCCCAAGGCTTGATGCGCACTTCTCCATTTTGTTGCCAACCGCGGAGGCTCAGGTATGCCGTTCCCAGTGTCACATCGGCCCAATCTTTCGGTGCCCAGTAATACGCATCGCCGAGCACGACCCCTTTCACCGAAGTATCCGCGAATTCCGGAATCATGAATCCGGATTGCCGAATTCTTCTGCCGGCAGGGACGGACGCATACGGGAAATAAAAAAGCGGAATGCGGAAGAGGCGAAAGTTGGCATTCAGCAGTGCGACAGTACGATCGACGTGCAACGTGGCATGGGGACTAAAGAATTTCCAGTTCGGATTGTCCGGTTCACAAACGGTCAGCCATGAATGCTCGATCTCATACGTATTCGAATTGATGCGTGTTACTTCTTCCGCCTCAAAAACCAATGGATTTGGCGAAACAAGCATATTGGAATTCGGCCTGTGCTCCATCATCACTTCGCCGTGCACATGCTCGAAATGGCCGACTCCGCTGACCACGTTGAAGTCGCCGGATTCCGCTTTCAGATGCTGGGTGTCTACGTCGAGCACGACATTGCCCTTGGCCGTGGCGAGATAAGTTTTCGTGTTGTACTGCACGTGATCGGCGTGGAGACGAAGGTTTTTATATTGGATTTCAACATTGCCATCGGCGAAATACAGATCGCCCTCTTTGCGCTGTTGCTCGGCCTCCAGGCGCACGCCTGCTTCGGTGGACAGAGGCGGCGTAAGAATTTCCTGGGCAATTGCCGCGCGCATTATAAAAATAGACGCGCCCAGCGCCAGGAAAACGCGCCAACGCGTTGCGACAACGAATTTGCGACCGAGTTTCATGATTCTGTGCCGCCCGCTGACCTGGCTGAGGGCGGAAGGAATGCTTGCATCGGCTCCACTAAAAATAGCTCGTAAGCCTAGCATTCCGTCTGAAGGCTTACAATCATTCCGGTGATCAGCACTCGCTCACTATAGATTGCGAATGGGAGCATTCGGCTGCCTGGGTTATTCAATTCGCGACAATTCCCTTTAAAAATCTGTATAAATGAGTTTGTCGCGCGCGGTTCGCTGATAGAATGCAAATGACTCCCGATTTCCGTTCGGCGAGACATCCGCAGCGCAAAACGGAGCGGTGATAAAAACCTGTCAGTCTTGCGGCGCCGTTAACGGCGAACCGGACGATATTTGTTGTTTTTGCGACGCCCCCCTGGGTGGTCGCGGACGGTCGCCTGCATCGCGCCAAGTTGCCACCCAAACCGAGGGTAACCTCGCCGTTGTGCCTGAATGGCGCCGCGAAGTTTCGAACAAACTTCGCCAATATCGCGCGCGCCGCAGTGGTGTATCCGCCGAACGGCAAACTGTCCTTCCCTTTGAACCGGATCCCCCGCAGCAAGTGGAACCACGCGAGGAACCCCCGGAGATATTTGTCCCTGCTCGAGAAAAAAATGTTAGAGAGTCTCGCAAACCCCGCAGTGAAAGGTTTGAATTCGCCATGCCTGATCTGGATCTTGCTCCAAGCCTTGAGAATGTTTCCATTGCCGAACCGGTTCCGTTCGTTGAAGGCCTGACCAACACTAATTTGTACCCGGCGGCATCATTGCCGGAACGACGAACAGCCGCCCTGGTGGATGTCTGTCTCCTATTTTTTACGTATGGAGGCATGCTGGCGCTCTTCACGGTTTTGGGCGGGCGCGTCGGACTGAATAAACTCGACCTGACTGTTGCTGTCGCGACCTTGGGACTTTTCTACGCACAATATTTTGCTCTCTTCACAATGTTTGGCGGATCGACTCCGGGAATGATGCTGCAGGGATTGCGAGTCGTGAGTTTTAGCGGTGAAACGCCAACCTCACGTCAACTGGCTTGGCGCAGTTTTGGGTACTTGATCTCCGCGGGTTCGTGCTTCCTGGGTTTTATTTGGGCAATTTGGGACGACGAACATCTTTCCTGGCAGGACCGGATTTCGCACACGTATCTTACTTCGAATCAAGGGAATACGCTTGATTAAGCAATTGAGATTCCTGGTTCGCATACTTCGTTCTGGAACCGCCGCAGAATCCAGACGCATGCGATGCGTCCGCCGTGCTATCATATTTGAGATTTAATCTTCGTGAATGAGGCATATAACAAATATGAGCCGCCTCGCCAGAATATCCGTCGTCACACTTTCCGTCATAGTGTTTTTATACGTTGGGCTGGGCTATGTCCTTGGCAAATCTTCGGACGATAAGTCTTACCGCTCGCTGAGCGTGTTTGGAGAAGTTTTGCAGCGCATCCAGGAAGACTACGTGGATGAGCCCAACATGGCAGTGGTCACAGCCGGAGCCATGCACGGGCTTCTCGAATCGCTTGACCCACAGTCCGGCTATCTCAGCCCGCGCGAATACGCGGATTATCGCGACCGCATGAAAAACGGTGTGCACGGTGAAATTGGCGCGACTGTTTCAAAGAGATACGGCTACATCGTCATCGTATCCGTGGTTCCGGATGGACCAGCCGAAAAAGCCAGTCTGCGCAGCGGCGAAATTCTTGAATCCATCGGCGGATTCAACACGCGAGAAATGTCCGTAGGTCAGGCGAACGCTCTTCTGCAAGGTGTTCCCGGAACTCCTGTAAAATTGGCAGTCATCCGACGTGGAAAAACGGAGCCGCAGGATTTTACGATCAATCGCGGATTGATTGGGCCGCAGCACATCGTTGCCGATCGCATTGGCGACGACGTTGCCTACATCCGCTTGCCTGCGATTGATGCTCTGGACGTTTCCGAACTGCGCGACAAATTGGCGCAGTTCGACAAGCAGGGCATGCACAAGCTTCTTCTAGACCTGCGCGACTGCACGCGTGGGGACAACAATGAAGCCGTGGCTGCCGCTCAACTTTTTCTGACTTCCGGAAAGATTGCCTCGCTCGAAGGGCAAACGGTTTCGCACAAGGATTTCGAAGCCGAAGCGGACAAGGCCGTATGGCGCTCTTCCGTTGATGTTCTAATCTCGCCTAGCACCTCGGGCCCGGCTGAAATCCTTGCTGGAGCGATCAAAGGAAATAAGCGCGGCGAACTTGTTGGCGAGCGTACATTCGGCGCAGCCTCGGAACAAAAAATTATTCCGATGGACGATGGAGCGGCATTGATTCTGACAGTGGCGTTTTATTCCACACCTGACGGCAAATCCATAGTTGAGGATGGAGTTGCTCCCACGGTAGAGGTTCACCCGAAGGGCATCGACCCATCCGCTGCTCCCGCACCGGATAAGGCCGTTCCGGACGATGAGGCTCCTCTTGGCCCTGGGCAATTGCCGAAAGCGGATGATCCGGTATACAACAAAGGTCTCGAATTGCTGAAAGGCGGCCAGGCCCAAAAGGCTGCTTAAAGTGTGATTGGCCGCCTCGTCGCGTTTGGCAAATCTGCCGCACAAATATTTATAAAATCTTCTCTTTTGTTTTTGCTGCTTGCAGCCGTGGTGTTTTTCGCCGCAGGCTGCAAGAAGAAATCCTCACCCGTTTCCAGCACGGCAATCCGAAATATTTCCCGTGAATTTGTTTTTGCAGCAAGAAATGCAAGCAGTGGCCGCGCGGAAGTTGGCATGCGGCCCGAATATGGGCCTCGCCAACCGGGCAAGCAACAAACTCTAGTCGCCGATCACATTTACATCACCGTGCCGCTAGGCAAAGCGGGAACGTCCGACCGAGTCACTCGCGATGCAATCGAAGCGGAGATGGGGCGCGTGGCTGTCTATCACCACTTGCAGCGTGTGGAACGGCCCGGTGCGTCTGGACTTGAGCGCTTCGATTACCTGATGAACGGCAGACGGATTCAATCGATCCATCTGATTACGCCGATCGTCAAGGCGCAAGAAACTTCCGCAGTTTCTTCCGCGGGGCGGCCAAAGCTTGCGATCGTGATTGATGACCTCGGAAATGACCGGGCCCAGGCCGATGCGTTGTTCCGCCTCTCTTATACGTTGACTCTTTCCGTCCTGCCGCACGAAGCCAACTCCGGCGAGATTGCCGAAGAGGCCCATCGACGCGGGTACGAGGTCATGCTCCACTTGCCGATGGCCTCGAATGCGGGAAATATGGATGAAGCGGTGGAACTTCATCCCGGCATGGCTGCGGCGGACGTGGAGAAAACATTTTCAGCGATGCTGGAAACAGTTCCATATGCGTCAGGCGTGAATAATCACGAAGGTTCTCTCGGCACCTCCGATCAAAAACTAATGGATGAGTTGATGCCGATGCTGCACGAGCGCAAATTATTTTTTATCGATAGCCGCACTACCACGGCAACCGTGGCGGAATCATCAGCCCACGCCGCGGGTGTGGCTACTGCACGGCGAAACGTCTTTTTGGACGATGAGCAATCGGTTGCGGCCACGCGCAAGCAATTTGCACTGGCCATTCGCGACGCAAAGGAAAAAGGTTCGGCACTGGCGATCGGGCATCCGCATCCCACCACGCTGGAAGCGCTGGGCGAAATGTTGCCAGAGGCGGAACGGCAGGGTGTACGCCTGGTGTTTGCTTCTGAATTAGCGCGGTAGTTTCCCGAAAAATAAAATCAGGAAGCTTTTTGGTAGGCGGCCAGAATATCCGGAAGAGAAATCACGCCTTCCAGTTTGCGCGATCCCGCACGGCCGATTACTGGAAGTAACTGGTGGCCCTGAATAAACCGCAATGCATCGTCGAGACGCTGATCGGGATGGAGTATTGGCAATCGCGCGGTTGGCAGAACTTCGCGCAACTGCGATTCTTTTGGGTATTTTGCGGCAATCTCCGGCAAATCTTTTCGTGCGATGCCCGCCCATCGGCCTGTGGGAAATCGCACCAGCAAGCAGTCTTCCGGGGAGACATTCGCAACTTCCATGGCGCGAGCGAGAGTATCGCTGGCTTGCAGCGGCGGGAAATTAGGTTGCCGAAAAGCATCCTCTACGCGCAGGACAATTTGCTCGCGTTGCTCCTCCATCGAGGGCAATTCCATATTGTCCTGCTTGGCGAGAATGTCAAACAGCGAAGCATCCTGGTAGCGGCGGGAAATTAAATAAGCGATAGTATTGGAAATCATCACTGGCAAAACGATGGAGTAGCTTCCCGTGGTTTCCACCACCATGAATACAGACGTGATGGGAACACGCATGAAGCCCGCAAAGAAAGTTCCCATTCCGACAAGAGCGAAGGGAGCCACCGAAGCGCTCACTTGCGGAAAAAATTGATGTTCGAGCCCGCCGATGGCCCCGCCAATCATCGCGCCGATAAATAACGTCGGCGCAAACATTCCGCCCGGAGTGCCTGAAACAAACGACAAGCTCGTCGTTAATATTTTCGCGAATCCAAGGATGGCCAGAATTTGCCATGTGTACTGGCTGTGAAGCGCCTGGTCGATGTAGGGATATCCTGTCCCCAGGGATTGCGGAACTTTCAGTCCCACGAGGCCGATCAAAAGCCCGGCGGCGGCTGGTTGCAGGTAACAGGTCCATTCAGGCAACGAGCGCAACATGGGTCTGAATGTGACGATAATTTTTGTGAAGGCGAGCGATAGCAAGCCGCTGACAACGCCCAGCACCGCATAAGCGATCAATTCGGCGGGATGAGCAAGCGTGTAAGCGGGAACGCGGAACATCGGTTCGCCGCCGAGGAAAGATCGCATGACAACCGCACTGGACACTGCAGCTAAAATGATGGCGCCAAGCGCGCTGGCGCTCCACGTGCCAATCACCTCTTCAATGACGAACAAAACCGCCGAAATCGGAGCATTGAACGCCGCCGCAAGGCCCGCCGCCGCTCCGACCGGGGCAAGCAGCCTCAATTTATCCCTGGAAAGTTTCAGGCGCCTGCCAATTGCCGAAGCGATTCCCGCTCCCATTTGCAGCGACGGATCTTCAGGACCGAGTGACTGACCGCCGCCAATGGCAATCGAGCAAGTCAGAAATTTTCCGATGACGGTTCGGAAGGGCACGTAGCCGTCGAATACATATACGGCCGCCTTGGTTTGATTTACTCCGCTGCCGCGAGCTGCGAGGAAGAATTTCTGGACCAGAAAGGCAACGACCAATCCAACTCCTGCCGGGACTAACAAGACTCGAATGTGCAGAGGGGAAAGCGCAGACCCAAGCAGTGCGAGACGCACCCACTCAATTGATATACGGAAACAAACCACGGCCATGCCGGAAAAAATGCCAATTATAATCGCCAGCAGCAGGAATAGATTTCCTTCAGACAGTTTGAAGGAGCGGGCAATGGGAATCAGCCACTTAAAACCTACTCCATTCGATTCATGAATATCAGAATTTGTATTCGAATCATTCGCGGACGTTTCATCGAACGGCGATTTTCTCTCGCTCATGGGTTAAGGACTTCCTGCTGTTTTTTTAAAAGGCGCAAGGCTTTGTCGATCCCTGTTGGTGGTCCGCAGATTTGTGAAGTCAAATCCTCGGTCCGAGATACGAACTGCATGGCTTCCTTACGTAATTCAGGATCACTTTGAAGCGAACTCAGATTTACGCGTTTCTGCAGTTCTTGTGACTCTTTGGCCAGACTGTCCAGATCGGTGGAAGCATGACTCGAGGATGAGCTGCTTGCACCCGTAGCCATGCACTTGTGCAACCTATCCAGTCCCTGTTGGAAATCGAGCCAGGTTCGGCGTGCCTGTTCATCTTCGCTCAACCCAGGGAGGAAGGGATCATTCCGCAAAATATCCCGCACCAGTGCAAGCGATGCGCGGAGGTCATCGGTGGAATTCTCTTGAACGGCTCTGGAAAAATAGATTTCCGCCTTCGAATAGTTCCCGTCCTCAAATGCAACTTGTGCCGCCTCTTTGAGCCATTCAATATTATGAGGATCGGTTTGAAGCGCGGATTCAAACTCGGCAAGGGCCAAAACCGGATCTCCCACCCGTAGGAACAAATGGCCATTTTCCTCGTGCACAGGTCCATTTTCGGACGGCGTATCCATAGCGATGCCGGTGATCACCGCCTTGGCTTCATCCAACCGTCTCTTATCCAGCAGGAATTCCGAAAGCTCGAGCCGGGCCTGCCGTCTCTGAAAAGCCGAATCCCCTTCCCAGCTTCCCAAAATTGCACCGCGAAAATATTGTACGGCCTGGTCCGAATCGCCCATTCGCATGGAAACGCGAGCCAGGTCCAGATTCACTTTGCCCGATCCCGGCGTATGGTCCCAGAGGTTGGCAAGGTATGACCTTGCTTCCGTCAGGCGGCCGTCGGCGAGCAGAGCCTCGGCCAGGTGGAGTTGCACATCAGGATTGTCGGGCGCGTAGGAAAGGGAATTACGATAATCCTCTAAAGCCGTCGCGGGTTTGCCCGAGGATAGATCCTTGTTTCCCCGTTCAGCCCAAACCTTGGCAAGCTCTTCTTCGCGCGCGTGATAGGAGCGCGCCAGCGCGGCGGTAACGACGAATAGCAGCGCAAGCAGGATCATGGTGAGCAGCAGGACCCGCTGCTGTAAATATCGCGATACGATATGTTGGGGTTCAGACGTCACAATTCAAAGATAACCCAGAGAAGGCATGAAACGCACCAGTTTGTGAGGAAAGAATATTCTGACTTTTACTACCGTTCCCGGCAGGCACAAGATTTTTGCGTAAATCTGGAAAAATAATGCCCCGGAGGGCTGGGCCCGGGGCGGTAATAAAGCGGGAGTGACGACGAGTAGCTTGGAAGCGATGCTGGGTGAATCTACAGAGTTAACATGTTCTGGTCACCATTGAGAGAGACCCAGAACCACTTTGATACACCCAGCCCGCACGTTGCTTCGAATCGTCTGGTTCGCGAATCTCGTTTTATTTAGAGAATCGCGTCTTTTAGTGCCTTTGCTGCGCGAAGACGAACAACGGTTTTGGCCTTGATCTTGATTGCTTCGCCTGTTTGCGGATTGCGGCCCATGCGCGCTTTGCGATGTGCCTTCACGACGCGGCCGATGCTCGGAATTACAAACTTGCCTGCGCCGCCCTTGGCTTCCTTGACCGCCAGCTTGAAAAGTTCTTCGAAGAATTGCGCTGCCATCTTCTTGGATGTGCCGACTTTGTCAGCCATGTGCGCGACGATCTTGGACTTGCTCAGTGGTTTTGCCATCTAGTTTCCTTCTCCTCCTCAGAATTGAGACTACTCATGTGTGGCCCCGTTCGAAACGCAAGAGCCACGCACGGCGAGCACTATACGGTCGAAGCGCGCTCAACGCAAGAAAAAACATATAAAAACCCACATTTTGCGCGGCTTCCAGCAATGCCACTTTGGAATGTGAATATGTTATTCTTTTTGTTCGAATTTTACGGGGAGCGTAAATGACCAACTGGAAAGAGTTTGAAGAGCAATTTACAGCACGCCTGGGCCTTGACCGCCGTCCTGTTGCTGTCACATTTCTTGACAAAAAACCCGCCAATGTTCCGAAATTCTCGGGCACCGAGCCCGCCGGTTGCAGTTATTGGCGTTTGGCGGCCGCGGGGCGTACGTTTTATACGGTTCCGGCGGATCACTTCAATTGCGCAGTGGGAGCGTACACGCATAATGTCCAGCTACCCGCTGATCGCGTTCAGGAAACTGAAGCAACACTCGGCATGATGTTTAACCTCGGGTATATACGGCCGGAAGAAGTTCCGGGTATTCCTCGCCTCGCGAAAGAGCCGGCCGCCGTTGTTTTTGCGCCGCTCGGCGATTCGCCTCTGGACCCAAGCGTTGTTCTTTTTTCGTGCAAAACTTCCGCGGCCATGTTGCTGAATGAAGCCTCTCTCCGCGCCGGTGCTAGCAGTACGCTGCCGTTGCTCGGCCGGCCATCCTGCATGGCTCTCCCTGCGGCCCTTGCGCATGGAACGGTTACGACCCTGGGTTGCATCGGGAACCGCGTTTACACGGACCTGCGTGCCGATGAATTTTACGTCGCCGTCCCAGGCGCAAAAATCGCTCCTGTGTTGGACGCGCTTGGCACAATCACTTCAGCGAACGCCGCGCTTGAGGAATACGCGCGTGGCCGCCAAGCAGCGCTTTCGACAGTTTAGGCCCTTGTTTTAAGTGGCGCGGGCTTCAGCCTGCGGGGGTTAGCTCTTGCAAGAACAAAACCCCGCAGGCTGAAGCCCGCGCCACAAAATTCCTACAGATTCCCCAGGCCCTCGTAGAATTGAGCCACCGCTTTGATCCCGCCAAAATAATTTTCCAGCGCAATGTGTTCGTCTGGTGCATGCGCATTTTCGTCCGGCAAACCAAAACCCAACAGAATGCACGGAACCTTGAATGTGTCATGCATTTGTGTAACGAAGGGAATTGACCCTCCTTCGCGAATAAAAACAGCGCGCTTGCCAAATCCCTTTTCAAGTGCGTTGTGCGCAACCTCAAAAAATGGATGCGTGTAGGGCGAGGCCCAGGGATTGCCCTGGCTATGCACATCGATTTTAAATTTCACCGTTTTCGGCATCAGTTTGGCTATGTGCTTTTTCACAAGACGCGTGATTTTATCCGCATTCTGATTGGGCACAAGTCGCGTGGAGAATTTCGCATAGGCCTTCGACGGAATCACGGTCTTCGCGCCTTCGCCCGTGTATCCGCCCCAGATGCCGTTCAACTCCAGCGTGGGCCGCGCTCCTAGCTGTTCGATAATCGAAAAACCTTTTTCGCCAGTCAATCCCGGCGCGCCGACTGTCTTCTTAAATTCATTTGCCTTCCATGGCAGCGACTGCAGGGCTTTGCGCTCGGACTTGGAAAGTTTCGCAACATCGTCGTAGAAGCCGGGTATCGCCACGCGAGAATTCTTGTCGTGCAGCTTGGCGAACAGTTCGCACAAAATGGTGATAGGGTTTGGCACCGCGCCGCCAAAAATTCCTGAATGCAAATCCTGCCCCGGTCCGGTGACTTCGATCTGATAATAATTCAGGCCGCGGAGCGCATACGTGATCGAGGGGACGCCGGGAGCGAGCATTCCTGTGTCCGAGACGACCAGGGCATCCGCTTTCAATCGCGCTTTGTTCTTGCTCACGAAATCCCAGAGGCTCACGCTGCCCACTTCCTCTTCTCCCTCGATCATCACTTTCAAATTGATGGGCAGCTTTCCCGCGGTTTTCATGATCGCGTCGAGCGCGCGGAAGTGAATATGTACTTGTCCTTTGTCGTCCGCTGAACCGCGCGCGAATAAATTTCCGCCGCGAATCGTTGGCTCAAATGCAGGAGAGGTCCACAAATCCAGCGGTTCTGCGGGCTGCACGTCGTAATGTCCGTAAAATAAAATGGTCGTTTTCCCAGGCGCGCGCAGCGATTCGCCGTAGACGAGAGGATGCATTTTGGTGGGCAGAATTTCGACGTTGTCGAGGCCGACGGCCTTGAGTTTTTCGGCCACCCATACTGCGGCGCGTTCGATGTCTGACTTATGCTCGGATTGCGCGCTGACGCTGGGGATTCGCAGGAATTCGTAGAGCTCGTTCAGATGCTCGTCATGCTTGGAATCGATGTACTCGGTCAGGTTCATTTGCAGCCTCCCGGAAATTGCCGCTTCAAATTGGCGCCTCGCAAAATCATAGCGCGTAATTCATTCGCAGGCACTTGTAAACACGCGGTATGGCCGGGAACCAGGTTCACTGTTGGTCTATGTTGTGAAAAGAGAACATTCCGTGGACACGGAGGTTGACGCCTTGTCAGGATTCCCGCAGCATGGAATTACCATGCCCGCAAACGGTACCGACAATGCCCGCCGTAGTACCCGCGTCTTCATGCGCGTTCGCGTCGTAGTCGCCGGAAAAAATTCGGACAATCGCCGCTTCCGCGAAGCCTGCGAAACCATCGTGATCAACGCGCACGGCGGCCTGCTCTATCTGAACCAGCCGCTCGACATGGATGCCATGCTGATCGTCGCCAATCCCTTCACGCAGGAAGAGCAGGAGTCGCGCATCGTATTCATCGGCGATGCCACGAATAAAGGACAGCGCGTAGGCATCGAATTCCTTACGCCGGCCCCGCATTTCTGGGGTGTGGATTTCGTTCCCATGGATTGGCCCGCGCCGCCCGCAACCGTTCGTTCGCACTAAGTCTGCAACTAAACGAATCAGGAATATCCAAGCTTTGTTTATTTTGAAGATAACTTTTCGATTTGCAGCTGAACCTGCGTCCTGAATTCAAGAGGATGCGCAATCATGTTAAAGGTTTCCGGCGTGCCGCCTGTTCCGTGGATTACCACCGCACCGTAGCCGAGCATCCGGCCCATCGCGGTTTCCTGCACGCCTATACTTTCCACTCGTGATAAGAGCAGCTCGATGGTTCTTCGTGCGGCAAGTCCAACTTTTACAAAGACGCGCCTGTTCGTTACCGTTATTTCCGTTGAATTCCTCATAACAATGCCTCGGACGAGAAAAAACAGCGCCATCGCGAAAAAGATTCCACCCAGGATCATCATTGGTTGTTGGGCGGAGCTTCGCTCTCCAGTAGCGCGACTCGAGAGAATAAACATTCCAACTCCCGTCAACGCGAAAAGGCTAGCGAGCACGACGGGAGCGACGAGGACGATCCAGTGCAAACGCGTTTCGTAAACGATCGACTCTCCCTCGATCAGATGCTTTTCAACGTAGCTCATGGCGCTCCTTGGTGAATTGCGGCCCGCACGATTTTAGCGCACGAAATGGCGAGACTCTGGCGAATGAGCAATATAGAACAAAGCCCACTTTCAAGCCGTGATTTTTTTGTGGCGCCGGCATCTTGCCGGCGGGTTTTTGGGATGGCGCACCTACAGAAAACCGCCGGCGGGACGCTGGCGCCACAAAACCTTCTCTCGACGCCACATTGGGAGAAATAAATTGCGATCTAATACGATTCCAAACGGTTGCTCCGGAACCGGGCAAAAATTAAGTTACAATGCCTCTACGTAAGACAACGCACGTTGGAATTTTTTTGAACAATTCAGCGGCAAGAAGGAAAAAGCTGTTATGAAATTCACGCGAGACTCGTTCTTCCAGGAAACAAAATCCGCCGCCAACTTTACGCGCCGCAAATTATTGCAGCGTGCTGGCTATGCTGTGGCCGCTGCGGGCTTATTGCGAGCTTCTTTGTTCGCTGAAGATTCAGTCAGCGCGCCAATGGCGGGGCTCAGCTTTTACATGACGAGCGCTCGCTATCAAACGTTGCCTGCCAATGTGGCCGAGCAAGCCAGGCTTCATATCCTCGATACATTCGCCGCGATGGTTTCCGGATCGCAACTTGTTCCCGGGCAAGCGGCGCTCAAATTTGCCAGAAATTATGGCGGCGAAAAAGTTGCGACAGTCATCTGTTCGAATATTTTGTGTGGTCCGATGGAGGCGGCGCTCGTCAACGGAGTTCTGGGCCATTCGGATGAGACCGATGACGCGCATGCTGCTTCTGGATCGCATCCTGGCGTTGCGATCGTTCCTGCGGCTCTGGCAGTGGGTGAGAAGTTCGGCATCAGCGGCGCTGAGTTTTTGCGCGCCATCACGCTTGGCTATGACGTTGGTACGCGCTTCGTGATGACCATGGGTGGAGCAGCCATTCAAAGCGAGGAGCACAGGAGCACGCACTCCATCGCCGGGATTTTCGGCGCCGCTGCCGCGGCGGCAAGCGCAGCTGGGTTGAACGAACAGCAGATGCGTTGGGTGCTCGATTACACTTCGCAGCAATCTTCCGGCACAGCTGCGTGGCAGCGCGATACGCAGCACATTGAAAAGGGTTTCGTTTACGCCGGCATGCCTGCGCGCGGCGGCGTCACATCCGCTTTGCTCGTGCAATCCGGCTGGACCGGCGTGGATGATGTGCTCTCCGGAGCGGACAATTTTTTTATGGCCTACGCGCCTCAAGCGAATCCCGCAACCCTAGTGGATAAGCTTGGCGAACGTTTTGCGGTAACAGAAACGGACATTAAGAAATGGACTGTGGGAGCGCCGATCCAGGCTGTTCTCGACGCCGTGGAAATTCTGATCAAGCAGCAATCGTTTTCAGCGGATGACGTCAAGGAAGTCATTGTTCGCTTAGGACGCACGCAAGGTACTGTTGTAAATAACCGCGAGATGCCTGACATTTGCGTGCAGCATATGGTTGCCGTCATGCTGATCGATAAAACCGCCACCTTCAAATCCGCGCATGACAAGGCAAGAATGCAGGACCCCGCCGTGCTTGGCGTCCGCGCCAAAGTGAATCTCGTTCTGGATGACGGCGAACTTCAGCGCGCTCTGCCGCGCCGCGAGGCGATCGTTGAGATCACGCTGAATAATGGAACGCAGCTGAGCGAGCACGTAAAAGCCGTGCGAGGCAGCGCGGCAAATCCGATGACGCGAGAAGAAGTTGTAGCAAAAGCGCGCGAGCTGATGACGCCGGTTCTGGGAACGGCAAATTCTTCCGCCCTAATAGAAAAAATGTTGACACTGGAAACCGTGAAGAACGTCAGAGAATTGCGGCCTTTGCTGCAGCTTGCCTGACCTGATGTGGGTCTAAGTGGCGCAGGCTGAAGCCCGCGCCACTCAAACCACCCATTCAATCCCCCCTTCGCCAATGATTTATTTTTTCGGGATGATTGGCAGCAGTAAGTAAGGCTGCTGATCTTTGCTCGTGTGAAGCGTTGTCTTCCCTGAAAAAATATTTGCGGGACGATCCGTAGGATCGTCGTGCAGGAACGGCCCGCATCCCCGCAGCTCATTCTTGAAATTGGAAAGTTTTCCGCCCCTACAAGCGTGCTCGTAATCTTTCCCGCGAATTGTGATGGCAATCCGATAGCCTGCAGGCACGACAATACTGGTCGGCCAAATTTCCACATCCATCTCTACCGGAACGTTCGGTTTCAACGGCTGCCGCTCGTCGTGCGTATGATACGGACGCCATGGCTTCGAAATTTGCGCATCCAGTTTTCGATGCGACGCGCGCAGCCAACCCTGGCCGATCGGTGTGTGCGGATCAATCGCGCCCTGAAAAACAACTTCCTTCATGTCTGGGGAAAACACGCGAAGTACGGCAAAAATATCGGCGTCTTCCGTGGTCGAAGACAAGAACAATTTCAAAGCTGAGGGGCCTGTAATTTCGGTCTGTGATGTAAGTGGCGAAGTCATCAGCGTGACGCCATCTCCCATTGCATCAAACGAAACATTGCCGGGTTTCGCCGACACCGGCGACGTACCAAGTCCGCCGCTCACAAAGTCGAAATAAAATTTCGTCCATTGCGTGCGTGCCAGCGGCCACTCATTTTCCTCGCGCTCTTCGAAACGATCGAGATGGCGGACTTGCAGCAAGACCTGCGGCTGCCGATCCCAGCCATTCTTTTCACCCTTTAAAAAATAATCGAAGAAGCGTTTCTGTAAATCGCGCCCATAGTCCGTGTAGAAATGCGTCCAGTGTTCGATCCCGTGAGATTCCAGCCATTTCTGTGAGGACGCGGCGCGCATAAAACCTTCAAAGTTTCCGCGTGGATGCAATCCCTGCCCGCCCCAATTTGCGGCAGAAAGAAAAGGAACAGTCACCTTCGACCAGTCGGGCGAGCGGTCTTTGCTGTACTGATCGTCGAGCGGATGCGCCAGAAGGTCAGCGCCGAAATTGCAGCGATTGGCGGCGAGTTCCGCGTCGGTCAACGTTTCCGGGCCGCAAACGAGATCGCCCGTGGCGCGGCTGAGCGGCCCGCGCGTGCCAAGTCCGTGCTGCACGGTCTTTACCTGCATGTCATACCAGTTCGCCCAGAATGTGCAGTAAATCCCGCCGTGATGCGAAGTATCGCGGTACCATTCCGCAGCCCCTTCCCAAACGCACATCGCCGCCAGCTGAGGAGGTTGCTGCGACGCCACCTGCCACTGATTGATGGCGTAATACGAAATGCCGTTGAGGCCGACTTTGCCTGTGCTCCACTTTTGTTCGCCGGCCCACGCAATACATGCGACAAAGTCTCGAGTCTCGCGCGGCGAAAAAGGATCGACATAGCCCGGCGAGCGTCCGCAGCCGCGGCTATCCACGCGCACGCAAACATAGCCGTCCGGCACCCATTTTTCAGGGTCCACCACTTCCCAGTTTTGGTACAAATTCGTAGAGCCAGCGGGCACATCAGGATGCTCCCGCGCCATTGTTTCCCAGGCGTCGGGATAACCGTCTTGAAACGAGAGACCTTTTGCGTATGGCCCGTACGTGAGCAGGACGGGGTAGCGGCCCTCGGTCAGAGGACGGAAAACGTCAGCCCGCAGAACGATTCCGTCGTCCATCTGGATCGGCACGTCCCAGTCGATTTTCATTCCATTGCGGATTTCAGTTTTTGATTGCACGTCGGGTTGCGAACTCATGATCGATCCTCACAAAATGTAAATACTCACGAAGGCAAAGGTTTCCCTTTGGTCTCCACGCCAAATGGCAGCAGCACAAGCCCCACAAGGAATGCAGCGGCTGTCATGGCCACGGGAATTCCCAGCGTCTGAAAGTGTCGTACGCCCGCGCCAACTAAAAATGTAGCGCCCGCGCCTGCAAAGCGTCCCACATTTTGCGCGAATGCCAGCGCGCTGGCCCGGCATTCCGTTTCATACTGCTCCGGCAGCCAGAAAGAATATACGGTGTAATTCGCGCCGCCAATCCCGAGAAAGAACAGGCAAACAAAAAACCATTTCAGCGCGTCTGTCTGCAAATAGAAAACGTATCCGAACGTAATGACGATAATCGCGAACATCAGCGAATAAAACATTGCCTGATTGATCTTCCGTCCAAAGCGATCGGCGATCCAGGGAACGCTCAGCGCACCGAGAATTGTTCCAATGGAAAGAATTCCTGTGCTGTAAGATGCGAGCCGGGCCGATTGAAATGGAGAGTGACCCGACATCGCTGCCAGATAAGTAATCGCAGCAGGTACGTATACCGAACCCGCCCACAAGCCAATCGTGGAGACAAGCTGATACATGAGGTTCATCACAGTGCGCAGGCGATAGCGCACCGAAAATATTTCCAGGAAGGAGCGCCGCAAACTCCATTTCTCCCCAAGCTTTCCGCGCTTTTCTTCCCAGCGTTCCGGTTCTTTCATTCCTCTGCGAATCAGAATCACAAGCAGCGCCGGAACGCCGCCGACCACAAACATCCACCTCCATCCATAGCGGCTGCCAACAAAATAATTCGCCAGGGCCGCCAGAAAAAATCCAAAGTAGTAGCCTGTGTGCATCATGCCCGCACCCATGGTGCGGCGATCTTCCGGCCACTCTTCCGAGATAAGCGTTGCGCCGATACCCCATTCTCCGCCGATGCCGATTCCCGCGAGAAGGCGAAGGACGGCTAGCATCCATATATTGGTTGCAAATGCGCTGAGCAAAGTGAAAAGCGAAAAGCAAATAATCGTGAGCATCAAAGTGCGCACGCGGCCAAAACGGTCAGCCAACGGACCCCACAGCAGCGCCAACCCCCATCCAACCAGGAAAAGCGCGAAGAGAATTCCCCCGTAGTATCCAATATTCGCTGTGGTTGCAGGAATTCCCGACTTTGGCAGTAATTCCCTCAGCGCTGGAACCAGAACAAGCGCGTATATGAACGAGTCCATCCCATCGAGAACCCACCCGCCCCACGCTGCCCAAAAACCGCGGATTTGATTGGTTGTGAGAGGAGTCCGAGTCATTGTTTGGTGGAGTTAATTAAGATAAACGAGTCGCAGCGTTGAATGCGCCGCAGCTGACTGATTCGAGTCGTCCATACATATACTCGCTGCCCAGTTTGGTTTCATTTGCGCATGGGATGATAACACCGCAAACACAAGAATCCGTGCGTCCTTCAAATTAACGGCGTCTTGGTTCTTGTGGCGCCGGCGTCCCGCCGGCGGTTTTTCGCCATGACAATTTCAAAACCCCCCGCGAGACGCCGGCGCCACGAAAATCAGTTACAATGATTTCCTCTGAAAAATTACAGCGTGTTGGATTTGTATGGAAAATAAATCCGGGCTTACGGGGGACCAGGTATGAGGTGCGATCGAAACGCGAATTTGCCGGTGGGAAACAAAAATAAAAATCTCACCCGGCGCGATCTGGTAAAGCGCGGCGCCTGGGTTCTTGCGACAACGGCGATCCCAGGCGCGGTGAAAGTGGCCGCTGAAGACATCAGCCCCATGATGCTGAAGCTCAGCACGTATATGAGCGAAGCGCGCAACAACGCGCTGCCGGATAAAGCACTGCAGGAAACCAAGCACCACATCCTCGATACGTTTGCCGCCATGATTTCCGGCTCCGAACTTCCGCCGGGACGCATGGCTCTAAAATTCGCGCATGCCTATGGCGGTCCTGCCGTTTCCACCGTGGTGGCGTCGGACATCCTGATGGGCCCGATCGAAGCAGCAATGGTCAACGGGGAACTCGCGCACTCTGACGAAACGGATGATGACTACACGGGCGGGGGAGCGCATCCAGGCAGCGCCGTGATTCCGGCAACGCTCGCGCTTGGCGAAAAAGTCGGCATCAGTGGACAGCATTTCACGCGAGCTGTGGCACTCGGATATGACATTGGAATGCGCGCATTCAAAACCGTCGGCGCGGGCATCCTGAAAGACACACACGTACTGGTCGGCACGTTTGGTGCATCGGCTGCGGCAGGCTGCGTGTTAAGTCTGGACGCGCAGCAGATGCGCTGGCTGCTCGATTACGCAGCGCAGCAGGCCGGAGCGGGTTTCGCTACCTGGCGGCGCGACACGGATCACATTGAAAAAGGTTTCGTGTTTGCCGGAAGCACGGCTCGCAATGGAGTAACCGGTGCGCTCGTCGTTCAGCTTGGCTGGACAGCCGTGAATGACGTGATGTCCGGCCCGGACAATTTCGTGATGTCCTACGATCCCAAAGGCGATCCCGCGAAATTTGTCGAAGGGCTGGGCGAGCGCTACGAAATAACGCTTACAACGCTCAAGCGATGGACAACTGGCGGCCCCATTCAATCGCCGCTGGACGCGCTGCAACTCATCATGAAAAAACATCCCTTCGAGCCGGACCAGGTGAAGCAAGTGGTGGTGCGAACTGCTACCAGTGCCGCCTACACGGTAAACAACCGCGAGATGCCCGACATATGCCTGCAACATATGATCGCGGTGATGATCATCGACAAAACCGCTTCGTTCAAAGCCGCGCATGATAAGGCTCGCATGCAGGACCCGGCCATCCTGCGCGAACGCGCCAAGGTGCAGCTGATCGGCGAAGAAGAACTCGAGCACATGATTCCGAAACGCGTGGCCATCGTCGAGGTCACGCTCACCGATGGAACGAAGTTGACCGAGCGTGTCGAATCCGTGCGCGGCACTCCGGAAAATCCAATGGACCGCGAAGAGGTCATTGCCAAAGCGCGAGACCTCATCATTCCCGTCCTCGGCTTGAAAAAGTGCGAAACGCTTGTCGATAAATTGCTGAACCTCGAAAACGTGAAGGACATCCGCGAGCTCCGGCCCTTGCTGCAGCGGACGTAAAGAAAATCCGATTCCGTGTAGCGCTCACCTTAAGGTGAGCATTTGGTTGGACCGGCAATGCCCGCCTGAAGGCGGGCGCTACAAAATCAAGTTGTTGTTTCTAACGCATCGCCTGGCGGAGGGAACATGAAAATTATTGTGAGAATAGTATGCGCAGTCTTCATGCTCATCGGCGTCATTTGGTTCCTGCAGGGAATTAATGTTTTACCCGGAAGTTTTATGACCGGGCAAATGCGCTGGGCGGTCCGGGGCGGAATTTTATTTGCAATTGGAGTTGCTGGTCTGCTTTGGGCGAAACGGACCCCGCGGCGCTCCTGAAGGACTGGATGACGTTCCTCCCTTAGTGCTCGCCTTCAGGAGAGCACCTGCTCGAACCAGCAGTGCCCGCCTGAAGGCGGCTTCTACAGAATCAAATCGGCCGCGACTTAATGTCTGTCGTGGTCTCCTCCGTGGTCCCCTCCGTGATCTCCGCCATGATCGTTACCATGGCCACCATGTTCTTCCGGCGCACGGCGACCTTCTCGCTGCGCGCCGCGTTCACGGTCGGAGCGTTGCTCCAGTTCATGGTGCTCCGGGGCGCGTTCCCCCGGCCCGAAACGATGTACACCCGCGTATGGATGAGCGTATTCGCGACGGTTGTCCCAGTTTCGCCCCCAACGCGCGTTATTAATGAACACGCCATGCCCGCCCCAATCGAAGCGGTTATAGCCCCAGCCCCATGGCCGGAAGGAAAGTCCGAGTGAAACGCCGAAGCCGAAGCGGATCGCTCCGCCCACAAAAAAGCCGGGCCGCGGGGCATAGAACACAACGCGCGGATCATAGTAAGGCACCACGACGAATGCCGGATTCACCGGCATGATCGTAATGTACGGCCCGCCGCCGACCAGAATCTGGCCGTTGCTGCGCAGGTATCCGTAGTCGCGAGCCTTGCGGCGGTCACGCTGGACCGCATCCATCACATCGCCCTCCTGCGCGAGGAACGCATTGCCAATGTCAGTGGTCCAGTTCATGTCGGAAGCCATCATTTCGAGGACCGAAGGAAATGGCAGCAACGCTTGCACGCTGGGATCCCACGGAAGTTGGTCGCCTTGAATCGCATTCGCCAGCGCTTGCCCCGTGAGGTAATGGTGCTGGTCGGCCCATCGCGCGGCGTCGGGAATCTGATCGGGGTACGTAGCTCCCGCCAAAATCTGCGCCACAAGCGGATCAGGGTAAAGCGCGATACGTGAAACCATTTGCTCCAGCTGGGGCGGCGCAAAGGAAGGCGGCCCTTGCGCAAAGGCAGGAACCGTGGCCAAAACCAGTAACATCAAAAGTGCGTATTTCAAAATGCGCATTATGTTCTCCTACTTTCGATTTATACGGCTCATTCGATCTAATCCGCAATGCGGAGTCGTTCTAATTTCCCTTAGTTAAAAATGGTAGCGCACCTGTTCCGGGTTGTACCCAAAGAATTGAAGCGGGTTTCGCCCAAGACACCGGAAGAGAATGAACCGGTGCTTGACTCTCACTTGGCGCTGGCAGAAACTCTGCAGAGTTCATTCAAAGTGAATTTATGGGGATTCCAAATAAAAGCGAAGGATTCGATGCGCCCTACGTAGTCGATTCTGCCGTGCGCATTGGGCACGTACATTTGAAAGTTGCCGATCTCAAACGCGCGGTCGGATTTTACAGCGGCGTCCTGGGATTCGAAGTCATGCAAAAGATTGGTGAGGAAGCGATTTTTCTTTCCGCAGGAGGCTACCATCATCATATTGCGCTGAATATCTGGGAGAGCCTCGGCGGTTCGCCGCCGCCCATGGGCGCTACCGGCCTCTATCACACGGCAATCGTTTATCCGACGCGCGCGGCTCTGGCCACGGTTTTACGGCGAGTGCTGGCCGCGCGAATTCCCCTCGAAGGCGCTGCGGATCACGGCGTGAGCGAGTCCATCTATTTGCGCGATCCGGATGATAACGGAGTGGAATTGTATTGCGATAAGCCCCGGGAAGTCTGGCCACGCGATGCGAAAGGGAATCTGGCCATGTACACACGCATGCTGGATTTACATAAATTGCTCAGTGAAGCGCCATCGGGTTCAGCGGTATCCACCGGCCCGGAAGATTTGTAATCAGTAGAACAGGCTTCATTGGCTGTGGAAAAAAGGCCTTGCTCTGTCATTCTGAGAGAAGTGAAGAATCTCTGTTCGATTTAAGTAATGGAAAAGAAACAAGGAAAGATTCTTCGCTCAGAATGACAGAATAGATTAGTTTTTCCGCAGCCTGTTCAGCCTGCTGCTCTTTTTGAGTGCAGATAAATAGAATCCAGCAGGCAGTTGCCTGTATTAGTTATTTTTCGACAGGGGACTTCCATGATTCGACGAGATTTCTGTAAAACATCACTCGCGCTTGCCGGATTAGCTCTGGGCAAAGGACCAGCCGAGGCTCTCGCCTGTCCCACTGAACCCGTCTCTGCCAATCCCGGCCCCGCCGAAGAATTGGCCAAGGCACCGGGCCTCACCAAATACGTTTCGGAATTCATAGTGAGCACGAAGTACGTAGACATCCCGGAAAATGTGATCGCCATCGGAAAAAAAACCATGCTCGACGGCTTCGGATTGGCGCTCGCCGGATCGGCTTCCCCCTCAGGCCCGCGCATTCGCCAATATATTGAATCGCTCGGTCCATGCGGAGGCGGCGCCAGCATCATCGGCACAAAAATGAAGGTGCACCCGCGCTTTGCCGCGCTCGCCAACGGCATCTCCATTCATGCCGATGATTTCGACGACACCGGTTCTGCCTTTCATGTCGCCTCACCCGTGCTTCCGCCATCCTTCGCGCTGTGCGAAGTGGGCAATCGGAGCGGCAAGGACTTGATGCTCGCGTTTCATGTCGGCGTCGAAGTCGGAAATAAAATTGGAGACGCGATGTCGCCGCGCCATCAGCAGGATGGGTATCACACCACAGGAACGATAGGAACCATGGGCAGCGCCGCGGCTTGCGCAAAACTGCGCGGCCTGGACGCGGCAAAAACCGCCATTGCGCTGGCCATTGCCGGCTCTGAAGCGAGCGGCCTTCGCGATAATTTCGGCTCCATGACAAAACCATTTCACGCCGGGCATGCCGGCGAAAATGGAACCGTAGCCGTAGACCTCGCAGCCATCGGCTGGACCGCCGCGTCCGATATTCTCGAAGCGGAGCTCGGATTTTTCGCGGTCGGTGGAGGTTTCGATCCAAAATTCATCGTCGATCGTTTGGGAAAGCCGTGGATGTTTGCTTCGCCCGGCGATTTGATCAAGCGTTTCCCCTGCGGCACGATTCAGCAGCAGGTGATGGACGAAATGCTGCGACTCATTCAGCAGAACAACATCAAGGCCGCCGACGTAGAGAAAGTGGAAGTGGGCGGAAACCTGAGCAATTACCGCACGCTTTTCCAGCACCATCCCACGACCGGCCTGCAAGGGAAATTCAGTATGGAATATGCCATGGCCCTTTTGCTGCTGGACGGCAAAGCAACTTTGAGTTCGTTCACCGATGCAGTTGCGATGCGCCCGGACATGCAGGACATGATCAAGCGCGTGCGCTATTACGTCGACCCGGAATTCAACAAGCTTGAAGTGCAGGGTGCGTCCTTGCAAGCCATGCTCGTCGAGCAAAGTGTGCTCAAAATTTACATGAAAAACGGCAATGTGATTTCGGGCCGCACGGAACCCGCCAAGGGAAGTCCGGAAAACCCCATGACTTTTGAAGAAGTGGCCGACAAGTTCCGCGGCAACGCGGAATTTCTGAAATGGCCTTCGCAAAAAGCGGAGACCGTGATCGAACTCGTGAAGTCGCTCGAAACCGTTCCCGATATGTCCAGGCTCACTGCCGCTTTGGCAGGTTGAACTTCGTTATCGAGAGAATTGTTTCACTGGAATTGGGATTTTTGAATTAAAGTCTGTCGTAACTGGAGGGAATAAAATGACACGACGTCTGAAAATTGTTTTAGCTGCGTGCCTGAGCGCTAGTTGCTTTGCAATTGCTTTGTCCAGTCTGCCGATTTCCGCAGCGGACGATGAAATCATCGTCCTCGATAAGGCCGCGACCTCAGCCCTTTCCAATGGCGACAAAGCAGCCCAGGGCAAATATCTGGATTCCGATTTTAGTTGGATCGACACGAAGGGAGTCATGCGTTTCGGCGACGATTCTTTCCGTGCCGGAATCAAGCCTGCCGTCCCTGTCGCCGACGACGTGAAATACCTTGAGCACAAATATGGAAATGTCGTCTGGCTTCAAACCAATCAGGGCAAGCGCTACTCGGCGCATTTCTGGGTGAAACGCCCCACCGGTTGGAAACTCTTACACATAACGGAGATCGACGTTCACGAACGCGATTTTTCAACCGTGCGGCCCAATTACGAAGTGCCCTGCATCAATCCCTGCAAAGCTGTTCCCTATACGGCGGTCACTGCGAATGAAAAGGCCGCGCTGGATGGTTGGCAGGAACAGGAATCCGGCAGGGATGGAATGTGGGCCAAACACATTGCGGACAATTTCGATCAGCGCGCGGCGATGACGTGGGGCGGACCAAGAGCATCCAAAACAGAAATGGTTGCTATGCAAGCGCGCGCCAAACAGCAAAATGCGGGAAGACCTGAAGTGGGCACGGCTCCGGCCTTGTTTATTCGTTCATGGGATTTCGGAACAGCCGTGGTGATGATTTCCTGCCAGCCGACGTATGGTGATAAAGCGTATTGGTCGAGTCGCGTCCTTGCGCCGCTCGATGGCGTGTGGATGATGATGGAGAGCTACCACAATTACATCGATGCTTCGCCAGTCATGACCGCTGTGCCCATCGAGCAATCGAAAGATCCGCGCGCCGCTGCCATGAAGTAAGAGTCGCACGAGAGAAGGCGAAGCAGACAATTACAAACGAGGAGCGCGCCCTCGGAGAACAAAATGCGTTGGTACTGATTTTCTGCGTTTAAATTTTACGCGGACGGACGTTGTTCTTTTGCCGAAATCGCAATCGGCTTGAGGCTGGCCCGCCAGCAGCGTTCGCAAACTTCATCGGGATAAACAAAATAGTTGGAAGATTTTCCGCACTTCTTGCATTCCAGCGGAACAGGCCGGGCGACGCCTCGAACGGTCAGCCCGCGGGCACACGCCTGCCGTTCTACCCACAATACAAATTCCACGGCCACGTTGCGGTCGCGATACGACTGCGTCTCATCCGGTCTCAGAAAAAAGGGCCACGGACGAAGCAGGAATGCCATGCCAACAATTCCGAAGATCAGTACGAGCGCCAGGAGCATATGAGGGCCTCGCTTCTATAACCACATCGGTAGACTACAAAACCACATTAACTTTGATGCAGGAAGCAGGTAAGTTCGATGTTCGCGCTCCGATACTTATCGGTTACCGGGGAACAATTTTCCTCATCCCTACAGTAACGTCTGCCTTCGCATACAGGATTTCGCGGGTCTCGACATGTGTGGGAAATTCAGGGGTTGGTTTTGTAGCGGCCGCCCGTTTTTTTGGCGGGCGATTTGTCTTTGCACTTGTGCAACTCAAATGAACGGACGACTAAAATCCGCGAATCTACTTCTTTTTGTCGGATGGCGCAAGGACAGCGTCCCCAACCTGTTTATTGTATTCGGCCATATCGACTGGCGAGCAGATCAGCTCTGAAATATCGAAATCGGGTGGTTGCAAGTGGAGAGGGAAGTTTTTCAGACCCTGCCAGGGTTCCGAATACATTTTCGGATCGTAGACCGTAACCGTCAGTTCCATGTTGTCATGGTCCACGCGATGAAAACGTTCCTCGACCCGCAAATCTTCGCTGTGCGGTCGCCCCGCATGATCGAGCCAGCTTCTTGGATTCATCCCTACGGTCTCGATGACGAACGTGTAGTCGTCCTCCCATTTTCCGACCGAGTATCCATTCCATCGCAGATCCGGATCCTTGGGGAGTTCCCGACCATCCGTCCAGATGACGCGCCAGTTACCGTAAAATTGATTTAGATAAACCACCTGGTTCGCAGTCTGTACGAGCTCGATCGTCCGCAATTCAAAAAGCTCCATGCGCGGAAACCCGATCGGATCGCACTGGTCCACCGGATCATTTGCCAGCGCGGCGGGAACTTGCCTGACGCTTGGTCCGGACGGCTTGTTGGCCTTCAATGCTTCCAGTCCCATGGGGGTGTAGTGTAGAGGCCGCATGATGCCTGTTTCGTCAGGCCGCCCGCCTTCAACGCCTTGTCCCCGGGGCGCCGTCAATGCCGGGTGCTCCAGCGCGCCGCTTGGTTGGCGTCCGCCGTCTTGCTCAGCCGCATCCCAGATTCCCGAAATGTCACGACGCGGTGCCGGAGCCGACTTTTTCCCTGCATAGGAGGGTTTGATCGGGGGAATGCTGTTCCATTTGTCCGCCTTCGCTTGATCTCCTGCTGCGCTCGGCGAAGCAGTCTGCGCTCTCCCTGCGGGAGCAAGCACCAGTCCTGCAAGAACGGCAAATACTAGGGCCACCGAATACTTGGACATTTTGAAAATACCTCCGCCATCTTCGATCCCGATCTTTAGAAATTGCTTGCGATTCGAACAGTCGTACTCGCAAGCCTTGTCGTTGCAACTGCGCGAACCGAATGTCTTGTAAAAGCTCTCACCCTAAAAATGCTTCCTACGGCTGGAACTGTTTACCATTGATTACGATTCGTCTTCTTGGGGCCGTTGGACTGGAGCTTCCCAGGAAACCCACTGGATTGCCATTCCTGGCAGGCATCGCGTCAATTTCGACCTCATCTCCGAGTTTGAACGTATTCTTGGACCACCCGATCGCCATCATGGATACCGGATTTTGCGCTTCGACAATCCAGTGCGCCACATTACCCTTATCGTCCTTTACGTCCACCTTCACGAACACATGCGGGTTTGACCAGATATATTCCGTCACAGTTCCCTTAACGATTACCGACTTGTCCGTCTCATACGCCGCGCCGCCATGATGGGCAAAAATCGGCACAGAAACCGCCAGTAGAGCAACAATCGCGATGGCGATAGTCCTCAGGGTCTTTATCATTGCACTCCTCCGTACTCTTATCTGGGGCAGCATTCGATCAAGCGTAGTCGTCCGAGGATGGAAGCTATTCCATTATGTGCGATTTTGCCTTCCCCGTTGCGTACCTTAATACACCGGAAATCGTTCTGAGTGAACCAAATTGTGTTGGTCGCAGGTGAGGGCGATCTCAGCGAATGTCGCTCTAAAATATTGGAGAGGGAATGGGAGAATTGTAAAATAATTTCATATCTGATGACACCCCGGCCGAAATCTAAACAAATGAAAATCAAAGCGTCACAAATGCAGCGCTAGCAATCAGACCTGAAGTCGTACAACTCGCTTTTCGTGATTCTACTCACTCGCAGCGGGTTTCTTCCTGTCGGCCATCTGAGTTTGCGTATCCACGGAAAATATTTTGAAATCGGTAAAAGAATGTTTTCTATAGAAACGGCGACCCTGAAAATCCATATAGAGCTCTGTGCTTGAGGGAAGCCAGAGTTGTAGCTTGCCCGTGGGCGACTTTACAGGACGATACTCGACACTTTGATGGTCCAGGCGAAGTCGAATCTTTGGGATGGATTGCACCAGGTCCGTCTCCAAACGTGCCACCTGGTAGGTGTCTGCAAGAATCCATGCTCTGCCACGCAAGTTCACAGCATAAGTCGCTCGATCGATAGAAAACGAGTACGTCTGGTTGGGGCGGTCCGCGCGTTGCTCAAACCGAACTTGCCACGCTGGCTGCCCATGCCATTGCCCCAGTCCTTCGCATTCCATCTTGAAATTGTTGACGTATCGAGGATGGAAAATCAGCACGAGGCTTGGCGTGCCGACCGTGGCGATATGGTTCGGGAAAGGATCGAGTGAAAGACTTCCATTGCGGAACTCGTCCACATGGAGAGGGCCGGCAGGATCTTCAGTGTAGGATACCAAATAGCTAAACTGGTTCGTGATCGAAGGGCCCAGGTGGCCCAAATGGTCTACCGGCTGATGCATCAGAAGTTCCGTCGCGGTAAATCGATCTACATTGTGAACCAGTTCTACGATCTTCTTACCTGCTCCGTCGAGCACTGTGGGCAGTGAGCATGCCGCTCCGGGAGCGACGGGCGGGACGGCACGATCTATGTCTTCCGGAATCCAGCTATCAGTCGCCGTCCGGACCTGAGACATGGAGGCGATGGCCTCGTCGGGGATGTCCGAGAGCGATATGGCAACCGCAGTGTCACTTGAGCTTACCGATTTCATGGCGATCATCGTCGTCACAGGAGTCTCAAGCTTTGCCAAATACCGCCTTGCGACATCTTCTTGTGCCGGGTCGTTGTGGTTTTTCAGCGCAACTCGCAGCTGGGCCGCCGCGGCAGATCTGTCGCCTTGGGCGGCGTAAATCTGCGCCAGCAGAAAGTAAAGAGGCAAATAATTATGATCTAGATCAACCTCTGCCGCCTGCAAAGCATCCTTTTGCGCTTCCACAAGATTGTTCAGATAGAAATAAGCCATCGCCCGGTAGTAATGTGCGTATCCATCATTTTCTGAATTCACGCTGAGAGCGGTATTCGACAAATCTAAAAGCTGCTTCCATTCCTGATTCCGAGCTGAAAATTCCGCCATGCAAAGATATGCCGGAAAGTATTTTCCATTGATGAGTGTGGCATGCGAGCAGGCATCGCGTGCTTCCTGCTCTTTATGTTGCTCGTCGAGAACCACTCCTAGCATGACCCATGCCGCCGAATAGTCCTTATACTTATCAATAGCGCGGCGCAAATGCTGCTCGGATTCTTCAAGCTTTTTCTTTTGAGACGCGCTGCATGCCTTTTGATACTCGCCTCTCGCCCCCGACGGGACTTTCAATCCCGCAACACGCGAAGAAGTGGCTTGTGCTGCTGAAAGGTTCCAAGGAAGACATTTCTCGTCGTCGACAACTACAGGTTTTGCAATTGGGGGTAAATCCGAAATTACCGGAGCATTGCTGTAACAGGGCCCCGAATCGGTGCAGTTTGCGCCAATACTTATACCCACCTGCGTATTAGTTTTTAGTTGCGCATGGAGCGGCGGAGCCGATAAAGCCCAAGCGAAAGCTAGAAGCGTTACAGGCTTCCATCCCGCAATTAGGGTGAGACACTTGTAATCTATTTTCTGCTCTGAGCTGTTCTGATTGGTCATGAGTTTACTCGAAGAGGGAGCCCGAGTCTCCAACAGTCGATCTTTCTGAGGGGAATGTTAATCCCGATCCTGCGCAGAAACAAGATGATTTGAGCAAAGGGAATCTTTCAATCCAAAATTCAGTGCTACCCGTCGCATTCTTATTAGCAAAACAAAAAAGCCTGCGCTGAAAACGCTGTGGCATACGGTCGACGCATGTCTCGCGGACTTGGTATGAATAGTTTGAAAGCCAGTCGAATTTTCGTCCCGAACTGCAGCACCCAAATCGTACTTTGTCACAAACGCATCGCAAAAATTAAGTTTAGGTTACAATTAAAAGCGGAGGGGTGGGAGAGCGGTCTAATCCGACGGTCTTGAAAACCGTTGGGCCCGAAAGGGTCCCGGGGGTTCGAATCCCTCCCCCTCCGCCACGCAGTCATCGAGTATCTTTCTCTGCAACATTGATCCGCTGAAATAGCTCCATTTGGCGGCATA
>DATHNC010000163.1:0-53237 GCA_035486415.1 Saccharimonadales bacterium (SeqCode)
CTTCTTTCCGGTTTGAATCTGTTTTTGAAACATCGGCACTGTCCTGCGGCAAGATGCAAGGCACCGAGGGTTCTTGCAATACCAACAGAAAAGTCTCTTAGCCGGGAGACGTTGGCGTTTATGAAATGTTAGGAGATTGCGGTGACTCTGCTGTGCGGGCTGATTGAACTATTGCCCGCACATCAGAAGAAGTTTCCCTTCGTGTATTCGGCGTTCGATCCGTGCCACTGATCTTTGCGCGTCTCCTGATTTCCCTCTTCAGTCTTGATCTTTGCAGAGTTTAAGCTACCAACAACGTAGTCTGGTTCGCCCCTAAACCGGGACGATCATGGAAATCAAGGAGTAGGGACAGTCACTGAAACCTGCGTAGAGTCCGCACTTTCCACCCCCGCTCCGGTTACGGCTCTCACGACAAAGAAATACGTCTGCCCTGCCTGAATGTTGGTATCCACATAGCCATCGACTGCCACCACGGACGAGTCGAGTTTCGAGTACGGTCCGCCGGAAACCGCGGAAACATATACATTGTACCCAGCCACGGCTGATGTGCTCGGCGTCCACGACAAAGTTGCGGAATGGGCGGCTGCTTGAGCCGCGCTGCTGCCGGAAAGGGTGATCGTGCTAGGCGAGTTCGTCGCGTTGCTCGCTATCGTTACGCTACCGCTAAAACTGCCCGCTGCGAGAGGAGAGAAAGAGGAATCCAGTGTTGCGGATTGCCCAGGCGACAGGATTAAACCTGCCGACACACCGGTCGCTGAATAAGTCGCACCCGATACAGTGACCTTCGAGATCGTGACATTTGAATTCCCCACGTTTGTCAATTTGACGGTCAAGGCGCTGCTTTTTCCAACAACGATACTCCCGAAATTCAAGGCGGGGACGCTCGCTGAGAGGACTGCCGTTGAGGCCATCCCGATTCCGTTCAGCGAAACTGTGCGCGGGATGGCTGAAGCGTTACTCAGGACGGAGACCTCGCCGGCCAGGATTCCCGCCGCTTTCGGCGTGAAAACGACGTTAAAGGTGGATTGTTTTCCGGCATCGATCACCAGCGGAAGGGTTACTCCCGTGATTGTTACTCCCCCAGCGGAAGCGCTGGCCTGCGTAATCGTAAGGTTGGAAGTACCCCCGTTGGAAACAGTGACGGATTGCGACGAGGTGCTGCCCAGCGGCACCGAACCGAAATTGATGGATGCGGGAGCAACAGTAATCGAGGCAACGCTCGATGTGCTGGGTTGCAGCGAAGTGGTTTTTGGCGCGCCTGTTACGCCGACGCATCCTGAGTTGGAGAGTACTAAAAGAAAAAGGAAAGCTGCCGAGGTGTATGGCAGTGCTTTCTTCCCGAGAGCCTTAAAATACGTCGCGTATTTTTTCGCGGCGCAGATCCATGAATTCGAATTAACGTTCTTCATTTCCGCAATATGCGGTTGCGGAAAGAAGCGGACCTACTGTACCGACGTACATTTTAAGTACAGGAATAAAAACCTGAACCAAATACATCCGCGATGCTAAGAAAACGCCGGGCCTCCCTGTACCGTTTGCGAGGCCCGGGGAATTGCATTTCGTCGCTGAGCGGCGAAGTTTAAGGGACGACAGCGGAAACTTCGGCCGAGTTGGCGCTTTCCACGTTACTCGAGTTGACCGAAGTTACTACATAGAAATAGGTCTGACCTGAGATTACTGTGCTGTCAACATAGCTTGTTGCGGCGATGATCGTGCTATTCATCTTGGTGTATGGCCCGCCGCTTACGGAAGACCGGTAGACGTTGTAACCCGTCACGGTCGATGTGCTCGCGGTCCAGGTCAAAGTAACCGAGTGCGCTACAGCGGCCTGCGCGCCTGTTCCGGAAAGCGTAACCGTCGCGGGTGAATTGCTGGCGTTGCTTGTGACCGTAACGCTGCCCGGCAGCGAGCCAGTGGTGGCCGGAGTAAACGTTACATTCATCGTTGCCACTTGACCGGGCGTTAGGATCTGCCCCGTCTGTACGCCGCTTGCCGAGTAGCCGGCGCCGGAGAGGGAAACGTTCGAAATCGTTACATTGGAATTTCCGTTATTCGTAAACGTCACCGGCAAGCTTTTGTTGCTGCCGATATTGACGCTCGAAAAACTCAAACTTGATTGGCTGGCGTTTAGAATCGACGTGGCTGCCGTTACGGTCAGCGTCGCCGTATTACTGGTGACGTTGCCCGCTGCGTTCGTCACGGTAACTGTAAATTGCGCACCGTTGTCCGCCGATGTCGTAGCCGGCGTTGTGTACGATGCCGCAGTGGCGCCGCTGATGGCCACTCCGCGCTTGTTCCATTGATACGTCAAGGTCGCAGTGCCTGTGGCTGTGACCGAGAACGTTGCGGTTTGTCCGGTCAAGACGCTCTTGCTGGCCGGCTGTGCTGTGATCGAAGGTGGCGCGTTTACGGTCAGAGTTGCGCCGCTGCTCGTGACGTTGCCGGAAGTGCCCGTAACCGTCACGGTGAATACGGCTCCGTTGTCGGAAGAAACCGTTGCCGGTGTGGTGTAAGCAGAGGAAGTCGCGCCGCTGACGGCTGCGCCGTTTTTCTTCCACTGATACGTCAGGGTTCCGGTGCCGGTTGCAGTTACGGTGAAAGTGGCAGTTTGTCCGACCGCTACCGTTTTGCTCGCGGGCTGGGACGTGATTGAGGGAGCAACACCGGCGGCCGTAACCGTCAGCGTTGCAGCATTACTTGTCACGTTCCCAAAGCCGTTGGTCACGGTGACTGTGAATTTTGCTCCATTGTCCGCGCTTGTGGTTGCAGAAGTGGTGTAGGAAGCAGCAGTCGCACCGCTGATGGCTGTGCCACCCTTTTTCCATTGGTACGTCAAAGCGGCCGTGCCAGTAGCCGCCACGCTGAAGGTTGCCGATTGTCCAGCCGTGACAGATTGACTCGTTGGCTGCGAAGAGATCGTGGGCGGTACATTAACGGTTAAAGTGGCGGCGCTGCTTGTCACGCTGCCAGCCACGTCTGTAACAGTAACAGTGAATTGCGACCCATTGTCCCCACTTGCAGTAGCGGGAGTGGTGTAGGAAGCAGTTGTCGCGCCGCTGATGGCCGCGCCGTTCTTCTTCCACTGATATGTAAGTGTGCCTGTACCGGTTGCGGCCACGCTGAAAGTAGCGGTTTGTCCCAAGGTAACTGCGCGGCTCGCAGGCTGCGCTGAAACAACTGGAGGAACGTCAACGGTCAGGACGGCAGCGCTGCTCGACACGCTGGAAACGCTGTTGGAAACCATGACCGTAAATTTCGCATTGTTATTTGCAGAAGTGGTGGCCGGAGTGGTGTAAGAAGCCGTAGTCGCACCGCTAATGGCAACGCCGTTTTCCATCCATTGATACGTAAAAGGTGCCGTGCCCGTTGCTGTAACAGAGAATGTTGCCGCTTGGCCTACCGTTACGGTTTTGCTTGCAGGCTCAGCAGTAATTGCAGGAGCGATTCCGGCAGCAGCAACAGTGAGCATCGCCGTATTGCTGGCCAAGGTCGAAGAGTCATCAGTGACGTCAACCGCAAATTTTGTGCCGTTATCGGAATTCGTTACCGCTGGCGTGACATACGCTGCCTGGTTCGCGCCAGCAATGGGCGTCCCATTCTTCTTCCACTGGTATGTAATAGTTCCGGTTCCCGCGACAGCAACAGTAAAAATTGCCGTATGTGCGAGTATGATGCTCTGGCTTTGTGGCTGCGAAATGATGGCAAAGGCCGCGCCGCCTGCTCCGCTCAGAGGAATGTTGAGAGTCGAATTCGCTGCGTCACTGACAATGGAAATGCTGCCGGTAGCAGCACTGGCGTTAGCCGGCGCGAATTTAACCTGAATTGAGGCGCTCTGACCTGGAGCGATGGCCATCGAAGTCATTCCACCCACGAAGCTGAACTCGCTGCCGGTGACCGTCGCCTGAGAAATGGTAACCGTTGTGCTGCCTGAATTCGTAATCTTCAATGTTTGAGAGCTGCTCGAACCAGTGGCGACTGATCCAAAAGCCAGGCTGGCCGCGCTTGGCACTAACGTGCTTGTCGCGCCAGAACCAGGAGTATTCGAATTTGAGGTTGAACCCACGGCACCGACGCAGCCCGATATAGAAAGGACCGCGAGAGTTGCAATGATCAGGGCAAAAATGCCAAAAGACGTGCGCCCGTTGTGAGCTTCGTGAGATTGACGGCGAACAATTGTGTATGCGCTATAAGCGTTCATGGGACTTTCAGCTTAGGATTCAGGCTGAAAGCGCCACTACTGGTCCTCGGAACAAACGTGGGACAGGTTAAGAAACTGTACAAATGATCATCGCGACGCGTTGTATTTCACGCCCGTACAGTTGACCGTCCGGAAGCAACCGTCTGAAGTTCAAAGTAAAATAAAACAAATCGCCTGAAACAGATGAAAAGAGCAGAGTCCTTCTCTCGTGGGCAGAAAAACGGCTATGCTATCCATTGCCAATGGGACAAAGCGCCGGATTCGATGCTGGGGTTATGACGACGGAAGATGATTCGCTGCGGCGATCCAGCGCCGCCTGGGCGAATCGGATTCTTATTCTTTCCCTGCTGGGAATTTGTTATTTAACGCTATTTCCATTTGTACTTCGCATTTTCCCGCCTCGCGTCATACATAAATCCGCATTTTTGCTGGGAAATTCAGCCAAGAAACCGCACTCCATTGATTTTTTACTGAACGTGCTTTTGTTCGTTCCCTACGGGTTCGGGCTTTCTGCCCAGGCACGAAAGCGCAGGGCGCCAAAGTGGATTATCTTTCTGATTGCATTAACGATTGGCGCGGCCACTTGCTACACCGTGGAATTTTTGCAGTATTTTATTCCTTCCCGGGATTCCGGCTGGGACGACGTGTTTTCCAACACTCTGGGATCGGTCGTCGGGTTCGTTTTATTTGAATTTTTCGGCGCCTCAATTCTGGAAACAGCATCCGGCTGGGAAAAATACTTTGCGGAATGGATTTCCCCGCGGCGTACCGCTTTATTTCTCGTGCTCTATTTTTTGGCATGGTTCGGCATTTCCGCCTTCCTGCAAAGGGAAACTCGATTGAGCAACTGGGACTCCCAAAATGTGCTTTTCGTGGGGAACGATGCCTCGGGGCAGGAATCCTGGAGAGGTCAAGTCGACCTTCTGCAACTTTGGGATCGTTCGCTTTCAGACAGGGAAATGGCGGAACTTTCTTCGGGACAGATTTCGGATCAGATAAATGAGGGCCTGCTCGGTTCGTACAACTTTTCAAATTTGCCGCCTTACGAAGATGCGAGCCATTCCCTGCCTGCTCTGAACTGGCATCCACACAATCCGCAAGAAATGGAAACTGGAAAATTAGACTTGGACGGCAAATCCTGGCTATCCACCGATTCGCCCGTGGAAAAATTCAATCAGGCGGTCACAAAATCCAGTCAGTTCACGATGCACGTCGTGTGCACGCCGGTTGAAATTAAAAATGCGAATGGGCGCATCGTTTCCGTTTCGCAGCCTGGCGACAACGTGAATGTGCATTTGCGCCAGGAAGGACGGTCGCTCGTCCTCTGGTTTCGCAATCCGCTTTCTGAAACGCGCGCGATGCTGGCATGGTACGTTCCCGCCGCATTTGACGCGAACAAAAAGTTGGATATCGCCGCTTCCTACAACGGAGCCGACGCATTCATGTATCTGAACGGAAACCCCGTGCCCAGGGCCTACCGTCTGACGCCCGGAGCAAGTCTCATGCACACATTGGGGGGTGTCCAGACCGTAGCGTTAACGGGATACAGCGTCGTATACGAAACAGTTATTTTTCTTCCTGCCGGGATATTGATCGGGCTCGCGGCTCGCAAATTTGCTCCAGGATCGCACCCGTACGTCAGGATGATTACTTTAAGCATCCTGCTTCCTTCTGTTTTGCTTGAGGTTCTGCTGGCTGCTGTGGGCGGAGGAAGAATTTGGCCCAGGGATATTGCGCTTTCGATTTTTTTTGGTTTGGCAGGAATACTTCTGGTTAACGCGGACCGGCACTCGTCAGTGGCTATCCGCCCCTCATGATTTTTTAGGATTGCAGAACTTTTCCAGAAATAGGTGATCGCTTTAAAAATTCAGGGTGACGAATGATATTTACCTCGAAGCGGCAACCTCCATTCCCCATTTGTTGCGCACCGACGCATCCAGTCTGCGGAATACCACTCCATCAACAATGTAGCCAAGCAAAGCGATCAGGGCCATAACCGCAACGACGAGATTGATATCGTTCAAATCGCGTCCGGCCATCAGAATCTGCCCAAGTCCCAACGAAATGTAAATCATCTCTCCAGTTATCAGTGAGCGCCATGCAAATGCCCAGCCCTGCCTTAATCCGTCCAGCAGATAGGGAAGGCTGGCGGGCAGCAGAACGTGCCAGAACATCTGCGGCCCTTTTGCACCCAGATTTCGCCCCGCCATCGATAGGATGCGCGGCACGTTGTCGAAACCCGCTTTGGTCGATTGCGTCACGGCAAGCAACGAGCCGGTGATGGTTACAAAAATAATCGCCGTCTCACTCAAACCAAACCAGAGCAGCGCCAATGGCACCCAGCATGCGCTGGGAAGGCTTTGCAGGCTAAGGATCACTCGCCCCAGCGTATCTTCAAGGAATTTGTTAGCCGCCAGGAGCATCCCCAACAAGACTCCGAGGACCACAGAAATGACATAGCCGATGATGACACGCCTGAGGCTCACGCCAATGCCGATCCACAGGCTGTGGTCCTTGAACCCGTCGTACAAGGATTGGGCGACACCCAGCGGTGTGGGGAAAAGGTACGGCGGCCAAATTTTCGCAAGCGTCAGCGCTTCCCATAACACGAGTACGCCAGCGGCAAAAATCAATTGATTTACGCTTTTTTTCACGGAAATACTCCACTTCACATTTTCAATTGGCATGCTTAACTGCCCTAAAAGAAAAAAACCACCAGCCGAATCGTTCCAGCGGTGGGGTTCTAGAATGGTTGATTAGGATTCTAGAGAATTACGGTCCCAACGCCCGAAGAGGCACACATGCAGCAGGTACAACAAAGACAAGCCTCCGCAGCCTTTTGGGTGTGGGAAATCACAAGTCAAACTTACAAAATGGCAGCCCTAAAGTCAAAGAATCTAATGGTCTGCCGTGTTCCTGCTTGATTTTGAAATTTCTCGAATTTAGAGGGGCGAGTTTCAACTCGGCCATTCAAGCTGCATTTAGTCGTTGGCCTTAGCCACAGAAGCTTCAGGGGTTAAAACCACGCTCAAACCTGGCTTCTCGTCGGGACTGAAGTCCCGACCTCTTAATAAATCGGAATCTAGGGCTAAACTTTCTTGGCCAGCCCTGCAATCGTTGGCTCTTCCAGGAAGTCCGCGAGCGGAAGACTGACTCCGAACCTTTCCTCAATCTGCGACACCATCTTCATCGCCATCAGGGAGTGTCCGCCAAAGTCGAAGAAATCGTCGTGAATGCCAATGCGCTCGATTTTCATCAATTTAGACCAGATGTCCGCGATCGCTTTTTGGGTTTCCGTTTGCGGAGCGGCGAAATCCTTGCCTTCTGAAACATTTCCGTACGTCGGAGCCGGCAGTGCCTTTCGGTCCACTTTTCCATTCGTGGTGAGGGGAATGGATCCAAGAAAAACAAACTGAGAGGGCGCCATGTATTCCGGCAACTTTTGCTTTACGAAATGTTGCAGGTCTTCGGCCGTTGGCGCTTGGCCTTCGCGTGGGACAACGTAGCCAACTAATTGCTTATTTCCCGGTTCATCTTCCCGCACAAGAACCGCGCAGGATTTTACTCGTGGATCGCTGGCCAGGGTCGCCTCGATCTCGCCCAATTCTATGCGATAGCCGCGCACTTTCACCTGGTTGTCCACGCGCCCCAGGTATTCGAGTATTCCATCCTCGCGATAGCGCGCCAGATCTCCCGTTTTATACAACCGAGAATCAATTTGGCCGGAAATTTGATCGACAATAAATCTTTCCTTGTTCAGTTCCGGCCGGTTCAGGTACCCGCGCGCCACGCCGGCGCCGCCGATGTACAACTCGCCCGTCACTCCGACAGGTACCGGGTTCCTGTAGCGATCGAGTATGTATAGCTGGGTATTTGCGATGGGCCGGCCAATGGGCACGGAGCCGGTTGCTGGATCGTTCGCGGCCACTTCATAGGTGCAGCAGCCGACCACGGTTTCCGTTGGTCCGTACTCGTTGATCAAACGCGTTGCCGGAGCGGACTTTCTCCACAACGCCAGACTCTCGGCTACAAGGTTCTCGCCACCGATGACGAATACCATTGTGCTGCCCGCTGCCTCTTCGGGACGGATTTGCTGGTTCAAGAGTTCCAGGTGAGCCGGCGTGATTTTCACCAGGCTGCGGTCTCTGCCCTTCTTCAAAGCTTTCACCAAGCTCTGCCCGCCCACATCTTCTGGCAGAATTTCGACGCGCCCCCCAACCAGCAGCGGAGGATACAATCCCGTAACCGTCAGGTCGAACGAAGTTGAAGTGTGTACGGGAATCGAGCCGCCTGTTTGAACCGAGTACGTCTTGATGGCCCAGGTGAGATAGTTCACGAGACCGCTCTGAAGAATCATGACTCCCTTGGGCGTCCCGGTCGATCCCGAGGTGTACATGACGTAAGCAAGATTCGCAGGAGTCGCTAAGGGCTCGAGATTGCTGCTGCTCTCCTTCGCGATCTGTGACCAGTCAGCATCCAGGCAAATTGTTTCGCCGGCAGCGGAAGCGAACAGTGGCTTATGCTTGCTGTCTGTGAGCAAAACTTTTGCCGCGGAGTCCTTCACCATAAAGGAGAGACGATCCTCTGGGTAGGCAGGATCGAGAGGCACGTAGGCGCCGCCCGCTTTCCATGTGCCCAAGAGCGCGACCAGCACTTCCGGGCAGCGTTCCAAACACACGGCCACCAAAACGTCAGGTCCAACGCCGCGCTTCCGCAGAAAATTTGCCACCTGATTAGCGCGCTCGTTCAGTTCGCGGTAGGTCAATTGCCGCTCTTCGAAAACGACGGCCACGGAGTCCGGGTGCAAGGACACTTGCTGCTCGAACAATTGCTGTACGCAAGTTTGCGGAAATTCCGCGCGAGTGGCATTCCAGTCGTAGAGAATCTGGGTTCGCTCGCGCTCGGTGAGCATCGGCAATTCGGAAATGCACTGATGCGGATTGAGGGCAATCGACGTCAAAATGGTTGTGTAATGCCCGCACATGCGCTGGATGGAATGCGCATGGAAGATATCGGTGCTGTATTCAATCTTGCCCGCCAGACCATTTGCAGTTTCGGAAAGGATCAGCGCCAGATCATATCCGGAGCTTGCGGCATTCAGCGGGGCGTTGCCGTTGCTCTTCGATCCTTGCGCGGCCTCCGCGGCGGTATGGAAAGCAAACAGAACCTGGACCACGGGTGCGTGGCTCGGATCACGCTCCGGCGCCAATTCGGCCACGAGCTGTTCGAACGGAAGATCGGCGCGGGCTTGCGCGGCCATCGTGCGTTCCCGCACCTGTTGCAGAAGTCCGCGGAAATTCAGGTGTTCAGAAAATTTTGAGCGCAATACAGCAGTGTTCTGGAATCGATTGCGCGAATTCTCGGCCTCACCCTGCACCCGTCCGAGAACTGGGGTACCTACGAGGATATCGTCCTGGCCCGTATAGCGGTGAAGCATGGCCGAGAAACCGGACGCTAGAATCATGAAGAGAGTTGATTGCTCCTGGCGGCCTACTTCCTCAAGCGGCCTCAGCAGGTCCTGAGGCAGTTCGAAGGTTTCAGTCGCCCCGCGCAAACTCTGCACGGTAGGACGTGGCAGGTCAGTGGGCAGCTCCAGGTTTGTGGGAGCTCCTGCCAGTTCTTCCTTCCAGTACGAAATCTGCTCGAGCAAAAGGTCTTCCTGTATGTTCATCGCGATGATTCCGTCTCTTCCCTCATGATTTTGTTCACGCCGGCGCATTTACGCTCCAAGCGGCTGTCAACCCGCAAGCAGGCAACCGGAGCACTATCTTGGCACCCCACCCGCCGAGGATCTGAACGCATTCATCAACCATCCGGGCTTTTGGCATCGGCTGTCCGTCAGCAAATGCCTCGCCATGGGTAGTACTGGCAATTGAACTGCCAGCGCCAGATTCGGCCTAATAGCTTTAATACCATTCACTTAGCTAGAAATTAAAGTCTCCCAATGGAAATCGATGGCCATGAATGGTAAGAAAAATACTACTTTTTCCTGTTTCGCGGGAAAGGGAAAGGCAACCTCTTCCTTTGAATCCTCTTCAATTTCAGGATGCTTCAGCTTTACGGGCCGAGTACTTGGCTGAAGAGCGGCATCTCCATATTTGACAGCGACTGCGGAGTATCGCATTGCGAATTTCGATGTTAACAGCGCAAGCGGTTGAAAAACCCCGAATATAAAGGGTAAAACGACGTGGTTTACAAAATGGGGATTATCGAATTGGAACGTGCCATCGATTTTCAAGATCACTTCTTTCGAAGCGAGGTTCAGAATACAGAGCTAGGTTCAGATGCCATTAGCACAATGGTATCTACCGGAGCGCATGTTCTCAATTCTGTCCGGCACAATATTCTCAACGGGCACGGCGCGAGTTGTGTGATGCAGCCGAGTGCTGCAATAGAGTTCCCATCTAACGATTGACGAGCAAGTGGAGTGGGTTTGATTCTGCCCTTCTATCTTGTGATGGAGCGGACCAAATGTGTGGAATCCTCGCTATTCTTAACCTCAACCCGGTACGTCCGATTAATACGGAGTTGCGGACCCAGGCCTTGACCATGGTCAAGAAGATTCGGCATCGGGGACCCGATTGGAGCGGCACTTTTAGCGATGAGCAGGCCATTATCTGCCACGAGCGGCTCTCCATCGTGGACGTGGAGCACGGCGCTCAGCCTCTGATCGATCGTCAAAAAGGAACCGTACTCGCTGTAAACGGCGAAATCTATAACCATAAAGATCTGCGCGACCAGTTGAAGCATTCCCACGATTTCCAAACCGCTTCGGATTGCGAAGTGCTCTTGTATCTTTACGACGAAGAAGATCCCAAGAAATTTCTCAATCGCGTAAACGGAATTTTTGCCTTTGTGTTGTATGACCCCAAGAAAAAAACTTTTCTGATTGCGCGCGATCCGATCGGCGTGAATCCGCTGTATGTGGGATGGGACCGCCACGAAAATCTTTACGTAGCTTCCGAAATGAAATCGCTAGCTGGTGTTTGCGAGCGCATTCTGGAATTTCCCCCAGGTCACTTTTACCTCGGCAACGAAGCGGACAAAGGTTTTCAAAGGTATTACGAGCCTAAGTGGGCTGAACCGGGATTTTGCCCAGACGAGCCTTATGATCCAGCGCGATTGCGCACCGCTCTCGAATCGGCCGTCCATCGCCAACTGATGAGCGATGTTCCGTACGGCGTGCTGATTTCCGGAGGCATCGATTCCTCGATCGTGGCAGCCGTGGCCGCGAAGTTCAGCGCCCGCCGCGTGGATGAGAACGATCTTGCTCCCGCGTGGTGGCCGCGCTTGCACTCCTTCGCGATCGGACTTGAGGGCGCGCCGGACCTTATGCCCGCGAAGACTGTGGCCGATCACATTGGCTCGGTCCATCATGAAATTCACTTCACGGTGCAAGAGGGTTTGGACGCCTTGTCCGATGTGATTTATCAGCTGGAATCTTTTGACATCACGAGCATCCGGGCCACCACGCCGATGTACTTGCTCATGCGGAAGATCAGAACCATGGGCATCAAAATGGTTTTATCCGGCGAAGGCGCGGACGAAATTTTCGGCGGCTACCTTTACTTCCACAAGGCTCCGAACGGCAGGGAATTGCACGAAGAAACGGTTCGCAAGCTTCAGAAGTTGCATCTCTACGATTGCGCGCGCGCGAATAAAGCGAGCTCCGCATGGGGTGTTGAGGCTCGCGTGCCATTTTTGGATCGTGAATTTTTAGATGTTGCCATGATGCTCGATCCTGACGTGAAGCTTCCGAAAAATGCCAAACACACACGGCCCATCGAGAAGTGGCCTCTCCGCAAAGCGTTTGAAGGATATATTCCGGATTCCGTTTTGCGGCGGCAGAAGGAACAATTTTCAGACGGCGTCGGATACAGCTGGATCAATGGGCTGAAGGCCACCGCGGAGCACGAAATCACGGACGGCATGATGCGCGGCGCGGCCGAGCGCTTCCCTGTAAAAACTCCGCAAACGAAGGAAGCTTATTTTTATCGCCAGATTTTCGAGACTCATTTTCCATGGGCCACTGCAATTAATTGCGTGCCCTGGGAACGCAGCGTCGCGTGCAGCACGGAGACGGCGCTCAAATGGGATGCGGCATTTCAAAACAACGTGGATCCATCGGGGCGCGCCGTTATGGACGTGCACACGGACGCCTACGAAGTGCCTACGAAAGTTTAGTCGCGCGGTTTTTGTGGCGCCGGCGTCCCACCGGCGGTTTTTTGAAGCGCGCGAACAGAGGAAAACGAGGTCAAATCAACAAATGTTTGTCCGAATTACTTCTAAATTGCTGATGATTTAATTTTTGCCCCGATAAAATCTAATTCACCATGCCCAACTACGAATCGCCCTGGATGAACGAAGAGCTGCGGATGTATCGCAAGGCCCTCCGCGAATTTATTCAAGAAGAGTTCGTACCCAAACAGGCAAAATGGCGCGAGCAGCACAGACCTGATCTGGACGCCTGGAAGCAGGCCGGTGCGACCGGTCTGTTGCTCGCCGACATACCCGAAGAGTACGGCGGCGCGGGCGGCACGTTTGCGCACAACGCGGTGGTGACGGAAGAGCTGGCGCAAGCGGGAGTGAACTTCGGCTGCGGCGTACAGAGCATCGTCTCGCACTACATCCTTCATTACGGAAACGAAGAGCAAAAGAAAAAGTGGCTCCCGGCAATGGCGCAAGGCGAACTGATCGGAGCGATCGCCATGACCGAGCCGTCAGCCGGCTCCGACTTGCAGGCCATCAAGACGACAGCGCGCCGCGAAGGGGATGAGTATGTCATCAGCGGCTCCAAAACTTTTATCACCAACGGCGGGCTCGCCAATCTCATCTGCATAGCAGCAAAAACCAATCCAAAAGTGGCGGGCTTTCGCGGCATCTCCATGATTATGGCCGAGACGAAAGATCTCGCGGGATACCGCGTCGGCAAATCACTTGAGAAAATTGGCATGCACGAGATCGACACTTGCGAACTTTTCTTCGACGATGTGCGCGTACCAGCCGCAAACCTCTTGGGGAAAAGCGAAGGTGCCGGTTTTGCACAGATGATGGATCAGTTGCGCTACGAACGCCTGATGATCAGCGTGGGCGCCATCGCGTCGATCGAGCGTGCTCTGGACATCACCATCAAATACGCAAAAGAGCGAAAGGCTTTTGGCCAGACGCTTATCGAATTTCAAAATGCGCGCTTCAAGCTGGCGCAATGCAAAACGGAAGCGCAGATCGGCCGCGTGTTCGTCGACAATTGCATCATGCAATTTCTCGCCGGCAAGATGGATCCGGTTACCGCCGCGATGGCGAAGTACTGGACGACCGAATGCCAGTCCCGCATCGTGGACGAGTGCGTTCAGTTGTTCGGGGGATACGGCTATATGTCCGAATATCCGATTGCGCGGTTGTGGATGGACGGCCGCGTACAACGCATCTATGCCGGATCAAATGAAATTCTGATCGAATTAATTGGCTCTTCACTTTAGTGCGTAGGGGCACGGCATGCCGTGCCCCTACAACCTCACCATCAGCAAAACAGGAAGTCTTTTATCGAAATAAACGGCGATCTAAAATGCATTTTTGAAAAATTCGAGCTAGCGACTCACAGCGACAGCGCCTGCAAAAATCAATCCCTCAAGGTTTTTCTTCACGGGAATATTCCGCGTTAAACGAACGGTCAATTTCTTCACGCAGCTGGCCGAGAATTTCTTTGGACATCTGAGCCACGTCGGAATCCTCCACGTGCCTGGGCCGCGCCAGATTCACATTAAATTGCTTCTTGATGCGGCCGGGCCGGAAGCTCATCAGAAGGACGCGATCTCCGAGGCGCACGGCTTCGCGGACATTGTGCGTCACAAAAATAATCGTTGGCGCGGTTTCTTTCCAGATGCGCTCCAGCTCATCGTGCAGCATGTCCCGCGTCTGCGCATCGAGCGCCGCAAAAGGCTCATCCATCAGCAGGATCTTCGGACGCAGCGCCAGAGATCGCGCCAAAGCCACTCGCTGCTTCATGCCTCCCGAAAGTTGGTGAATGTAGTGGTCCTCAAAATGAGAAAGGTGAACCATGCGCAGAAAAATTCTCGCGCGATCTTTTCTTTCTTCCTTCGATACGCTGGCCATTTTCAATCCGAATTCCACATTTTGCCGGACCGTCAGCCACGGAAATAATCCCAACTCCTGAAACAGCAAGATGCGATCCGTGCCCGGGCCTTTCACCGGGTTGCCGTCGACCAATACCTGCCCGGTTGTGGGCTTGTCCAGGCCTGCGACCAAATGGAGCAGCGTGGATTTCCCGCAGCCGGACGGCCCGACGATGCAGACAAACTCCCCTTGCTCAATTTCCAGATCAATATTTTGCAGCGCGGGAGTGAAGGAGCCGCGTGCGTTAGCATAGCTGCGGAAAACGCCGCACAGTTCGATGCTTTCTTTCGGCGCAGCTTCCGGGGCAGGCTCGCGCGCACACCCAGGGCGAGGCTCGGTGGATGTTTTTTTATCCGCCTTGAGCGGCTCCGGCAACTCGCGGTTTTCCGCCTGCACTTGGCCTCCGCCAATGGAAAAATTAAACAGGTCGATAACGTACTTGGTCATTGTAGTGGTTGTGCCTTCTTTTCGCGTAGTACTTCGTTTAGCAAACCGAGGTCATAGATTCCTGAAATGTCGGGCTGTGTTCTTCCCAGAAAACCTTCCTCAAAGGCCTGTTGCGTAGATTTGGTAAGCGACGACCGTATCGGATCGTAGGTGACGGTCATCCGAGAAAACGCGTCATTAAGCACTTCTGGCGCCAGCGGCTTCCCTGTCTCTTTTTGTATTTGCTGGTTCATGATTTGCTTTGCCTGGGCCGCATTCTTATTAATCCATTCCGTCAACTCGACGTGTGCGCGCAGAAAATTCTTTACAACGTCGGGATGCTCTTTGAGAAATTTGGGATGAACCACGAGATTCGTGATCACAAACTGGCGATTCGGCCACAGGTCCCGCTCATCGAGAAAAATCCGGCCTCCGGCTTCATGCACCAGGCGCGACGCCCAGGGTTCGGGCGCCCAAGCTGCATCGAGTTGTCCCTTCAGGAATAGCGTGAACTGGTCCGCGTTGGTGATCGGAAGAATTTGAACGTCTCCGCCTTTTTCACGCGCCTTCATTCCATTGGCTCGCAGCCACGCTCGCAGCGCTATATCCTGCGAATTCCCTTGCTGCGGAGTGGCAATTTTTTTGCCGTGAAAATCCGAGATGTTCTGGATTCCGGCGCCCTGACGCACAACGAGCGCAGCGCCGCCGCTCGCGGCTCCAGCAATCACGCGCACCGCGGCGCCTTGCGAACGGATATAGCCCGCCACGGTGGGATTGGGGCCGACATACGTAAGATCGATGGCATTCGCAAACAATGCCTCAATCGCGGCGGGCCCTGCGTTGAATGCTTTCCATTCGATCTGTACGCCCGGGCCAAGCGCTTTCTCAAACTGGCCGCCTGCGCGTCCCACGAGGGCCTGCGCATGCGTAACATTTGGAAAGTACCCAATCCGGACGACAATCGGCTTCTGCTGTGCATGAATTCCAGCAACGGCAACCAGGAGAATCACCGTCAGGAGTTCAAAACACGATCTTGCAATTCGTCTCCGCAAAAAACCTGATTTCATTTTTCCCACCTAGAATTTGTATGTCATATCGAATTGCAACCGCTCCCACAAGGGCTGAGCCGGCGCAGGACTTCCGGCGGTCACGAGCGGCCGGCCGAATAATCCATTCAGTTCCAGCGTCACATTATCGAAAAGCTGGTACATGATTTCCGGCCTGTGAATTTCGACGTTGCTGGTCGGAAATATTTCGCTGTAATTAAATGCCCCAATCACTGCTTCCCGCTGAATCATGATGCGCGTGTAGCTGAACTGCCAATCTCCTCTTTTTTGCGTTCGCCCGATGCTGGTCTCCAGCCAATACCCGTTGTGAGCATGAGGGTCGCACGGCGCCGAAAACACCGCGGCGATAGGAATATTTTTTACGTTCTCACAGGCGCGCGTATTTTGTGCAAAATCGCCTATGAATGTAATCGGCCATCGCGCCGAGAACGTCCGCACATCAACTTCGGCAAGGGAATCGAGAACCGCGAACTTCGAGGCGAATTGCGCCGACGTGATCGTTTTTGTGCCGGTGACTGCATTCGTGGATGTGACGGTCGCAATGGAGTTCGATTCCCCGGTATTACTCAACGCCAGCAAGGAGTCGTCCGGGCTGGCGCTATTCGCCGTGAGCAGGGAATACGCCATGGAATCGGGGTATTTCCAGTCATAAAAACTTTCATACGCGCTCAAGCGGACGCGCTCGCCCAGTTGCCAGAAGGTCTGCAACTGCTCGCCGTAAACCATCGTGTTGTAATAACTTTTATTGTTCGTCGCGGTGCGTTTGTTTTCCGCAAAGGGCAATTGAAAACCAACGAAGCTGATGTTTTTGAGCACGGGCGTTCTGAGATTAATGGAAAGAGTTTCGCCCGCGCCTTCCGGGTTTAAGTCCTTGTCCCATACTAGTTCAGTGTTGAACCACGGATAGCTGAATTTTCCTCCCGTCAGCGTGAGCGGCTTGAACCAGCTTGGGGTGTACATGGCATACATGCGATCGATGGCGATGGGCTTGCGCGTGTCAAATTGATCAAGCGTCTGGTTCGTGGAAATGGGACTGTTCAGGTCTCCGGAAGCGAGCGAAAATCCGCCCCTGATTTGATCATTTAATTTGGCTTCCACATTAAAACGCAGGCGAATTCGTTCGCGAAAGCGGTCTTGAGACTGGTCAACGGGACCGCCAAATGTGGGCTCCGCGCGCAACCGGAAATCGCCGCTGAATTCAAACGGACCTATTTTTTTGATCCGCTCTTCCAGATTTTTTTGCGACCTGCCCATGTCCGTCTCAAGCTGCTCGACTTTCTGTTCCAGGTCGGTTTGCGTTGAGCCAATCGCGGGCGAGGCCGGCGCTGGTTCCGGCGTCGCAGCCACGGCAACGATTGCCGAAGGGGAGCCAGCATTCAACCTGGCTTCGAGGCGCGCGCTCAGCTCCTGTTGCTCACGTAAGGCTATGCGTAACGCCGCGATCTCTTCTCCCTGGGCTTGCAAAAGATCCATGACTTGCACGAGCGATGGTGTCGTGGTTCGGCCTTCCGAAAAGGCGGCGTCAGAAATTGCCCCTGGCGACGAATCAGCGAGGTGCACTGCCGTCGCAACCTCTTTAGTTGTTGAAGGGGGCGTTGAAGCGGGCTTCGGGGAATCTCCACCTTCTCCATACATAGGAAGACGAATCGACGCGAGCAGTATGATCACCCCTGCAGCCCTCACTGCTTGTTTGCGAAATGTCGAAAACTCGGTCATTCGGTTCATTTCGTTCCTTAAGCCCTGATTCCAATCGTTTGGTGGGCGGCCGTTTTTTTCGCTCTCGCTGATTCTCGATAAGGCTGCGTCTCGGGTTCTTCGCCACAAAACAAAAATCCCACCGCCAAGTTAATTCCGGCGGTGGGATTCTAGAAGTGCTCGATATGATTCTAGAGTATTAGGTCCCTGCGCCAGAAGACAAACAGATACAGCAGGTACAACAGAGGTAAGCCTGCTTGGTCTTCTGGACGTTGTAATTCACGGGTCAAGGGTACTTGAAAGCCGATTGGGATGTCAATCCATCATTCGCCGTGGATTCCGCTGCCCGCGCCAAATGATCTAAGCGGGCTTCAACCGTAAGGGCACGACATGTCGTGCCCCTACTCGGCGGCGTTGAAAAAAGGGTATGCCAATGAAGCCGCTGCGTTGGGGAGCAAGACCATAATATGTGAAGTTGTGTTTTAGTTGAAGCAAGGTTGGAGGCGCGGGGCGGGATCGAACCGCCGATAAAGGTTTTGCAGACCTTCGCCTTACCACTTGGCGACCGCGCCGCAGTGCAGATCATTGCACGAATGATTCTACCAGAAGAAATCACTCGTCGCCTTTAGTACGAATGGCCTGTTACCAAATAAACAAAAATAAATGAACGAGAAATAAAAAACGAGAGGGGCGACGTTCCGCCCCCCTCGTTTTTGCAGGATGGATTGAACCAGCTTGATAGTTAGAACGTGAGTTTTAATCCGATTTGCATCGAACGCGCGGCTCCCGAACTGATTTGGGGGCTGCCCGCTGCCACATCGGACGTGGCGCATCCGCAACCGAATTGCGAGCCTGTCGAAAGGTCATTGCCTACGCCGTAACCATTCGATGAGCCGTACGGATTGGCGATGTCGGGACGATTGAACAGGTTGAAGAACTCAACGCGGAACTGTGCGCTATAGCGTTCCCTGAACGTGAAGTTTTTAAATACGGAGAAATCCACGTTCTTGAAACCTTCGTCGCGGAAGATGTTCCGGCCCATGTTGCCGAATGTGCCGTTTGCGGGCGGAGTGATTACTGTTTGCATATTATTTGAAACATAACACCCGAAATTTGCCAGCGTGCCGGACGGATCCGCTGCCGCGTTCAGACACTCCTGCCACATGGCGTTGGATTGGCTGGCCGAAAGGCTGGTCGACGCCCCGGAGATTCCGCTTGTGATCGTGCAACCACCGGCACCAGGCCCAGTGCAATATGGAGTGGAATTTGCGCTGTCCTTGATGTTGATCGGATTGCCGGTAATATTCCAGCGTTCCGAACTATCCGCGGTGTTCTTGGGCTGGCCGAGGACGAAGCCGTTGCTGAAGTCATTGGCCTGCCAGGGCTGTGCGGTCTGAAGGGTAATAATGCCGTTGAGCTTCCAGCCTTCCAGCATTTGACCGTAGCCTTTGATCCCGGGGATCGAGTAAGTGGTTGTCAAAGTAAAGCGGTGGCGAACGTCGAAGTCGCTGCTCGCGTATTCCGCCGCTGGATTCGCGCTGTTCTGGGGAAGGTACGAGGAGCGATTCAACGAATTGTTGTCCAAGCCATGGCCGTATGTATAACCGGCGATGAAGGAAAGCCCATGAGAGACGCGCTTGGTCAGAGTGACCTGCAAGCTGTTGAAGTTCGAATGGGCGTCGTTCGATTCCTGGTTGATGAAGTTCAGGTATGGAAATTTGCTGGCATATGGCTGGACACCCGTTTGCAGATTGACCTGGTTGATGTCACGGAAGCCCGTCAGTCTTTGGCCAATGTTGCCGACGTACCCAACCTCCAAGGATAGATTGTTCCCGATGGAGTGTTGCACGCCGAAGTTCCAGTTCACAACGTATGGAGTTGTGAGGTTTGGATCGATCGCGAGAATGTTGCAAGGAGAGGCATTAGTGTAGGTAGTTATTCCAACCGTATAGGTTGCGCCATCTCCGCACAAAGTGGATGCGCTCGTCGGAAATACTTTGCCGCCATTCAGCGAACTGCCATGAATGGTCGGATCCCAGTTCAGCGAACCGGCATTCAATGCAGCGGAAGATAGATTGATCGTCCCTCCGGGAGTTCCGCAACTGGCGGTGGCCTGACATTGTCCTACCTGAAGAGTTGCGCCAGTCGGTACTGCGGCGATTGTGACGGATGTGGAGTTCTGGAACGAGTTTTCGTTCAAGAGCGCCACGGCGCTGAACGCCGAGTACATCACGCTGAATCCGCCCCGAACCACGGTTGTTCCCTTGCCTGTAACATCCCAGGCAAAACCGGCACGAGGAGAAAGATCCTTGAAATCGGACGGGTAAAGAGTCTTCCCCACCCCCTGCTGAACCAGACCCTGCGCCGGACTGAAATTACCCCACAGTCCATTAACTTCTTGCATTGGCGAGACGTAGGAATAGCGCAACCCGAGATTGAGTGTCAGCTTCGGAGAAATGCGCCAGTCGTCCTGCGCGAATCCCGCGTACGAGGCCCACTTTTCTTCACGATTGGCGTTTCCGGCCAGAAGTTGCCCTGCAGCGGGATAACCGGAGAAGAAGTCCTCGAGTGGCGTGGATCCGGCAAGATTCGGAGTCTGTCCGCCGTTGAATTGAACTAGGCCCCGCCCAGTGTCATAGATGGCGTTGGTGAGATCGATATCCGCGAACTCGACGCCAAACTTGAAGCTGTGCTTTCCGGTCAAATAGGAGACGCTGTCCTGAAGATCGTAATACTGGTTGGCGAAATCTTGCGGCCGGTTGTGCCAGCTGCCCAGCTTTTCAAAATGCTTCAGGTTAATATTTGGCAACCCGCCAAACGTCGCCACGCCTGTGTCAACGGGGTAGCCCGAGCCGCAACCAGTCAGGGTGCACAAACCGCCCGAACCGTTTGGAGCAATCGTGTTGTCGTCGGTGACAAATCCGTAAGTAATTTTGTCATAACCGAAGCGGGCATCGTTCACCAGCTTGGAATTGGCTGCATAAACCCAATCGCTGCTGACCGTATAGACGCGGATCAGGTTCGTGTCCTTAAAGAGTGAATTCACGAAAGGATGGTCCATTCCGTCGCCCTTGTAAGCGTCATCCAAGAATGACCCGTTCATGGAGTTCTTGTCGTTCAGGTGATAATCCAGTTTTCCCAATCCGTTATCGGAAATATTGATGTTGGGGAATGTGCTGATATAGTTTTTGCTACCCGTCGGATTGTTGGGCCACAGACCGCCGGTGCAAACAGATGCAGGAGTCAAAGTTCCGGTAGGACACCCTGCCAAATTCAAACTGACTTGACTGACAGGAATTCCCTGGGATTGCAAGGCCATGATCGCGTCCACCATGCTCTGAGCGCAGTTTCCTGCCACGCCAGAGGGACAATTCGGTGTGGACGGTACTGGGAGGCCACCAACCGTTGACGGAATGCCGCTCGTGCCAATGGCATTGCCGATCTGGTCGCGCAAGCCTTCATACGCGGCAAAGAAAAACAACTTATCTTTCTTGATAGGACCGCCAATCACGCCGCCAAACTGCTTCAACTGCACGGGAGTCTTGGCGCAATAAGCCGGTGTATTTTGTGGGGCGCAAGTGTCTGGCGCGCTGGCCACCGAGGGATCGAAGATGTTGCGAGCGTCGAAATTAGAGCTACGGTAAAAGCCATAAGCCGAACCGTGTAATTGATTGGTTCCGGATTTGAGTCCGACGTTAATGACGGCGCCGGGCTTCCAGCCATATTCGGCCTTGGGATTTTCTTCCATGTTGAATTCCTGAATGGCATCGACCGGCAGAATCGTTGCGCCATCCGTAATGAAGCTCGGCGTGTTGGACAAGGGCCGCGTGTCATACCATTCCACGTTGATGATGCCTTCCAGCATCCAGACCGATTCATCCGGGCGAATATTGTTGGTGCTCTGGGTCCACGGCCCGCCGCCGGGTTGCAGGACAACGCCAGGGCGAAGCGACATCAGGTTTTGATAATTGCGGCCATTCAATGGCATGTCGTTAATGTCTGCGTTATTAATCGTGCCGCCCAAAGTGGCATTGCTCGTTTCCACCAACGGGGCCGATTCATTGACGGTTACAGTCTGCTCCTGTTCACCAGGTTGAACGGTCATGTCAACTCGAACTTCCTTCCCCACTTCGATGAGGATATTCTGTCGTTCGAGCTTCTTGAAACCTTTGGCATCGGCGGTAACCGTATAGGTCCCGGGAGTCAAGTTGGGAGCGTTATACTCTCCCGCATCATCCGTAGTCAGTGTTCGTGTGATACCTCTTGCCGTGTCGGCAACGGTTACTGTCGCGCCTGCAACCACCCCACCGGATTGATCCGTAACGCTTCCAAGAATCCGGCCATTCGTGCCTTGAGAAAATGCCGGCACACAGAGCAGAATGACGCCCATCGTGACTACCAGCAATCGAATGGCGCTTTCGCACCATCCAATTGAAGGCCTTTCATTTTTTGGATTTAAATGGCCCATTTCTCACCCCTTGATTGGATTGTGACCTTGAACTTAAAAGTCCGGACATAAATTCCCACCCCGATCGTGCAAAAAGCGGACGCACTTCCACTGCATCAGAAACGAATCACAAACAATGACTCGAATCAAACACACCAGTGACTACGTCATGAATTTGTCGCGACACCCAATACAAATACATGTATGGATCGAACCCTGCTTCCTGGAGTTGGCCGATTTCAATTTAGTTTCCCAACAGATAATCAAAGTTAACGTTGACAGCACCCATACTTATGAGTGATAGGAGCGTAATTGCACGAGGAATAAAAAGTCAATGGAATTTTAGCGGCAGGTTTTTATAAAAAATACATGTACAGGAAACATGGTATGCGCCATGTATCGATTCTCAGCATTTTATTTAACGAACAATCATCAATTTTGCCTTACCACTTGGCGGCCGCACCTCGGTTGTGGGCCCAGCTTACCGTATATCTCCGCAGCCAGGTCTCATCCAAGAATTTCGTTTCGCAGGAAACAATTGCAAGCGTGAGGGCCGCAGCAAAATCGCTACATTTGATTGACGGATAATTGGCCTCGGCAAACAACAGCCTTGTTCACCAATATCTGATGCCCGACGCGTGTTCCTGCTTTCCCGATCTTTGGGTTTGTAAAATCAAAGTTGTCGGTAAATTCAAATTTTTCATCGCGAATTTCGAATATGCCGATGTCAGCAACATTGCCCACACGCAATGTACCGAGTTGCATTCCGAAATCGAAAACCTGCGCGGGATTAACTGTCACCCGCTCAATCACCTGCTCCAGCTTCATTCCCAGGGCCATCATCTTTGACATTACATTGGGCAGATCGCCAGTGCTGTGAGTTGCCGCGGCTACAGTAAGATCCGAACTGATAGTGTCCGGCAGGAAATCCTGCTGAAACGCCTGCTCGGCCACATCGAAACTGATCGCATTGCGATCCGCTCCGACATCGAAAAGAATTCCGCGCTCCCGGGCTTCACGAACTCCAGGCAATATCTTGCCGCGACTATCCAGGATGCCGTTTTCAAAACCATGGAAGCAATGCGTAAACACATCCCCTTTTCGCATAATTTTCATCAGGTCAGCTGAAACGTTGGCCGTATTCATGGCATGGACCATCAATGGGAGACCTGCGGCTTCCGCTGCTTCGACAGCCTTTTTCATAAGGGCCGGCTCGAAATCCATCGGATGACTGGAAACCTCCCTGTCGAGGTGAATCTTGATTCCAACCACGTCCGGCCTGTAATCTTTCGCGGCCTTGGCGACCGATTGGGGAAGCACAAAGTCCGGAATATACATGTCGCGATAATAGTTTGGACACTCATGAATCGTCATCGTTCCAAGCGCCCCGATATCCACCAATGGGTATATCCGGGTCGTCGAATTTCTAACCACATGCTTAATAAATGCACCCACCATGATGAAACCAGTGGAGCCGGCATCCACGACTGTGGTCACACCCCTGCCGAGGCAATAGTGGTCCGCATTCATTCCGCTTCCCACGCCGTCAAAACAATGAACGTGAAGGTCAATAAATCCTGGAGTGACGATTTTGTCTTTTGCCGAATATACCGCGGATGCTCGGTTCTCCGGGATGTCCGCGGACATTTCAACAATTTTTCCTCCCCTCACCGCGACATCCATCCGTGCATTCAAACGCTGCCCCGGATCATGAACGGTACCGCCTTTTATCAGCAGGTCGAAAGACGGAGCCGATGTTTGAGCTGGCGTCTCATTAGGGCTCTCATCAGAGGCAGTCTTCGATTCCGCCGAGGGAAGAAGGCTCCCGGACGCGAGCAATGCTGTCCCACCAGCGACTAAATTCCTGGAAAATTGCCGACGCGTCAACATGGGTACCGCCTTCCGCCGATGATTGTGAGGTTTGGAACCACAGAGATTGGTCGAGCCACCGATAAAAGTCTTGCAGATCTTCCCAATATGACTAACCGAATGAGAGACACTCTATCAGATATCCAGCAGCAGTTTATTTCGATTTTCGGTGCGAAGTTAAGATGAAAAAAATCGAGAGGGGTGACCTTCCACCCCTCTCGAAATTGCTGAGCCTTCTACTGATTAAATTAGAACTGGAGCTTCAAGCCAACCTGCATTCTGCGCTGGCCTCCAGAACCGAGTTGTGGGCTGCCACCCGCAACGTCCGGCGTGGCGCATCCGCAACCGAACTGCGACCCATTCGAAAGGTCATTCCCTGTTGCCCAGCCATTTGCCGATCCGTACGGATTGGCGCTGAGTGGATGATTAAACAAATTGAAAATCTCGGCCCTGAACTGAGCGCTATATCGCTCCCTGAAGGTGAAGACCTTGAAGACCGAGAAGTCCACGTTTTTGAAACCGGAATCGCGGAAGATGTTTCGGCCCATATTGCCAAATGACCCGCCGGCTTGTGCCGAACCTGCGGGAGGGGTAAGGACCGTTTGTCCATTACGGGACACAAAGCAGCCAAACGCTGCCAGGTTGGCTTGATCAGCCGCATCGGTCATGCATTGAGTCCACATCGCTGAGGATTGGGCGGCAGAATAGTTCGTTGCAATGCCGTTAATTCCGCTCGTTATGCTGCATCCCCCTTGTCCAGGTCCGGTGCAATAGGGGTTGCTATCCGGCCCAGAATTGAAGTTGGACGGAGAACCGTTGATATTCCAGCGGTCGGTTGCATCGCCGCCGCGGAAATCGTTGCTGAAGTCAACAACGTCCCAAGGCTGAGCCGACTGGAGGCTGACGATCGCGTTTACTTTCCAGCCTTCGAGCATTTGGGCATATCCCTTGAGTCCGGGGATATCATAGGTGGTGGTGAACGTGAACCGGTGTCGAATGTCAAAGTCACCGCTGGCGTATTGTGCAGCGACATTATTACTGTCCTGCGGGAGATAACTTGTGCGGTTCAAGGATCCGGTATCCAAGCCGTGGCTATAGGTGTAGCCAGCGATAAAGGAGAAGCCGTGCGAAAGCCGCTTCGTTAGCGTTGCCTGGAGACTGTTAAAATTGGACCGGCCGTCGTTTGAATCCTGAAGGATCCAGTTCAGATACGGAAACGCGCCGTGCCCATTGGCGGCGGTGAAGAAAGGCTGCCCCCCGGGATTTGACGCGCTCACGAGCGAAGGAACCGTTTCGTTCAGATCGCGGAATCCAAGCAGCCGCGAACCGTGATCTCCGACGTAGCCAACCTCAAGCGATAAATTGTTCCCGAATGAATGTTGAACTCCCAAATTCCAGTTCGTGACGTATGGAGTTTTGAGGTTTGGTGAAACAGCCATGATATTGCACTGGCTGGCATCCAACCCATGTTTAGCATAGGGGCTGGTATCTCCGCAGACCGTGCTGGCGTTACTCGGAAAAACCACCCCATTCCAATTGAGTTGGTTACCCGTCAACGCGGCGGAAGACAACGTAATCAAATTGCTGCCAGTCGGTGCGGTACCGGTGCCCAATCCGTTCGTTTCGAGAATTGCTCCCGTTGGGACGGAGCCGAGGGAGACTGAGTTGGCGCCGCCACCTGTGAACCCGTTCTGGCTCAAGTACAGAACCGCATCCAGCGTCGAATAAATAATGCTGAAACCGCCGCGAACTACGGTCTTTCCATTTCCCGCCATATCCCAGGCAAAACCCAGGTGAGGAGAGAAGTTGGTGCGATCAGGAGCCCAGTCCGTTCCACCAGCAGGCGGCTGAATCATGCCCTTCGTAGGATCGAAGTTTCCCCAGTGGTCGTTCACTTCCTTCATGGGGGAAGCATACGAATAGCGAAGTCCGAGATTCAGGATAACTTTCGATGTGATCCGCCAGTCATCTTGAAAAAAGACGGCCGGAGAATTCCAAGTTTCGTGGAGGGCAGCATTGCCCGCGAGGATGTTTCCGCTCTTTGGAGCGCCGCAGAAGAAGTCTTCGAGCGGCGTCGATGCGCCCGCCAGCTGCGGGCATACCCCTCCTTTGAATGCAATCAACCCACGGCCGGTATCGTAAATGGCGCTGGTAACGTCAATGTGGGCAAACTCAAATCCAGCCTTAAAGGCATGTTTCCCCATGAGATAGGAGAGGTTATCTTGGAAGTCGTCGTACCAGTTTCCCCAATTTTGAGGGCGGTTGTGCCAGCTTCCGAGTTTCTCAACACCGCTGATATTGATGTTCGGCAATCCTCCGAAAGCCGTTACACCGGTGTCAATTGGCAAACCTGACCCGCCCGTAAGACCCGATCCGTCGGGCTTGAGCGCGTTATCGTCAGTCACGAAATTGTAAGCCACTTTATCGTAGGCAACTTTTACGTCATTGACCAATTTCGAATTGGGAACCCAGACCCAGTCGCCACCGATCGTATATGTCCGGACGACATTCGTGTCCTCGAAAATCTTGTTCACGAACGGATGATCCATCCCGGTGTTGGTATAGTTACCAATCATAACCATCCCATTAATGCTATTCTGATTGTTCAGGTGATAATCGATTTTTGAAATCCCGTTATCGGTAACCAGAGTGTTAGGAAACGAAGCGGTAAAGCTCTTAATGCCACTCGTGTTGACGGGCCAGGAATAGCTCGGGGGGGTGCACACAGAAGCAGTGGTCAATGTGCCTGCCGGACATCCCGCCAATGCCAAGCTAACAGGGCTGATCGCTACATTCGCTGCCTGGTCCGCTATGATCGCATTCACAAAACTGACCGACGAGCCTGGGACGTAATTCGTCTCAGGAACGCCTGCAGTTACCAATGGAACGCCGACGAGATCACGGGCACCCTCGTAGCCTGCAAAGAAAAACAGTTTGTCTTTCTTGATAGGACCGCCGACCACGCCTCCGAACTGCTTGAGTTGCAATGGCGCGAGTGCGCAGGGTTCGGTATTGTTATTGGCGCATTTTGGATCACCATTTACGTTAGGGTCAAAAAGGTTGCGGGCGTCCCAGGCCTGGCTGCGGTAAAAGCCGTACGCCGCCCCGTGGAACTGGTTCGTGCCGGATTTGATTCCGACGTTAACTACGGCGCCGGGCTTCCAGCCATATTCCGCCTTCGGGCTAATTTCGGTGTTGAATTCCTGAATCGCATCGACCGGAAGAATCGTCCCACCATCAGTAAAGGGCGTGGGCATGTTGCCAATCGGACGAGCGTCGTAGAAGTTCACGTTGATTACACCATCGACCATCCAAACCGTTTCGTCAGGTCGGACGCCGTTGGTGCTCTGCGTCCAAGGTCCGCCGCCCGGTTGAAGGACGACGCCGGGGCGGAGGGACAAGAGGTTCTGATAGTTGCGTCCGTTCAGTGGCATATCGCTAATTTCGGCGTTATCGAGCGTGCCGCCCAGAGTTGCGTTGGTCGTTTCGACCAAAGGCACCGCTTCCGTAACGGTTACGGTCTGTTCCTGTTCGCCGGGCTGGACGGTCAGGTCCACGCGAACTTCTTTGCCTACGCCAAGTTCGACGTTCTGGCGTTCCAGCTTCTTAAAGCCTTTTGCCTCGGCGCGAACCATGTAAGTGCCTGGGGTCAGGTTCGGAGCGTTGTATTCGCCAGCGTCGTCCGAAGTAAGTGTGCGCGAAACTCCGCGCGCTGTGTCTATGACGGTTACCGTGGCTCCTGCCACCGTGCCGCCGCTTTGGTCAGTTACTGTTCCTAAAATGCGCCCTGTGCTGCCTTGCGCAAATGCGGACGTACAAAGAAGAAGAACTCCCAACGTAACGGCCAGCAATTGGATGGCGTTCTTACACCAACCCATTGAAGGCCTGTTACCCTTCGAATTTAAATTACCCATTTCAGACCACCTCGCTTGAATTGAAATATTGGTTTCCAATCTGGCCCCAGGTTCCAAACCCATCCCCGACTGTTTGAAACAAATCAACGTCTCCCGGGTCACCGATAACTAAACCGAGAGCGAATTGATTGCGGTATGAAGGTGGTCACAAAAAATAAATTAAAATAGAAAGGTGCATCCAAACGCTTAAAATTTTTTATGTACCCGAAAAAAAAGTACACGCATCTATGGTCAAGTAATGAACCGTCTACAAAGCGTTTGATTGGTCCCTAAAAAAGCCGTCCAGGCAAATAGACAGCACCCCAACTACAGTAGTGGGTGGAGCCTAATTCCAAGGGGATTATGAAGTCAAGAAGTATTTATGGCGGAGGGTCCAAGCCACGAATAGCCTCATCAAATACTTAGAAAGCTTCCGGCAGGCACTTCCATAAAATTTGGCTTAATTATTAAGGCTGCGGAAAAACCCAATACTCTGTCATTCTGAGCGAAGCGAAGAATCTCTCCTTGTTTCTTTTCCTATACTCAGATCGAAGAGAGATTCTTCGCTTCGCTCAGAATGACAGAACAAGGTCTTTTTTCCGCAGTCTGTTAATTGCTTGTCTGCGTGATGGGAAGGCGTATCTGAAACACGGAACCTCGCCCTGGCGCGCTCTGCACTTCTATGGTTCCGGAATGAACTTCTGTAATCCAACGCCCAATCGAAAGACCCAGGCCCACACCACCGAGTTCGCGAGTGCGCGCTTTATCCGCGCGATAAAACCGCTCAAATACATTCGGCAAGTCATTTTCGGTGATGCCGATTCCAGTGTCACGCACTTGCGCGATGGCATAGCCGTTGTTTCTATGCAGGGAAACTTCGACTTGCCCGTTGGCGGGCGTGTATTTCACCGCGTTGTCGATCAGAATTAAAAAGAGCCGCCTCAGCGAGGTAGCATCTCCCCGAATCCACATGGAATCGGAAGAAATCTGTTCCTGGAAACCAATCTGCTTGGCTTCGGCCAACGCGCTTCCCTGATGGCAGGCTTCTCGCAAAACTTCGGTTACATCGGTCGGGGAAAAGTGCAGCGTTTCCGCACCGGAATCTGCACGCGCAAGAAACATGAGTTGCTCGATCAGCCGGGAAGTTTTTTCGAGTTCGTCGAGAACCTCGGCAATGACGTCCCGATATTCTTCCGGCGAGCGAGCTTTGCGCAGGGAAAGCTCCGCGCGCGTGCGCATCACGGCAACCGGCGTGCGTAATTCATGCGAAGCATCAGCGGTGAATTGCGTAATTTTTTTAAAAGCAGCTTCCAGGCGATCGAGCATGCCATTGAGCGTTTCCGAGAGCCGCTGCAACTCATCGCCCGTGGAAGGGACAACCAGCCGGCTTGAAAGATTCCGCGCGCTGATCGTACGCGCCGTTTTTGTGATTTGATCGACAGGAGCGAGCGCGAGTGTGCTGATCCAGTATCCGCCTAACGCCGAGCAGATGAGAAGCAATGGAATCGCAATGTATAAAAGCAATTCAAAGTGATACAACGCTTCGTAAAAATCGTCCATTTCAAACGCGGATTGAATGAAATAAGGCTCGCCATCCACAATGACTGTCAGGTTTCGTATGCGCAGCGGAACATCGTTCCCCGTGTATTCCGAAATTTTCGGCGAAGAAGCTGACGATCGCGGTACTCCGTAATCGCTCATAACCTTGGACCGATACAGCCAGTTGCCTTGCGCGTCCGCAACCTGCAGCAGCGCTCCGCCCGCCCGCAATTCCGTGTGCTCGCGCAGCCCTTCCGGCAGATCGGCCTTTGTGCCGCGCTGAATGTTTCGTTCGATCAGTTGATGCACGCCCTCGGCGCGAATTTGCAGTTCCTCGTCCACCGTCTGGCGAATGCTGTGACGCATGGCGAGGTATCCGCTGACGCCAAACGCGGGCAACACCACGGCGAGGACCGCGAAGTACCAGGCAGTCAGTCGAAGTCGAATGGGCAGCGTCATCATGATGCTTTGGTAGTGTCTCGAATCGTGTACCCGGTTCCGCGAACCGTTTGGATCAGTTTAACCTTATGATCGCGATCTACTTTATTGCGCAATAAACTGATAAAAGCATCGAGCGTGTTTTCCTCGACGTCATCGCTTTCATCCCACACGGAATGAACGATGGTGTTTCTCGGGACCACGCGCCCGGCGCGGCGCATCAAGAATTCCAGCAAACGAAATTCAGTCCGGCTTAAAGAAATTTCCTCGCCGTCTCTCGTAACGACATGCGCGGCCGGATTCAATATTAAATCCCCCACCTGCAAAACCGTTGGGCGCGCGGCGGAACCGCGCCGCGAAATCGAACGAAGCCGCGCCAGAAATTCCTCAAACGAAAAGGGCTTGGTCATGTAATCATCCGCGCCGATGTCGAGCCCTTTCACGACATCCGGCACGGTGTCGCGCGCGGTCAGCACAAGGATCGGCGTTTCATTGCCGCCTTTGCGCAGACGCCGCGCCACCTCATAGCCGTCAATCCCAGGAAGCATCAGATCGAGCACGATCGCGTCATACTCAAGCGCCTGAGCCATTTCCAGTGCGTCGCGACCATCGAAAGCAAGGCTGACGGAGTGGTTCTCTTCCTCCAAACCTCTTTTCAACAACTCCGCCATCTTCCTTTCGTCTTCCACTATAAGCACATGCATGGCCACCACGCTCCAATCAGATCACAATAACCTGAAAATGCACTGAAACAACCTGTACATAAATTTTAGACTGTTTTCGCAATTGCGGGGAAGCAAAAGCGAAACCCGACGTGAAAATGGAGCCATCCATAAAAACTGACAACGAGTCAAAGCGTTTTTGGACGGGCACTTCGTCACGGTATTCGTCAATCTGGCAACCTGATCGGCAAGCGGGGTTTCCAAAAGGCAAACTCAAGCACGAATCGGTGGAAATTTTTCCATATGGTCCTCTTTGGGATAGAGGTCTTGTGGTGAGCAACGCGTTCCACTCCTACCCCGGCCTCGAAAACATTGGCGCAATGGACGAGTGCTTCCCCGTGGCGAATGGAATAGAAATGTCAGGTAAGGTATTAAGGTTTCATTCAGGTTGAAAGAGTACGATCATCGACAACGCTAGGGGTCTGATCTGAATTAATATTATTTATCAGAGTCGCGTCTACAATTCGTTCATCGATAACGAGTCCATGCCGTAAAGGGGTTGTCATGAAAGCTATTTTAGCCACACTGGCGGTTTTTTTATTTTGGGGACCGGCAGCGAATGCGCAAGTGGCTGGTGGATCGATTACCGGCACGGTGGCGGGAGAAACCGGGTCTGTGATGCCGGAAGTCCGCATCTCCGTAAAGGATTTGAGCACGGGGCTTACGCGAAATGCGACGACCAATACTGCCGGCCTTTACAGCGTGCCGGACTTGGCCCCTGGAAGTTTTGAAATGACGGTTTCCGCTAGCGGATTTACGACGCAGCTATGGACGAGTATCACGGTTTCCGCCGGGGTAGAGCGAATCTTGAATGTTGTTATGCATCCGGGCGACCCGAAGCAGATGGTCCGCGTTGTCGCGCCGCCAGCGCTGGTCAGCGAACCCTGTCCCGCAGTCTGCGGCAGCGCCAATTCCAACACGGTTCGTGACACTCCCTTGAACGGGCGCGATTGGGCCGCGCTTGCCACCTTGCAGGCCGGCGTATCCTCCGTGCAGAACGGCAGCGCGAGCGGTGGCGGAAACACCGATCGCGGATTCGGTGCAGCGGTCAGCATTTCCGGATCGCGGCCGGATCAGAATGCTTACATTCTCGATGGGGCGAGTATCAACGATTATGCGAACGGCGCCCCGGGCAGCGTGCTCGGCGATAATCTCGGAATCGACGCCGTGGAGCAGGTCTCCGTACTCGGGAGCAATTATCCCGCGGAGTACGGACGAACTTCGGGCGGCGTAATCAACGTCGTGACGCGGTCTGGGAAGGATTCCTTCCACGGCTCGGTTTACGAGTTCCTGCGCAACAGTGCTCTGGACGCCCGCAACTTTTTCGATCCGGCGACGATTCCCCCATTTAAACGCAATCAATTCGGCGGATCGGCAGGATTGCCGATCCGTAAGGGCAACACTTTCGTTTTTGGAGATTACGAAGGCCTGCGCCAATCCCTTGGCGTGACCACTGTGGATACGGTGCCCTCCGCCGCGGCGCGCACTGGCCTGCTCTCCTTTTCGGACCCTTCGCAATTCCCGTCCACCTGCGCGCCCACGTCGCCAGGCTCAAATCAATGCCAGCTAACCGTGGATCCCTCGGTGGCGAAATTCCTTTCCGCGATGTTTTTCCCGTTGCCGACAGATCCGGTACCCGCGGGAAGCAACATCGGGGTTTTCCGGTTCGCCGCGCAGGAAGTAACTACAGAAAATTATTTTACCGGGCGATTCGATCACCGATTCACGGATCACGACAGCTTCTACGCGACTTACATTCGGGACAACTCCACAACGGTTCAGCCGGGAACCTATGGCGAATTGTATTCCGATATCGTTTCCAATCGCCAGGCGGCCACGCTTCACGAGCAGCACATTTTCAGCAGTAACTTCTTGAACGCAGCCCAATTCGGTTTAACCCGGGCCGTCGGAATCATTGGCAAGGTCGACCGAATCGCTCCGGCCTATCAATCGGTTATGACCGATCACCAATACGCATTCGAACCGGGAGGATACGCTGGGGACATTCAGAGCATTCCGGGAGTGACCAGCTTTTTGGGAGCGCCGACTGCGGAAGGCTACATTCCTTCGAGCCGGGCGCTTTATTGGACCACTTATCAGGGCGGCGATGATGCTATTTTCACCCACGGAATTCATTCCATCAAGTTCGGCGGTGAGGTGGAACGGATGCAGAGCAATGAAGTTTCCGCCAGTAACATCAACGGTCTTTTCCGCTTCGATTCGCTGGCGCAATTCCTGACTAACCAGCCCTCTCTGTTTTCAGGAACGGGCAGCCCCCTGCCGCTCGATATCGGAATCCGCGAAACATTGTTTGGCGCGTATGTGGAAGATGACATCAAGCTGCGAAAAACGCTGACGGTGAATCTTGGTCTCCGCTACGAATTTGTCACCGTGCCGACGGAATCACACGGCCTGACTGCCGTATTGCCCAACTTGGGATTTCCCAACCCTTCCACTGCCTCTTCGGAGCCAAACTGCGGCGTGAGCATGCCAGGCTGTGCGGGCGTCGGCCCTCTATACAAAAATCCCACGAAGAGGGATTTTGAGCCTCGCCTGGGATTCGCCTGGAACCCTCACAGCGGTAAGACTCTCCTGCGAGGCGGATTCGGCATTTTTGATGTGCTTCCGCTTCCGTATGAATTCACTCTCAGTTTTCAGCGCGTCGCGCCTTTCATCCGAACCATCGTTGGAGAGAATCCCCCACCGGGCTCGTTTACGATGGACGGCACAGTGGGATCCCAGGCATACCAGCAATTTATCGGTCAAACTGACACGAACATTGCCTACTACGCCGAGCCGAACCCGAAACGCAACTACGTGATGCAATGGAACCTGAGCGTGGCGCGGGAGTTGTCGTCCACACTGGCCCTCACCGTCGGCTATGTCGGATCCCGCGGCATCCATCAGCCCTACCGCGTGGACAACATCGACATGGTAATCCCCACTGCCAGTTCAGCTGGATACCAGTGGCCCTGCGGACCTGACGGACTTGGCAATTCTTGCGCTGTGGGCTTCTTGCCGAATGGAACGGCCAGCGCCAAGCTGAACCCGAATTTTGGCCGAGTCAATGGCACCCTGTGGCAAGCAAACTCTTTTTACGATGCGATGCAAGTCGATGTCGCCAAACGCGTCAGTCACGGCATCCAATTTCACGCCGCTTACACATGGGGCAAGAGCATTGACACGCTTTCCGCCACGGAAGCGGATGATGCGTTTCCGAACGGACTCTTCAATCAACTTTTCTTTGACCAGCGAACGACGCGTGGTCTCTCGGATTTCAACGTCGCGCAAACCCTAGTGCTAAGCGCGACTTGGGAAATTCCCGGTCCGCAGAAAGGTTCGAAGCTTCCGGAGTGGGCATTCGGTGGCTGGCAACTTGTGGGTCTGTTCAAGGCCGGCACGGGCCAGCCGTTTACGCCGATCATGGGTGGCGACCCGGTTGGCACGAAGCTCGATGAAACTGGCTTGGTCCCGAATTACATCACAGGGTGCAATCCGGTGGATTCCAATTTTAAGAAGAACCCGCTCGGCCCTCTGTACCTCAACCTCGGGTGTTTTACGCCACCGACTGTGCCAACGGCTTCGTTGGGATCCTTGCCTTTCCAATGCGCTGCTTTTCCGGGAGCCAATGCGCTGCCGGCGGGCAGTCCGCTCACGTACTGCGCAAATCTGCGCGGCGATCTTGGCCGTAATACGATCATCGGGCCCGGACTGTCCAAACTGGACTTGTCCGTTTTCAAAAATAATTACATCCGGCGCATCTCGGAGAGTTTCAACGCACAGTTCCGCGCGGAGATTTTCAATATTTTCAACCGCGCGAATTTTGGCTCGCCCACGGACAATCTTGCCGTGTTCGATCAAACCGGAGTCCCACAAACGCAAACCGCCGGGCTGCTCGATTCCACGCAAACCACGTCGCGCCAGATTCAATTCGCGCTGAAAATAATCTGGTAATTGTGGCGCCGGCGTCTCACGGGCGGGTTTTCTTGTGTCCTTGTGCATCAAAACCCGCTGGCGAGACGCCGGCGTCACAAGAGTTTCTCCCACGACACAAAGCGGCGCGATTTATCCACGCTGCGTCCTTTCGGACTATAATCAAGACATTATTATTTTCTAAATCTGTAGTCGGAGTTGCACTACTTCAGGAATACGCGCATGGAAGATTGGCTACCGCGATCGGTTCTCTGCTTAAGAGATTACAGCTGGAACAAATTTTCCTCTGACCTTCTTTCGGGAGTCACGGTGGGGCTCGTCGCGCTGCCGCTGGCGATGGCCTTTGCCATTGCCTCGGGCGTTGCGCCACAGTCCGGATTATATTGCGCGATTGTTGCGGGCTTCATCATTTCTGCGCTGGGCGGATCGACCACGCAGATCGGCGGCCCGACAGGCGCATTCGTCGTGGTGGTTTACGGAATTGTGGTGCGCTACGGCCTCGACGGCTTGTTCATGTGCACCATGATGGCAGGCGTGTTGCTCGTGTTTCTGGGCATCACCGGGCTTGGCACAGCAGTGAAATATATTCCGCGCCCCGTGGTGGTGGGATTCACGAACGGCATCGCCGTAATTATTGCCAGCACGCAGATCAAGGATTTTTTTGGCCTGAAAGTCGATAAGGTGCCCGGAGAATTTCTGGCGCGCATGGAAACTCTGGCGCGCAATTTCCACACTCTTTCTCCACTGGAAACCGGGCTGGGTGTTTTTGCGCTGATAGTGATACTGTTCTTCATGCGCTATGTGAAGCGCGTGCCAGGATACATTGTCGCGCTGTTCGCGGGCACGGCTCTCGTGATTTTGCTGAAGCTGCCTGTACAAACGATTGGAACGCGCTTCGGCGGCATCCCTTCCGGATTTCCTGGCGTTAAAATTCCTCAGTTTCGATTTGATTTATTAAGGCCGCTGATTTCTCCGGCCATCACTGTTGCCATGCTCGGCGCGATTGAATCGCTCATGACCGCCGTGGTTTCCGACCGCATGAGCGGCACGAAGCACAATCCCAACGTGGAACTCGTGGGCCAAGGGATCGCCAACATCATGTCGCCGCTCTTCGGCGGATTGCCGGCCACGGGAGCGATTGCGCGCACTGCAACCAATATCCGTTCCGGAGCAAAAACCCCGGTCTCCGGAATGATTCATGCGCTGACGCTGCTCGCCATTGTGCTGTTCGCTGCACCGCTGGCTCGATTTATTCCGCTCTCGGTGCTGGCGGCAATTTTATTTGTGGTCTCCTACAACATGGGTGAGTGGCGTGAAATTCCGGAGCTGCTGAAGCTCACTCCGCTGGAGATTGGCACGTGGCTGGTCACCTTCGCGCTGACGGTGTTCGCCGATCTAACGGTGGCCGTCGAAGCGGGAATGATACTTGCGGCACTCGTCTACATTCGCAAAGTGACGGCCACGACAACAGTTTCCCAAGTCACGGATGAGTATCTGCGCGAAGGACAAGTACACATCCTGCAGCACAAGGAAATTCCCTCGTACGTGACGATCTTCCGCATTCACGGGCCTTTTCTTTTCGGAGCCACGGATAAAATTGAGGATGTAATTCGTAAAATTCCGGAACTGACTCCCATCCTTGTGCTGCGTCTCCGAAACATGACGGCGATTGACGCTACAGGTTTGCAGGCTCTCGAAAGTTTGGCCGACGCTGTGCACGCTTCGGGCCGCGGCCTCATCCTCTGCGGCGCGCGCGAGCAACCCGCTCGCCTGATGCATCAATCCGAATTTGAAGAACACGTCGGCACGGGAAATATCAGCCCAAGCATTTCGGTAGCGCTTGAACGCGCTAAAATTCTTTACGAAGAAATAGAGCGCAAAAAACTCCATGAAGTGAGCCGAAGCTGAGAATCGCATTCGCACCATCATTTTTGGCACGTCGCGCCCTCCCTCCCTCAATTTGCGTAACACTTGCAGAAAGGTCGCCCGTCCAAAAATCGGACGGCCTCTACGAAAGTGCCGGACGGGTTTCGAAGGCCAATCGGTCCCGGGTCTTTCGGGACGGATTGGGCGACTTTCGTGCCTGAATGCAACCGTATCGCGAACAATTTTTTGACCAGAATTTTAGTTCAGCTTGAAACTCCTGTGCCGGGCGTCTAAGTTTGTTACGCGTTGGCGGAGTGAAACCTGTCACCAGGTGATTGGGACAAATTGAGGAGGAAAGAGAATGTCGGCAGTGAAACTGGAAGACGCACGGCGCGTCATCATCGCGGCGGAAAAAAAAGCAAAAGAAATTGGCCAGCCCATGAACATTGCGGTGGCCGACGAAGGTGGCAACATCGTTGCGCATGCGCGCATGGATGGCGCATGGATCGGCAGCATCGACATATCGATGAAAAAAGCGTACACGGCGCGAGCGTTTGACATTACAACCAAGGACCTCGCGACTCACTCACAATCCGAGGGTCAATTTTTCGGAATTCACGCATCGAACGATGGAAAAATCATGATTTTCGCAGGCGGCATCCCTCTGAAGAAGGACGGCAAAGTAGTGGGAGCTGTGGGCGTAAGCGGCGGCTCGGGGGACCAGGACCACGCGGTAGCCGAAGCCGGCGCAAGCGCGTACTGATTCCAAGCGGTCTTGAAGTGGATATGGCAACTACTTCGATTTTCGAATTGCCCCGCCCTTCCCTTACGAAGGGCGGGGCTTTTGATTCTGATTTCCACTGTTGAGCGAAATTGCGGGCTCCAAAAAGCTGCAACACTTCTACTGCAGCTTGGTTCATTCAGCCGATCCGCGAATCGTTTGAGCCTGTTGCTTCAAACATAAATTAAAAACTCCACTGTACCTCTTCTGTCCGTACGATCAGTTGCCCGATAGGCTCCCCACTTTTAATCTTCTTTACAACGTTTCCGGAATTACCCGCAGCGAGGTGTGGCGTACAGCGGCACTTTGCAGTCGCCCAGTGGAGGAAATTTAAATGGTCCAAGTTGAGACTTTTCAGGAGTTTAGAGCCGGCCTATCGCTTTTGCGTGGTGGTGATGCGAACAAAGCACTGCCCCATCTCAAAACAGCATTCGAGGGAGAACCCGCCAATCCATTCTACATCTCTTATATGGGCGTAGCCATCGCAGCCACCGAGCAAAAATGGGCTGAGGCGGAAGAACTTTGCCGCTCGGCTATTCGCATGAGCCGTCGCCAGGCTCAACTGTATCTGAACCTTGCCGAGGTTTACGTAGGCGCCGACCGGAAGCAGGATGCGGCCGATACGCTCGTGCGTGGGCTCCGTTACGCTCCTCATGATCGGCGCTTGAAAATGAGCCTGGATCGGTTAGCGATCCGGCGACCTCCGGTACTAAGTTTTCTGCCGCGCACGCATACGGTGAACCGTAGTTTGGGAAAACTTCGTCATCAGGCTTTGCAGGCCCTGGCCTCCTTCTGAACGATTAAGGCACTTTACCCCGAAATTAACAGCCTGGGCGATTGCGTATGCAATCGCCCAGAGCTATTATTCCCTGCTAATGAAACGCAAACTTGGCGTCTTCGTCTACACGGAAGATAGAAATTGCCCTTACTGCGGCAGCAATCACGTACATCGGACGAAACGCGGACGCCTCCTGGAATTTTGGGTGACACTTTTCCTGCCTTACCGCCCCTATCGTTGCGGCAAGTGCCGCGAGCGTTTCTATGGCCCAAAGAATCTACCCAGACCTGATACTCTCGATGATTTAGACAGCGGTAACTAATTGTCCCGCTTGGACTTCGGCACGACCACGACTGGGTAATTTCCATCCAAACAAAAGTCCTAGAACTATAGTTCCGATCGGGTAAAAACCGTAGTTACATTACTTCGGAACCCCCGTTCCATCGCCAAGGACACACCCCATTTCTAAACTAGCCTCACGTTGCGAGGAAGGAATCACCGAAGTTTTTGCGGCGTACTGAGGATAATCAAAATGTTGCTACCCCTTGCCATTCTTTTGCTTCACCCGCAGATTGCACCAAAAATTTCTACACCAACGGAAATGGCAGCGTTGCACATGCCTGCCGATGTTTCTGCCTCGTCCAATGTGTTGACCATGGAGGGTTCCGCGCCAGCCGACGAAATGATGCCTGCTGAGACGGCAATGCCTGCCGCCGAGACCAGCTCCGCGCTTCCGGCAGCGCCTATGCCCGTGGAGCCCGTGCAAATGAATGCACCGGTCGCGTTCATCAATCCCGCGAAGACCATGAAAGTTTCGGTGGAGCAATTGATTGCCGAAAATCGCCGCAAACAGATGGCTTGGAAGGGTCTGGCCATTGCCTCCAGCGGCGCGGCGACCTTTGATGCATGGACCACGCGTCATGCGATTACGAAAGAGGGCGCAGTGGAGTTGAATCCGATGCTGAGGCCGTTCGCTGGCAATTCTTCCCTGTATGCGGCCATTCAAGTGGGTCCGGCCCTGATGGATTTCGCCGGGAAAAAAATGATGTACAGCCGCTATTCCTGGGTGCGCCATATGTGGTGGGTTCCGCAAAGCGCCAGCTTCGTCGGCTCGATTTTCTGTGGCGCGCATAACCTGAGTTTTCATTAGATCGCAGCGATAGCAGTCTAATTTTGGTTCAAGATTTATCGGAAGCGATTTCATAAAGGGTCTTTGTGGGTCGCGGCTTCGCAGACTGCGGAAAAACCCACATCACTGTCATTCCTAGCGAAGTGAGGAATCTGCTTTTCTGTTTTTCCTTATAGTTAAATCGAAGAGAGATTCCTCGCTCCGCTCGGAATGACAGGATTGATCATTTTTTCCGCAACCCGTTCAGCCGCGATATTCCGGGACTTGAAAAATACTGGCTTTTGCCCTTGAGTTTCCTCTCTCACCCAACCTGTCATTTCAAATCCCCGTGATCCGTTGTGACATTTCATGTGCTGCTATACTATCCGCCCATTGGAGGGGATCACCATTCACGCGGCGGAGAGCAGTTCAGCTGTCTCGTCCATTCCTACGGGGATCGCGATCCCGCGCCGGCCTGAGCGCGTGGTTTCGCTGGATGTTTTTCGCGGCGCCACCATTGCCGCGATGATTCTGGTGAACGATCCCGGTACCTGGAGCCACATTTATCCTCCTCTCGAACATGCCGAGTGGAATGGCTGGACGCCGACCGACCTGATTTTCCCTTTTTTCCTTTTTATTGTGGGCGTTTCATTGACGCTATCTTTTCCCTCGCGCATTGCGCGCGGCATTTCACACCGAGCGCTGGTATGGCACGTGGTGCGCCGCAGCGCGGTGATTTTTATTATCGGATTATTTTTGAATGGATTTCCGGACTTCGATTTCAGCAACATCCGCATCATGGGTGTTCTGCAGCGCATCGCGCTCTGCTATCTCGCCGCCGGCCTTCTTTATTTATTTACATTTCAAACGCAAACAAGCGCGGAAGGGACCGTTCGGGTGCGTGCCAATCTTCGCGTCACGGCTGCCGTTGCAGTAATTCTGCTGGTTGGCTATTGGGCGCTGATGACTTTTGTTCCCGTGCCAGGCTATGGCGCAGGGCACCTCGGCAAAGACGATAACCTGGGCGCGTACATCGATCGCTCGCTGATGGGCGGACATTTGTGGGAAGAATCCAAAACTTGGGATCCCGAGGGATTTCTTTCCACGCTTCCTGCGGTTGCCTCTTTGCTGGTGGGAATCCTTGCAGGCGAGTGGCTGAGGTCGGACCGGGATGCAACGCGCAAAACACTGGGTCTGGCTGCCACGGGGTTGGCGCTGCTTGTTGCCGGGCGGCTGCTCCACCCATTTTTCCCCATCAACAAAAATTTGTGGACAAGTTCATTCGTGCTTTTTACCAGCGGCTTCGCCATGCTCGCTCTGGCTGCCTGCTACTGGATTGTCGACGTGAGAAATTGGCGCACGTGGGCAAAGCCTTTCCTGGTATTCGGAATGAACGCAATTTTGGCTTACGCGCTAGCGGCTCTGGTGTCAGAGATAAGCACCGATTTTGAATTCACCAATTCCCGAGGGCGAGAGACTACTCTGCATGGTTGGGCATACCAACGATTTTTCGCGGCCCATTTTAACCCGTTGAACGCTTCGCTGGGCTTCGCAATTCTCTTTGTCCTGGTCATTTTTGTACTGCTTTTGCCATTTTACCGTTGGAAAATCTTTCTACGAGTTTGAGCAATAAATCAATTTGCAACGCAAACTTTTGCCAATGTTCCTTTTGTAGCGCCCGGCCGCATTTTGGACGGGCAGCCTGATTGCACCTGCAAGTCAAATGGTTGCACTGTCCCAAGAGGGTTTCTTTCTTTTAACCTTGCCGTAATATAGCGTTTCCACAAAGCCTTGTACTATAGTGCCTCTACCAGACAAAGAGGGGGACGGGAGCTGGGACAATCGATATGAAACGAGTTCTGCTGATCGAAGACGACCGCGATATTGTGGAGCTTGTTCGATATAACCTGGAGCGCGAGGGATTTCAGGTGGCCGCTGCGATGGACGGCGCGAGCGGTCTTGCGCAAATTCGCAAAACTCCACCGGATATTTTGCTGCTCGATCTGATGTTGCCGAAACTATCGGGCCTGGATATCTGCAAGGAAATCCGCCGCGATACGACCCTGAACAAACTGCCGATTCTGATGTTGACCGCGCGCGGCGAAGAAGCTGACCGCGTCGTCGGCCTCGAAATGGGCGCGGACGATTACGTTACCAAACCTTTTAGTCCGCGAGAGCTCGGCGCTCGCGTGAAAGCGCTGCTGCGGCGTACCGAACCCGTGAACGAGCCGCGCCGCGTGATCGAATCCCGCGGCCTCTCCATTGATCCATCCTCTTACCGCGTTACGCGTGATACGAAGCCCGTAACGCTCTCGACTCTTGAGTTCCGCTTGCTCTATTATCTGGCGACTCGCCCGAATCGCGTTTTCTCGCGCGATCAGTTGCTGGATGCCGTCTGGGGCACGGAACGCTTTGTAACCCCGCGCAGCGTGGATGTATATATCCGCAGGCTGCGTGAAAAAGTGGAAAACGACGCCGATCAACCTGCCTTTCTGAAAACCGTGCGCGGCGCAGGTTACATGTTTGAGAGCGAGGGGCAATCCGAAAAACAGGAGTAAGTCTCCCTTGCGAATAAGCCTGTTCTGGCGGCCGGTGCTTATCTGTCTGGCGCTGGTAACGGCGATTCTTCTGGCCGTGCAGTGGACATCGCCGCAAACTTTGGCGAGAATCTGGCCCGTATCTGCGATATTTATATTCGCCGCGGCTCTCGCATTTTATTTCTCTTCTCGCGTTGTCACCCATCGCATTCGTCGCCTGAAAGAATTTGCGGAACGAACGGCGTCCGGTAATTTCTCCCAGCTGCAACGCGATTACGACCACGATGAGCTTGCGGATATGGCCGCCGAATTGGGCCGAACCATTTCGGATATGAGCCAAACCATCCGAGGTCTTACAGAGGAACGCAATAGCTCGTCCGCAATTCTCAGCAGCATGGTGGAAGGCGTCGCGGTTGTGCGTGGAGACGAACGCATTCATTTTTGCAATTTGGCATTTGAGCAGATTCTGGAATTGCCGGTGGGAAGCTCTCAAGGCAGGACTCTGGTGGAGGCCTTGCGGCAGGCGGACCTCGTGAGGCTCGTGCGCCAGGCGCTTTCTGGGATGGAAGAGTTAACGGGTGAAGTGGAAGTGGGCACCGTGCGCCGCAGGAATTTCAGCGTGACCGCCACGCCTGTGCGGGCCGAGGGAGCGAACGGCGCGGTTCTTGTGCTTCATGACATCACGGAATTGCGCAGGCTGGAACGAGTGCGGCGCGATTTTGTGGCCAATGTCTCCCACGAATTCAAAACACCCCTGACAGCCATACAAGGTTTTGCCGAAACGCTGTTAAACGGAGCCCTGGATGACCATGCCAATCGGAATCGCTTCGTGGAAATTATTCGTGAGCATGCGTGGCGCCTGGCGCGCCTGACCGACGATTTATTGAAACTCTCCCGCATCGAAGCAGGACGTCTGGAACTGGAAATGCGCGCGATTCAGGTGGAACGCCTGGTAAGCAGTTGCGTGGAGACAACGCGGTTGAAGGCCAACACAAAGGCGATTGAGATTCGAGTGGGCCTGCTACAGAACACACCAGCCGTCCGCGGAGACGGCGCACAGCTTACCGAGGTTCTGCAAAATTTATTGGATAACGCGGTGCTATACACGCCTTGCGGCGGATCAATCGATGTGACCGCCCGTTCCGACGGGAAAGAAGTCGTATTCACCGTGTCAGACACGGGCATTGGCATCCCTGAATCCGACCTGGAACGCATTTTTGAAAGGTTCTACCGCGTGGATGCCGCAAGATCACGCGAAGCGGGCGGCACAGGACTTGGACTCGCCATTGCGCGGCACATCGTCGATGCGCACAGCGGCCGCATCTGGGTGGAAAGCGCGATTGGTCAGGGGTCTCGTTTTCATTTCAGTGTTCCTATTGCTGCATAGAGCGAGCGTTCAAAGTCTAAAATAATTTGGCTGCGATCAGACGTGGACCCGCGGGTAGTTCCCTCACATGAAGTCAGTTGCAAAATTGGCCGAGCCTTGGACGGTAGCCGGCCTGCAACGCATCGCCTTGCAACATGGGGCTTCCAGGCTGCACTTGCTTCGCGTACGGGTCATCCGAACAGTAATAGTATCCGGTACTTTGTGAAGTCCATACTTCCAACCCCATTTGATAGTCGCTAATTTTGTGGGTTCCATCCGCATTATCTCCGAAAACGTTATTTATAATTTTTGAAAAGATTGAGGATTTCGGTTGATCAGATTGAGATTTGCTTGTTATAGGAGTCGGGGACTTTGTTGCGAGCCCTGGATCCTGGCCGTCTTGAAGGTCGTCAGTTCTCAGATCGGGGGAAACTGGTTGAATTGTGGACTGAGGAGCGGGTTTGCTTTCTGAAGAACGCGCGGAAGATCCGTGGGACATTGTCATGGCTAGAACCAGCATCAGGCCAATCAACAAACCGATACAGCCTGAACCAATATGTGTAAACAGTTTCTTGTGCCGATCGTTTAACCCTTTCCAGACGGAAAGGCAGGATTGCGGAATCCATTTCTCCGCACGCATCGCGACATGTGAAAAGCTCAACGTAGCCGAGATCGGAGTTCCGACAGTCGGCTTTGCCACCGTGTTTTTACCGATTTTTACGTAATTGCGAATCTCAGTCGGGGATTGTGGCGGCGCGGATGGCGCTGCCTTTGCGGGTTTTTGTGGAGAGGCACTCGCCTTTATTACCTCGGTGTCCAATTGTCCGATCTCATTTGCCGGAAGCTCGCTCGTAATCGGGAGATTATTGGGGACGAGGTTCGTATTTGGGGATTCCAACACAACCGGGGAATTGTTTTCGACAAGGTGCTCCCGATCCTCTCTTCGATCTGCTATCTGCTCTGCAGCAGGACTGACCTTCTCGGTCGCAGGAAATGTTTCCGATGTTGACCCAAGAGGGAAAATAACCGCTGTGGATTCCACATGTGAAGCCTGCAAAGAAGAATCTGCCTGGCTGACGGCCGCAACCGTGGGCGGATCCTGCCCCTTGGAAGTCGCATGTGATAAGGCCAGCGCAGCGGAAAGCGAGCGTAGGACAGTCCTCTTTTCCGGAAGCGCAATATCCGCAATTACGGAAACCGTTTTCGGCAGTGGCGTCTGCTCCGGACCACTGGGAGTGGCAGGTTGCGATTCGCGGGCGATCCAATCCGCAATATCCTGGCGTACATGAGCAGGCAGACTCTTAAACGAGATGCCGACTTCTTTTTGAGTTTCTGCAATCCAGGCAAGCTCGCCGGTGATTTGCGCATTCAAGCCGGATCCGCGCAGTCTGAGGTTGAGGGCGGAATTCCTGTCCGCATTCAAATTATGCGCCGCATGGCATGCAAGGCCGTCAATCCCCAAATTGAGGACAATTCCGCCATTGTCGTCCCCAATTTGCGCGTAAATAAGCGAAGAAACTTTGAGACGTAGGCTGCTGCGGCGTTCCTCTGGTCGAGGTGGACTATTCCATTTGGTGGTTGCAGACACAAAAGCCCCTCAAGCGCCGAGGGGACGAAGCTACGGCAGGCACGTACAGGGCTCAAATTCTAACTCCATCTTGAAATTGTCACAAGAGGCGAATTTACTACTCCGTCTTTAGGTTTCTGACGCGGGCATTTTGGCGCATCGACGCTCAAATAACTGGCCTATTTTCTGCTTTCGCCGGAAATTCACCTCCGTTTCACTTTGTCGTCACACTGGCAAATTATGATCGCCATGCCACGAAACTAGGATGGAGGCAAAAATGGCGACCTCGACAGCAACGATACAAACGGTTTATCACGATGTGCTGGCCAATTACCTGATTTCCATGGCACGAACCGTGGAATGCAGCGTAGAGAGCGCACTGAACGCCATTTTACAACCAAGCCAGGAAGCCGCGGCAGAGTTGTCCAGCAAGGTATTTTTGGTTGAGCCTCGCGTCAACGAAATGGAAATTTTGATTGACGACCATGCCGTGCGAATGTTGCGAACGGGCTTGCTCGACGATGAAGATATTCGGCGGGTCGTCGCCACGCAAAAAATCGCCAATGATCTTGAGCGCATTGGCGATCTGGCCGTCAACATCTCCGAGCGCGTGATTTCCCTGGCCGGAATGAACGTGAGCGAGACGCCGCGCGACCTCGAACCGATGACCGGAGCCGTGCGCGCCATGCTTGGACGCAGCCTCGGCGCATTGATTTTTCGCAACGTGGTCCTGGCCGCTGAAGTTCTCGAGTCGGATGACGTAGTTGACCGGTACCGCGATCAGATTTTCGAACATTTACTCACGAGGATGACCGAGGATCCTCGCCAGGCCGCGCCACAACTGCAATTTGTGCTGGCCACCCGATATCTGGAGCGTATTGCGGATCATTCCACCAATATTGCCGAGGACATTATTTTCTGGGTTCGCGGCCTTGATGTGCGCCATGGGCGCGCGCGCATCGTTGTGGAAGAAGAGAACTATCCACAAAAGAGAAGCTAGATTGCTTCGCCGAATTTCGCCGCAAAAGTTTGATCTTCGTGTTGCACCCCCACCCCGGGCCGACGCTCCCCTGGCGTCGGCCCTTCCCTCTCCTCCCGCTTTTTGGGTTGAATCGAAATATCCAAGCTCCAATACCTATTTTATGGTGGCATCACCCCCTTGTAACCTGACTGTAACAATTCAGAGGGAAAATCCAGTTAAGAAATACCAGGAGAAAACATGCGCTTAGTTAAAAAGCTCAGTCTGCTAGTCGGTCTTTTGATGGTAGCTACATTAGCTACTGCTCAAGGCCAAGTACTGTTGAACGCGGCCGGAGCCACGTTCCCTTTCCCCATGTATTCGAAATGGTTTGATTTGTACAAACAGGCTCACCCGAATGTACAAATTAATTACCAATCGATTGGATCAGGAGGCGGGATTCGCCAGCTGATCGACAAAACCGTTGATTTCGGTGCGTCGGATGGACCGATGACGGATGAACAACTCAAGCAGGCCACTGTACCGATTCTGCATTTCCCCACTGTGATGGGCGCTGACGTTCCCAGCTACAACGTGCCAGGAGTTTCCGCCGAACTGAATTTCACTCCGGAAGCGCTCGCGGGAATTTTCCTCGGTAAAATCACAAAATGGAACGATCCGGCGATTACGTCTGCCAATTCGGGCGTGAAACTGCCCGGAGATGACATCGTCGTGGTGCACCGCTCTGATGGTAGCGGAACGACCTATATCTTCACTGATTACCTTTCCAAGGTCAGCCCCGAATGGCAAAAAAAGGTCGGCAAGGCCACATCCGTAAACTGGCCGGTCGGTTTGGGTGGCAAGGGTAATGAGGGCGTGGCGGGATTAATTCAGCAGACGCCTGACTCGATTGGATACATTGAACTGATTTACGCGGTCCAGAATAAGATTGCATACGGCCGTGTGAAGAATGCCGCGGGAGTATTTGTGAAGGCCGATCTGGCGGGCGTTACGGCTGCAGCTGCGGCAGCGGCGAAATCAATGCCGGATGATTTCCGGGTCTCGATTACCGATCCGGAAGGCAACAAAGCTGCGTATCCCATTTCCAGCTTTACCTGGCTGCTGATTCCGTCGAAAATCGCCGACCCCGCGAAGCGCGATGCGGTAAAGGGTTTCCTGAAGTGGATGATGACGGACGGACAGCAATACTGCGAAGGATTGGCCTACGCGAAGCTTCCCAAGGAAGTAGTCGTCAAGGAATTGAAGGCAATCGCGCAAATTCAGTAATGTAGAACGTTCCGTTACAAAGGTGAGTGCAGTTAAATGGCTACCACACCAAACGCGACAGCGCCTGCAGATGTCCCTGCGAATCCGCAGGCGTTATCGCGTCGATGGTTCAGCGCGGACGACGTTGCCCACCTCATTACACTGATCGCAGCCGCCACATTGCTGCTGATTACCGTCCTTCTCGTGTATCAACTTTGGGTTCTCTCTGCTGAATCGCGCACAAAATTCGGATGGCATTTCTTCGTTACGAGCACCTGGGATCCGGTCGCAGGCGATTTCGGTGCCTTGCCATTTATTTACGGCACTCTGGTCACATCGGCCGTGGCTCTCTTCATTGCAGTACCCTTGGGCGTGGGCGCGGCAATTTTTCTGGCTGAACTCGCTCCGCCAAAACTTTCTTCTTCCTTGTCATTCGTCAGCGACCTGCTCGCGGCAGTGCCCAGCGTGATTTATGGCCTGTTGGGCGTATTCCTTCTCGTTCCGATCATGAGAACTACGGTTCAGCCGGCATTAAAAAGGACACTCGGATTTTTACCGCTCTTTAAGGGACCTTCTTACGGCATTGGCTTCCTGACAGCGGGTATCGTGCTCGCGATCATGATTGTTCCCTTTGTGCTCTCCGTTTCACGCGAAGTGCTGTTGGGGATTCCGCGGGACCAGCGCGAAGCGGCATTAGCGCTGGGCGCTACGAAATGGGAGTCCACCTGGAAAGTGGTGGTCCCGGCCGCACGAATCGGCATCTTTGGCTCCGTGTTCCTCGCCCTAGCGCGCGCGCTGGGCGAGACCATGGCGGTCACCATGGTCATCGGCAACAATCCAAGAATTTCTGAATCTCTTTTTTCTCCCGGATATTCCATTGCCGCCGTCCTGGCCAACGAATTTTCCGAGGCCACTGGCAATTTGTATCTGAGCGCCCTGATCGAGTTGGGGCTGGTGCTGTTTCTTTTGACATTTATTCTGAACGGGCTCGCGCGACTTTTGATTCTGGTTACCACGGCGCGCGGCAGCGGAGTGCTCCCCTCATGAGCCTGCGACTGATCTGGAGGAAATCGCTCAACGTCTTCATGCTTTCGCTCACGGGGTTTTGCGCGTTGTTCACGGTTTCGGCGCTGTTTTTCATTCTTGGATACCTCGTATGGAACGGCGGAAAAGATTTGTCATGGAACTTCTTTACGCATCTGCCCGCTCCGGTCGGCGAAGAGGGCGGCGGGATGGCCAATGCCATCGTGGGCTCCTTGAAACTCTTGCTGTTGGCCGCGCTATTCGGGGTTCCCATTGGGCTGCTCGGTGGAGTTTACCTGGCTGAATTTGGCGGCAAAACTGTACCATTTCTCGTCCGGTATACAGCGGACTTGATGAACGGTGTGCCCTCGATCGTAATGGGGATTTTCGCTTACGCCTTGGTGGTGATGCCCATGCATCATTTTTCTACGTTCGCCGGAGGCGTCGCTCTGGCCATCATGGTGATCCCCACGGTGCTGCGCAACACCGAAAGCTTTTTGCGAGATGTGCCGCGCTCCCTGCGTGAAGGATCCTTCGCTTTGGGCGCGAACAAATGGCGCATGATCGCAACGGTTGTGCTGCCCGCCGCCTCCCGTGGTATTTTAACGGGAGTGTTGCTGGCTCTGGCGCGCGTCGCTGGAGAAACGGCGCCGCTGCTGTTCACCGCATTTGGCAATCGCTACTGGAGTCCGGGATGGAATCAACCGACTGCTTCACTTCCTGTTGTGATTTATACCTACGCGACCGGCCCATATGAAGACTGGCACCGCCAGGCGTGGGCAGCGGGGCTTGTCCTTCTCGGCCTGGTATTGATAACTAATATTTTGGTTCGCACATTTCTGACTAGCGGCACCGCTTACGAGAGGACATGACAATGAGTTCTGCTTTCCCGCTCATGGGCAACTCGGGAGTTGCCGCTGCGAGCTCAACGGAGAAGACTTCTACACACACACCGGCTATGAGCACATCTGGCGCCAACACGCTGCGAATGAAGGTCACCAAGCTTAATTTCTATTATGGCAAGAACCATGCCTTGCACAACGTGTCGATGGATGTGGCCACCAACAAAGTGACCGCGATGATTGGGCCATCGGGTTGCGGAAAATCCACGTTGCTGAGAACGCTCAACCGGATGCATGAGACGCTGCGGCACACGCGCCTCGAAGGTGAAATTGCGCTGGACGGCGTGAACATCCTGACGCTCGACGTCACGAAATTGCGCCGCATGGTGGGCATGGTTTTTCAAAAGCCCAACCCGTTCCCCAAGTCCATCTACGAAAATGTGGCTTACGGTTTGAAAATCAACGGGTATGAAGGACGTCTGGACGATGCGGTTGAGAAGAGCCTTCGCCGGGCAGCGCTGTGGGATGAAGTGAAGGACAAGCTGCACAAGTCCGCTTACGCCCTTTCCGGCGGACAACAACAGCGTCTGTGCATTGCGCGCGCACTAGCCGTGGATCCCGAGGTTCTGTTGCTCGACGAACCATGTTCCGCGCTGGATCCTGTGAATACAGCGAAGATCGAAGAGCTGCTCTTTGAATTGAAGCCGAGTTGCACCCTGGTGATTGTTACCCATAACATGCAACAGGCTGCGCGCGTGAGTGACTCTACGGCGTTCATGTTGAATGGCGATCTGATCGAATTTTCGCCAACGGCACATATGTTTACCACGCCTTCGGATCCGCGTACGGAAGCGTACATCACGGGCCGCTTCGGATGAGTCTTGTGGCAATCAACTGAAGCGATTAGTCTCTAGAATATGGAGAGGGTGTAGCAAATGGAACGCCATTTTGAACGGTCCTTAGAAGAATTGAAAGAGCGGCTCCTCTGGATGGGCAGCCTTGCCGAGCGATCGTTGCACCAGGCGATTCATGCAGTGCTGGATGCGGACGAAAAGCTCGCGCTGGTTGTACTCAAAGAAGAGAATGCGATCAACGAGCTGCAGATTGAAATCGATGACCGCGTGGTGCAGCTGCTTGCGCTGCAACAGCTGATGGCCGCGGATCTGCGCTTTGTTCTGGCCATTGCGCGCATTAACAATGACCTGGAAAGAATCGGCGATCAAGCCGTCAACATCGCGCATTCGGCGACGCGTATCGTGCGCCATCCGCGGGTGAAACCCTACGTCGACCTGCCGCGCATGGGCGAGCTTGCCGAAAAAATGATGCGTGACAGTCTCGATTCGCTGGTGCGCCGCGACATTGAACTCGCGCGTTCCGTGCTGTCCCGCGACGATCAAGTGGACCAGCTTCGCGACCAGATTTTCCGCGAATTGCTCACTTACATGATGGGCGATTCTTCCGTCGTGTTCCCGGCTTTTGAATTGATCCTCGTGGCTAAAAATTTGGAACGCATTGCTGACCACGCCACAAATATTGCCGAAGACGTGATCTACATGGTTGCGGGAAGCGACGTGCGTCATCCTGCCGTGGATCGCAATACGGCCTGAGTTTGGTTTGGTGTTTTTTTGCTGAACACTCTAGCCCATTTGCTGTCTTTCTAGTCCTATTCTCACAGATGCATGGGTGGCAGATCGATTTTTGGTGGTGCCAGCGTCTCGCCGGCGCCACGAAAAATGCCGAATGCTCTCGCGAAATTTCCGCCTTCCCCCATGCCGACGTCGTTGTGAGAAATGCAGGCTAGCATCCCGATAAATCGTACATAATGCATCCGTGTCACAAACCACCAACACGCAACTAACGGCTGAGCTTCCCCGCGGAGACGACAGCCAGCCGATCCTTGAAGGGCGCGATCTTGAAAAATTTTATTTGCAGCCGGACGGCGGCCGCATCCAAATTATTTCCCCCACGGACATCAAAGTCATGCCGGGACAAATCCTGGCGCTGCTCGGCCCATCCGGCTGCGGCAAATCAACGCTCTTGCGAATGTTGACGGGGCTATCGGCCCCCTCCGCAGGAGAAGTGCTCTATCACGGCCGCACGCTCACGAATGATCCACCCAACGTGGGCATCGTTTTTCAGAGCTTCGCCCTGTTTCCCTGGTTGACGGTTTTGCAAAATGTGGAGGCCCCGCTCGAAGCGCGCGGAGTGCCTGCTTCGGAGCGCCACGCGCGCGCCACTCGCATTATTGATTCCGTCGGCCTCGACGGATTCGAGAACGCCTATCCCAAAGAACTTTCCGGCGGAATGAAACAGCGGGTTGGTTTCGCGCGCGCTCTCGTCATTGAGCCGGAAGTATTGTTCATGGACGAACCTTTCTCCGCGCTCGATGTGCTTACGGCGGAAACGCTGCGCGGCGAATTAATGGAATTGTGGAACGACCGGAAGATTCCGACGCGGGCAATTTTTATTGTCACGCACAACATCGAAGAAGCCGTGGTGCTGGCGGACCGCGTGGTTGTCCTCGCCAGCCACCCGGCGCGCATTCGCGAGGATTTTGAAATTACGCTGGCACAGCCGCGCAGCCGCAAGTCTGAGCCCTTCGAAGCGCTGGTCGATCATATTTATCGGGTTCTGACGCAACCCGAGCTCGATCATGAAATCCCCGCCGAAATGAAGGCCACTCCGGCAGCCCCTGCGCTTGCCGCGCCTCAGCCGCGCTACATGCGTCTGCCCCACGTGCGAGCCGGAGGCATTGCAGGACTGCTCGAGATTCTGGTGGATCATGGCGGCCGCGAAGATCTTCACCGCGTCTCGCACCAGTTAATGCTTGAATCTGACGATCTGCTTCCGATCGTGGATGCCTGTGCGCTGCTGGGCTTTGCACGCGTCGAGCAAGGCGACGCGGAAATTACTGATCTGGGCCGCGAGCTTGCCGCAGGAGATATTCAGAGGCGCAAGGAAATATTCCGCGAGGCATTGCTCGCACACGTGCCGATACTCCAGCAGATCGATTCCGCTTTACAAACCAAGAAAGACGGCACCATGCTTCTCGATTTCTTTCATGATTTGCTGGACGAGCATTTCACCGAAGGAGAAGTTCACAAGCAACTCGATACCGCAATCCAATGGGGCCGCTACGCGGAGCTTTTTGATTACGACTCCGTAACCGGACGGCTGAGCCGGACCAGGCCGTGATCTGTTCCCGGTTTCCCCGACCATGAAACTCGAATCTATCCCTCACCGCGACACTGTCTTTCGCATTGTTTCCGAGCGCACGAAATGGACAAGCCCGCTTTGGGCCGATGCCGCCGTTTTTGCCGGATTGTTGGCGATTCTTTACGCTCTGTTTGCTTCCGGCCGCCTGTGGTTTGAGCCATTTGCGCCGGTGGCGAATATTTCTTCGAGCCCGCTTGCATTGCCTTTGTATGCGGCTTATTCGTTGGTCCGAATTTCGATCGCTTATATTTTTTCGCTTCTTTTTGCTTTGGGATACGGCCTGGCAGCGGCGAAATCCGAACGCGCCGCAAAAATTCTGTTGCCTTTGCTCGACATTCTGCAATCCATCCCCGTGCTGAGTTTTCTTCCGGGAGTGATGCTCGCCATGGTGGCTCTTTTCCCGCGCAGGCAGATCGGCCTGGAGCTGGGTTCCATTCTGCTGATTTTTACTGGGCAGGCATGGAATATTGCGTTCAGTTTCTATGCGTCGCTGAAAGGAATCCCGCGCGAATTGGATGAAGCAGCGCGGCTGTACCGCTTCAGCCCGTGGCAACGATTCACGGAATTGGAATTGCCTTTTGCGGCCATCGGACTCGTGTGGAATTCGATGATGTCCGTGGCTGGCGGCTGGTTTTTTCTGATGGCCTGCGAAATGTTCGTGCTGGGCACGCGCGATTTCCGTTTGCCCGGTCTTGGGTCTTATTTGCAGGTGGCGGCCAGCACCGGAAATACACGCGCGATTATTTGGGGGATGGCGACAATGATCGCCGTCATCGTTCTTCTGGATCAACTCGTCTGGCGCCCCGCGATTGCATGGTCGGACAAATTCAAGTTTGAGTCCGTGGAAGGCCACCCGCCGCAATCTTTCGTGCTACAAGTTCTACGCAGGTCCGGAATTCTTGCCGTGTTTTATCGCGTTGCGATCACTCCGTTGGAAGAGCGCGTAACGCGCGCATTAGTTGTAAAGAAAAATCCGGATGCGCAGCGAACATCATCGAAAAATATTTTGAATCAGTGGATTTTGCGCGTGATCGCTGCAATTGCCATCGCGGCGATTGCGTGGCTGGCTTATCGAGCGCTGGAGACGATTTCTCACCTTGGTCAAAGTCAGCTGATTTTTCTTGCTCGCGATGCGGCGTTCACATTTCTGCGTGTGAACGCTTCGCTCCTGCTTGGCGCGCTCTGGACCGTTCCCGTAGGCGTTTGGATCGGCACAACGCCGCGAGTCGCGAAAATTGCGCAGCCCCTCGTACAGATTGCCGCCTCGGTTCCGGCGACGGCCCTGTTTCCCGTCCTGCTACTGCTGTTGATTCAATTCGGCGGAGGCATGGGAATTGCCGCCATGGCGTTGATGCTGCTCGGCACGCAATGGTACATCCTGTTTAACGTGATCGCAGGAGCCATGGCCATCCCCACAGACCTGAAGGAAGCCACAAACGTCTTCCGTTTCACGCGATGGGAACGCTGGCGCCGTTTGATCCTCCCAGCCATTTTTCCGTACCTCGTAACTGGAATCGTCACGGCTTCAGGCGGCGCATGGAATGCGAGCATCGTCGCGGAGTACTTTC
>DATHNC010000164.1:0-3734 GCA_035486415.1 Saccharimonadales bacterium (SeqCode)
GTCTGAAAAATTAACTTCGCGCCGAGGCCGGCGGCACGCTTCTGAAGAATTTGCAGCAACTTGATTCGGCCGATTCCGCAAAAACCATGGCCGCCGGAAGTTAATTTCTGCCCTTTGAAAAAAACGTCGATGTCGTCCCAGTGGCGGAACGCTCGAGTGATCTCGGAGTGTGTCTCCGGATCGACGTCTTTGAAGCCGTCCATCGTCTTGTCGGAGAAGACGACGCCCCAGCCGAAAGTGTCGTCGGGGCGATTGCGCTCGACAACCGTGATGTCCCAGGAAGGATTGGCCTTCTTGGCTAGAATTGAAAAGTAGAGGCCAGCGGGGCCGCCTCCGAGGCAAACGATCCTCATTACTTGTCTCCCGGTGCGCTTACTTGTCTTCCGAATTCGAGCAAATCACGGACTCGAATGGCGCCAATTCTTATGCTGACGCAAAATGTGCTGAACGCGAAAACGCCGTTTCTGTTGCTATTAGAAATTTGGCATCTGCCTGTTTCTAAAGTACATAAGCAAAATTCTAATATTCGACTGTTGCGGTTAGAACTCAAAAATCTAATCGCAACAATTGGCCTATCATACCGGACCATTGGCCGGTGTATTGACCGGCGCGGCGGCCGATCGATTGGCTCCCTCATCGGCCAGCGCGCGGGCTAACTTTCCGCCCGTGTCATCGGCCAGCGCGGCCTCACGAAGCTTTTTCAGCCTTAGCGCGGCGTCAGTTTTGCCGCGCAACGCCGGCAATGCGACCATAACGGCTTCGTAATTTTTTTCGCCTTGCGCGTGGGTGTCACCATAGCCCTTGACCATGCGTGGGCATTCAGCAATTTCGAGCGCGAGCGCATAATCTTCCGGGGCGACGCGCGCGATGAGCGCGAGCCAGTCGGCGATGGCTTTCCCTTCTTTTTTGAAGCGCAGAGACATTCGGCGCCATCGGCGCATGCCTGCGACCATGTAGAGTTGCAAGTATCCGCCGAGCGAGGTTGTCTCGACGATTTTTCCGTTGCCCGTTATCGCTTCGGTTAGCCGCCGCATCAGAGTGGAGCGAAGGAGCAGCTGACCCAGGGGCGCGGGGACCATGTCTGCAATTTCCTGCACGCGCGGGTGCAGGAATTCTTTGATCTGCAGCATCTGCGCTGGTTCGACTCGTGCGTCCTGGTGGACGCGATCGAAGCGGGTGCGCCGGATTTTTAAATCTGCCACGCGTGGCGCGTCTTCGTAGGACATCCAGAGAGCCAAATAACGCGCTGTCTCGCCGAGCAACGCAGAATCGGCGCGGCCAAATTTTGCATCAAGATCTCGAATCGGCTCAAGCTGGTTGAGATACTCGTTCGAGTATGCAACGTCCTGATAATCCGCGAGACGCTCAACGCCGGCCATCAGAATTTCACGGCTTGGGGCCGGAAACTCACTTTCGATTTTGGCAGCAAGCGGTTGGAGCCGCGGCCCGACCTTACCCTTCGCAAGTTCCGTTCTGCCAATCGCCGCGGCAACAGGCTCTTTTGCTGCGCGAAATCCGGCTGTGAAAGCTGCCAAGCTGCTTTCAACGCCTACGCCACCTTTTCGAATCGCGTCCTCGAATTGCTCGCGGCGGAATGGCAATGCGGCGGTTGCGGCGAGCGCGCCGAAAAGAGAAGCACTGATTACACTGCGGGTTTCTTCCGCTATCCGGGCGAAGTCGCCATGGACGAAGGTTTTTGCGGCTGCGCTGCTCGCTTCGATTACTTTCGCGGAATCCACGCGGCCATCGGTGATGGCGGTCTTTTCGGTCATGGAATAGACGCGATTCGTCGAGGCGATCAATGTGGTTCTGTCGGGCGTGACGAGGCCACGCTGAATCGCGCGACCGGCTTCCATCAATTCCGATGCGAGCACGATATCAACTTCTCCGGGAACGGGCATTAGCGCCAGAATGGGTTCTTTGCAGGCTGCCTGGACCTCTTCCTCCGGGAAAATTTCCAGATAGTAGATCGTTGAACCGGTGCGCTGCGCGACTCCGGGCACTGACGTAGTTTGCGCGCGATAGCCTGAATGTTCAGCGAGGTCGACGATCCAATCGGCGAGAACACCGCCGCCCTCCCCTCCCATCGCGAGGATTGCAATCGTGATCGCTTTGGGAGCTCGTTTATGGAGCGATGCAGGCGGAGCGGCCGCACCTTTCGCCATCAAAGCCTCGAGTCCACGTCAGGCATGGATACCCGCGAGACGGCGTTCAATGCGATTCTGCAGGAATCCGATCACAGCATTACGAACTTTTGATTTCGTGCGATCCCAGGCATTCGGATTGGTGATCACTTCCGCGCGGAAAAATGACGGACACAGCACCGCTGCATGCGCTACCTCGCCGCACAAGCCGCATCCCGAGCAGCTATCGAGAACCGTTGCCACCGGATCTTTTCGCAAAGGATCCTGATTGGGCTTGATGGTGAGCGAAGGGCATCCGGACAGGCGAATGCAGGAATGATCGCCGGTGCAGGTGTCCGCATCGACGCCGAACCGTTCGCGAACCACGCGCTTCCCTTCCTTGGCCATTTTTGCCCTCAGAGGCTTTACGCGGCGCTGTTTGTTGAGAGTGCATTCGCTTTGCGCCACGATCACTTTCGGTCCGCGCTCTTTTGTGGTGAGCGCTTCGATGAAGGTGTCGCGCATTTTGGCGACGTCGTAGGTGCGGGTGATCGTGCGCACCCATTTCACGCCTACTCCACGCACGGCGTCCGCGATCGAGAGTTTTGTCGTTCGAATCGGATTGCTTGCGGCGGACGACAAAATATCCTGGCCACCGGTTGCGGCTGTGTAGCTGTTGTCGACGACCACGAGCAGGCTATCGCTTTGATTGAAGACCGCATTGCCGACGCCGCTGGTGAGCCCGTTGTGCCAGAAACCGCCGTCACCCATAAAGCTGATTGTGCGCTTGTTGGTTTCTTTGGTGTTGAACGCGGCGGCGCCTGCCCAACCGAGTCCATAACCCATTGTGGTAGCCCCGATATTGAACGGCGGCAGGATCGAAAAGAGATGGCACCCAATGTCGGCGCTGACGTGGTGCGGACCGAGCTTGCGTTCGGCTAATTTCAGGGCGGAAAAAATCGGTCGCTCGGGGCAGCCGGTGCAGAATGAAGGCGGACGCGGGTGAATTTCGTTGTCCACAATTTTTATGGCTTGGGGCTTTTCGGTGGCCGGACGCGCCACAGTGGGGAGATGCTGACGGTCGATTAATTGCGGCGCGTACATCTCGACAAATTTCAGCACGCCTTTGGTGACGGCCGCGGCGGTATATTCGCCCGCCATGGGCAGAACGTCCTTGCCGTGCACTTTCGTCTGGATATCGGCCTTGCGTAGAATCGAATTGATATTTTGCTCGATGAAATCGGGCTGGCCTTCCTCGATGACGAGCACCGCGCGCTTGCCCAGACAGAAGTTCTTGATTTCTTCTTCGATCAGCGGATAGGTGACGTTCAAGACGTAGTGCGGGATTTTGCTATCGCCGAATGCATTCGAAAGGCCCAGCAGCTCGAGGCAGCGGATTGTGGTGTTGTACATGCCACCTTGGAGGATGATTCCGAAATCCTGGGCGCCTTCGGCGAAGATTTCGTTCAGCCCTTTTTCGTGGATGTATTTTTGGGCGGCGGGCCAGCGCTGGTGAATTTTCTCCTGCTCGTGCTGGAAGCTTGCCGGGGGGAGAACGATCCGGCTCACGTCGCGAACCGGTTTTTCCATCGCGTCTTTCAGGGTGAATTT
>DATHNC010000165.1:0-37673 GCA_035486415.1 Saccharimonadales bacterium (SeqCode)
TCGGCGGTGTGGTAATTGAAAAAGAGGCGAGCGTCTTGTACTTCTCCGTGGAAACTCAGCCAGTCTTTGGGCTGAATGATCACACGTATCCGCAGGCGGTCCAACAGGTAAAAATCATTGACCGCCCGGTTGCCAATACCCGTGGGGCCTTCGATACGATTGCGATATTGGCCGCCAATGAACAGCCAATGCGGCAAAGTGTCATCGAGCATGTCTACGGGAAACAGCCAATTCGGCGGATCGGGAGCGACAACCTCGTCGGGTGCAGCATTGGACTTGCGGGACATAGTTGAGTCGGAGTCCTCTTGAGCATAGACACGGCCGGGAGCTATGGCGGCAACGCCGACGAGCAGCGCTAGCAGAATGTATTTTCTTATCAAAATCTGATCACAGGCCAGGACTAAAGCCCTGTTTTTCTTGGTTTTTTGATATGCGGCTCAACAGGTTGCGTAGAAATGACCTTGTTCTGTCATTCAGAGCGGAGTGAAGAATCTTTAAGTATAGGAAAAGGAACAAGGAGAGATTCTTCGCTTTGCTCAGAATGACAGGGTATTGGGTTTTTCCGCAGCCTGTGAAACCGCGACCCACAAACCATATTTATGGGATGGTTTCTAATTCCAATCATGCACTGGGCAAAATTGAATGCAGCCAAATTAGTAAGCGCATCCGTTTCTGAATATTTTCTCGGGCGCTCCAAACCTCCTGTGTGGTTTATCCCGGAATCACAAGTTCCTTATCCGCGGGGATTTTTGCGATCTGTTCCTGGCTAAGATTTAAATGCGAGGATACTGTTTCCGGGGGCAGGCGCCTGAGCCAGTTATTCAGCGAGACGTCGACAAACCGATCGGACTTGAACATTTCCAGAAACATGACATCCGTATTGCCGGTGTTTTCGATGTAATGAGTCGCAACCCTGGGAACAAATCCGACATCGTTGGGATTGAAGTCCATCGTGCGGGCTCGTCCCCCGTTCATGATGATGGACATACGTCCTTTGCCGGCGAGCCAGAATTGCCATTCGGTGGCATTGGGGTGCCAGTGCAATTCGCGCAATGCACCTGGATTGAGGGTCACGAGAGCGGCGGCAATATTTTTGGAAACAGGAAAATTGTGAGAGTCGACGATCCGGACTTCGCCTCCGGGTGTTTTCCTTGTTGGGGGCATGGCTTCCAGCTTGAACGTATATTGGAACGGGGATTCCACGCGGCGTCCTCCAATCGCCATTTTGTCTTGCGCGAGTGATAGAGGAAGATTTGCCGGGAAAATATAAAGCTGTGCACTTTTAACCACTTTCGCAATGGTTTCCTTGTCGAGACACAAATTTTTCGCCAGGATGTTGCGCGGGGTATGCGCGATCGTTTCGGAAAGAAGGAAGGTGCCGTCTTCCGAGAAGTCACCTTCATCAAACACCAAAAGAAACTCGCAACCCTCCGGTTGAAGACCCTGAATGGAATGGGGGAGCCCCGCTGGAAACAGCCACAGATCGCCTTTGGCCACATCATCCATGAACATGGTTCCGTCGGGATTCATGACCGTGACACGTGCGTTGCCGGTGAGCATGATGGCCCACTCATCCGCGGTGTGCCAATGCAATTCGCGGAAGCTGCCGGCCGTGAGCCGCATATTTACTCCGGCCAGATCCCTTGAAGTTGGCAGCACCTTCGAGTTCACCTCATGCGTCCAGCCACCCTCCTGCACGCGTCTGTGCGCCAAGTCGAAGGAGTACCAGACGGGACCAATATCCCCAGAATCAGTTGGAGGAGGTGCGTTTGAACTTGGGTTTTCTTCCACTAGCGGCTTGTTTTCCTGTCCCGGATTGCTTGCAGAAGTATCTTTGTCAGCTTTGCGCGTATCTTGCGTCTCTTGCGCATGCGCGGTGAGTCCGGCTAGCGCTGCTGTCGCAATGGCCGTGGATCCGGCTCCCAAAAAATTTCTTCTCGAAATTCCATCCGTCCCCGGAATATGAATTTCACTACTCGGTGCAGGGTTGTTTGCGGCTTCGTGCGCGTTGCCCCCATTAAACTTTTCAAGTTCATTCATGATTGCTCTCCCCCGTCAGGCCTTATCTGGTAAAGCCCGCAATTAATAGTGCAAAGCAGATGCCAACTGCGCAATCGCAGGTGTCAAAGATATCTGCTGTGGTATCAATGGAGTCAGACGGTGAGGCAAGTGTTTTACACGCACCAGAAAATTCGGACGCCCGCATTGTGACAGGGTGTCATCATTTGGACAGCGGAGAGCGCAGGCAAACTTCGCGGGACGGAGTAGACCGCGCGTTGAAGGGAAGAGTCAGAATTAAATTTTGGACTTTGACTGTACTTGGACCGCACAGGCAACGATGAATTCATTCGGTTTCACTTCGCTATCAGCTGCGGATCCAAGTTAAAGAGCCTGCATGAAAACTGCAAGACTGGAATTTCAGCGGCTGAAAAGGTTGCGGAAAAAAGGCCTTGTTCTGTCATTCTGAGCGAAAGCGAAGAATCTCTCTTCGATTTAAGTATAGGGGAAAAAACAAGGAGAGATTCTTCACTTCGCTCAGAATGACATAGTATTGGGTTTTTCCGCAACCTGTAAAGCCGCTGCGGAAAAACTCGCACCATATCATTCCGAAGGGCGGTGTTCGTCCGAGGAATCTGCTGTTTCCTGGAAGCCGAGAAGATAAGCAGATCCCTCGCTTCGCTCGGGATGACAGAAAGTACTTTTTTCGCAGCCTGTAAAGCCGCACTCATTTTGCAAAATTTATGTCGTGGCTAAAGCCACGACCCACAAACATTCTGCGCTTCTCACGTAGACTCTAAACCCACTTCCCGCAATGATTCTGCGGTTCTCACACAAGCTCTAAAGCACCATCCTTGAAAAGCGTCAGTGGCAGGGCACTTCATCATGGTTTGTTGGCCGCAGGAATCTGTTTCGTTTTTGCTTCAACCATGAAGGTGTCCCGCACTTCCCATGATGGAGATGCAGGGTCAACCAGCCGGTACATCGCCGCCTTGAGCGTGTCGCGATCATATTCAAATTTCACATAGTGGAAGTTAGGGTAGGAGTTTTCCCGGAAAAGATCGGTGGGGTTGCGCTCGATGGTTTGCTGCGGGGCTCCTCCTCCGCCAGAGACCAGATACGCTACACCATCCTGTTCGAACCGTTCGTAGTTATGGATGTGGCCCGCAATGACTATGAATCTCGCATGGCGCTTCGGGCTTTCGCTCTTAAGCAGGTCAGCCAAAGCCATTTCATTCGGGCGGGGATTGTCGTCGGCACCCGCCTGGACATCGCCAACTGGCTCGTGATGCAAGGTGATGAATATGAATTGGAAGCTTACAGGCAGCGAAGCGATTTGGGCTTTCAGCCAACGGTGTTGGGGGCTGCCGGGCAACAGCGAGTCGTTGCTATCGAGTCCAATGACAAAAAGTTTCGTCCCTAATTGGACGGAGTACCAGCGATGGGACTTTAGCGCCGGAAACGCTTCCCACCAATTCTGCAGGCACTTCCGGACCTCGCATCCGGCAAACTCGTGGTTGCCGAGAACTGGGAAAATTCGCAAGTGCGCGTCGCGCCAAGCCTGCGTCTCGGTGTGGTAGATACCGTAGTCGGCTGGATCCCCACCACGCATCGTCAGGTCACCATTCAGGAGAACGGCGTCAGGTCTCTCCTGAGCGACGCGTGCAACTAATGCTCGTCGGGCATTCACGTTCTCGGCTGGAAGGGCAGCGGGATCCGTAAAGCGCATGTCACCATAAGCGATGACCGTGGTAGGTGTCCGCAATTCAGAGTTGCGAACAACAAACGTCGAGCCTGGTTTTCTAGTTTGAGCAGGCCCCTGCGAGTTCTTTTGCGACGTGGTGGTCTGGCCCGGACTGCCGATGGGGTATAGCAAAAGCAAAATTGAGATACCCAATACTTGCAATACATTTCCAGGGCCTCGTAGCATTCGTCTTCTCCAAAATTTTAATGTACTTGTAGCTCGTCGAATTGCTACTCAGGAGCGATTGAGCCATATCGTGAGATCGACATTGTGCTCGAAATAACTCTCCGGCGACAGTCCTTATGCGTTACCGTTTTTGCGCGGGCGGCAGCGATTTTTTACACAGACATCAAGGAGATTTTTGACACAAGGGATGACGGCAGGGGTTCGAAACAGAACCCCTGCCGCATTGCACGTTTCCCGCGAAGCGATTACCAAAGCAGCTTAATTCCGAACTGAATCTGCCTTGAGGTTGTTGTGGTGGAAGTGATCACTCCCGCGGAGGCATTGGGCACACCGGCCGAATCAAAAATGTCCGTGCCGGTAACCAGCGGTGGAACCTGGTAGTTCGCCCGATTGAAAATGTTGAAGGCTTCCGCGCGGAACTGCACGTTGATTGAATCACCGACGTGGGTATTCTTGACCAGCGAGAGGTCGAGATTGACGAGCCCCGGCCCGATCAGAATATTGCGTCCGGCATTGCCACCCAGGTTAATGCACGTTGGAGCGGCGAAACTCGGATTGCAGTATTGGTTGTAGAACGCGGTTGACGGTGCCGTGGGGACTGCGAAGCATTGCGTTTTTATGTAGTTGTTGGGATTTCCAGGGTTGACCAGCGAACTGCAGCCGGGGCCGCCAAGCCGGTTGGGAAAGGCCCAGGGATCGGAGCTGCCCAAACCGAGCGGGTCACCATCGGTGCCGAAGGTCGGGGTAAAGGGAACGCCCGAGTTGGCCTTGAGGAGCGCGCTCGTCTCCCAGCCCTTCGCGACCCAGGCCAGTGGCCCGTTGAGCGAACGGGGGCCGGGAATCTGCCACGTCCCGGCGATGACCAAGGTTTGGGACACGTTGAAATCCGAAAGTCCACGGTCCTGACTAAGGTCAAACACGTGGAGGCTGGATGGGCTCGAAAGGAATTCGTCGCCGACGATGGTCGAGGAGTTGGTATCGATGCTTCGGCCCCACGTGTATGAACCGCGAATCTGGAAGCCGTGGGCCAATCTTTGCGTCAGGTTAACCTGCAACGCGTCATAGAACGAGTTGCCCTCCCATTGCATGGATCGGATTTCGCCGTAGTTCGGATTCACGAGCGTGCCGTTCAACGGCCACACGTAACCCGAAGGAGTGGAGATGGGTTGCACGATATTGGAATCGTCGACTCGTTGCGGTTGGTGGACGCCGCGTGAGCCAACATACCCAACGGTTGCAGTAAGGTCAGACGTGAGTTGGCGCTGGATGTCCAGGTTCCACTGCATGACATAGTTCCGTTTTGGGTTCTGCTCGATCCAAGACACGGACTGCGAGTTCGGCGACAGTTGTGCGAGTCCGCCCTGATAAAACGAACCTGCCGGGAGATTCGAGGTGGACTCCAATGTATAGAAGGGAGCTGCCCGGGTTTCCATGTTCTGGAATTCGTAAGGCAAAGGAAGCACGTCAAATATTCCGAAACCAGCGTGGACGACCGTACGGCCGTCACCGAGGGCATCCCACGCCAAGCCGACGCGGGGTTCGAAATTTTTCGTCGTAGGATTCGCGAAAAATGGGCTGCCCAGATGGTTCACTGAACTCGTCAAGCTCAGCAACGAGGAAATTTTCCCGTCCGTCTCAGTTGGCACGGTGGTCATTTCGTAGCGCAGTCCGAGGTTCAGAGTGAGATTGTGACGAACGCGCCAATCATCCTGCGCATAACCGGCGAAGAGCTTTTGCCGCAGGTTGCGCGGAGTTGTCAGTCCCGGAAGCGCCGCACGAAATCGTGAAGGCTGGTTGGTAAGAAAATCCTGGAGAGTTCCGAAGGAGTAGAGTCCGGTTACATAGGAATTGTACAAAATGTCGGATTGCATGTCTTCGAAGTCAAAGCCCAGTTTCAAAGAATGCCGCCCCATCGCCAGGGAGACATCATCGGAGAGTTGGTAGGAAGCCCAATTGAAGTGCGTGGAGTCCTCGGTGCCGCCCTTGAACGCCGTGAGGCCGCCAACGCTCATCTGCGCGGCGAGCTGTCCCGGAACTGCGCCAAGCGACAAATCCCCAGCAGCGGGGTTCAGAGCTGTGGCGCTTTGATTGTCCTTCACCACGTCGCGATTGATCCCAAACCGCAGAGTGTTCAAAGCCGATGCGCTGAAGGTGTGGTTCTCTTGCAGTGAGGTGGTATAGCGCGTGGTGCGATCGGTGAGGAGAACGTCGTCCAAACTGTCGGGCGAGCTGTAGGGAGTGTCATCGAATCCATAAGTCCCAAATAAACTATCTTTGTCGGAAAATTTGTGATCGAGGCGTATGGTCCCGAAGTTTTCATTGACGACCTGCTGTCCCACAAACTTGTACGTTCCAATATCGCCGGGAGCAGTCGGGTTTACGTTTGGCACGTGCCACAATGCAAGATACTTCTGCGCGGAGGGATCGACAGTTACAGGACCGCTGACGAGATTTCCCGAGCGCGCTGCAAGAGAGGGCACGTCTATCGTGTTCGTGATTCCAGTGGACTGCCGGTTACCTTCATAGTCCGCGAAGAAAAACGTATGATCTTTCCAAATGGGACCGCCCAGCGAACCGCCGAATTGATTGCGTTTGAAGGGAGGCGCGCTGCCCGTGTCGAACGTGTTCCGAGCATCCAGTGCGCTGTTTCGCAAAAATTCGTAGGCGGATCCATGCAGACCGTTCGTTCCCGCGCGAGTGATGGCGCTGATCACGCCACCGGAAGTTCGCCCATATTGCGCCGGGGCGTCCGCGGTCACCACCGAGAATTCTTCCATGGCGTCAACTCCCAAAGTGCCGCCAAGAACGCTTCCCGGACCGCCATTGCTGTAGTCGTTTACGTTGACACCGTCGATGAGATAGCTATTCTGCCGAACACGCCCACCGGTAATGCTCACCTGAGATCCGAAACCGCGGTTGCCCCGATCGGCAGCTGCGGAATAACTCGCCTGCGTCTCGATCGCGACGACGCCGGGCTGTAGAGTCGCAAGGTCGGTCCAGGAACGTCCGTTTAGCGGCAACTCGCGAACGGTTTTGGAGTCGACGATAGTTTCGGGCGCAGAGGAACTGGTTTCTACTATAGGTGCACCGCCTTCGACGGTGATCTTATCCGAGACCGAACCGACTGCCAGCTCGAAATTGATTTCGACTTCCTCCTGAATGTGAATGACAACGTCCGGTTTTACAATGGAACTGAATCCAGTCTTCTCCGCCTCGATCCGATATGTTCCCGGCAACAAGTTGGGCACAGAATACTCGCCGGCGGAATTGGTTACGCCTTCGTACGGAATGTTTGTGCCCACATTAATGGCGAGAATGTGCGCACCGATGATGACTGCTTGACTATGATCGATGACCCTTCCTCTTAAAGAGGCATTGGGGGATTGTGCGTATGTTGCAAACGAGAGGCTTGCGAGCAGGCACACGAGCACCGCTATTTTTTTCATGCAACTTCTCCTGAATTGGAATTAGGGCTAGCTTATTCTCAACGGAAATATGTGCTTACTATGATTAAGCAATCGCGTAACCTGTGGGCGATTTTGAGGTAGTCATGCGTCGGAGATCCCAGGGCCTGATGCTCAATATGGTTTGTCCAATTAACTTGCCGTCCCATTATTTGGGCCGCACCACTTGAGTGTAACTTCGTTTTGTTAACAACAGATGAATTCCAATTAAACCCTGAGTAATAGGAATCGAAAGAATATTTCTTACGTGGCGGGTGGCGCGGTCTACGACCACCGGTCACCTCACTTTGCATACTGGGCAACCATCGGTTAACAACCCTCCCGCGCATGTCAAATTCGATCTAACATAATTTGTACTGATGATGCAGTCTTCCATTTAATTGAAAATTGCAGGCAGGATAATAGGAATGAACTTGCGTACGGAGAGTGGTTTTCGTGATACAGAAACGTCTAGCGGTTCGTATTGAGGCCGCGCTCCAATCTCCCGCACTAGCCATCGTGGCGGCTTTTGTTTTGCGAATATCCTTGTTGTGGTGGATTCACCGCGATCGTGACGCCCATCTGTTCTTGTTTTTCCCTTCCAGCCATGAAACATGGAGCGTGGCAAACGCCTTGGCCGGCGGCAAGGGTTTCGCCAGCCCGCTGGCTGGTATGCAGGGTCCAACCGCATGGGTCGCCCCGCTCTATCCATCGATGATCGCGCTTGCCCTGAAAGTTTTTCGGATGGATAACTACGCCGCAGTAGTCGTATGTCTTACGCTTAACTGCATCGCGGCGGCGCTTACTTGCTGGCCGGTCTATGAAATTGGAAAGAAGATCGGGAATCACCAGATCGGTTTGGCGTCTTGCTGGGTCTGGGCGTTTCTGCCTGGGTCCGTAATCTTCACTCTTGAGTGGCTATGGGACCCCAGTTTTTCCGCATTTTTTATGGCTCTTCTGATTTATTGGACGCTCGATCTTCCTGAAGCAACTTCGCCGCTTGCCTGGGCCAGATATGGTTTACTTTGGGCGGTCGCAGTTCTGATGAATCCCGCAGTCGGAGTACTTTTCCCGTTTCTGCTGCTTTGGCTCGTGCAACGCCGCCAGCAGAGTCAACTGCCGTGGTTTTCGAAGCTTTCCCTAGTCGTAATTGTTTTCATGTCGTGCCTGGCTCCGTGGACGGTACGTAATTACGTGGCATTTGGAAAGTTGGTTCCAATCAAGGACAATTTTGGTTTGGAATTTTGGCTGGGGAATAATCCAGCCGTGAAGAGGGACTGGAGCCCCGATAAGCACCCGGTTGGCGTTCCGCAGGAGATGCAACGACTCATTCGACTCGGCGAAACCGATTATATGAGCGCAAAGCAGCAGGAGGCGATCGAGTTCATCGAATCTCATCCGGCTGTGTTTTTAAGGTCCAGTTTCGACCGGGTTGTGGATACCTGGACCGGGTTGAACGATGTTCCGTCGGATCGTTGGGTGCATACACTCCACGCCGGCACTGCCTATATCTGGAGCACAACTGCTTTTTCCTTGTTGGCTTTTGCGGGGCTATTTCTGGCGGTGCGCACCGGCGGTTTCGCTAGTGCTCCGATCTGGATTGCTCCCATCATCTTCCCAATGACTTACTATATTACACATAGTCAATTGAGATATCGCCATCCTATCGATCCAGTGATGACGGTGTTAGCCGTCTATGCTCTGGCGCATATTCGTTCTCGGGTTTTTACAAACCGCGTGTCGCACGATGCGTCTGAGCCTGTTCCCCTTGTTGAGATTCAGCAATAATCTTTTGCGAAAAACTGTCTGCGATTCACTTTGCGAACGATCCCAACGGATCAGTCCGATTTTCAGGCAACTACCAGATCGTGTTGTATATTATACTTTGTAGTAATTCCCCCGGTCATGGAATTCCGAATACGAGACAAGCTGCAGGAGGCGCGCCGATGAGACAGTGCCGCTTCATCGTACCGGTTGTCGCACTTATATTTGCCGGCGTTTGCTTTGGGCAGGAACAACGTCCTGGTCCTGATCCCGTGCAGCGCGAGATCACGCAAGCGAGAAATGCCGGAAGGCTTGCCGATGCGGAGAAACTTTTGCGCGCCGCGATTCACGATCTGGAGGAAGGAGATCCGAAAAGCCCGCGCCTGGCCGTTGATCTCAAGCAGCTTTCCGCAATTGTCATGCGCCGCGGAGACAACGCCGAGGCTGCGTCTATCCTCCAAAAGGCTTACGAACTCGATCTCAGTAACTTCGGGCCTGACGATCTGCGATTGACCGTCGATATCGGGAATATGGCGTGGAGCACGCACGGCGCGGGCGACGACCAGAAGGCTGAGCAGATGTTTAACCACGTGCTCGAAATCGTCCACTCGAACGAAGCGAAGCTGCAAACGTTGGGTGACGCGGAGCAGGCTGCGGGGGCTGTGGGGACGGTGATTTCGTACTACACGGTTCAGAAAAGATGGGTCGACGCCGAAGTTCTGGTGCGGGAAGAAACGAAACTCTGCGACATGATTCCCGCGGAGATTCGCGAGGGATACGGCGATTGCGGACATTTGTCCGGAGTGCTTGACGAAATTTATCGCGGGGAGGGCAGGCACGCGGAAGCCGCCCAACTCGCGCCCGACTCGCCATTCCCCGCTGAAATCGACGCCCTGAACAAGGCCGCCGAAAAATTTGCGGCCGATGCAGTTTATCCCTCGGCGGAAGATGCTTACAGCCGCGCAATCCTTTTGTCCGAGAAGTTGGACGCCGATCCGCAAAGCCGCTTCAACGGAAGCCTCACCATGATGGAAATGGATTCACTCGCGCGACTTTATGAGAAGGAAGGCGCCAAGGACAAGGCGGAGCAGACGTATCTGGCCGCGCAGGAAATGAGAGAAAAGCGCGCAGGGAGCGTGCCAAGCCCGAGGGGTTTTGCCATGTCGCTTAACCCGGTCAACCTTGTTTATTTGTACCAGAACGAAGGCCGGTTCAATGATGCCGAGGCGATGTTGCAGCGCGTAATCGATCTGCAGGTGAAATATCTCGGTGAGAAGGATCACGCAGTCGTCGACACGCTCACGACGCTCGCCGGTGTTTACGAACAGGCGGGAGAAAAAGATCCGGAGCAGTACATGCAAGCACGCGCCACATACGAACGTGCGCTCTCCGTGCAGGAATCGATGGTCGGGCCACAGCATCCGCAGCTTCTTGTGTTGCTCGAGCGATTAGCCACCGTTCTGGAAAAGTTGCACGATAACGCGAAAGCGGCCGAAGTGAAAAGCAGGATTGCCGCGATCTCGGCTGCTTACGGAAATCGGCAGCGTTAGCCTGGATTGGCCGATGAGATGACCTTGCCGGCTTCACCTTTCGTAAATTGGCAGTTCGCGCTACAAAATTTGCCCGGTTTGAAACAACATCATTTCAGCTATTGGCCACCTGGAAACATAGGCACGAGCGACGAGATACGCTCGTCGTAGATCACATATAATGAAGTCCCCTTAACCTGCCGATCTTCTTTCGGCGGAGTACTCCTTCCCACATTGAGTTGAAACGGGGTTATTTCGTCCCCGGAATCCATGCTGCGGACTGGGTCCTATGCGAAAAAAACGATTTCACTATTTTGGATTTCTATTATTCGTCGCCATCGGAGGGCTCCGCTGCCCGCATTCCGCGCTCGCGCAACAACAAAATGCTGAGCCTCAAGCAAACATCGTAGAACCCATCATCACGGAAGAGACCATGCCCAATGAACCCGGGGAATACGATCTCCGTTTGTCAGGTTCATATTTGTGGCGAGGGGGTGTTGGAGCTGGATTTCTGCCTCGCGCGCAACTCTTTTTTGGCATTGCCAATCGCTGGGGAGGAGAAATCGAAGTCCCAATGGCATTTGCCAAGGATGCCACGGGACATTATGGAGTCGGAGACATATCCACGACGGTGAAGTATCTTGCGCGAAAACCAGACTCTCGAAGCCCGGGCATTGTCCTCGGTCTGGAAATGAATTTCCCGAGCGGCAGCGTGAACGATGGACTTGGCGAAGGTGTTCTGGAAGCGGCGCCATTTATTGCCCTGGTGCAAACGGCAGGGCGCTTCGTCGTGCAGGGAAATGTTGGGTACTCGATTATTCACAAGGTGCAAGAAACAGACACACGCAATCAGTTTTTCTATAACGGTGCCGTGGCGTTTCGTCTTCAACACATCAGAAGTTTCCTGCTCGGGGAAATCAACGGGAATGGCAGGGCTATCGGCAGCCAAGTCGCATTTTCTCCAGGGATGAAATACAACTTTACGCCCCAGCGTTATGTGGCCATTGCGTTGCCGATTGGTTTGAACTCTCAAACACCGCGTCTGGGCATCGTTTTGCAAATGCAGATCACGCTGCGCAGTGCGGAAAAAGAATGACGGAGTTATGGACAATGGCAATCAATGAGAGATTTCGCAAGTGGATGATTCTGGTCGCTGCGGTCCTGGTGGTTTTCTTTGGGATTGCTGTGCTTGTAGTTATCAGCCAGGCAAATAAGCGCAGCAACCAAACCGAGGCGCTATTGTATCGCTTGCGATCGAATGTGCTTGGATTAAACGCGAGTGAATGGGAGGCCATCGCCAATGGAAAGATCGATTCCGACCTGGATGCGAAATTTCGACAGTTCAACCGCGGCGTGCTGAACGATCTACACATGATTCAGCTGCTGCAAGACCGTGAAAGTCTCATGGGGCAAGTAAAGTCGGCTGCCTCTGGTTATTTGAGCGCCATGAATGAGGAAATTGAACTTATCTCCGAGGGGCGAACCGATGAAGCACGAGAAGTGGATGATTCGCGCGTAGATCCTGGTTTCGAAGTTCTGGAAAAAGCCACCGATGATGCGATCGCGAATTTTGAAAATGAGTCGCAGCGCACCTTTCAGGGAGCACTGCTTACGTCCATCGCGACGTTGTTGGGATGTTTGCTCTCGATTTTGTTCCTCGCGGTGCGATTTGAGCGAGGGCGGGTTTTGGAGCAAACCAACGTAAAGCTCAACGAGTTGGTCGGCCGGCTTTCCATATCTCAAAAACAGGCCGAAGCCGCGAGCGTGGCCAAAAGCACGTTTCTTGCGACGATGAGCCATGAAATTCGCACGCCGATGAACGGCATCCTGGGTATGACGGAACTCGTTTTGGATACTGAACTTACCGTGGAGCAGCGCGAAAGCCTAGGCCTCGTTCGGCTCTCCGCCGAATCACTTCTTACAATCATCAACGACATCCTGGACTTTTCAAAAATCGAGTCGGGAAAGCTAGAACTCGAATCCATCCCATTTGAGCTGCGCGAAAGTCTTGGCGAGACCATGAAAGCGCTGAGTATTCGAGCCCAACAGAAGGGGCTCGAGATCATTTATGACGTGCAACCCGAGATACCAGAAACGCTTCTGGGTGATCCAAGCCGCGTCCGCCAGATGATCGTCAACCTGGTGGGCAACTCCATCAAGTTCACCGAACACGGCGAGATATTCGTCTCGGTTGAACGAGAGTCAGAGACCGCCGAAACCATCGTCTTGCACTTTGCCATCCGGGATTCCGGCGTGGGCATCCCAGAAGACAAACAGGAGAAAATCTTCGAAGCCTTTTCCCAAGCGGACGGTTCGATGGCGAGAAAGTACGGTGGCACGGGGCTGGGACTGACGATCTGCACGAAACTGGCGGATTTGATGCACGGGCGGATCTGGGTGCAGAGTCTGGTTGGAAAAGGGAGTACTTTTCACTTTACCGCGCGGTTGGGAATCCAGGGCACTCCGACGCATCGGCCGACTCCACTTTTGCCGGAACAATTGCGCGACCTCCACTCGCTGATCGTGGACGACAATTTTACGAATCGTCGTGTGATGCATGGAATGCTAAGCCGTTGGGGAATGCGGCCCACGGCGGTGGACGGTGGCCGGGCAGCGCTCCAGGCCATCGAAATCGCCAAAAACGCAGGCCATCCCTTTCCTCTTATTTTGCTGGATGGACAGATGCCTGAGATGGATGGTTTTACTCTCGCAGAGCAGATTCAAAAAGATCCCGGATTACTTGGTGCGACCATTATGATGCTGACCTCGGCGGGGCATCTTGGCGATGCCGCACGTTGTCGAGAGCTGGGAATCGCTGCATACCTGGTAAAGCCGATTCGACAGAGCGAACTGCTCCGCGCGATTTGTCATGTCTTGAACAAGACTCCCATAACGGAAAATGCTCCGCTGGTCACGCGCCACACACTAAGGGAAGCAAACAGTTCCACGCGAGTTCTGCTGGCTGAAGACAACTCAGTCAACCAGACACTCGCGAAGCGATTGCTCGAAAAACGTGGATTCGTAGTGGTTGCGGTGGGAGACGGTCGGGCTGCGGTCGAGGCAATTGAAAAGGACCACTTTGATGTGGTGCTCATGGATATACAGATGCCAGAAATGGATGGCTTTGAGGCAACTACCAGGATCAGGGAGAAAGAGAGGATTCTTGGTGGACACATTCCAATTATTGCCCTCACCGCCAATGCTCTAAAGGGCGATCAAGACCGCTGCCTGGCTGCTGGGATGGATGGTTACATCTCAAAGCCAATCAGGACAAGCGAACTGCTGGAGGCTATCGAGAACCTTGTCACGAAAAAGGATGAACAAGAACCCAGTCAAGTCACGAGAAGCACGAAGTAATTGCTGATTCTGACGGGCGGGGCGGATTTTGACCCAACCCTAAACTTTGAGATGATCGATTCCTTGCGGGCTTCGAGTGACCAGCCCGCTTCACTTTTTTTACTACAACAAATTTGTTGGCTTTGGAACTGGAACAGAATCGCAACCCCGGCTCGTTAACGCTCTCAGGGGCGCCCGCCCACGGAACAATATCGCAAAACTCTTGAGGTTCGTGGGCTCTGTTGACATCCTAAACTTCCGTTCGGTCCTCTGTTGTTCGACCTGCTGTAGCCCGCCTCTGAAGAGGCGGGCTACAGCGGGGCACTAAAACTCCGAATTTGATCCAGGATGTCAACAGATCCCGGTTAATGGCAAGGAGCACTTCAACGTGATTGCCCAACAGGCGGATCCCTGGCAGCGCACAGTTCAAATCTACAAGGTTATATGTAGGCAAGTCTACGTAGGGGATTTACTGACTTACAAGAGCCTATGCAAAACTGTATAATAACTATAGAAGTATATGAACGGAGCCCAATATGAATCTCGAGGATGAAAGCCCGGTTTATACTGGCAATAAATGCACAACGTTGATTGACGATAAATCGAAACCCGTTCCTGAACAACAGAGCAAGCAATACGTTTCTGGAAGCGGATCGAAAAAAGTTTACCACAGCCCTATTTTAACGGTCTATGGGACTCTGGAAGACCTTGTTCGACTCAAAGTTAATTCGCGCGAGATTTAAAGAGATTCGAAAGTGCAAAATTGTTGAAGGGCCAATCCACGGAGAACTCATCGGTTATGAGCATACTTATCAGAAAGCCAGGCGCGATACGCGACTTGTATCCGAGTGATTTAGACAGCGACGGTGCACCGAAGGCGGGGCATGACTCCACGAGCGTTCCGGCTTCACTCGCGGAATTTCTAAACGAGCGGAGTCTCATAACGAGGGATGATTATCTGAGAATGGATTGGGCGAGGAAGCGGGCAGAAGCATCGGGCATCGTCAGCATGATGATGGAAACATGCACCACAATTAACAAAATTGCAGGGGAAAACATTGTTGACATGCATTCCTTTCTTCCACCGGAACCGATCCTTTGCTGCTTCATCTATGTGGAAGGAGGAACGGAATATTTCATGCGCCTGGAGCTGCAAAGCGGGATGCTTACGCTAAGTTTCGCAGAGCGCAATTGCCGCGATACCGTCAGCAATGACTTTGTCCGCTGGGTGCATCGACTTGCCGACATTGAGCCTGTCAAAATTAACGTCAAACTGGTGCACGAATTTCAGGAAATCCGGGTTTCCGTTGAACAGGTTCAGGAATGGTTCAAGTATTTGATTTCAGGGCTGGCTCGTTCCTACACGCCATCACTTTGCTGACGTTTAAGTCGCATGGAAGGTCTGACGAATAAAATTTCGTGAGTCCCGATAAAACCTGGCCGAAAAATATAGAAGTATTGGGATCAGTATTTTCCATGAAATACCGTCTGATTGATGTCCGGCCAAAACTCTTTTAACACGTTGAACACGCCGTCCAAGGCAATCTGCGTTCCCCAACGTTGATACGTTTTCACCCAGGGATTGGATTGCGGCGGGTAATATGCATTGCCGATGCCTGCAGCCGCTCCTGACCCCACGATTTCCGAAAAATTGAAAGTGTTCTTTCCCTCGTCGGTCCTGGTGACGAAGAGCTTGCTGATTGCGTAGCCGGTCCGCTTGAAGATTCCACCTTTGCCAAGTGTGTAATACCTGGGATCTTCATGCGTCACGACAGGCACGATCGCTTCCGACATGTAGTTCTCTATCGCACCGTCGACGAAGATGTGCCAATAGTATTTCCCGTAACCTTCAGCACCTTGCCCAAAGGTCGGCTGCGATTTTTGGCTCAGTGAAATTCCCGCGAGTCCCCCTACGAAAATGAAGTCGGAGTAGTCGAACGTATCTTCTGTCGCCAGCCAGAATTTTTGCTTAAGAGCAAGCGGAGGCAAATGCGTGTTGGTGTTAACCGTACGGTAATTAGGGATGATCCATAGAATTCTCTTGGATTGCTTACCATCCTGGTCATCGGATTGATCAGAGCCTGTAGGTTTAATCTTGGGAGTCTCCACGTCTTGCACAGAGGGTTTTCCATCCGTGGTTGTGCTTAATGGCTGAGAGTTCTGTGCGAGAAGCGAGCCATAGTCCAGGCCTCGCCATGTTGTAGCTTCACGGGACGAAGGTAAGGCGCTCACCGGTTCCTGGGCGCGAACGCAAGAAGTTACCAATGTTCCCACTAGCGCTGCCACTAAGCAAAACGATCGAATCGGATTCAAAATTTCTTCCCCTTTGCACTTTCCTTCACGCGCCTAGACCTATGCGCTTGTTAACTATTTCCTGCCAATACGTTGGATTATGCGAGTCTGCGTTTGGATGCATTACGGGGGATTATTCTATTTGTAGGGAATTTCCAGTATTGACATGAGGTTTGCAAAACATTCGTTTCACCTGCACTCGGCCCGGCGAATTTGCCGCGGAATTGGAGCTCAGGAGGAAAATCCCGAAACTTCAAAATTTGAAAGAGTTGGGCACCCTCGAAGCTGTAACTAATTTTTTCTAACCGCCGAAAACTTCACGGAGCACGACATTCATGTCATTGAGCGCGCTGGCGCAATTGCCAGTGAAGCTGGAGCCGTGCATTACAGCCAGTGTTTTCGGTTCCAGGTCGGCTAACTTTTTCAGGTTTTGCGCGGTGATATGCGTGTACGGAACGTATTCCGCAAGGATGCCTGCTTGATATACCCTCATTGCCTCCCGCGAGCGGCCCACAATATCGGAGGAAGTGATCGGTTCGACGTCGCCGTGCTGATGGAACAGGTCCGAACACAGGAGCGTTTCCTGCGTTTCCTCGAAGAGCACGCCGGCATCCCAGCCATGAGGCAGATGCGGGGTGCGGCAGTAGCGGAAGCGGTACTTTCCCGTCGTGAAGGTTTCGTTATCCGCGAGGCCGCGGGCCTCCCGGCCGGTGAAGTCGTTCACGCAGACTAACGCGCCGACCTGACTGCAAATGACGTCGGCCTTGGGCGCCGAGGCCAGCCACTCGTTGAGCGAGCCACACTCATCGGATTCAAAGTGGCTGAAGCTGATGTGGCGCAACTCGGAAACAGAAATGAGTTTGGAGACCGCTTCGCGAATCTCCGCGTGCATTCTCCGCAGGCCTGTGTGGAACAGCAGAGGTTCATCATCTTTGATCAGGAAATGGTTGAACTGCATGTTCGCCCAGGGAGCGAAGATCGAGATGCGATACAAGTCCGGTGCGATTTCCGTGATGACCGCCATCGGGCCCTCCTCAATCGAATGCTATGAACGGGAGTTTCATCTTTATTTTCCGGCAAACGTATACCGTACACCCGACCGTTTTGCCAAACAATGCTCCAACGCGATTTATTGGCTGGGCTTGCTTCAAGACGAAATTACGTTCTTGTGCGCGATTGACGAAACTTAAGCAGGAAGGAATCGAGGGCCGGTAGCCTACCCTTAGCGTCTACTGCTGGGCGCTTTGATTTTGGCGGGACTGAAGGTCAGACAAATACTGCCTGGCTAAATCTTTATCTTGCTTGTTCGGGGCGTGCTTCACGAATTGCTGGATCTGGGCGCTGGCACCAGGTATGTTTCCCTCATCGCCATAAATTTGCGCGAGCAGGAAGAAAAGATTCGGTTGGCGGTGGGAGCTGTCGAGTGTGATGGCTTGCGAAACGCTCTTCTCGGCTTCCGCGTAGTTGTGAAGATGGAACAGCGCCAGGCCGCGGTAGTAGCTCGCGTACAGGTCGCCATTCAAGCTCAGTCCGCGGAAGCGGTCTGTCCACGCCTGCAACTCACTCCAGTTTTTCTCATTGTTCAAAAGTCCCGCCAGGCAAAGGTACGGTGCCAAATAAGTCGGATCAACCTTGATAGGTTTGGAGCAGGCGTCGTGTGCTTCGGAGATTTTTTGCTGGCCAATCATTACCTGGCCGAGCAGAACCCACGCGGCGGGATATTCGGGATACTTGTCAATTGCGTCACGCAGGTGTTCTTCGGCTTTCGCCAGATCGATTTTTTTGAAGGCGCCGCAGGCCTTTTGAAACTCGCTCCTCGCCTTGCCCGGAACTCCCAGCCGTATGGCGCTCACCGAACTATTGCGAACATCGGAAAGATCCCAGGGCAGACACGCGTCGTCCTCATTGACGACAGCAGGCTGCTTTGGAAACGGTTCGGATGTGGGGAACATGATTTCCGAGTTATCAGGGTACGTGCCCGGTTGCGTCGGGGGATATGGATAAACTGGGCCACCCGTGCCGGGTGTTCCACGCGATCCGCCTCCAGTTCCTCCGCCCCCTCTGGGTACCGAGCCGCCACCGCCACCACCACCGGTTTTTTGCGCGCGCACCGGCGTGGCACACAGAACAACTACGATGGCCCAAAGCAATATGTACCTTGGAAATGGGAAAACGAAATGGGCCCGACGTACTTTCATTAGCCCTATCTTACTCCTTTTTTTTCGGATCGTTAAATGCCCTTCTTTGGAAGGAAGGCGGGTGTCATTCTCCGGTCGAATCCGAACGCGATTTCATTGCGCGGTTGTGGGTGATTGCGCGTTAGCAGAGGATCGGTTTTATATCGACCACCGGAGTGCCGTCGATCGCTTCGATTGGCCCAACTAAAATTTTATTTTTTACGATTTGCCGTACCGTTACCTGATGCAGGCCCAGAGGATTCGGGCGGTCGGGGGATCGCGTGGCGAATACGCCTGTAAGCGGGCAGTTCTTTTTCGAGCGCGGGTGAACTTTTAATACGTTGCGCCGCGCTTTATGCAGCCAGGTGATTACAATAATTTCATCGCCGACACTCAGGCCGTCGATCCCCTGCATTGCGAATCGATTCACTTGCAACCAGGCGTCGGGAGCGCCTTCGGATCCCTGCTTGGGCGCGTCGGCTCGCGTCTTGATGGAAGATCGGATTGTGGCGATCGCGCGAAGAGGCCCAAGCCTCGGGCGAGCACTTCGTAAATATTTCTTTGACTTCAATTCTCACTCCACTCACCGATGAATTTTGACCCGGTCAAATCGCATGTGCCAGAGCACGCCATGGCAGCTCATATGCTCGAAGCATATCGATTTGACCGCTATTTGCAAATCGAGATTCCTTCGGGCGTTTAGCCCAGAAAATCTCAAAATGAAATAAGATAGTAACGAGATGCAAAGCGATTCCATGGATGCAACGATTGCGAAAGCAGCCAGGTACGCGGCCCAGTTGGCGGGACATCGGCGCCGGGAACGATATCCGCTGTGGATGTGGTGGAATCTGCTGAGTCTGGATGCGCCAACCATTGTTTGCTTGTGGGCGCTGCTTTTTATGCAACAATTTAAGCTCCCTTTTCAGCCTTGGGAATTAGCGGCCCTGACCTTCGCGGTTTGGATCATTTATGTCAGCGACCGCGTTCTCGATGGATTGCGCACTCCTGTGTTGGCGGCATATTCCGACCGCCATAAATTTTATACGCGGCATGGCCGAGCCATTCTTTGCGTTTTACCTCCCATCATTCTAGCCGCAGGTGTGATTCTTCTTGAGAAGATTGGTATTCAAACTCGAATTGCAGGGCTCATCATGAGCGCAGCCGTAATTTTTTATTTTCTCGGCATCCACGGAGTTTCTGATCGCGTAAATCAGTGGTTTCCAAAAGAAATTGTAGCCGGAGGGATATTTGCCGCGGGTGCCGCGATCCCTGCCTGGATACATGCGGAAGGGTTGCGGAATTCCCTAATGCCGGAAGTCCTTCTCTTCGCGGGACTGTGCGCATTGAACTGTCTCTCAATCGAGTGCTGGGAACATAACCGCGGGGAGCTGCGATGGGAGAAACGGCCCTACTGGCTGGTCCGGTTGGTTGATACACGCATTGAAATCGCAGCTACGATTTTAATTTTGTGCGCGTGCAGTATTATTTTTTTTGCGTCACGTAACGGAATCCGTGCGGAGATGGCGGAGGCATCCATCCTTTCACTTTTGTGCCTTATGGCGGTCGAGCGGCGAAGCAACCATTTTTCGCCTCAGGCTTTGCGTATACTGGCGGACGCCGCTCTGCTGACCCCGGCACTATTCCTGCTTCGTTTGTGAATCGAGCGAACATGATTCAATCCACGCCAAAAATGAATTGCGACCGGATTGCACACTGGTATGAGGCAGCAGAGCATTTGAGCTTCAGCAGAACCCTGGAATGCCGCCGTTTTGCGTACGTGGACCGGCTTCGAGAAAGCAGGCGGGCATTGCTATGCGGCGGAGGCGACGGGAGATTTCTGGCGGAATTGCTTCTAGCCAATCCGGAGGTTGAGGTCACGTATGTGGACTTAAGCATGGAAATGCTGCGGGTCGCGGAGCGTCGCGTCACCCGGCTTGGCAAGAATTATAGAAATCGCGTGCAGTTCTTTTGCGCGGATATCCTGACCTTTGTGCCGCCTCTGGGCGACTATGACCTTTTTGCCACACATTTTTTCCTGGATTGCCTTACGCACGACGATATTCAAATACTGATTTTGAAGATGATGAAATGGGCGTGTCCCAGGGCGAAGTGGGTTGTGTCGGAATTCCGATATTCTCAATCCATATTCGGCAGAGTTTGGACCGGAGCAATCATTCGAGCTTTATATGCCGCATTTCGAGTCGCAACCGGATTGCGCGTCACGCGAATCACTCCGCATGCAGCTCTCCTCCTTTCCGCAGGCTTTTATCTGCAGCAGTGTGACATTGCAACGGGAGGCTTGTTGATTTCAGAACTGTGGGAATATCAAAGGGAAGACCTCGCAATGAAAGTCCCGACAGACAGATGAATTCTTATTCAGCGGCGTACACAGAAAACCCGAGTTTCACGAGTTATTTCCCGCAGACACGATTTTGATTTGAAAACTTGAAATAAACTTGGGATGGCCTCGCCGATGGAATGGCCAGGTCTGAATTGGGGCCAACAGGCTGCGGAAAAAAGGCCTTGTTCTGTCATTCTGAGCGAAGCGAAGAATCTTTCTTCGATTTAAGTAAAGGAAGAGCAACAAGGAGAGATTCTTCGCTTCGCTCAGAATGACAGAGTATTTGGTTTTTCCGCAGCCTGTGGAGCCAGAATTGGAGCCTATCGCGGAATTTCACTCACGATTTCTTGAGAAAATTGATCTTCATTTTTTCTTTGAGCGCTAGTCATTTCATGTTGAGGATTCCTTATGCCATCTCGAATTGAAGATTACGCGATGATTGGAGACTGTGAAACCGCTGCGCTGGTGGCGAAAGACGGATCGATTGACTGGCTGTGCTGGCCGCGGTTCGATTCGAGCGCCTGCTTCGCCGCACTGCTTGGCTTGCCGGAAAATGGACGCTGGAGCATCGCCCCGGCGGTTCCCGCAAAAAAGATCACGCGCCGGTACCGGCCGCAAACATTAATCCTTGAAACTGAATTCGAAACCGAAGATGGATCAATGATGCTGATCGACTTCATGCCCTTGCGCGGGAGGCAGTCAAACCTGGTGCGGATTGTTCGGGGTGTTCGCGGACAGGTGGCGATGAAGATGGAATTGATTCTTCGTTTCGATTACGGAGAATCTGTGCCGTGGGTTACGCGAATCACCGATACGTCGATTCGGGCAATTTCCGGGCCGAATAAAGTGGTGCTGCGATCATCCGTCCCCATCCATGGAGAAGATTTGAGCACCGTCTCGGAATTTACGGTTGCCGAAGGACAGTCGATCCCTTTTGTCCTCAGCTATACGCCCTCCCATTTGCCCTCTGCGAGAGAAATCGATCCAATGGATGCGCTCGATAAGACGGAACAGTTTTGGCGAAAATGGTCGAGCATGAGTACGTATCAAGGGCCGTGGGCGGAAGAAGTCAACCGTTCGCTGATTACTTTGAAAGCCTTAACCTATTGGCCGACTGGCGGAATCGTAGCGGCTCCTACGACCTCTCTACCTGAAAAAATCGGAGGCGAAAGAAATTGGGACTATCGAATTTGCTGGCTTCGGGACGCCAGCTTCACTCTGTGGGTACTGACGCAGGCCGGGTATTACCAGGAGGCGATCGCCTGGCAGAATTGGCTGCTGCGCGCAGTGGCCGGAAGTCCAGACCAGGTTCAGATCATGTACGGGCTGGGCGGAGAGAAGGACCTCAGGGAATGGGAATTGAATAAGCTGCCAGGTTACGAAGGTTCGAAACCTGTGCGGGTAGGAAACGCGGCAGCAGAACAGCTTCAACTCGATATTTATGGAGAAATCGTCGGCTTATTGCACTACGCGCGGGGTGAAAAACTTTTAAATCATGGTCCTAACATCAACCTCGAATGGAATTTGCTCAATCATTTGACCGGAACCTGGCGCGAGCCGGACGATGGCATTTGGGAAGTCCGCGGACCTCGCCGCCAATTCACACATTCCAAAGTAATGTGTTGGTACGCATTTGATAGCGCGATCAAAAGTTGCGAGAGGTTCGGGCTGAAAGGGTCGTTAGACCGATGGCGAGAGTGCCGCGAAGAAATCCACACGGAAGTCTGCCGCAGCGGATTCGATATTGAACTTGGGAGTTTCGTGCAGTCCTATGGTTCAAAAGAGGTGGACGCCAGTTTATTGTTGATTCCAAGAACGGGTTTCCTTCCCGTCAGCGATGAAAAAGTGCAAGGCACGATCCGCGCCGTTGAAAAGATGCTGATGAGGAACGGATATGTTTTGCGTTACAACACCAAAGAGAATATCGATGGCCTTCCTCCGGGCGAAGGTGTTTTTCTCCCTTGCAGTTTTTGGCTCGCGGATAATTATTTTATTTCGGGAAGATATGAGGAAGGAAAGCAGCTCCTGGAGAGATTGATGCGGCTGCGAAATGACGTGGGACTATTTTCCGAGGAATATAGCCCCAGCGAACAACGCCAGGTGGGAAATTTCCCGCAAGCATTTACTCACGTGGCTTTCCTGAATAGTATTTTTATTTCAAAGCGCGTATATGAATCTTCAAGAGGAAAATGATATTCGCACTCCTTCTCTAATGATTCTTTTCTCAGATTGCATCTCGAACGCCTGCCCTAAGTACCGTCGCATGGTTTCTCGTAAGCACACGTTTGTCCCTCATGAATCAACTGAAATTGCCGATATGTCTGTTGGGCCAGCATAACGATCACTTGCCCCAGTTTTAATAAAAAATGGAGCGACATGGCTCGTATCCTGGTTATACAGCTCGGGCGGCTTGGCGATGTGATTCAAACCACGCCTTTGCTCGGCGAACTGGTCAGGAATAATCGCGCCGGCAGCGTGGATGTTCTTGTATTCGATTCTCTCCGCGAAATTGTAGAAGGCATCGGATTAAGAAAGGTACATGGCCTGCCGGAACATTCGCTCCCAATCAGCATTCGGGAGATGGACAAAAGCATTGAGCTAAGCCGCGCGAATCCAACCCGGATTCCGCGCGAAGCGGAAGAAGTGCTGCGCACTCTCGGGCTCCCCGGCTATGACCGCATCGTGAATTGCACGTATTCGCCCATTGGCGCATTCATTGCGAAAAATACGAAAAGTAAAAAAGTGGTTGGTCCGGTAATCACCGCCGCCGGAGAGATATTATTTCATCATCCGGCGCAAATCTATTTGTGCGCCCGCGCCAATTTTCGCGATCAGAATTGGTTTAATCTCGTCGATTTATGGCGTGCCAGCGGCCAGTCTTTGAGTGAGGATTTTTTCCAGGCTCGCTCTCATGTTCCTGTCGCATCCAAATTGCCATTTGAAATTCCTCTGGGGCGCATCGTGGCCATGAACCCCGGATCCAGTGATGCCGTCCGCCGCTGGCCTCCGGCCGATTTCGCATTTCTGGCGGAGGGATTAGTCTCACATGGGCTCGTGCCCGCCTTGGTCGGAGCGCCTTCCGATCGCGAAACATGTGCGGAAGTGCAGGCCCGTAGCACGGTTAGAATTGCCAACTTTTGCGGAGAGACATCTGTTCCGGAATTGGCTTTTTTTCTGACTCGTGCCGACCTGCTGGTCAGCAATGATACGGGCGCGATTCACATCGCCGCTGCTGTTGGTTGCCGGACTCTTTCGCTTTTTGGCTCGACTGCATATTTTGCCGAAACGGCGCCTTGGGATGAAGGGCACGTTATCCTGCAGTGGCCTTTAGGATCGGATCTCGTCTTGCTTCATCCCCAGTTGGTCCTGGCCACGGCACTGTATTGCCTCTGTCTTATTGACGAAAGTGAATTGCGTGCGGAGATCGCCCGGCGGAGTGCATCCGCGTGGGAAACTTTTTACCTTGATCCCGAAGCGGATCCACTTGGCGGGATTTCTTACCAGCCTCTGCATCAGAGTTGCTTTTCTCCCGACCAGAAGCTCACGCGCGAGCTGCGCCATATTTTCGCGCATGTTTTCTGTGCAACCGAAGACAGTCCTATGACAGGTAATTCCACTTCGGAAATCGAATCGTCATTTGGTCCGTCGATCATTCGCCGTGCAGGTGCGCGAGACATGCAGACTGCGCGCTTCATCGCCTTGCTCGGAAGCATGGCGGAGGCCGCCGCCCGTTGCCGCTTTTTGTGCGCGCGCCCAAACAGAGAAAGCGCCGTGGAACTATCGGCTCTCTCCGCGAGTCTGGTCAATGCGATGGAAGAATTAAAAGCGCGCTCCGAAAGCCATGTCAGAACAAGACCCGCAATACATTTCCTCGATTGGACATCCCGCATGATGGATCCCATGCCCCCGGACGCGACGTTCCATGCGCACGAGCAGGCTTATCAACTCGCCGCATACATGTTGCGGGAAGCGGAATTTCGCGCGGAATCGAAACTGGAAAACCTTTCGCTTCTTGCGCCTTGTTAATCGAGAATTTATAAAAATTGCGGCCGACTTCAACCAAGCTTTCCCTTATGATGGTTTGCTTTCGCGCGGATCGGTCTTCAGACCCTGCGCAATTTGTTGCTTGCAACTGAAAAATCCTCCACGATAATCATCGCAATCGCAAAATGTGCTGGGGGCGTTGCATTCCCCGGCGAGCGGATATATGTTGCCTTCAGATAAAGAAATCCGCGGATTTATTTAAAATGTGGAGGAAAAGAAATGAAGCGTAGGATCGTGTTAGCGTTGTGCGCATCGGCAGGAATTGGTTTAACACTTATGATGTCGGGGGCACCAGTGAATTCTTCAGAGAAGGAACAGCGATTTCCAGTAATGAAAATGGAGCAATTGAACGATCAGCAGAAGCCATTTGCCGACGAGGTTTTAAAAGTTTCGAGCATCGGAATCACCGGACCCTACAACATGATGCTGCGCAGTCCGGTCATGGGCCAGCGCATGTTTTCCCTGCTCGATTATTTGCGCTTCAATACTTCCGTGCCGCGCAAGCTGAATGAATTCGCAATCTTGATCCAGGGCCGCCTGTGGACATCGCAGGTGGAGTGGTCGGCTCATTATCCGCTCGCGCTCAAAGCGGGCCTGCCGCAATCCGTTGCTGACGACCTGAAAGTAGGGAAGCGGCCCGCTTCCATGGCGCCGGACGAGGAAGCGGTTTACGATTTCTGCATGGAGCTTTCGACCAAGCACTTTGTCAGCGACGCCACATTTAAAAAGATTCGCGCCGTATTCAACGATCAACAAATCGTCGATCTGATCGGCGTAACCGGCACATACATCACCGCGGCGATGTTGAGCAATACAAATGAAGATCCGACACCCGGAGGAAAAACTCCTCCGCTCGCGCCGCTCCCCTAGCGCTAAAAGTGTTTTGTAGTACAGGCTTCAGCCTGTGGGGGTTAGTCCTCGCAAGGATTAAAATCCATAGGCTGAAGCCTGTGTTACTGAAATCACTACTCCGCCATTGCGGGATGATTCGCACCGGCGTACATTACCTGAGCTTTTAATTCAAACAGCATTCCTGCCAAATCCAAAAGGAGAGAAACGCAAAATGAAATTCAGGCAAATCCTTACCGCATGCGCGATTTTGGGAATTTCCGCGGTTGTTTCAGCGCCCGCAATGGCGCAGGCTCCGCCGGCAGCTGCCCCGGCAGCCCCTGGTTTAGCGATCAGTTCTCCCGCGTTTGAGGACGGCTCGATCATTCCTGGAAAATTTACGCAATCGGTCACCGACTTCGTTTCACCCAAGCTGGTGTGGACTAACGTTCCGCCCAACACGGTGAGCTTCGTTCTACTCGTTCATGATCCCGACGCAGCGCTTGATAAGAAAACTACCGACGTGCTTCACTGGTTGGCGTTCAACATTCCGGGAACGGCCACCGGACTTCCTGAAGCCGTGCCGCCGACAGCAATGATGAGCGATGGAACTGTGCAGGCGAAAAATCGGCGCGGAGCTGTCGGCTATCTTGGACCCGGCGCTCCAGCCGTAGGCCCTTACCACCACTACACGTTTGAACTCTTCGCCCTCGATACGAAGCTCACTCTCGGCGCGGATGCCACACGTCCCGATGTTCTGGCTGCAATCGACGGACACATTTTGGGCAAGGGCGTGCTCGTGGGCCGCTTCCACAAGTAGTTTTCGATTTAGAAATAAACACGCAATTTGAAAATCAAAACGGCTCAGGAAAGTTTTCCTCTCCTGAGCCGTTTTTAATTTCAATTCTGCTGATGAATTGTCTGCCTGTTATTTCAAATCAGGTTGATTCGGCGTCGCTGTCATCACGGGCGAAGCCAGAATATAGTTGTGATAGCTCTCCATCATTTGCCACAGGCCGGACTCGTTTGGAGCGAGCACGCGGCTGGACCAGTACGCTTTATCGCCATAGGTCGGTTGCACGGAAACCATCACCACCGCGTCGCCGAAGTCCCATGTGCGAATCCAAAGCGCGGGCGCAGCTCCTACTTTCGGAGCGTTCGCATTTGCCGCCTTGCGCTTGTTCATGCCAGCGATGCGATCCGCCTTCGATGGCGACGCGCCACCGTAGGTGCTGACAACGCGCTGATCCAGATTGTCAGCGACGTGTTTCTCCCAATTTTCCTGGCTGGATTCCTGCGTTTGCCATTCATCGAGCGAAGCTTTTTCGCCCGCTGAAATTGGTTTGTAGGGCACAGCCTTGCAAGGATTGTTGCAGGGAATCTCGTAGGTGGGTTCCACAGTTTGGAAATCCCGCTTGGGCATCGCCGCAATTTCCGTGGTGTGCAGAAGTTTCCAGCCCGCGGGACGCTTCACCCAGAATCTCGCGGAATATTTATTGTCCTGATTCCATTGGATCCACACGACGCTCTTACCGTATTTGTGCTCGATGATCTTTACGTTGTCTCCGGGCAGAACAAGTGGTTTCAAGCCGCCGCGGAAAGCGTCGTCCTTGGCCCACATAATTCCTTCCGAATCGATCCAACTGAAATCCGGATCGAGCCATTTATTTGCAGCAGCTTTGTCACCCTTCGCCAGCGCCGCCACCACAGCCTTGTCCGCGGTAACCACGGCATCATCGGCGGCGATTGCAGGCACACTGGCCCAGCTGGCCATCAGCCCAACGCAGGCGATCCCGGTCGCAAAAAAATTCCTGACCAAACGATTCATACTTCCTCCCCTTGAGTCACAATGATTGAGCAATAATTGATCAATTCTGACCTTACAATTCGCACATTCTTGTACAACCCAATTCATCGCACCATTTAGTTGTCGCGATTGCAGCTGCTGAATGGCTTATCCACGAAGCCCTTAATTTATCTGATCAAATCCAACACGCCTTCGTATTAAAGAGACGCCCGCACTCCCGATAAAGTTTCGCGCAATCGCCAGCCGCTAATCGCTGGCCAAGAAACCTTCCGGTTAGCAAACTGGATCATCCCACCCGCCAGGCGGAGTAACGCGTTCAACCTCCGCCGGCCCCCACGAATTTTGCGCATAGGGGTAAACCGGTGTGCCCTTTTTCAGCACGGGATCGACAATCCGCCAGGCTTCTTCCACGTAATCTTCGCGCGCAAAAAGAGAATTCTCCCCGGCCATCGCTGCGCCGAGCAATCGCTCGTACGCGTCCATCTCGGCGGAACCAGCGGAATTCGTGGCCACCATTTCGTTGGACTGGAAAATCATGCCGTCGCCCGGCGCCAGCGTCATCAGCCCCATGGCGATCACTACGTCCGGGCTCAGACGCAGCCGAACATGATTTTCAGTCAAAACTCTGTCGGGGATAAGCGTGGGCGGCTTGCGAAATTTGGCAAGTATTTCCGTGCAGGTGACCGGCAAACTTTTCCCCGCGCGAATATAAAAAGGAACGCCCTTCCATCGCCACGAATTAATTTCCAGGCGCAAAGCGGAAAAAGTTTCTGTCTGCGAATCTTTAGCCACTCCCGTCTCGTCCCTGTATCCCGCAAACTGTCCGCGAACCAGATTCTTTTCGTCAATCGGCGGGATGGCCTTCAGCACTTTTACTTTTTCATCGCGCAGGCATTCGCTGTCCGCCCGCACCGGAGGCTCCATCGTCAGGTTGGAAAGGACTTGAAAAAGATGATTCTGCACTACATCGCGGATTGTTCCGGTTCCATCGTAGAAAGCGCCGCGGCCCTGCACGCCAAAATTTTCCGCCATGGTGATTTGCACGCTCTCAATGTAAGTGCGGTTCCAAAAAGCTTCCCCGAACGAATTGGCGAAGCGAAAAACCAGCATGTTGTCCACGGGCCGCTTTCCAAGGAAATGATCGATGCGGAAAATACAGCATTCGTCGAAAATAGTCAGCAAAATCCTGTTCAATTCCGAGGCGGATTTCTGATCATGCCCAAAAGGTTTTTCCACGATCACCCGGGCGTTTCCCGCGCCATGGGATTTTCCGATATTTTCGACCACTGTCTCGAACAGCACAGGCGGGATCGCCAGATAATACGCCGGACGCTGTGCGTCCTTGAGTTGATCGCGCAATGCCGCGAATGTGGCCGGATCCTGGTAGTCGCCGTCAACATAGCGCAACAGCCCGCTCAATTTCTCGAACGCCGCGGGGTCAACGCCGCCGTGTTTTTCCAGGCTATCTTTTGCTCTCGCCCGAAGCTGGTCCAGATTCCATCCAGCTTTCGCCACGCCCACTACGGGCACAGTTAGGTTGCCTCGCTTCACCATCGCTTGCAGTGCGGGAAAAATTTTCTTGTAGGCCAAATCTCCGGTAGCACCGAAAAATACCAGCGCGTCGGAATGCTCATTGCTCATGAACTTGCTCCTTGACTGCAATCGCGGGCTTTACAGGCTGCGGAAAAACCCAATACTCTGTCATTCTGAGCGAAGCGAAGAATCTCTCCTTGTTTCTTTTCCAATACTTAAATCGAAGAGAGATTCTTCGCTTCGCTCAGAATGACAGAACAAGTCCTTTTTTCCACAGCCTGTTTAGCAAACCATCGAGCTTCAATCATGCCGACCAAATGCGCGCGCGGCAAGCTTTTACAAAACGGCGTGTGAAATCGCCGATTGCTGATCTAAAAGATTTCTATGCAGCTATTGCGTTACCTTCAAAGTAAGCGGGTTCGGAGTACTTACCGGTGTGCCGCTCACTCCATTCGCCGAAATCGTCACGGCATAGGTTCCGGCCGGCGTCCCTCCCGTGGTAGTCGAGCTTGAGCTGCTCGAGCATCCAACGAAGAGCGTTGCGGTCATCAGCAGCAGACACAAGCTCGCCGCCCATCGAAGATTTCTGTTCCGTGCGCGCACTGAGAAAATGAAAGATGTCATCACGCTTATCAGGAGCAAACTATCTGCAATCACCCAACTGGATGGCGGGAAGAATCGATTCTTGGGAGTTACTGTCCCACTTGCTGTCGTAGCGATCATGATGCTCACCTGCGCGGTGTTAACGCTGGTAGTGAGATTCACCGGCCCTGACGGAAATACGCACGTTGCCAGCACCGGCAAACCGGAGCATGCAAATGTGATCGTCTGCATCGTGTTCGTGGGCGAAGTGACAACCACGACGAAAGGCGGAGAAGTTTGCCCCGCGGCAACCGTCACGGTGCCAGGCTGCGGTGAGGTGATCGTCAAGCCAGAGGAAACATCCGGTATTGCGTGCGCATTTGCGGAAGCTCCGAGCGTGAGTGACTCCGGCAATCCGGAAGTGCCCACAAATGTTCCGTCCCCTTTGCCCATCAGCGCGTAGGCAACATCGGGCAAGTAGCCGTCTCCGCTATAAATCCCATTGCCGCCATATCCGGTCCAAAGATCGATATTTCCGTCGCCGTCAAGGTCTGTTGCCGTTAGCAACCCGGAGTTTGGAATCGTGGAATAGGTCGGGCCCGCTGCAAATGTTCCGTCACCCTGCCCGACATAAATGCGAATCACAGAACCATTATCCGTCGCCAAATCCATTTTCCCATCGTGATTGAAATCGGCTGCTACGATGGATCGCACGAGATTGTTGGTGGAGGAACTGCCAGGAAAGATTGTTGGCTGCGATATTCCGGTAAATGAAACTCCATCGCCTTTCCCCAGAAAAACTTGCCCTTGAGCTGTCACGATATCTTTAATTCCATCGCCGTTTACATCCGCTGTAATAAATGCTTGATTGAAATTTAAATTCGGATTTGGGGGAGTAAAAATTCGAGGCGGTTGAAAGGTGCCGTCGCCATTACCAAAAAAAATTGAAAACGCAAATGTGGGCGAATCCGAACTCACCAGCAAATCCAGTATGCCATCCCCATTCAAATCGTCGAGCACGGCATAATGCGCATTCGCCCCGGGCAAACCATAGTCAGCTCCCGCTTGGAAAGTCCCGTCTCCGTTCCCCAGAAATACGGTCACCGAGGACTGGATCGAATTTGAATTGATGGAAACCACATCCGCATTTCCATCCTTGTTCAAATCTCCACTCAGGATGGAGGCGGATTTTATCTGCGTCCTTTGCGTTGCGGGTTGCAAATAGCTTCCATCGCGCTTGAATCCGCTGGTCACGACTCCATTTATCCCGGGCAGCGCGACGAGCTGATGTCCACTTTTGTCCGGTCCCAGAAAAAGAAATGGCCGGGAACTGGTTCCAGAGCTGGCGTCCACGCAACCTGATAAGAATCGATCAGCGGTTGTGTTGAGCGATGCATTGTCGTGAAGCGTTGTTTCGTAGTGAGGAATTTGCGATTTGGGAACTACCGTCGCTGTGGTTACCTGTATGGCATAGGAAAAATCGAGATAGGTCAGCGAACAATCGGCCTGTCGCTGCAATCCGCCAATCAATCCGGGCGTTCCGCTCGAGCCATGAGCTGACGAAGAAACGTTCGCCTGCGCCGCAGCCGTGAGAGGCGAACTTTGAATATTCCAATCAGCGGGAAAAGTTACAGGATAATTCCCCTGGCAACCCAAAAGCCCTGCTCCAGCGATGACGACCAGCAGACCCTGTCGAATTATTTTCATCACCCCGTGACAACCCGAAATGCGAACGCTCATCTTGGCCCCTTCCACTACTTGCGATGAATTTAATTGCCCATGTGTCGCAACTCTTATGGAATTCAGCTTTCGTCGCTCCCTACAATGAATCGTGTATAGACCGCCCCTATGACGCGCGAGCATTATTGCAAAGTTGCCAACAGGTTGGCAGAAAATTTGAATTGATCTTGGGTGGATCGAAAAACGAATAAATATTTTTTGCTTGAATCCGTTTGACGGAAATTTACATTCAGCAAGATTTGCTAAATAAAGTCAGCCAGTTAACAATGCCGGCCCAGTATTATAAATAGATTAACGAACCAGCCACTGGCCCCTAACGATTGCGACCAGCACGCGCGGGCATCACGGAATCATTAAATCTCAAATATCTCATTCCCCCATAAGGGCCTTTGCTACTGCACGTGAAAGGCATAAATTCCGAATAAGAAGGAGGCACCTTGCCAAGAATTACAATCAAAGACGGAACACAGATTTACCTCAAGGATTGGGGCACAGGACAGCCTGTTTTTTTCAGCCATGGTTGGCCCCTCAGTTCCGACGCTTTTGAAGACCAGATGATGTTTCTGGCCGATCACGGCTACCGGTGCATCGCGCATGACCGCCGCGGCCACGGGCGATCGGGGCAACCGTGGAACGGCAACAACATGGATACATTTGCGGACGACCTCGCGGCCATCGTGGAAGCGTTCGACCTGCGCGATGTGATTCACGTGGGTCATTCGATGGGCGGCGGCGAAGTCGCGCGATACATCGGCCGGCATGGCACAAAACGTGTCGACAAAGCCGTGTTGATCTCTGCCGTAACTCCATTGATGCTTAAAACTGCAACGAATCCGAAAGGTTTGCCCATCGAAACATTCGATAAAATTCGCGCAGGAGTCAGGGCCGACCGCTCGCAATTTTTTAAGGATTTGAGCGAAGCTTTTTACGGCGCCAATCGCCCGGGTTCAAAAGTCTCTCAGGGTTTGCGCGATTCATTCTGGATGCAGGGCATGCAGTCCGGCCTCAAAGCCGTATACGATTGCATCGAAGCGTTTTCTGAATCGGATTTCACTGACGACTTTAAAAAATTTGACATTCCGACTCTCATCATTCACGGTGATGACGACCAGATTGTGCCCATTGAAGACACAGCGCTGCTGTCGGCCAAGCTGGTGAAGGGCGCAACGATAAAAATTATTTCGGGCGGCTCGCATGGAATCTGTTCCACGCACAAAGATCAGATCAATGCGGAGCTTCTTTCCTTTTTTCAGCGCAGCAAACACGCGTCAGCCTAGGATAAACGATGGAAAATAGTGAAGTGCGGACTGTGTACGTTCGCGGAAGCGGTAAAGGGCTTGCCCAACAAATTCAAATCGCGCCGCATACCATCATTTCGGATGAGCCCGTTTCCGCGGGCGGCACGGATACAGGACCCAATCCGTACGATTTATTGCTCGGAGCACTCGGAGCGTGCACATCGATGACGATGTCCATGTATGCTCGCCGCAAAGCGTGGCCCCTCGAAGACGTCATCGTTCATCTTCGCCACACCAGAATTCACGCCGCCGATTGCGACGATTGCGGAACGAAGGAGACAAGGCTCGATCAAATTGAGCGCGACATTCATGTGAGGGGAAATTTGTCCGAGGCACAACGGTCCAGACTCCTGGAGATTGCCAATAAATGTCCGGTGCATCGAACACTGGCGTCGGGAATCCATATCGAGACGCGAATGGTTTGAAATTGCCCATGTGACAGTTACACGATTGAGGTGGATATGATGTCTCTCACCGCGGTCTTCATCTCGGCGCTTCTGATTGGCTTTGTCTGCGGCTTGCGTACATTCACGGGTCCGGCCATTGTGGCCTGGGGCTCTCACCTGAACTGGATCAATCTCAACAGAACGCCGTTGCATTTTATGAGCACGACAGCGGCGGTCGCGATATTTACCCTGCTTGCTCTCGTGGAATTTATTACCGACCAGCTTCCTTCCACGCCCAAAAGGACAGACCCGTCGGGATTAATTCCGCGCATTCTATTCGGCGGCCTGTGCGGTGCGGTACTTCTGGCGTCGCAAGGGCAATCCATTGCGATCGGATCGCTTCTGGGTGCGGCGGCTGGCATTGCCGGCGCTTTTGGCGGGTATCAGGCGCGGGCGCATCTGGTGAAAGATTTCAAAATTCCGGATTTTGTGATTGCAACTTTGGAGGATGCTCTGGCGATCGGCGCAGGAATTTTTATCGTTTCGCGCTTTTAAATCCACAGGCAATTTTCTTACAATCGTCGCGGCGTGTTACAGTTCAAGAAGAGGGAAAGAGAAATATCGGTTCGGAAAGCATTTTTAACCGATTGTGTCATTTCGGAACCGAACCACTAGGGATAGACATTTTAAACACGGGGTAACAAGATTTTGTGCTTAAGAGTTAATTTCCCACTTGACAGAATTTTCTCTCTTGATTACATTGCGCCCTCGGATTCAGGGATCGTGATTCGACAAATGGGCGGCCCAATCATCCACGGGAATTTCCCAAAGTCGATTGACGCAACCTGCAGGGATTCAAAGACACATCGAGGAGGCTTTCTTTTTCTCCCCGTAGCCGGCGCTCCCAGCGCGGTTGGCGAGGGAATGCATTACGCCAAGGGTCGCTGACGGCCACGGCGAGATGCAGGGGGAGGCTTTTTCCTTTTTTCGAGTGCGGCTCCACTTTCGTGGATTGAATCAGCCTGGGAGCAAGTGACCAAGGCGGATGTAGTAACCAGGATGCTCGAAAATTCCTGGTGTTAAGTATTTGAACGATGCGGCGGCCTGCTGAGAATCAGGTTGCTGCGTGCTCCCGTTTTCGGGAGTAAAATAAAGGGGTTCCCCTCTGCGCAGGGGAGCCTTACTGCGCGGAGGCGGCGATGTCACAAACGAAAGTGGCTATTAACGAAAAGACGGTAATGCAAGCTGGCGCACCAACGCCTGCTGGAACCGAGACCCGCACCGGCCTCGTATTCGAGCGATATTTTACGGACGGTCACGTATCTCCCTTCGATGCGGTCGAATGGGAACGCCGCGTAGCCTTGATCGGCAACGAAAAGGGCAAGACCATTTTCCGCCAGGAAGATGTGGAAGTCCCCAAGGGCTGGTCGCAGACCGCGACGAACATTGTCGCCTCAAAATATTTTCACGGGAAACCCAACACGCCGGAGCGCGAGAATTCTGTTCGCCAGCTCATCGGCCGGGTCGTGGATTCGATCGTCATTTGGGGGGAAAAGGGCAACTATTTTGCCAACGCAGCTTCGCGTGACGCTTTCCGCGACGACCTGACCCACTTGCTTGTCGAACAAAAGATGGCTTTCAATTCGCCCGTCTGGTTCAACGTCGGCGTGCAAGCCAAGCCGCAATGCTCGGCCTGCTTCATCAACTCGGTTCAGGACAACATGGAATCGATCATGAACTTGGCGAAGACCGAAGGCATGCTCTTCAAGTGGGGCTCCGGCACGGGCACGAATTTTTCCTCGCTCCGCGGCAGCCGCGAAACGCTTTCCGGCGGCGGCATCGCCTCCGGCCCTGTAAGTTTCATGAAAGGTTTTGACGCGTTTGCCGGCGTAATTAAATCCGGCGGCAAGACGCGCCGCGCCGCCAAGATGGTGATCCTCAACGTCGATCATCCGGACATCGTCGAATTTATCGACTCGAAGATGAAAGAAGAACGCAAGGCGCGCGTGCTCATCGAGCAGGGTTACGATCCCGCCATTGACGGCGAAGCTTACTCGTCCATCTTTTTCCAGAATGCGAACCACTCTGTCCGCGTCACCGACGATTACATGCAAGCTGTCGAGGAAGACCGCGACTTCTGGACACGCAATGTGAATGACGGTAACCCTGTCGAGAAATTTGGCGCGCGCGAACTCCTGCATAGCATGGCCGAATCCACCTGGCAGTGCGGCGATCCCGGCATGCAGTACGACACCACAATCAATCGCTGGCACACGTGCAAGACCACGGCGCGCATCAACGCCTCGAACCCTTGCTCGGAATACATGTTCCTGGACGACACGGCGTGCAACCTCGCGTCGCTCAACCTGATGAAGTATTTGAATTCAAACGGCTCGTTCGACGTGGAAGCCTTCCGCCACGCCGTCGACGTCACCATCACGGCGCAGGAAATCCTGGTGGACAACGCCAGCTACCCGACGCCGCGCATCGCCGACAACTCGCACAAGTTCCGCCCGCTGGGCCTTGGCTACGCCAACCTTGGCGCGCTCCTGATGTCCATGGCGTTGCCCTATGACTCCGATGGCGGGCGCGACATGGCCGCCACCGTCACCGCGCTCATGTGCGGAGAAGCCTACGCGCAGTCCGCGCGCATTGCGGAGCGTCTCGGGCCCTTCGCCGGCTATGCCGTTAACCGCGAGCCGATGATCGAAGTGATTCGAATGCATCGCGATTCGATGCGCCCCATCAAGGCGGAAAGCGTGCAGCCTTCGCTGCTCAGCGCCGCGCAAGCGTCCTGGGATTCCGCTCTTTCTCTTGGCGAAAAATTCGGCTACAAGAATTCGCAGGTCACCGTGCTCGCGCCCACCGGCACCATCGGCTTCATGATGGACTGCGACACCACCGGCATCGAGCCCGACCTCGCGCTTGTGAAATATAAAAAGCTCGTCGGCGGCGGTGTGATCAAGATCGTGAACAACACCGTTCCCGCGGCGCTCATGAAGCTTGGCTACACGCCCGAGGAAACTTCGCAGATCGTTTCCTACGTCGATCGCAACGGCAAGATCGAAGGCGCGCCCGGATTCAAGACCGAGCACCTCGCGATCTTCGATTGCTCTCTGGCAGCGCCCGGCGGGCGTTCCATCGCCTGGCGCGGTCACTTGAAAATGATGGCGGCGGCCCAGCCCTTCCTCTCCGGCGCGATCAGCAAGACGATCAACATGCCCGAAGATTCTACGGTCGAAGACATCATGCAGGCGTATATCGAGTCATGGAAGCTTGGCGTAAAAGCCGTGGCCATCTATCGCGACAATTCCAAAGGCTCGCAGCCGCTCTCGGCCGCCGGCGACAAAAAAGACACCGCGCAGCAATCGCAGCCTGCCGCTGCCGCAGCAGCCAAGCCCGCCGAAACCGCCCCGACAGCCGTTGCCGAGCAGCAGGAACTCTTTGTGCGTTCGCGTCGCCGCAAGATGCCGAGCGAGCGCCAGTCCATCACGCACAAGTTCTCCATTGGCGGCCACGAAGGCTACATCACCGTCGGCATGTACGAAACAGGCGAGCCCGGCGAAATTTTCATCAAGATGGCCAAGGAAGGCTCCACGCTTTCCGGATTCATGGACGGCTTCGCGCTTTCCGTTTCCATCGGCTTGCAGTACGGCGTGCCGCTGAAGGCCCTCGTCGATAAATTCATCAACACGCGCTTTGAGCCCGCCGGCTACACCGGCCATCCGGCAATCCCATATGCCAAGTCCGTGCTCGATTACCTCGGGCGCTGGCTCGGCGGCCGATTCATTTCTCCCGACTATCTGACGCACAGCGGCGAAGCTTCCTTGCCCGCAGCCACGATAGCCGCAACGCCAGCTGTGCCACCCGCATTCATTCCCACGGCTGACGACGATCCGTCTCCGGCCGGCGCGCGTTCCTCAGCCGCCAACGCCCGCAGCGATGCGCGCCCCATGTTCGATGGAGCGCCCACTTGCTCCGAGTGCGGCATGCTGATGACCCCGAACGGCGCCTGCTACAAATGCGAAAATTGCGGCGGCACCTCAGGCTGCAGCTAGAGCATTCGTTCAAAAATAAATTGCAACCAAAGGGCACGGTTCGCCGTGCCCTTTTTTTGTAGCGCCGGCGTCCCGCCGGCGGTTTTGCGCTGCGTTGCGATAGCTGAAACCAGCCGGCGAGACGCCGGCGCTACAAGACCTAACCCACAGACTGAAGTCTGTGCTACTAAAGCCCCGCCTTGCCCAACGAGCCTGCCTATGCTCCAATGTCCGCCGATGCTAGCCGCAGTTACGCACAAATGCGCCGTCACAGTGTTGCAAAAACCTCTGCCGCGCTTAAAGGCTGGCTGGGCCCTCATCCGCGTGCGCCTCACCGGAATCTGCAATACGGACATCGAAATCCTGCGCGGCTACCACAACTTTCAGGGCACGCTGGGCCACGAATTCGTCGGCGAAGTCATTCGCGTTGCGAGCGCAAAAGACAGCCGCTGGATCGGCCGCCGCGTAGTCGGCGAAATTAATTTGTCATGCGCAGGCCTCGGTTTCCGGAAACCATGCAGCTATTGCCGCCGCGGAATCCCCACGCACTGTGCGCGCCGTCGCGTCCTCGGAATCATCGGCCACGACGGCGCATTCGCCGAATTTTT
>DATHNC010000166.1:0-5265 GCA_035486415.1 Saccharimonadales bacterium (SeqCode)
GGCCGGAGGTAACTTCGAACTCAACCGCCTGGCCTTCGTTCAGCGATTTATACCCTTCCGCCTGAATCGCGGAAAAGTGGACAAAGATGTCCTCGCCGGACTGGCGCTGGATGAATCCGAATCCCTTGCTGGCATTGAACCACTTTACTGTTCCTTGTTCTTTCACGGTGTTTCCTTTTCACTGATTTGAGCTATTTGGTGCTTCTCGACCGCCTCCAGCCGTACTTCAAAAAAAGGCCACGAGCTTGTACCCGCTGCCCCTTTAAATCGATTCTAAAGGTTTTACAAGAGCAACAAACGCAATTGCACCATATCACGAAACCGTAAATGGGCCTAACTATTTTCTAAGGTAAACTGTGGATATACAACCTCGGGCCAGGTGGTCCATTTTGGGGATCCAAATTGAATGTATGGCGGAATTACCCTACGTTATATTACTAATAATAGCAAGTGTTTCAATGCGGGTTACAGGCGGTTTTGTAATTCCATCTGCAATTCCTGCTGTCGCTCTGAGGAAAGCTTTGCGCCCTCTTGCGTCACATAAAACACATCGGTTGCTGTTCCGCCCTCGGTGTCAATCAGGCCCACTTCGATATTGAAACGATGCTCCGCGAATGTGGAGCTGATGTCATACAAGAGTCCTGGCCGGTCGAGCGCAACAATTTCAACCACTGTGCTGTGCGAAGAACAATCATTGTCCATGTGGATTCGCGTATCGACGCTGACTTTCGGCGGGCGTTTTTCCGGCTGAAATTTTCTTTTCATGAGCGCGGCAACGTCCAGCTCACCCGAAATCGCCGCAATTAATTGCTGCTTCAGGCGCCCCATTTCCGACGGATTATGATCGAGTGTCTGGAACCTGTCGGAGAAACGCAACGAGTCCAGGACAATTCCATTGCGGTTGGCGCACGCGTCCGCCTTCAAAATATTCATGCCCCAGGAAGAAATTGTTCCCACCACTCTCTCAAACAAAAAGGGGCGGTCCTTTGTGACCAAAACCAGCTCATAATACTGGTCACGCTTCGTGATGCTGATTTCCGCAAGAGAATGGCCAAGTCGCCGGTACATCCGATAGTGTGCGGAAATTTCAGAGGAGGAATGCGTCAGCAGGTAGCGGCGTGGAAAGCCGTCCAAAAAGTTCCTGAACCTTTCTGCTTCCACGGCATCTTCGCCTTTTGGAACAAGTCGCTCCAATTGCTGAGCATCCTCGCCTGCCAGGTACATGCGCTGGTCGTCCACCGAGCGATTCAAATAATTTTCCGTCGCGGCATACAGTTGCCATAACATTTCCGCTTTCCAGGGGGTCAAAGCTTCGGGATTCACCGCCTTGATATCCGCGTAGGTAAAGAGCGTCAACATCTTCAGATGCTCGATCGTCCCCACGGACTTCGCGAAGTCGTGCACAGCTTCCGGATCGAATATGTCTCGGCGCATCAGCGTTGCCGACATGCGCAGGTGATTGGCAATCAGGAATGTGACCGTCTCACGGCCAAAAGTGTCGAATCGCAAACGGTCAAACACGCTTGCAACCGCTTCCAGACTTCCATCCACATGGCTGTCGTTGGCCATTCCCTTTCCGACGTCGTGAAACAGCAGGGATAAATACAGCAACTCGGGATGATCCAGGGTGGAAAGAATGTCAGCGAAACGATGTTCTATGCCGCCGCTTTTTGAGACCAGGTTATGCAGATTTTCAATGGTGACAAGCGAATGTTCATCGACCGTGTAACGGTGATAGTAATCCCGAATTACAAGCGAGTCGATGGCCTTAAATTCCTTGAAGAGCAGATCGAGCAGCCCAACGCGGTGCATCGCGCGAAGCGAGGGTGCTGCGTAGGGCAACACCAAAATTTTGCGGAAGTACTCCCACAGATCGGGGCTCGTGGAGTTCCATTTCTGAATCCGCGGCAATGCTGCCTCAACCGCATTTTCCGTTTCCGCGGTCAGCTTAAGGTCGTGGGCCGCAATAATTTCAAACAAGCGAAACAACACTTTGGGATCTTCCACCGAGGCGGCTTGGCGCAGAGAAATTCGATCTTCGTGCACGCTGAAATCGGGCGTCGAGAGCGGAGAGCGGCGCGTCCCCAGCCAGCGCATCCAGATCGGTTTTGCTCGTGGCACCTCGTCGAATAAAACGGTCAACCGGTATATGGCGCGGGCATGGCGAAAATAAATCCGCATCCAATCATTGGCCGAAGCCGCGTTGACCCCATGCAGGCCGATGCCGCTGGCTGCCGCCTGGGACTGCAATTCGTAGGTCAGCACGTTAAGATCGCGGCCCTGCCGGTAATGCAAGTAACAGCGAACCGCGTCCAGAAAATCAATCGCTTTGACGGCATCGGAACGCAACGCCAGCGGCAACAGTTCTACCGGGTCTTTCCATTCACGCGTTCGCTTCATTTCTGCGATTTGCGAAAGCCAGCAAGCCACTTGAAAATCGCGCAGGCCGCCCGGTCCGTCCTTGATATTCGGCTCCAGATGAAAGATCGTTTGCCCGTATTTTTGATGACGTTGGTGGGCGAGCCCCGTTAGCTCCTGCATCAGCGTTTCGGCTTCGCGAATCACCATTCCGGGCAGAACGCGCGTCTGAAGCCGTTCAAAAAGTTTTTCGTCCCCGCAAATGTAGCGGCAATCCAGTAGGGAGATATTGAATTCGATGTTATTGCGGTAAAGCTTCCCGCATTCGGCGAGCGTTCGCGTGGTAGGGCTTACGCGGAGGTGCAAATCCCACAATGACTGGCTAAGTGGCGCAATGGCCTTGCGGCTGAGGAATTCCTCGTACCCTTCCTTCTCGTAAAGAAACAGGAGATCGATGTCCGAATATGGAAATAAGCCCCGGCGGCCGTATCCACCCATGGCCGCAATGCAAAAACCTTCCATCGGACCGTTTGCGCTGGTGACTTCGTTCCAAAGCTCGACGACGACGGAATCGATCAGCGCCGTGCGGTCACGGATCACCGCTTTTCCATCGCCTGTTTCTTCAAAGCGTTTCTGAATCCGCGCGGATTCTTCCGCGTACAAGTCCTGCAAACTGGAGTTACTTCTTCCAAGCTTCATATCCGGCTTACGGGACCCCCGCCCTGCCCTGAAGAATCCGCGAAATGCACCGACGCTTGCACTTGCAAATCATTTGCTACCCATGCTTGGAATTCAAATGGCTAAGTGCCGTGCGATATCTCATCTTCATGTAGCGCCCGCCTTCAGGCGGGCATACGATTGAAACCAAGATGCCCGCCTGAAGGCGGGCGCTACAAAACTTGGCAAAAAACTGCTGGCGCTCAGACATTAAAGGGCGGACACCCCGCGCTCTTGATTCCGAATACGAATCGCCTGGTCCACTTTGGAAGTAAATATCTTGCCGTCGCCAATTTTCCCAGTGGAAGCGCTTTGCAGAATCGCGTCAATTGCGGCATCCACCAAATTATCCGGTATAACGATTTCAATTTTAATTTTCGGCAAGAGATCGACCGTGTACTCGCGCCCGCGATAAACTTCCGTGTGCCCTTTTTGACGGCCATGGCCGCGCACGTCGGAAATAGTCATCCCGCCAATACCAAGTTCGGTTAGCACTTCCTTGACAGCTTCAAACCGCGATGGCTGAACGATCGCTTCAAGCTTCGTCATCATCTTCTTGTCCTCAGACTTGACCGCAGATTCAATTCCTTGCTGCGTCATGGCAGCGCCCTACACTATAGGGCCATTCTGCCCGACAATTCCAGTCTGTGAAGCGACGATTTTCTTTGCCCTAAACACACCCTGCCGGCCCTCCGCGCCCCCTTTCTAGAATTAAATCCTGACGGCACGTTTTCCTCTCGTATTCCTGCATCTCATCAAATGCATTTCACGAATATTAACTAAATTGCCGCGCGGGAAAGCGCCGAATTCACGCTTGGCCGCGCGGCAATCTTTAAAGACGCCTGGCAGCGCCATGATCGCTTAGAGCAGCCAGGCTGAATCTGAAATGTCCTCCGGATCCGGAATTAACTTCCGCTTTTCCAGAGGAAACTGAAATTAGAACATGAACCCGGCTTCAATCACGCCGCGGGTCTGGTTGGTGTTGGTTCCACCGATTCCGAATCCGACCGACGTGCCAGCAACGAAGTTAGTAAGGTGAACGATCGAGATATCTCCTCGAAGGAAGAAGGCATCCTTGACCCACGTCGGGGTCACTGTGAATGAGAACGCGCCGGTTCCAGAACCGTAGCCCAGCAAATTGGCCTCGGCGGTCGTTACGCTTCCGCTCGATTTGATATATTCCGGCCGGGCAGCGAGCGAAAATCCGTGCTTGAAATTGTAGTTTGCAAGCAGGGCGCCTCCGTTCGTGTGCGCGCCGGTACCATACAGGGCGTTGTCCGACTTTACGACCGTGTATTGGTAATACGGGCTGAGGGTTATCGGCCCTTTCGTAAACGAATAAATCAAATTATAGACTTGTTCATTGTTTTGAAGAGGAGGCGTTGGACCTGCATTAGGACCGACCCTCACGTAAGACCCGGCATTCCCGCCAGCCGCAAAAGTCACTGTGTTTGAGGCATTGATGGCATAGGCCAGCAAACCCGAAAGTGAAGTGTAGCGATTCGAGTAAAAGCCATCGTTCCAGCTGAAGGACATGGTGAGCTTCTTCCATGTGTCGTTGAGCTGAATACCGCGGCTGACAACCGGCTCCTGATTCCAGAGGAGTCCGCGCTCGATGTTCATGTTTTCAAAGGTGAAAATATACTCGTCGCCGATGAGTGTTGGCAGCGCTCCAATCTCAACATTGAAATTACCCTTTACCAACTTCACATACCCCACTGGGAACGCACCGTAAAGGGCCGTTGTGGACGTCGTTTTTAGGAACGGGACGCCAACCACGGGCAAATTGTAAGCGCCACCTTGCAGAAAGAATTGAAACCAGCCGCTTGTTTTCTGGATAAAAACCTCGGCGTTGCTCACGTCCTCATGCCCTTCGTCGCCGGTCGCTACGGGGTTATTCCCATACAAACCGATGCCGCTCAGAACACCCGTAACTTCAATCTTTCCGAACGGGCCTGCCGGGATCTCGTGTGGCACTGCGGTTGCCAGCGGCCCTGACATTGACGGAGTCGGTAGAGGCATTGGAGCAGGAGGAGTCGTAGCTGCCGGAGTTCCCGACGCCGGTGCCTGATCCTGCGGCGCATCAGCCGCGGGAGCTACTGTGTCCTTTGCATCATTTTCTGCTACTAGAACATCATCCGTATGGCTCGAATTAATGGTCGTGCTTGCAGTAGAAGTGGCAGCTGCGTC
>DATHNC010000167.1:0-29439 GCA_035486415.1 Saccharimonadales bacterium (SeqCode)
TTGGAAGAAAGGAGTGGATTTCGACGCCGAACATTTGAAACAACAAGCAGCTTGAGCGTCTGTCGAGAGTCCTTCCCGGATTCATTTCGGATAATGACCGGTTGGTTCTCCAGACGCTCTGGTTCGACGGTGAGTATCCATAAGCCCGTTAGGCATGTGCTTCGAGCACCAAGTCTTTCGAGAAACCTTATGCCCCCTCGGATAACCAGAAAAAGCGATAGGCGAAAAGTCTCAGATAGAACTGTGGTTGGCCTTGCACAACCCGACTGCTTGTCTGCGCTGGAAACTGATCGGCGGCGTTACGAATGAAATATGAATCTGCGGAAAAAGGAAACCTCGCGGAGTCTCGTTCCATCACAGGGGGCTGGACGGCAAGCGCCTCGCGTTTTGCCGTCGCAGGGAGGCATTTGTCTTGACATCCTCTTTTATAGAACGGGATTATCGGCAACTGGCCTTTCCACAGAGTCAATCCAGTGGTTACACGCCTGGAGCACTCTGGTCGCCCACCTGAAATCTTTGCGTGACGATTTTTCTCTGCTTTGGATGTTTCCCCGGCATTCCGTTGAGCCGCCACCGATGCCCGCCTGAAGGCGGGCGCTACAGGTTTATCTTCCTGTGACCGAGGCGGAAGATTCCGAAGTGCCCGAGCGGGTGGTCCCGCGGCGGCGCACGTCAATGCCAAGCCGCTTGATTTTTTGATTCAACGTGGATAGCGGAATCTGAAAACTTTCCGCGGCTTCCGTCTGATTCCAATCCGTGCGTTCGAGCATATCGAGAATCACGCGGCGCTCAATCTCATCCATGATCTGAAATAAGGAATTTTTCGCACTATCCGCTCCCGCGCGCGAACCGTGTTCGCCCGGCAGGGGCGGTGCGAATTCTGAAAGTTGCAGCCTGATTCCGCCCAGCAGCTCCTTGGTGCGCACGCTTTCAGGCAGGAGTTCCATATCCAGTTGCTCTTGGGTGGAGAGAACGACCGCGCGCTCGACCACATTTTCGAGTTCGCGCACATTTCCCGGCCAATCGTAATCCATCAGCAAGCGCAATGCTTGTTGAGTGAAGCGCCCCACCTGGCGCCCATTTTCCTTCGCGAAAATATTCAGAAAATGATCGAGCAACAGGGGAACATCTTCCTTGCGCTCGCGAAGAGGCGGCAGAGGAACGGCAATCACATTTAAACGATGATATAAATCCTCGCGGAAACGCCCCTCGCGCACAAGATTAAGTAATTGCACGTTGCAGGCGGCGATGATGCGTACATCGACCTTGATGGTTTCCGTTCCGCCCAGGCGCATGAATTCACGCTCTTGAATCACGCGCAGAAGCTTTGCCTGCGTCTCCGGACCGATCGTGGAGATTTCATCAAAAAAAATCGTTCCCTGATCGGCTACTTCAAAGAGCCCCTTTTTCGAGGCCACAGCGCTGGTAAACGCTCCCTTCACGTGGCCGAACAGTTGCGATTCCAGGAGATCCACCGGAATGGAGCCGGTATTGATCGGCACAAAAGCCTTGTCCGCACGCGTGGACGCCGAATGAATCGCCTTGGCGATCAGTTCCTTGCCCGTTCCACTTTCGCCATGAATCAAAACGGTCGAGCGGGAGGGTGCAACCTGCCCGACAAGATCCAGCAAGGCGAGCATTTTTTCGCTTTTCCCGATGATGTTCGGAAAATTGTAGCGCTCTTTCAGGGCGCGTTTGAGCTGGACATTTTCTTCGCGCAGCTTCTGGCCTTCCACGGCTTGCGCCACCTGCACGAGCAGTTCGTCGTTGGACCATGGCTTGGTGATGTAATCCTGCGCGCCGCTTTTAAACGCGGCTCGCGCCATGTCAATCGAACCGTAAGCTGTGATCAGGACGACAGCGAGACTTGGATTGCGCCGACGAATTTCACGCAGCACGTCCAGCCCATTGCGATCCGGAAGGCTTACATCGAGCAGCACAAGGTCAAAGGGGTTCTCGTCGAGCATGGCCATACCCGCCTCGGCGGTTTCGGCGCTTGAAGTTGCATACCCTTCCATATTGAGAAGAAGTTCGAGGCCTTCGCGAATCTCGGATTCGTCGTCGACTACAAGGATGGAGCCCTTAGACATGAACCGCTTTCCGTGCAACCGGGAATTCCAATCGGAAGGATGTTCCTTTACCCGGTGTGGAGCGCACATCGACTTTTCCCGCGTGTTCCTTGACGATGCCATAGCTCACGGAAAGCCCCAAACCCGTGCCGCGTCCCGAGGATTTCGTGGTAAAAAATGGGTCAAAAATCCGGTTCAGATTTTCGCGGGGAATTCCGCCTCCGCTGTCGATTATTTCCACTTCCACCGAACCGTTATGCGACGCGGTTCTGATTTCTACGATGCCGCCGGACGGCATGGCGTCGCGCGCATTCAAAAATAAATTCAGAAAAACCTGCTGCAGTTTATTGTTAGAGCCCAGAACGGCGGGCAACTCCTCCTGCAGATTTCTGGTCACTTGCACTTGACCCGTGCGAAATGGATGCGCGACCAGGGTGAGCACTTCTTCCACCACGGCGTTCAAATTCACTTCGGTAAATTCCGCAGCGCCAGTGCGCGAAAAATTCAGCAGGTTGTTGACGATCTCGCTTGCGCGGAATGTCTGCTTCACCACTTTTTCGATCAGCTGCTGGCGGGGGTCGCCCACCGGAAGCTGCTTGGCCAGCATCTGAATATAATTAGAAATCACGGCCAGAGGCGTATTCACTTCATGCGCGACGCCGGCGGCCAGCAATCCGAGCGAAGTAAGCTTCTCGTTCTGAAAGACTTGTTCCTCCAGATGCATGCGCTGCGTTACATCGTCAAAAAGAATAAGCCGGCCAACGCGATTCCCGGCTTTCCCGACCAGCGGCGCAATCGAAACATTGACCAGAAGATTTCGTCCATCGCGGCTTCGCATGGGAAATTTATAGAGGCTGGAAACGCGTTCATCGGTAGAACGCGTCGCAATTTCCTCCATTAAATCTGCGGGCAGTACATCCTCCAGTTTGCGGCCGACAGCTTCCTGCCGCGGCACCCCGATCAGCCCTTCGAGTTGCGTGTTCCAGGATTCCACAGCGCCGGTGAAATCCACGGCCAGCACTCCGACACTCATCGATTCGACAATGTTTTCCGAGAAATCCTTGAGACGCTCGATTTGCGCCGCTTTTTGTTCCAGCGAGTTATAAAGCTGGGCGTTGTCGAGCGCGATGGCCAGATATCCGGCAATCGTGTGCAGGAGTTCGACGTCTTCGCTCGACAAAAAGTCCCCATCCACTGTTTTTCCCAAACCCAAGACAGCGATCGCGTGATCACGTATCTGGCAGGGAATGAAATAATTTAAATCAAGCTGCTCGAGCGTATAGCGAACAGAGGGAGAGGATTCCCGCGCGGCACGCGCTGATTCGTAGAAGAGTATTCCCTGCGCGAACGGCTTGGTTTCCTCATCCAGAAAACTCATATCCAATGCACCGGAATAGCGAACGCCAATGGATCGCGCGATGCGGTAGGTCCCAGGATGAGTTTCATCCTCAATGAAAATGGCCAGGCGATCCACGAGCAGCGCCTGCGAAATCCGGTCCATCACCGATGCGAGCATGGGATCAAGCCGCACTTCCGAGGTGAGCGTGCGGCCAAATTCAATCAGCGTGCGACGGTAATCCAACCGGTCTCGATAGAAAAAACGATCAAGGCGCGCTTGAATATAATCGCGGAAAGGCTGGAACAAAAATGCCGCCACCACAATCGCGATCACACCGCCCATGGTTCCCGAGGGCCACGCGGTATGAAACAGCGCTCCAATCAGCGCCACGATTGCGATGTAAACTGCCACTACGCCGCCGCTTGCCGCCGTATAGGCAAGCCCACGCTTGAAGATGATGTCGACGTCCATCAAGCGATAGCGAATGATGGCGTATCCAAAACTCAGCGGGATGAGCACGAGCGATATCGTCGAGAAGTTCATCCAAGGGCGCGGAACCACTCCGAGAAAGAAAGGCACGATGTAAAGCAGCAGGAACGGAACGATACCGGCAAGCGCTCCGCCCGTGACCCATTTTAATTGCTGGCGCAGAATCCCCGTGGAGGCGCGGCGATAGCTTGTGACAAAAACAAGCGCAGCCAGCAAAAAGTAAATTCCGAGGCAAGCCAGATCGAGGCGGTCAAGAGTATTACGCGCCTCCACCGACGGCATAAAACCCAGTTCGCGAAGCCCGACAAGAATCCGCACCAGCAGAAGAATTCCCGGCACTCCGTAAATGGCAGCGAGGATCGCGCCACGTCCCCTGGATGCTGGGCGGCGCTCCGGAAACACCATCGCAAAATGCAACAGCAAGGCGGGCTGCAGGAGCCGCGCCACGATGGCGGCCCAATAAATTTCCCAGTCAAATGTGGTCAGCTTGCCTGTGTACTGAAAAGAGTAAAGGACAAATGAAGCCAGGCAAAAAATGTAAAAGTGGACGGCCCGTGTAGCGTTCCATCGGCGCGCAAAAATGAAGAGGCCGATAAAAAGGTATAACACGCCCACAACACTCAAATAATTCTCAATTGACGACGGCCGGGCGGTCGGCTCAATTACTAGCTGCACTTGAAACTGCTTGCCGCTTCGTTCGATCTGGTAGTGCGCAATCGACCACAATCCAATGCGCCATAGGCGCTTGGTTACATCGATCGGGTTGTGAATCGCCACATCGTTTATGGCGAGAACCTGATCGCCCGTGTGCAATCCCGCGATTGCCGCTGGGGACTTTGGCGTCACATGCCAGGCAACCACGCCAGCCGGATTTCCAATCCAGGACACCCCGTCATCGGGCGCCGTAAATAGCGTTCGCTGTTGGAAATTGATAATGCCGAAGACGATCGCTGCCAGGGTCGCCAGCGCAAGGACTGCCGCTCCCAACCGAACCCGAAGACTATCGTTAAATGGAGCACTCAACTGTTATTCCCACAAGAACTGGATGGAGCAAAATATCGAGCAACCTAGCTTCCAAATTATATAGGCATTCTGAAATTTTCAACTACATGAAAATAAATAGCATGCATGCGAATTTGCCATAGCGAAGAGACACAAAACACCTCAATCTATGGTTATTGGTATGTATCTTCCTGTTTCTAATAGCTTTTTGGGACTAAAACTGGAAACTTACGCCACCCCGGAATGATCGCAAAATGGGTGCGAGTATCATTCGAGGATCCTGGGCACTCGCGCCAACATACCCCTGTGCCAAAAGGTTGCTGAAATCAGCCACTGCTTCCCAGCGGCCATTCAAGCCTGGCAACTGCTGGCGAATCGAGATATGCAGATTCGGATCGATTTGATAAGCCGCTTCGCCAAATTGGTCCATCCGAGACAATTCGACGCCAGAAACCCATTTGTAGCTTGCGGAAACCTGCGTGCCGGATCGCGGAATCTTGCCCGAAATGCGCCCTGCAACGCTGTGATGATTGCTGGTCGTAAACGCATTCCGCATTGAGGAGGGCGATAAGTCCAAGCCCGTTCCAGGAGAAAGTGCCCCAGCCCAGGAATAAATTGTGGCTACTTCCCAGGCATCGGAAATTTTCCGCCGGTATGCCACGCGTGTGCCCCACGAACTGGAATTGCCGCCATCGTAGAGGAATGCGCTCGAGAATTCGTCCTGAACAAAGTCCGGGTTTGCCGATGCTCCTGTCCCGAAGATTGCCTGGTCCCGGGACGAGTCATGGAAGACAGCGACTTCAATCGTGGATTGTTTGCCTATCTGTCGTTTGGAAGACAATTCCTGATGCCAGCCAGCCTCCAGTACGGGCTTCCCATTGTGAAAAAGAACCGGTGGCAGGCTGTTGAGTTCATCGATCGCCGATTCAAGCGTGCCGGAACGTCCCCACTGCTCGGCTGGGGGGTTCGCGGCAACGATCAGTGAAAGGGTTAAATTTGGTGAAACGGCGGCATTGATTTGAACGTGAGGACGAAGAGAAGAAGTCGCCGAAATGATTCCTGCGCGCAGATACTCCGCACCGGCTTCTAACTGCAGGTGATCACTCAGCTCGATCTGCTCCGTATGATCAATCCGCATCCCTTCAAATTCCATGCCTTCAGCGCCAATTTTCGATTGGCGCCAAATAAATATGGTTTCCGGCCCATTGCCAGCACTTAGGGGAAGCCAAACGCCAGCAAAGGAGCTGGACGGTCCCTTGTCATAACTCATCTGGCCCGCAACCAGCATCCGACCGAGTTTACCTATCTGTTGATCGTAGGAAACAGCGGTTGCGGGAGCATTCGGGAAGTTGGAAGCAGAACCGGGCCGCATAGCGCCATTCCCTACCTCGACGAGTGCGCGCGGGCGCTGGGCGGTGGGAAGATCCCCGCCTATTGCGCTGGAGGAGGTTTGAGTCGTGCCGTTGTCATCCCATTGCAAGATGGTTCGCGTAGCGGCTGAGGATCTGAGCACCCATTTCCAGTCATCTTGCTCGGAGGAAGCATCCGGCTTGCGGCGCAGAGTATCGAGTGAGGAAAATAGAGTGTCCACCTGAACCCGTAGAAGGGTCGTCAGATTTGACATGACCGCAACGTGATGCTCCATCGCGGGAAGAAATCCCGCCACGGACACTCGCACATCATATGTGCCAGGTTTCAGGTGATCGTTGATGAAGGTGCCGTGCTGATTGGAGAGGATTTGAGCAACAATTCGACCGCCGTCTTCGGAAATCAGCCAAACACTTGCGCCCATCTGCGGCGTTCCAGAGGAGTCCAAAACCACACCTGAAATCGTTCCGTACCCCGGCTTCGCCGCTGTCGAAGCAGCTATCCCTAGCGTGACTACGATGACCCAGCCCAGAGTTCGAAACAGCGACTTCATGGGAACGGGTTACCTTCCTGTGGCTCCGTTTGTAGCCACCTTCGCTAACATCGCGGGAGGAGTTACGGTGAATTCCGCTGTGCGCGTAACCGTCTGATTGGCCACCTGATCGGTCGCCTGGATCTCCAGTTTGTACTTGCCTGGAGCCAGCGTTTTAGGCGCGATCGTTTGCTGAACCGTGATCTGCTCCCCACCCTGCCCCAGCTGTTCGCCAGTCTTGACTTCGTGGGAAATTACTTGTGTGCCCTGGGAAATTTTGAAATCCAGAGATACATTGTTCTTGTGAGTCTTGTCATCGACTTTCAAATTGTAAAACTGCAGGTAGATATCAAGTGGCTGATCCGTATGAAACTCCGCGTCCAACTTGGGGCGCACTTTGGTGGAGCCCAGGACAAATTGGCCAACGCCCACGTCTTTGGATGAAACCGGCTCCATCTGATCTGCAAGAATGAGCGAACTGGCTTCCAGCTTGTCATCCGGAATGGGAGAAACCGCCAAGCGGGTGTTTATCACGCCCACGTTTCCGCTATTCACATCCTTGATCACGAGATCCAGCTTGTATAAACCGGGGCGCAAAGGGATAGCCTTCTGATAAATCGAAAATCCCTTTAGGGATGGCTCAAGCAAGGCATCCGGGAAATCGCGCTGGATGACGTCCTCGAAAGTTTGAATCACACGCCCCGTCATGGAGCTGATTCGTCCAAACAAATTGAGCGAAGCGGACTGCACTCCATCATGATCCCGAAACGTCATTTGTTTATTCTGAATTTGAACCGTGACTGGAACAAGAATTGTGTCGCCCGTGATTCGCATGAAATCAAAACGATAGTCGAATGTGATTTGATTGCGCAGAATGCGTGAACTGACCACTTCCTCAAGATCTTTAAATTTTACGGGAGGAGGAGCTTGCACTTTTGCGAATTGTTCCAGGCGGCTGAATTCATTCTGGCTTTCTAGCCCGCCGCCACCATTAATTTGAGCGGATCCTAAAGGCGCTGTCGAGCCGTTGGATTGGGTAAAGCGTTGGGCTTGCGTGGACAATCCCATCGATTCCAGCAAGCTGGGCCCGCCACCGGGAACATGGGCCATCGCATCTTTTTCGCCCGGGTCCATCGTGATGTGATATTCACCGGTCCCGGTGGGGTCCACAAACTCGATGGTGATGTTCTCCCCAATTCCTTCCATGTAGTGATAGTTCCAGTCATCAAATCCATAAACTGTGGTCTGCCCGCCGCCCTCGGTCATTGGGCGGTCGTACGTGCTGCCGGCTGAGTGCGACTCGATGCTATCGGGAGGCCCCCACATAATATAAATTCGTCCGCGGTCAGTCCTCCACCCGGGAATGCCTGAAGAGAACCGCTCATTGGCATAGGCAATCCGGCGGTAATGCTCTTCTTTGAATTCATTTTCAACCGTATCCGGAGTTGGGTCGCGTCTCTGCCAGAACGCTTCGATGAACTGTTCTCTCTCTTCGTTTGTCTGTAATTGCAAGAAGGCGGAGCGCTCTTCATCCGTGATGATGTAAGGGACTTCCTCTTCCAGCCATTTCTTGTAAGGAGTTGCAAGTTCCTTCTCGAGCTTCTTCAGATTCTTTTTGCCGTCGTTCTTTTTCTTTCCCGTGTCCTGTTTGTCGGCTTGTTTGTCAGAAGAAGTGGCGCTCTGGTCTTTATCATCCTGCGCATGGAGACGCGGGCTGAATGGCAAAAGCAATGCTCCGCCAATCAACAAGATAACGGACATGCGTTCCAAGCGAATCATAGATAAATACCTCACCCCTGATATCGGAACTTGAATTCTATCCCCAGCTTTTGCAACCGTCAATCAAGGAATCTCCGCATCTCGCCCGCATCCAATTGTTGTTTTTCACCCAGGCGAGTAGGGCCAATAAAGGTTGACGCATACTAAGAACTTCAGGAGGGCTGTCGGGTTGCCCCGAGATTTCCACAGATTTCTTTAATTGAAGAGGGGGAACCACAATTCATAGCTTTGATCGAACTCAATGGTTGACGATGTTTTATGTGCTCAGTGCAATGTCTCGGTCTAATGTCAATTCGAGTAGGTGGTCTGGGCAAACTTCTTTCCTAGGCACCAAATTAACTGTAAAATTAAAGGTCGAATGATACCCGCTTACCTGATCAAGAGAATTCAGCCTTTTATCACCAATTCACTGCGGAATTCTCTCATACAGACAATGGCCAACAGGGGTTGAAAGTTTTCACTCCATACGACGTAGGAAAAGAAGACAGGAAAGGATTCTCGAACTGCGCAAGTAGGGCCTGATCCCCATGAATATCTGGAAAAAAATCGGAATTGGAGTCGGGATAGCCGCCGTTTTGGGAGGTGGAACCTGGGTTGCGATCTGGCAGATTAACAAGGGCGTCGTGACCGTGCAAACTGCCCCCGCACTGCGACAGGATTTAAACTCGATTGTCACGGCTTCGGGAGAAGTTAAGCCGCTGACCTACACCAACGTTCTTGGCGAGGGCATCGGAAAAATTACCGAAATTGCAGTGAAAGAAGGCGACCACGTCAAGAAGGGCGACGTACTGTTACGTTTGGAAAGCGTGCAGCCCTCGGCTGACGTCGACGCGCAGCGCGCTAGCATCGCCTCCGCCGAAGCAGGAATAAAGTCCGCGGAGGCCAACGATGTTTCCTCGCAGGCGGACATCAAATCGCGCGCAGCAGATATGGAACATGCGAAGCTGGACTGGGAACGCGGGCAGCTTTTGTTTAAAGACGGCCTGATCCCAAAGCAGGATTTCGATACTCGAAAAGCCACCTATGATGGCGCCGCGGCGGCACTGGCTTCCGCGCAAGCTCGCGCCGAACAGGCTCGCGCGCAACTGAACCAGGCGCGTTCAGGATTAACGCAAAATCAGGCCATGCTGGGCCGCCTGAGCGACATCCTTCACAAAACTACTTATACTGCGCCCATCAACGGAGTGGTTACGTACATTGCGGTGCGAGTGGGCGAAAATGTGGTGCCGGGCATCCAGAATGCCACGGGAAGTTATTTGATGACGATTTCGGATATGTCCGTCGTGACGTCCGAAGTGATGGTGGATGAAACCGATATTGTAAGCGTGAGGTTGGGAGAAGACGCGGAGGTCACGATCGACGCGATTTCAGGAAAATTTTTTAAAGGAAAAGTCACCGAAGTCGGCACGCAGGCCGTGCTGCGCAGTTCGGGACTGGCTTCCACCCAATCCACAACCGGAAATCAGGAAGCCAAGGATTTTAAAGTTGTAGTGACATTGCAAAATCCGCCCGACGGTTTGCGCCCCGGCCTTTCCTCAACCGCGAAGATCACCACGGCGCAAAAGAAAAATGTGATGACCATTCCCATTCAGGCGCTGGCGGAACGCACCAAGAAAGATCTGGACGAAGCAGCCAAGGAAAACGGCCAAAATTCCGTGACATTGGCGGCGGACCGGCCTGCGCCCTTCACAGGAGCCGATGGATCGGGCTCGACTTCCGCTCTGGACAAGAATCCTGAGATCCAAGGTGTATTTGTGGTTCGCGACAAACGCGCTCAATTTGTGCCCGTGTCGACGGGAATTACGGGCATCACCGATATTGAAATAACAAGCGGCCTGCAAGAGGGCGATCAAATCGTCACGGGAAGCTACAAGACATTGCGCACACTGAAACCCGATGCGCGCATAAAAGTCGATAACTTCACGCCTAAAGTGACGGAAGAAAATTAAATGAAAATTTGTGCTGGATTGAGGAACTGAGAAATGGCCGAGCGAGCCGTCTCCGATGAGACATTTCGCCAGGACCTTGTCGATCGGGGTGTAGCCATCCTGACCGAAGGGCTTTGGAAAACGTACGAAATGGGCGGCGAGAAACTGCACGCCTTGCGCGGCGTGGATCTCACCATCAAGCGCGGAGAATACGTCGCCATTATGGGCCCTTCGGGCTCTGGTAAATCCACGCTCATGAATCTGATTGGATGCCTCGACACGCCAACCTCCGGAAAATATTGGCTGGCCGGACGTCTGGTAAGCGAACTCGATGACGATGAGCTTGCCGCGATTCGCAACAAGGAAATTGGATTTGTGTTTCAAACGTTTAATTTGTTACCGCGTGCGACCGCTCTGCATAATGTGGAACTGCCTATGATTTACAACGGCACTCCGGCGGAAGAGCGAATCGCGCGAGCCAAACGCGCGCTGCAGGCCGTTGACCTGGGCGAAAGAATGAATCATAAGCCGAATGAACTTTCCGGCGGGCAGCGCCAACGCGTGGCCGTGGCGCGCGCACTCGTAAATTCACCGTCCATCGTGCTTGCTGATGAGCCGACTGGAAACCTTGACACCAAAACAGGCGACGAAATCATGGCCCTGTTCGGGCGATTGCACGGAGAGGGCAACACCATAATTCTTGTGACTCATGAAAACGACATTGCGCAGCGCGCCAACCGCATCATTCACGTTCGCGACGGCAAAGTGGAAACCGATGAACTCGTGGCTCACTAGGCCGCGCAACTTATGAAGAAACCCATTCCTGCAACTCTCCCTTGAGGATATCCCAGATTGCGCTCAAGAATTTCCGTCTTCGTTTCCATCGTCCAGCTCATCTTGCTGCTGACGCATCTGTTTTTGTATGCAACGTGGATATATTTCCATGGCTTTGCGGATCCGTCGCAGGCGTTTGCATTCAAAATCGCCATATCGATATTGTCAGTGAGCTTCGTGGCCGCTTCCCTGCTTGCACAGAAATATTTTAATCCCCTGGTTCGAGCCATTTACACAATCGCGGCCGTTTGGCTTGGCTTCGTGAATTTCTTTTTTCTTGCCGCGTGCGCCATCTGGATTATTTATGGCGTTCCTCTGTTGTTTGGAATTCATCTGGATAAACGAGATCTCGCAAATTTATGTTTTGGCGTTGGCCTTCTCGCGGGAACTCTGGCACTAATGAATGCCGCATGGCCGCGGATCGTGCGAGTTACGGTTAAGCTGCCGAATCTCCCGGCCTCATGGCGCGGACGAACCGCGGCCGTCGTGAGCGACCTGCATCTCGGCCATGTGCGCAACTCCGGCTTTCTTCGCCGCATCGTTCAAAAACTTTCGAGTTTGCGGCCTGACGTTTTATTTATTCCTGGCGACATGTTTGACGGCACGGCTGTGGACTTTGGCCACCTGTCAAGAATATGGACTGGTTTTTCCGCGCCTCTCGGCTCCTATTTCATTGCCGGCAATCACGAACAGTTTTCGAGTTATGAAAAATATTTCGGCGCAGTTACGGCTTCTGGAATCCGCGTCGTTCATAATGAAAAGATTCTTCTCGATGGATTGCAAGTGGTCGGCGTCCATTACGTGGATTCAAAAAACATGGAAAGATTTCGATCGCTTCTTGCAAAAGCGGAGCTGGACCCGAATGTGGCCAGCATTCTGCTGGTGCACGATCCGAATTTGTTGTCCATTGCCCTGGAAGCCGGCATTTCCCTGCAGTTGTCAGGGCACACGCATCGCGGACAATTTTTCCCGTTCACAAAAATTGTCTCTCGCATTTACGGCATTTACGCGTACGGATTGCATCGCTTCGATGCTCTGCAAGTTTATACTTCCTGCGGCGTTGGCACCTGGGGACCGCCCATGCGTCTGGGCTCCAATCCGGAAATTGTGTTGATCCGATTTGAATAAGGGTTGCGGTTCAGGATTAAGCTATTTGCTAGCGAACACGCTGTTGGACAGAACGAAGTCAACCAATTTCGCGGCGAACGAAAGTGTTTCATTCCGGCACGCTTACTCCACGAGTTGCCACTCGCTTGATTAAAGTCCAGAAGATATCTGCCGATGATAATTCATGAACGACCCAAACTCAGCGGCTCCGTGGGCCTAAAAAAGAAATTCATGCCGCGGAGGTAAAACAATGCCGGTTGAAAGCATAACGAATCTGATTCAAAATCTTTCCGATCAATTGTCAGGGCAGACACAAAACAATAGCGCCCAAAAAAGTTTTCTTGGACAATCCGCCCCGTTAACTACGGCGGCGGAAGATACATTTACGCCCTCAACGCAAAATGGTTCTGCTCAAACGGCTGCGCAAGATGTAGGGTTGTTCCAATTTGCGCCGGGAACACTTACCGCGATTCGAACAAACTCGACGGCGCAAACGGCGGTCGGAGCCCCTGCTATCGCCAGCACAGCGCAACCTGCGGCGGCAAATAAGTCTGGAGCAAACGGAATTCCTGAGGGACCGACGACGGATTCTCCCGCGGCGCAATCGGCGGCGAGCGCAGCAGCGGCGGCTAATATCCAGCTCCAAATTCAGTCCCTCAACGCATCGCTTCCCGCGCTTGGCTTGACCAATACGGAAATAAACCAGATCGATCGCATCGCCTCGCTTGTCCAGAATTTCAATCCCGCGGCGTACGCAAATCTCGTCAGCCAGTTTGAAGCGTTGGCGCAAAATTCGGGAGCGCCAGCATCTGCCAGTGCGACTGTGCTTCCGAGTACAAACAGCGCGCCCAACTCCGCGAACTCCGCTACTAATGCCGGCTATCAGGTGCAGAATGTTTCCATTAAATTTACGGGATCCACGCAGCCGGGGAATAGCAGCTTCGCGGGCGGCGGCGGAAATAACTTCGATGCGAACCCTCCCCAATCTAACTCTGGCGGGTTGCAAATCGGGCAAGTGCAATTCACGTTGATCAATGGCCACGGCCAAACTGTGCAAGTACAGGCGCCGTAGCCAATTCTCTTCTGATTCGATTCCATATTTTCAACAATGGATTTGAGTGACATAGGGTTTAGCTGTGGGGGTTGGTCCTTGTGGCGACGGCGTCTCGCCGACGGATTTCAGCTATCGTAACGCAACGAGAAACCGCCGGCGAGACGCCGTCGCTACAAAAACCAACCCAGTGCCGCGTCAATCGGCATGGTATAAATTCAATGCTCACTTTTCGTCAACATGTTTGCGTCGCGCACAAATTGGCCGCTGGAAACGAACCGCTTGACGCGTGCTCTTGAAGAGCATCGGAAAAGCGGCAAACAACTTTTTGATTTGACCGCGTCCAATCCCACGGAGTGCGGTCTTGCATATCCCGAACGGGAAATTCTCAGTGCGCTTTCCAATCCGCGCGGGCTGACCTATCGACCGGACAGCAAGGGTCTGCTCGAAGCGCGAGAAGCTGTGGCTGCTTATTACAGAGGACGCCCGGGATTTTCGGCATCGCTCACACACTTCGATCCGGAACGCATACTTCTCGCTTCAGGAACCAGCGAGGCGTACACGCATATTTTTCGTCTGCTGTGCGAACCGGGAGACGAAATTCTGGTTCCCGCACCCAGTTATCCGCTATTTGAATTTCTGGCGGACCTTGCGGACATTCGTCTTGTCCCCTATCCGCTGCTCTACGATCACGGCTGGCAAATAGACTTTACTTCGTTGCGATCTGCGCTTACGTCACACTCGCGCGCCGTGATGGTCGTGCACCCGAACAATCCCACCGGCTCATTCGTCAAATCGCAGGAAGCAGCGGAATTGGCTGAAATTTGCGCCGCACGGGAAATGGCTATTGTGGCCGACGAAGTGTTTCTTGATTATGGCGCGGATCCAAAACTGGCGCGAACGTTTGCCTTTCACGATGCGGCGCTCACGTTTACGCTTAGCGGCCTGTCAAAAATTTCCCTGCTTCCGCAAATGAAACTTGCCTGGACTGTTGTGAGCGGCCCGGACAACCTCGCAAAAATGGCCGTCGATCGCCTGGAAATTATCGCCGACACGTATCTTTCACAGAGCACGCCAGTACAACTCGCTCTGCCGAAATTTCTCTCGCTGCATCATGAGTTACAGGCGCAATTGCAGCAGAGAATTTCCGCAAACCTCTCCGCACTGGACGCCATGCTGCGTGAATCGAAATCCCTCACACGCCTCGAACGTGAAGGCGGCTGGTACGCCATTCTCCGCGTCCCCGTTACGGCAACCGACGATGACCTCACCGTTGCGCTCCTCAAGCGATACGATGTGCTTGTCCACCCGGGACATTTTTTCAATTTTTCGCGCGAAGGTTTTCTGGTGCTGAGCCTCATTACTCCGGAGAAAAAGTTTCAGGAGGGTGCGCGCCGCTTAAGTACATTCTTTGAAGGGTGAAAGTCTAACTCGGATTTCTCTTAAACCCGCTGAAGTTCCATCGCAAATCCCTTAAATTTCGTTACGATGATGCGGTGCCGCAGTTGTAGGGGCACGGCATGTCGTGCCCCTACAACTTCAATTTTCTATACGTTCGCACTTAATGGCCACGTCCAGGGAGACGATACGCGCGGGGTTCGATTTTTCAGGCTTCGGCGTCAAGGACAACAACGGGCTGATAGGTGCGCGGCACAAGGGCTTCGGCGATGGCGATGAGACGTTCTTCGTGATTGAAGACGCGGAGGCGCGTGGGTTCCCAGTCGCCTGAGTTCAGTTCCGATGTAGCACCCTGCGCTGCACTCGAGCGGCCCGCCTGAATTTGCGCAATCTGTATGTTGAACTTCGAGCCGTGGCGGACACGCTGTTCAAGCTGGGGCGGGATCGTTACGCTCGGCAATTCAGGCAGTAGGCGCTCCAGAGGAATCACGTAGCGCGCAAGGTCACCGTCTTTTGCGGCGCGCTCCAGGTCATCAAGGCTCGCGGCCTGATCCAAAGTAAATTCGCCGACGGCCGTGCGGGTGATTTCGGCGAGATGCGCGCCACAGCCCAGCGCTGTCCCCATATCATGTGCGAGCGAACGAACGTAAGTTCCGGCGGCGCATTCGATGGAAACTTTTGCCGTGGAATCAAAAACCTCGTTCACGTGGAAATCGTAAACTTCAATTTCCACGGCTTTCAACTCTACAGGCTTTTTCTTGCGCGCAAGTTCGTGCGCCGGACGGCCATGAATTTTTTTCGCGGAGTAAGGTGGGGGCATTTGCGCAAAGCTCCCTACGTTCGCTGCGGCGAGCCGCTCGATTTCTGCGCTGTCGAGTTGCGGAGCCAAGTCCGGTCCCAGGGCCTCGCCAGTGGCGTCGTACGTGTCGGTGGCAAAGCCGAAACGGAATGTGGAGTTGTAGCGCTTGCGGCGCCCTACATAAAAACGTGCCAGGCGCGTCGCGCGCCCCAGCAGCATCACAAGGACGCCGGTCGCAAGAGGATCGAGCGTGCCGAGATGTCCGATTTGATGAAAACCCACGATGCGGCGCACGGCATCCACGACATCGTGCGACGTCTTGCCGCGCGGTTTATCCACGACCAGGGCACCGTCCAGCGGCGCAGCTTGCGTTTTTCTTTGCATGGGTTTGCGTAGGACAGGCTTCAGCCTGTCTGGGTTTGATTTTTTTTGCCCTGACAAAGTCAAAAGAAGACAGGCCGAAGCCTTTCCTACTTATTCATGAAATTGGTTTTTTTGTCTGCCGCAAAAGGTCTTCGATGCGTTGGGCGTATTCCTCGGAGTGATCGAGGGTGAAATGAATTTCTGGTGCACGCCGCAATTGCAGCCGCTCGGTCAGTTCGTGGCGAATGTAGCCGACGGCCGCAAAAAGTCCCCGAATGGTGCTCTTCTGTTCCGCTTCACTGCCCATCACGCTGACGAATACGCGTGCGTGTTTCATGTCAGGCGTCACGCGGACCTCGGTAATGGTGACCAAGCCTTCAATGCGCGGGTCTTTCAGCTCCCCCGCCACCATGATGCCCAATTCGTGTCTGATCTCTTCGGCGACCCGCTGATGCCGATGCCCTGCAACCGTCATTGTCTTCTCACAGAATATTTAAGATATAAAAAATCAAATGTCTTCAATTCCGAAATTCCTACAAAACTTCCAGTTCATGGCCGACGAGATCGCGGCCTAAATGCCGTTCGGAATCTTCCAACACCGTGCGCAAAGATTGTTCCAGAAACCCGGCGTTATTTGCGAGACTCACAATGCCAACCACCGAACGCTGCCAGGAATCCTGCCCCTCAAGTTCCGCCACGGCCACATTAAATTTCCCCCGCAGCCTGTCTTTCAGGCTGCGGAGCACCTGCCGCTTATCTTTTAGCGAGTGCGCCTCGGGGATATAAATTTCCAGGGTGAGCAGACCGATTGGCATCATCATCCCTGCGATTGCAAAAAGACGGGCCCTGTTTTTAGGAGCCGAACCCACTCCACCGGACTCCAAGCAGAGTCTGGTTAGGCCGTCGCTTCTGACAATAAAATCTTCTGCATGTGGAAGCATTCGAGGACATCCGCAACTTTGATGTCCGCAAAGTTGGAGACGGTTGCACCGCATTCGAAGCCGGAACGCACTTCGTTGACGTCGTCTTTAAAGCGCCGCAGCGATGTAATTTTCCCTGTGTAAACCACGGCTCCGTCCCGCAAAATGCGGACGTCAGCATCGCGTTTCAGCACGCCGTCCAGCACATAGCAACCGGCAATCATGCCCACGCCCTTGACGCGGAATGTATCGCGCACTTCGGCGCGGCCCAGATGTGTTTCCTTAAAGACCGGCTCGAGCAACCCGGTCATGGCTTTCTTGATTTCGTCGGACACTTCGTAAATGATCGAGTGCGGCCGAATCTCAACGCCTTCGCGCTGCGCAAGATCGGATGCCTTGCGGTCGGGGCGAACGTTAAACGCCACGATGATTGCACCCGAAGCGGAACCCAGCAAAACGTCGTTTTCCGTTACCGCGCCGATGCTGGCGTGAATAATTTTCAGCTTCACGCGATCATCGGAAAGTTTCGGCAGCATTTCACTTAGCACTTCGACCGAACCTTGCACGTCCGCTTTGATGATCAGCGGAAGCTCTTTTACTTCGCCGACTCTAAGCTGTTCGTGCAACTGGTCGAGCGTGATGCGCGCGCCGGCGGAACGCGCCAAACTGGCTTCGCGCAATTTTCCCTGGCGGAATTCAACGATGTGCCGCGCACGCGCTTCGTCGGCCACCTGGAACTGGTCACCGGCTTCCGGAGCTCCTTGCAGGCCGAGCACTTCGACTGGCGTGGATGGACCTGCGCTCTTCACAGGCCGTCCATGATCGTCAAACATCGCGCGCACTTTGCCGTAAACCGCGCCGCAGATAAAAACATCTCCAGAATTGAGCGTACCTGTCTGCACCAAAACTGTGGCAACAGGGCCGCGTCCCCGGTCCACTCGCGATTCCAGAACAGTTCCCGCGCCCGGTGATTTCGGATTCGCTTTCAATTCGCGCAAATCCGCGACAAGCAAAAGCATTTCCAGCAGCTTGTCCAAATTCTGTTTCATCTTCGCGGAGACTTCCACCATCACGGTGTCCCCGCCCCACTCTTCAGGCATCAATCCGCGCTCGGAAAGCTGACGCTTCACGCGCTCGGCTTGCGCACCCGGCTTATCAATTTTGTTAATTGCAACAACGATTGGCACACCCGCTGCTTTGGCGTGGTCGATGGCTTCCTGCGTTTGCGGCATCACGCCATCGTCAGCCGCGACAACCAGCACGACAATGTCCGTGACTTTTGCGCCGCGCGCGCGCATGCGCGTGAAGGCTTCATGACCTGGCGTGTCAATGAAAACAACTTTGCGTCCAGCGATGTGAACAACCGATGCGCCTATGTGCTGCGTGATTCCGCCAGCTTCGCCCGCCGCTACTTCCGTTTCGCGAATCGCGTCCAACAAACTTGTTTTTCCGTGATCGACGTGGCCCATGACGGTGACCACGGGCGGCCGCGGAACAAGATTTTCCGGCTTCTCTTCGAGCGCAACTTCCCGGACAACATCTTCTTCAAATGTGATGACGTTGACGATGCCGTTAAACGCTTCCGCAAGGCTCGTTGCGGTTGGCGTGTCGAGAGCCTGGTTAATGCTGGCGAAAATTCCGCGATCCAACAAAATTTTCAGAACGTCCTTGGCGCGCACATCCAGCTTTTCAGCCAGGTCACGGACGGTTACACCCTCGGTAATTGTAATCTGGCGCGGTTCGCGCGGTGGCGGCGCAGGGGCACGTTCGATCTGCGCACTGCGGCGCTGTTCGCCAACACCGGTACGAGCTCGCACTGGATGCAGCTTGCGTTCGCCTTCCTCGAAGCGCTTCTCCATTGTGGGGCGCGCTCGAGCGGCTGGTTTGCGCTCATAAATCGGTTTTCCGGGCTCGGCTTTTGGCGGCGCCTTGTCTGGCGGCAAGAGAGTTCCAGGACGAGCGCCTGGACGCGGTGGACCGGAACGATCATGCTGCCCTGGCTGGCCGGGCCGACCGGATGATGGTGGCTGCCCAGGACGATTCTGTCCGGGACGCGGCGGAAATCTGGGCGGCTGGCTGCCTGGTCTCGGGTTCGAAGGCGGCCTCGGAGGTGCGGGCGGATTAACTCGCGCTCCAGGAGGCAGAGGATTCCAATTCGGTTTAGGAGGCGTCGGCTTGGATGGCGCAGCAGGAGGCCGCGCAGCAACCGTGGGCCTGGGAGCGCCAGGCGCGGAAGAAGTTGCGTGCCGCTGACCACCATGGATAGGCTGATTCCTTCCACCTGGAGCTTGCTGCGTTTGTCCAGCGTTCGGACGCACCGCAGGAGACGAAGGGCGCATGGGCGGTCTGGCTGCTGCCGGACTGGGCGCGGCAGGAGAAACTTTTGGCGTATCCGCCGGCGGCGCAACAGATGGCTTTGAAATCGGTGGCGCGGGAGGCGGTGGCGGTGGTGGCGCAACCGCAGGCTTCGCTTCCACGACTGGAGCTGGTGGAGGAGGAGGCGCAACTTGAATCGGCTCAGGCACGATAGGAGGCGGAGGCGGTGGGGCAACCACTGGAGGTGGCAGTGGAGGTGGTGGAGCAACCGCTACAGGCGCAGCGGGTTTCATGCGCGCCGCTCTGGCTGCGGCTTCTTTGGCTACCTTATCCGCTACTTCTTTTTGTTCAGCCGCAACTTCCGCATCGGCAAGCGCGCGAAAATGGTCACGCACCTTTACCGCTGCGGCTACTTCAATGGAGCTGGAGTGCGTTTTTTTCTCGGTAACACCAGCCTCGGGCAGGTAATCGATGATTGCCTTGGCCTTGACCTCGAGTTCACGAGCCAGCTCATTGATGCGGATTTGATTCGAATCAGTCATTGCCCTCCGGGGCGGCTACTTATTTCCGTGCTCGTCTGAAATTTCCGTCGATCCATCCGGCTCCGCGTTGCCGGTCTGGCCTTGCGATTCCGTATCACCAACGATTTCCTCTGCTTCCGTGGGAGCATCGATATCTTCCGCCGCGGCGTCCGCACCTTCGGCAGCTTCCTCTTGTGCATCGGCTTGTTCCGCAGCGTCCGGCGCGGCTTCTTCCTCTGCCAATGTTTCCAGAGATTCCGTTTCCGTTTGCGGATTCTCCAGAGACTGGAAATAGGCCGCCACAGACAGCTGAATCTTTTCAACCATTTTTTCGCCGATGCCTGGAATTTCCGTCAGCTGCTCCGGCGTCATGTCGGCAAGTTTTTCAATTGTGCTCACGCCATGTGATTCAATTCGCTCGATGGTTTTCGGCCCAACACCCTGAAGCTCGGAAAGCGGCGTTCCGGGAGCCGTCAGCGCAGTCATTTGCGCTTCGATTTCCTGGCGCTTTTCTTCCTCGCTCTTGATGTCCACATTCCAGCCAATTAGTTTGCTGGCAAGGCGCACGTTCTGGCCCTTTTTGCCGATGGCCAGCGAAAGTTGCGTGTCTTCGACAATCACTTCCAGATGCCGCGTTTCGGGATCGATGATCTGAACGCGCGTCACCTTCGCGGGAGACAATGCTTTTTGGGCAAACTGCACAGTGTCTTCCGAATAAGGAATGATGTCGATTTTTTCGCCGCGCAATTCTCGAATGATGGATTGTACGCGCATACCCTTCATGCCTACACATGCGCCTACCGGATCCACATCCTTGTCGCGGCTCTGCACGGCGATTTTCGTGCGCTCGCCGGCTTCGCGCGCAGCGGCGCGAATCTGTACGGTGCCGTCGTAAATTTCAGGAACTTCCATCTCAAAAAGGCGCTGAACTAAAATGGGATCGGCGCGGGAAACAATTACCTGCGGTCCCTTCGCGGAGCGATCCACCGCGCGAATCACGACGCGCAAGCGGTCACCGATATTGTAAGTTTCAAGGCGCGACTGTTCGCGCTTAGGCATGCGTGCTTCGGCGCGTCCCAGATCCACGATTACGTCCGGGCCTTCTGTGCGCTTGACGACGCAGTTCACAAGCTCGCCTACGCGGCCGTTATACTCGTTGTAAATGGTGTCGCGTTCCGCCTCGCGCACTTTTTGCATGATCACTTGCTTGGCGGTTTGCGCGGCGATGCGACCCAACACGTCTGTAGGTTTTGGGATGAGAACTTCGCTGCCAATTTCAGCGCTTGGGTCTACGCGCTTGGCTTCAGCCAGCGTGAATTCCTTTTTCGGGTCGGTAACTTCCAATACGACCGGGCGCACGGCAAACACGTCGACCTGCCCGGAATCTGGATTGAACTTTGCGCGAAGATCCTCTTCTGTCTTGTAAAACTTGCGCGCGGCAACAATCATCGCATCTTCAATTGCCGCGACGATTACTTCCGGTTCAATGTGCTTTTCCCGGCTGATCTGCTCAATTGTCTGGTACAGCAGATTGGCCATCTGTCCCTCATCTCAAAGTTCAACAACCAGGTTCGCTTTGCGAATACCTTCCACCGGCAAAGCAATCACCCGGCCTTTCACATCGATCTGTACTTTACCGTCGGCAAAACCTTCCAGCCGACCTTCAAAAAATTTCTGATTATCCACCGGGTCTTGCATGGAAATCCGCGCCAGGCGACCCTTGAAACGCTCAAATTCAGCGGGCTTCGTGAGCTTGCGGTCCAGGCCCGGAGAACTGACTTCCAGAATATACGGCGGCCCCGGAACCAGATCCTCCACATCGAGGATTACGCTCAACTGGTTGCTGATGATTTCGCAATCCTTGTGGCTGATGCCTTCCGGCTTATCGATGTAGATGCGCAGGAAGCGTTCTTTTCCAACCTTCCATTCGACATCTACCACGTCCATGCCAACCGACCGCGCCACGCGTTCGGCTGCCTCGCGGATGCGCTCCTGGTCCACCATTCCCGCTTCCCAATGCCCCCGGACTCTTACTTAACATTAGCAGAGCCGGCAATTTGTATTCGGGTGTCCGCCCAACAAAAAAGTGGGCTCTCGCCCACTGAGTGCTTCGACCGGCTTAGGCTAATTCAGTATAGTCACCTGAACCTGCAAAAGCAAGCTACAGAAGGCGGAGCAGCATGCCGATCATTTCCGCTAGAACCACACAAACCAATATGAGGCGAGAATCGGCTGCCAGCCCAAGTTTCACGGAACGGATAGGTCGTAGACTTCAAATTTGAAGCAACTCAATGTTTCAGAATGATGGATTTTGGCTCGAAACATTTAGTTCAAGAGCTACGCCGTAAAGGATTGTTAGACGGTGATAAATTTAAGTACTCAATTAGGAGTTATCGTTATCGTGATGGTGTTTGACTTCAAAACTATTGTTGGATCCTCGGGGTCTCCGCATTCAAGACGTACACTGTACTTCCCTGGACTAGCCATTTCGTAAAACTTAGTGACATTTATGGGCCACGTGATCGCCTGCCCCGCCTTTACCATTTCTCCGACACCGTTATCATCGAGATCCGAAGGGGAAAAACGAGTTTCGTCCCATTCCGAATTGGCCTTATGGCCGTTATGAAGATAACCCCTACCAGTTTCAGCCGGTAAATTGCCTTGAGCGTCTCGCACGTCAATCTTGCACTCGGCTCCGGTGAGCAATCTCTGAAAAGCTATCTCGTGGTTAGTCGCATTCGTTAAGTAGACGACAACATAAATTGATTTTCCAGCTTTCACGGAATCTTCAAAAGCGCTGATGGTGATCGTATTAACCGGAGTCCTGCCTGGAGGCTTGGTACTAGCTTGCGGAGCATTCTGAGCGGAGGCTCCGCTGCAAACGAAGAAAACCGCACATATTAGAATGCACAAATATGGGTTTCTCATTTAATTTCTCGTCGCTCTCCAAGCAAAATCCAAATGGGCGATTGCCCTTCTCGCTCGTGTTTTTTGCGATCGATCTGCGCGAGTAAATGCTACCACTCTCATACCAACCACGAGGAAGTATTTGGCTATTGCGGGTTTAGATTTTACCGCAACCGCAACCTTTGACGGTGGTGAGGCTGAAGTTCCCACGTTTGTAAAACGCGCAAAGGTGAGGGAACATCGACAACGCCGGATACTACTATTGTGTAACTACATTGGTAGAGTTACACTATTTGTCCATGGTTCGCTTTGAGTGGGACGAGGCAAAAGCCAAGTCCAACGCGCGTAAGCATGGCGTCCGTTTTGAAGATGCCATGCTCGTTTTCGCCGACCCGTACGCACTGGTCGAGCAGGATCGCATGGAAGGTGACGAGCCCCGCTGGCAAACCCTCGGCCTTGCCGGGGGCATCGTTCTGTTACTTATCGCTCATACCGTTCGTGATGAATAAGAAGTCGAAATCATACGCATTATTTCCGCTCGAAAGGCAACTCGGAAGGAACGCAAACAATATGACGAACATCGTAAAAAAGAGTCTCACGGATAGAGGCCTTACAAAAGGTGCGAAACGCCGCCTCGAAAAACTCGCACTGCGGCCCGATGCTGGGGTCGATACTTCCGACATTCCGGAATTGACCGAGAAGTTCTGGCAAAACGCGGTGCGCAATCCATTTTATCGTCCCGTGAAACAGCAACTGACGCTTCGCCTTGACGCCGATATCATCGCCTGGCTGCGACGGCAGGGCAAAGGCTACCAGACCCGGGCCAATGCGCTGTTGAGAGCAGCAATGGTTCAGGACCTAAACCCAAAACAGACAGATTTTCGCGATCAAACTCTTCGAGACAGAACGCGTCGTGCGAAGATTGGTCATGCCCGGCAGGCCAGTTAAGTTCCCACCCGTATTTCCTAAGGAAATGAATGTTACATGGAAACGCCAATCTCCTGATTGGCGGGTGGAAAATCGTAAATCGGGAGATTGGCGCTCCCGCAGTGAGAAGGCCAGGCTAAGGACCTGCAATTCATCTCTCGCCGCAACCAAGAATCAGCTCACAGATAAAAGAAAAGCCCCGCCCTTCAAATTCGAAAGGCGGAGCCTCCATCAAAACAAAAACTATTGGAGCTGCTTCGTGCCCATGCGCAAAGCAGGGTCAACGATTGATTACGGTGTTGGCTTTTTTGCCGGCGCCGGTGCCGCAGGCTTCGGCGCTGCCGGAGCCGCTGCGGCTCCGTTCTTCACCGGATAGGCCTGGTCGTAAAGACGCACAATTTCCTGCGTAATGTCAGACGAAGAAGACGCGTACACCACAGGGCTGCCCTGCGCGGAAGTGTCAAACACGGCGACGAAACCATTCTCGCGGGAGTAGCGGTCCATCACTTCGAGCATCTTGCGGCCGATGCCGTCGACGAGTTCGCCTTGCGCGGCATTCAGTTCTTCGTTCAGGTCATCGTTGCCGCGTTGCAGGCGGCGCGACAGCAGTTCGCCCTCGCGCTGCATTTTTGCCTTCTCGTCGTCGCTCAAGGTTCGCGCCCCGTCAGACATGCGGCGCTGGAGATCTTCGATCTGCTTCTGAAGATTTTGCAATTCATTTTGCTTCGGCGCAAATTGCGATTGCAGTTGCGCTTGCGCCTGTTTGCCTTCCGCCGTCGCAACGATTGCGTTGCGCACATTGATAACGGCGATCTTCGTTGGTGCCGCAGCAGCGCCTGCCGCGCCCTGCGCATGAATGCCGCGAACTGGAGCCAGACATAAAATGGCCAGCGCGGCTGCGGTGCTCAAATAACGTGATTTGACGATCATCCTCACTCCTTCTTTCACTGTTGAAAATCACAAATCGCGGATTATAGCGGTCCAAATTCAAAAGCGTCAATATGAATTACCAGGACTCGATCGGTGTAAAGCCATTTGGATCGAAACGCTTTTCAATAACTTCCTAGATGCATTCGGTTATTGCCGGGTTTTGCCGCCCCCATTCTATCGTGGCATCGGAATAAACAACACATGCCCGTTGGCCGTATCTGCGATGACCGCGACATTCGTCAAGGGATGAATATCCAGAGCGTATTGCGGCTCCCCGGCAGACGCCAGACTGAGCGCGAGATTGGAATTTACCACGGCAGTCGGCGGCGGCAATGCCAACACGGCACGAATCCTTTGGCCCAGAAAATCCGCCACGGTTACCGTATGGCTGCCGGTATTGGTGCTGACGAGCGTACTTGTAAAATAATTATATGCAATCGAAGTGGGATTGATGCCGATGCGAAACGTGGTCTGTATGGAGCTGACGGGATCAATCACGCTGACCGAGTTGCCGGTGCTCGAAGCGGCAATGAAGCACCCCGTCGTGTTCGTTGTCGTGCCAGTATTGGAGTTATTCGATCCGCAATCGGTCGGAACAGGATCATATATTACGGAAGTAGGACCGTTGACCGTGAAGTTTTGGTTCGTTGCGCCTGCCCCTCCATTGGAAATTTGCACGGAATTTCCGCCCGAAGCGGCCACGGCCACCTGATGATTGACGTAATTGAAACCCACCCCGATTGGGGTTTGACCCGTTGAAATAGTGCTTGTCCCACCTGTAACGGCGTTAACCACCGTCACGGTGTTGGCGACGCTGTTGGCAATGGCAACTTCTCCTGTCGATTCATCCGCAGCTGCGCCAATCGGCCCTGAACCCGTGGCAACTGTTTGCGTCACAGTTTGTGCCAATTCATCCACGATGGATGCGGTTCCTGCTCCACCATTATTCGCAACCACTGCCAGATGCAAGCGTGGCAGCACGGCCACCCCGATCGGGTTCGTTCCCACAGGGATTGTATTTCCGGTGCCGGAAGCCAGGTTAATCAGCGCCAAAGAACTGCAGCCAAACAGGCTCACCGCAGCGATATTCTGGCGCGGATCGATTGACACGCCGGAAGGCAGCGGGCTGGGGCAGCCGGCGCTGCTGACGTCCACGCTCTGCTCCACCGTAAAGTCCTCGGCGTTGGTAACTCTGCCGGCTTGATCGCTTACGTCGAGCGCAAATTTGTGCACGGTTGTTAGCAGGCTAAACGGAACGGTAGCCGTCAGCAGGCGATCGCCCGAGCCGGTGCAAGAAGTTGGCAGTGAAACGCCGTCGAGCCGCACATTTAAATTTGTGCTGCCATTCGTGCAGGTGAGACCTTTCCCGATCACGTTTAATTGCTGAGGGGCAGGGCTTGGCGCCGTCCCCAAAGTCGAAGTCGCCATAAAAGTCTTGGGACTCGTCTCTGTAATTGAAAAGGTCTGGATCGCGCCCAAGTTCAATACGCTGACGGTGCCATTACCTTGATTGGCGACAAGGGCAAAGTTCGTGCCGGGGTCGACGGCGATGGCAACCGGCGTATTCAAGGTACTGGAAAATGGCTGAGTGTCATTCAGCCTTCGAGCGGCCTGAGGAGGCGTTGTATCCGTTGGAGGAACAATGACCGAAAGAGTGTTCGCGAACGAATTGACGGCGTAAACAGTGTTGGTAAGCGGGTTGTATGCCGCAGCGATCGTGCCGACGTCCGCGGCACCGTTGGTGATCAGGCTGAGCGGCGATACGGATTGATCGATCAGGCTGAAAAACGAAACTACTCCACCTGTCGTGGGATCGACCAGGACCGCTTGCTGCGTTTCCGGATTAATTCCAATACCCTGGACCGAAACGGGCACGCCGACAGTGGCCACCGGTTGAGAGTAATTAACCATTCCCCCTGGTGTAGTCGTCTGCGGAGCCTGCTGAGTCGCTATATCCGGAAGTGTCGCTGCCTGCGTTTGCGTATAGCTGAACTGATTGGAAGTGGGCCCGACCGATGACACTGTATAGAATCCGTTAAGCCCAGGAGCAAGCGCCGCAACCGCCGGGGACACCGAATTCGGCGGACAATTCGTTGTTACTGGAAAAGTCGTGCACACCGGGAATGCGATATTTTGAATTTGAACAGCGTCTCCCACTTGAACGGAAAGAGGCGGCTGGGACCCGGAAGAATCCACGGTGACGGTTACAATGTTGCCAGTCCCATTATTGGTTCGGGATATAGCCGTAATCGCATTGCTCGATTGCTGATTCAAATCCACAATCCCCAAAGAACCAAGGGTGCCTGGCGTAGCCAAAGCCCAATTGAGATTGGGCTCAATGGCCACGCGAGTATTCGAACCGCTGCTGATGGAAACAATTCCCGCATAGTTCGGCGGGTTCAACGTTACATCGACAATCACTCCATAATTTCTCTGCTGCATGGCGACCAGCGCGCGCCCAGTAACCGGGTTGATGCCCACCGCGCCTGGCGTGTCCGTCAGCGGGGCTAGAACGCTGCTGATCGTGCGCGTATTGAGATCCACGACGGCGATTGTTTTCGAAGTGGAATTCACAACGAGAGCGATATTTCGCACGTAGTCAATCGATACGCTCGAGGGACCCGAAGCTGGGCACGGTGCCGTGGCTCCAACCGCAGCCGTGCAAATGCTCTGAACTAGAGGAGTGGACGGGATGCCGCCTGAAAGATCGATCAACGTGACGTCGTTCGATCCTTTGTTTGCCACCACAGCAATCCCCGTTGCGGGATTGATCGCCACATCGCTGGGGGCTGTGCCGACCGTGATCGTGCTTGCCGTAGGCGGCGTATACGTTGGCTGCACAGCAACATTGGCAACCGCAAATTTTGTTGCATCGGTATTGCTCTTGATAGCCACAGGATACAAACCCGGTACCGTGAAATCCCCGGAGTTCGAACCGCCACCGATGGATACCGACAATTGCCGCGTGCTGCCAAAGGTTTGGCTGGCGGGGAGTTGAATCCCGCGTAGTTGCCCATTAAATGTTGCATTCACAGCAGGCGCCGCGGGATTGGCTCCAGTTCCAAAGAATCCGCCATTTACGCCGAAAGTCTGAACGCCAGCTGTGTTTTGCGGGATGCTCGATGGCGTAGGTCCAACAACACCGGGCCTTACACCTACGACCGTAATGCGGCATTGCGAGGCATCCGTCGTGCAGGTTTGAATTGCGCCGGACTGCTCAGACACTCCAATCTGCAAAACATTGGAAGGCAATCCGGAAGACGATGCCGGCTGTGGGGGCGATGCCAAAATGTAATCCGGAATACGCGCGCGAATCACGGAGCTTGATATGTCCGTGACAAACGTGGAGGCCAACTCCACGTTATTGATGAAAACGTTTTCGGTGGAAATAAAATTGGTTCCAGTAATGTAAATATCCTGAAAGAGGCCGCCCAGCGGGGTGGTGTTGGGACTTACAGAAGTCACTGTGGGTGTGGACGCGGTTACAACCGAAACGGTGGCCGTCGCCGTGACCGAGGTATCGGCAACCGACGTGGCCGTGATGATTACCGTGCTGGGTGAAGGAACAGTCGAAGGGGCCGTGTATACGCCCGAGGTTGAGCCGATAGTGCCGATACCTGTAAGAGTAGTGGAGAGCGACCACGTAACGCTGTTGCAAGTAGGAGTCGAGACGATATTGCAGCCGGGATTATTCACGGTAGCAGCAAAGAGGAACGTTTCACCTGTTCCCACCGTCGCGGAAGTTGGATTCAGCGAAATGCTGATTCCGGTAACGATGGTCAAAGTAGCGGTGGCCGCTTTGGTCGTGTCGGCTTGCGAGGTGCCTGTGATCGTAACGACGGGAGCAATCGTCGCAGTGCCACTGACTGTAACCGATGGGATTGTGAGAGGTGCGGTGTAAAGTCCGGTGGCATCGATAGAGCCGCAATTTGTTGCCAGGATGCTGCTGACAGTTTCGCAGGTCAAGCTCCAGGTAATCGCCGTGTTGGTGTTGCCGGTGACGAGACCGCTGAAGAGCTGCGTTCTGTTGGTGATTACGCTGGCCGAAGTCGGCGAAATCGTTATGCTCACGGTGGATGAACTGCTTCCCCCGCAACCCAACGCTCCCAGGGTCGCCACGAGAGTGAGTAATGTTGAGAGTTTCCACCGCTTCATTCCGGTCCTCCAAAAATTTCGCGACATTCGCACTGGTAGCGCAAACACTTTCACACTGCGCTTGCCAGGCCCTTCGATCCCTGAACTGATTACCCAAATTTCAGCACAACAAAATTCTCTGCTAGAACGTCCGGCTCACCGTGAACCGGAATGTGCGCACTGGATCAAAGAAATTTGTCCTTTGCGGATTGTTAAACAAATTTATGATCTGCGGCGCGACCTGGGAATTCCATACATCAGGAGGTAGTCCTCTTGAGAAGGAAGTCCAATTCGGATCAAAACAGTTCGTGTTTATACCCTGGGACGCATTACAAAGCGTCGTTGAAGAGAATACGTTATTTACGTTTCCAGGAAATTGGGTCTGCGGTGCCTGAATCACTTGTGACATTCGGTTGAAGTTATAGGCCCAATAAAGCCGGAATGGCGCTTGCACGATGGGGAGCTGAACGACTAACTCCAACCCCGCAGAAGTTCTTGGCTTAAAATTCGTGCCCGGTTGAAACGGCAGTGTGCGGCTTACTCCTGATAACGGGAATGTTGATTGAAGCGATGTAAAATCCTGCGAGTTCAGTTGCAACTGATCGCGCTGTATGGCTCCGGTCGCCCCAGCGTCTCCAAAAATTGACAAGGCCACGTGCGGGAACAGAGGAATGCGATATTCGAAATTGGCGACCATCTCGGTGTCGCCGCCAGGAAACGAGGTCT
>DATHNC010000168.1:0-18766 GCA_035486415.1 Saccharimonadales bacterium (SeqCode)
TGATGTTTTTCCTGACGCCGAGAATTTTGCCTAGCTAACATCCGCAAGGTACAATATCGCGTGACCTGGGAGGAGACCTCGGTTTCCTCCCGTTTTTTTATGCCGACCAATTCTCCCAGCCGAATCAAGCGTCTTCGCCAGGTAGTTGAATCCCATCGCGCCACCGCTCTGCTCGAAACGCATTTGCCAAACATTTATTATTTGTGTGGATTTTCCGGCGATTCCGGAGCCCTGCTCGTGGAAGGTACGTCCGCCACACTGTTTACGGATGGCAGGTTCACCATCCAGGCGAAGGAAGAAACGCGCGGCATCCGCGTGCATATTCATAAGGGATCCTTGCTGGATGCCGTGGGGCAGCATCTTCGGACGAAGAAGCGCCAGCGTGTGGCGATTGCACCCTCGCGGCTCACTTTGGCGGGCTGGAAAGCCCTGCGGAAGGCCACTGGGGCTAATCTGAAGTGGGTTGCCATCGATGGATTGGTGGAAAATCTTCGAGCAGTGAAAGATGCGTCGGAGATCGAGCGCATCCGCGATGCGGCGAAATTGGGCTCCGAAGTTATGGAAGAAACGATCCGACTGATCCGCCCCGGAGTCACGGAACTGGACATCGCATCCGAGATCGGGTATCGCATGCGGCGGAAAGGCGCTTCGGGGGAATCGTTCGAAGCAATAGTCGCCGCGGGGCCGCGATCGGCATTGCCACATGCGCGTCCCACTGCGCGCCGAATCGGGAAAAACGAGTTGGTCGTGTTAGACCTGGGTGCTATACTGCGCCACTATTGCAGTGACCTTACGCGCACAGTGCACGTAGGTAAGGCTTCCGCGCGAGTTCGGCAGTGGTATCATGCCGTGCTGGACGCGCAGAGCGCTGCAAGAGATGCGCTGAAGGCCGGGGTGAAGTGCGGCGCGATTGATGCGGCGGCCCGGAATGTTCTGCAGCAAAAAGGGTTAGGCCGCTATTTTGTCCACAGCACGGGGCATGGAATTGGCCTTGAGATTCACGAGGATCCGCGGATCGCTCGCGATCAAAAGAAAATTCTGGAGACGGGTAACGTCGTGACTTTAGAACCGGGTGTATATGTGGAGGGCGTTGGGGGAATTCGCATCGAGGACGATGCGCTGGTGACCCCGCGCGGAACTGAGATTCTTACGACCACCTCACGGGAATTCCTCGAAATTTGAGCAAAAAAATGAAGGGATCCAAAAAACAATCTACCAGTTCCGATGTTTCCGCGCCGGGAGTTGATTTCGGCGAACTTGAGCGTTTGCTTTCTTTCATGTCCAACCATGGATTGGAAGAAGTGGAGTACGCGCACGGTGACCTCAAGATACGATTGAAGAAGGCGGGCTTGCAGGGAAATGCGGCACCAGTGCAAAGCATAGTTGCGGCGGCGCCCGCGCCCCAAAGCATGGTGGCGCAAGCTCCGAGCGGTTCACCAGACTCCGCAGCTGCCAGTCCCGTGGTTGCTCAGGCCGCAGCGGTTGTGGCGGCGGATGAGCACATTATCAAATCCCCCATCGTGGGCACATTCTACGCAGGGTCTAGCCCGGATGCCGGGCCGTTTGTGCGCGTAGGGGATAAAGTCGAGGCGGGACAGACGGTTTGCATCATTGAAGCGATGAAGTTGATGAACGAAATTGAAGCGGACGTCAGCGGGGAAATAGCGCGCGTTCTGGTCGAAAACGGCCAGCCGGTGGAATATGGCGAACCGCTATTTGCGCTGCGGCCCTCTGGAAAAAAGAAATAATGTATTGGCTTCAGCTCGCGGGGTTTATTTCTTGCGAGGACTAAACTCCGTTGGCTGAAGCCTATGCCACATTTGGCCCCAAATGTTTCGAAAAATCCTCATAGCCAATCGCGGTGAAATTGCTCTGCGCGTGATCGATGCGTGCAAGGAACTGGGCATTGCCACGGTCGCTGTGTATTCCGAAGCGGACCGCAACGCGCTGCACGTGCGCTTTGCGGACGAAGCGGTTTGCATCGGGCCGGCGAGGTCCAGCGAAAGCTATCTGAATATTCCGCAAGTGATCAGCGCGGCGGAAATCACGAACGTCGACGCGATTCATCCGGGTTACGGATTCCTTTCCGAGAATGCGAATTTTGCCGAAGTGTGCGAAGCATCGCACATTATGTTTATCGGGCCGCCGCCGGATTTGCTGCGCATGATGGGGGAAAAAGATCAGGCGCGGCGGGAAATGGCGGCCGCCGGTGTGCCGGTGGTGCCTGGATCGCAAGGTATCGTCGCGGACGAAGCTGCGGCGCTGGCCGAAGCGACGCGAATCAAGTATCCGGTGATTTTAAAAGCTTCTGCCGGAGGCGGCGGGCGTGGAATGCGTGTTGTGCGCAGCGAGAGTGAACTCGGACCAGCGTTTGCCACCGCGCGGAACGAAGCGCAACAGGCTTTCGGCATTCCCGACCTGTATATTGAAAAATTTATTGAGCGGCCGCGCCACATTGAATTCCAGGTGCTCGGCGACAAACATGGGCGCGTGATGCATCTCGGCGAGCGCGAATGCAGCATCCAGCGCCGCCACCAGAAGCTGATCGAGGAATCTCCATCGCCCGCGGTTAACGCGAAATTGCGCGCGGATTTGGGCAAGCGCGTGGTGAAGGCGCTCGAACAAGTTGGATATACGAGCGCGGGCACCGTGGAATTCCTGATGGACGAAGATGGCTCGATCTATTTCATCGAGATGAACGCGCGAATTCAGGTGGAGCATCCGGTGACAGAGATGGTGACGGGAGTGGACCTGATCAAATCGCAGATTCGGCTGGCGACCGGCGAAAAGCTGAGCGATGTGGTCACAAATTTTGCGCTGCGCGGGCATGCCATCGAATGCCGCATTAACGCGGAAGATCCCGAAACATTCGTTCCGTCGGCCGGACACATCACCGTATTTCGCACGCCGGGCGGCCCTGGAATACGAGTGGACACTGCTGCGCATGCTGACGCCGTCATTCCTCCTTACTACGATTCGCTGGTGGCCAAACTGATTGCTTTTGGCGACACTCGCTCCGAGGCCATTGTGCGCATGCGGCGTGCCCTGGAAATGTTCGTGGTCGAGGGCATTAAGACGTCCATTCCTCTACAGCGCAAAATCATGATGGATCCTGACTTTAGCGCCGGAAAACTGGACACGCACTTTCTTGACCGATTCGCCACATCGCACTCCGGATAATCCGATATGAACCTTGTGTTCCCGCCGCTCTATGCAATAATCGACCCCACTTTGCTTACAATTTCGGAGCTTGCGATGGCCGAAGCTCTGGCGGAATCCGGTGTCCAGCTGATTCAGTACCGCAATAAATCAGCTACATCTCGCCAATTTTTCGATATCTCGCGACGACTTTCGAGTGTTCTCGCTCCCCGCCATGTGAAGCTGATCGTAAATGACCGCCCGGACATTGCATTCCTTTCAGGCGCGGACGGTGTGCACGTAGGGCAGGATGATTTTGGCGTGGAAGATGCGCGCCAAATTTGCGGGCCGGATTGCTGGGTGGGAATTTCCACGCACAATCTGGAGCAACTGGCTGCCGCGGATCTCACTTCGGCTGATTACATTGCCGTGGGACCGATTTTTCCGACCGCAACCAAGAAAAATCCGGACCCGGTCGTCGGAACGGAATTTTTGCGCAAGGCACGGCAAATGACAAAAAAACCTCTGGTCGCAATCGGCGGAATTACAGTGGAACGCGCGGCGGAAGTGTATCGAGCGGGTGCGGACTCACTGGCTGTGATTCGGGATTTGATCTGCGTCGCAAATCCTGGCGAACGCGCGCGTGAATATCTTGACATAGCGGAATCCAGCGCCGACCGGTCGTCTTAGCCGGTAGGGAACCTGCGTTTGCTTGGGGCATTTTGAGGGATGCTCGCAGCCCGCAAAATGAATGAGGAGCGTCCCGGTGCCTGAAGTGAAATCCAACGCAGTGACTACGGTTGCCGCCGAAGCGGATTCCTCGGGATTTGTCCGTGGTTTGGGGCTGTTCGATTCGACGACGATTGTTGTAGGGTCGATGATCGGCTCTGGCATTTTCATCGTTTCCGCGGATATCGGGCGGAATACAGGATCGACTGGCGGCCTGCTGCTCGCCTGGATCATTGCCGGGCTGATGACCGTGACGGCGGCGCTTTCTTATGGCGAACTCGCGGCCATGATGCCCAAGGCCGGCGGTCAATATATTTATTTACGCGAGGCCTACTCTCCGCTCTGGGGATTTTTGTATGGGTGGACGCTGTTTCTCGTCATTCAAACCGGCACAATTGCCGCGGTAGCCGTTGGCTTTGCGCGGTTTCTCGGCGTAATCTGGCCCACGATTTCCCCGAACACGTTTCTTCTCCCTCCGATCGCGCTTTCGGATAAATACGCGATCAGCCTGTCCGTGCAACAACTTGTGGCGCTGCTCCTGATTTTATTTTTGACGGCGCTCAATACGCGCGGCTTGAAACTTGGGAAATGGATTCAAAATATTTTTACTTCGGCGAAGACCCTTTCGCTCGCCGCGCTGATCCTGGCGGGAATTTTTCTTGGACGGAACGCCGCCGCAATTCACGCAAATTTTACTGGCATCTGGACCCTTCACGATCCGCAGACGATTGAGCCGGGCGCGAATTGGATGAAATCGTTTATTCCATCAGTGACAGCCGCATCGGGAACTTTTGGCCTCATCATTGCTTTCGGCGTATCTCAAGTGGGCTCACTTTTTTCCGCGGACGCGTGGAACAACATCACATTTACAGCGGGCGAAGTAAAAAATCCGAAGCGCGACATTCCTGTCTCTCTTGCTGTGGGCACGGCGGTGGTCATCACGCTCTATTTCCTGGCCAATATTGGATACCTATCGACTTTGATGCTGCACCAGATTCAAACGGCTCCGGACGACCGGGTCGCCACTGCCACGCTTGCCGCGATTTTTGGAAATAGCGGTGCGACGCTGATGGCGCTGGCGATCATGATCTCGACGTTCGGCTGCGCGAATGGACTGATTCTCGCGGGAGCGCGCGTTTACTACGCGATGTCTCGCGATGGATTATTTTTTCGCGGCATCGGAAAGCTGAACGCACAACATGTGCCGGCAATGGGTTTAGTCCTGCAGGGAATTTGGGCCGCGATTTTGGTGTTGCTCAGGACGCGGCTCGTGAATGCGACGACTGGCGTCGTGAGCTTCGGCAATCTTTATGGCGTTTTACTGGACTACGTGATTTTCGCGGTGCTGATTTTTTATGTGCTCACGATTGCCGGTTTGTTCGTGCTTCGCCGCAAACGGCCGGATGCGGAACGCCCGTACAAGGCTTGGGGATATCCCATCGTGCCAATCCTTTATATTGTGACGGCGTGCATTATCATGCTCATTTTGATCCTGTACCAGACGCAGGATACCTGGCCGGGGTTGGTGATTGTACTGCTTGGGGTGCCGGTGTATTTTGCGTGGTCGCGACGCGACGGGGCAGAAAACCCCCGCCTCTGACCCTTCGCGTTCTCTCAGGGCAAGAGAGGCGGGCTAAAGCAGGCGTGCAAGTCGCTGTAGCCCGGGTCTTCAGACCCGGGGATTTCCTGAGTGTCAGGCGGGGTTCTTTTTAATTTGCGTAGTAGCGACCTGAATCGCCAAACGATAAAAGGTGAATATGGCCAACCAATTATTTCAAATCAAGACACACGAGGCGCTGGTCGAGGAACTGCAAGGCGAGAATCGTCTGCACCGCGTCCTGGGACCTGTGCAGCTATCGAGCCTGGGCGTCGGGGCAATCATCGGCACAGGTATTTTTGTGCTCACTGGCGTAGCCGCGCACGACCTTACCGGCCCAGCTCTGATGCTCTCGTTCGTCGTGTCCGGCTTGACGTGTTTTTTCGCGGCACTGTGTTACGCGGAATTTGCGTCGATGGTGCCGGTGGCCGGATCAGCCTACACGTATGCTTATGCGACGCTGGGCGAACTTTTCGCCTGGATCATGGGATGGGATTTAATTCTGGAGTATGCGGTGGCTTCGGCGACGGTGGCGCACGGCTGGTCGCATTACTTCCAGGATTTCATGCGGTTCTTTCACGTCGATTTGCCGCGTCAATTTACGAATGCGCCGTTTGATTACAGCCTGTCGTCAGGGCAATTCGCGCTAACGGGAACATGGTTCGATCTTCCGGCTATCGTCATCACGGTGCTTGTCACGATCGTCTTAGTAAAGGGTATTCGCGAAAGCGCGAGTGTAAATACGGCCATCGTAATCGTGAAACTTTCCATTGTTTTCTTCGTGATCGGTGTCGGCGCGTTTTACGTGCATCCAGCAAACTGGCATCCCTTCGCACCGTTTGGCCTGTCAGGTCTAAGTTTCTTCGGCCACACAGTCGTGGGGCAGACTGGACCGGGCGGCCAGCCGATGGGAATGCTGGCGGGAGCGGCCATCGTATTTTTTGCGTACATCGGATTCGATTCGATTTCCACGCACGCAGAGGAAGCGCGCAATCCTTCGCGTGATGTGCCTATCGGAATCATGACTTCGCTCGTGCTTTGCACGTTTCTGTACATTGCTGTGGCGGGCGTGCTGACCGGAATGGTTCCTTACAGCCAGATCAATATCGATGCTCCCGTATCGGATGCCTTTCGGCAGGTAGGCTTGCCGTGGGCGGAATTATTGGTTTCGGTCGGAGCCGTCGCGGGAATCACTTCGGTGTTGCTGGTGATGATGCTCAGCCAGCCACGAATTTTTCTGGCCATGGCGCGAGACGGATTACTTCCCACCGGATTTTTTGGCGCAGTCCATGAAAAATTTCGCACGCCGTGGAAATCCACGATCTTAACGGGCTTGTGTGTGGCGACGATGGGCGCATTCCTTCCGCTGCGAATTCTGGCCGAACTGGTGAACATCGGAACGTTGCTGGCGTTCGTGATTGTTTGCGCGGCGGTAATGGTCATGCGGCGCACCCATCCGGAAGTCCACCGGCCATTTAAAGTTCCTTTTGGGTCCTTGTTTCCGGTTCTCGGAATCTTGTCCTGCCTGATGCTGATGTTTTCGCTGCCGGTGGAAAACTGGGTGCGGCTGTTCGTGTGGTTGGTGATTGGACTGATTATTTATTTCAGTTACGGCATTCGCCACAGTCACATCACTTTGCAGAACCGCGAAGCGAGTGCGAAACTGACGGCCGGGCGAAAATAGCAGGGCGTGACGGGGTCTGTATCGCAGTCTTGGCAGTAGCGCTGAATTATTTTCAGTAATCTCCAATCTCACTTACCGCCGTAGTATTCTTTTGAGTTATGGCGGAAGTTTGCCTCTAAAAGAATGGCCTCATCCTATACATCACGGAGCCGCGCGCTATGGTCGGGCCTGACGCTTGTCGATTGGGTGGCGCTGGCGATCGTCATTATTTATGGCGCGCTTTTGGGGCTGCGCGAATACTATTCACAGACGCCTCAATCCCGGTTATTGCTTTTATTGGCGATTTTTGCGGCTGTTTATTTGTTGACGCGCGGGTGGATCTGGGCGCGTGACCATCTTCTGTGGAGCCTGCGCAACAGGCTGATTGCCGCCTATATTTTTATCGCGGTAGTTCCCATTCTCCTCTTGCTGACGATGGCCGGCCTCGCGGCTTACCTTCTGTATTGGCAACTCGGCGCATACGTAATTCATTCCGAAATGGAAGATCACGAGGAGCGAATTGGCGTGGTCGCCACCGCTATGGCGACATCCTATGCAGCGGAAGCGACCTTGGGCAGCAAAGCGGCGGGTCTAGCGTTGCCTGTGTCTCCTGAGACTTACATTAAAAACGCCATGACTGAATTGCCCGGATTAAAAATCGAAACCGGGGTAGGGGACGAACTGCTTCACGCGAATGGCACGTCGGGAAGAAACCGTTTTCGAGGTCTTGTTTTCAGCGATGGACAGTTGGCATTGCGCGCTGCGGTCATGCGCCCGACTCCCACGGGGCGGATTATTGTTTCGGCGATCGTCCCCATCTCGCCGGAATTGCTCGAGACGCTCGCGCCGGAACTGGGGCCGATCGAATTCAAAGTTTTGCGGCCGGATAGCGGCAACCTAAGGCCGGAGCTTCCGATCGTGATTAGCACAAGACGATATATGACCGAGCAGCAAATCGATACTGCTGGGCGGCCCGTACCGCAGTCAAAAAACCCGTTCGACAAATTGATTACAGGAATTGTCGGCCTGGATGTGCTGGATCTGGATCAGAAACCCGGACAGAACGATCCGGTCCGGGTGATTGTGTATTTCAGCACCCGGCCGTCGCTCTTGAACCGCCGGCTCTTCAGTCCGCTGGGAGATTTGGGAAGCGCCGCTGCGACGGCTTTGCTCGTTGTGGGCGCAATATTTTTGGTGATTGAAATGGGATCGCTCGTGACCGGCATTGTGATGACCCGGACGATCACGACGGCAGTGGACAGCCTGTATACGGCCACGCTGCGTGTGCAAGAGGGAGACCTGACGTACCGCGTGCGCATTCCGCATCGAGACCAGCTCGCGGCGCTAGGCGATTCCTTCAATTCCATGACGCTGTCGGTTTCCTCTTTGATCGATGAGCAGGGGAAACGACAAAAGCTGGAGAATGAATTATCCATCGCGCATGAAGTGCAGCAGCAACTGTTTCCGCGCTCCTTGCCCAAATTGCCTGGCCTTGAGATTGAAGCCATCTGCCGACCGGCGCGCGTGGTCAGCGGCGATTATTACGATTTTATTCGCATCTCGCCCACTCGCGTAGCCATCGCGCTCGCGGATATCAGCGGCAAGGGAATTTCCGCGGCGCTGCTGATGGCCAACGTACAAGCGGCGTTGCGCAGCGATGTTCTTCGTTACCGTAACGGACAGCCAGGAGTTCATCACGAAGAGATTGACACGTCGGAAATCGTTTCGCATCTGAACCGGCATTTATTCCGGAACACGACCGATGAACGGTATGCTACCTGCTTTTTTGGAGTGTATGACTCGGAGACGCGCCAGCTTCATTACACGAATGCCGGCCATCTCCCTCCCGTTTATATCTGCGGAACCAACGTGAGGCGATTGGAAACGGGCGGCATGGTGGTCGGGTTGTTTAGCGAAGTGCCATTCCAGCAAGGCGCGGTGGAAATTGAACACGGCGGAATGCTGGTGGCCTACAGCGACGGCTTGATTGAGCCGGAAAATGTGTATGGCGAGGAATTCGGCACCGACCGTTTGATCGATGTGGTTTCGCGCAACAGGGAAAAATCTTCTCACGATATTGCCGAATCCATGATGACTGCCGCGGAAGAATGGTCCGGATCGCCCGACCAGGCGGATGACATGACCGTGATCGTGATGAGATTTTCCGAACAAACGCAGGAGACGCGCACATGAAAGTCCTGACCGCGGCGCAGATGCGCGAGGCGGATCGCCTGACGACGGAGCGGTACGGCATTCCCGGAATTGAATTAATGGAAAACGCCGGAACCGCGATTGCCGAATTTTTGCACGAAAAATTTCCGGATATCAGGAGCCGCAAGATTTTGGTCCTTTGCGGGAAGGGAAATAACGGAGGCGATGGGCTGGTGGTGGCAAGGCATCTGAAAAATTCCGGATGTCCGGCCGTCGTATTTCTGTTTGCGAATCCGGGATCCATGGAAGGCGATGCAGCGGCAAATTTGAAGCGCTGGCAGCAAGGGCTCGGTGAAATGTATGTGGTGACGAGCGAGGCGGAATGGGAATCCGCGCGCGCAGCGCTGGTTGAGGCGGAATTGATTGTTGACGCGCTGTTGGGCACGGGACTGCGCGGCCCCGTGGAAGGCCTGCTTGGCAAAGTCATCGATGATTTAATTGCGGCGCGCGCGATGAGACGAGGAAAGACTGTCGTGGTGGCTGTCGATATGCCGTCGGGGCTTGCTTCCGATTCGCAGGATTTTGGCGGGCCAGTGGTTCGCGCGGATTTCACCGTGACGTTGACTGCGCCGAAGGTCGGGCAACTTGTTTTGGCCAGTTCGACAAACTGCGGCGAGTTGGTGGTGAAAGATATTGGTACGCCGTCGGAATTGCTGGAATCCGATCCGCACTTAAAAATTAATTGGATTCGGCCGCAGGAATTTGGTTCGTTGCCGCTGGTGCGCGAACAGTCCTCCAATAAAGGAACGTATGGGCACGTATTGATTGTTGCAGGGTCGCTGGGGAAATCCGGCGCTGCAATTCTGGCGTCGCGAGCTACGCTGCGATCAGGAGCCGGGCTAGTGACGGCGGCCACTCCTCTTGATGTGTTGCCGATCGTGGCAAGTGGGATGCCGGAAATGATGACGGCGCCACTGGCTTCGACCGAAGCGGGGACTGCGAGCCTGCGCAATCTCGATTACGGAAAATTCTCGGAAATTTTGAGTGGCAAATCGGTTCTGGCGATTGGCCCGGGACTTTCCATGCAGCATGAGACACAACAATTTATTCGTCAGGTGGTTGGGCAGACCGAGATTCCCATTATTCTGGATGCCGATGGATTAAATGCATTTGCGGGCATGACCGACACGCTGACCGAACGCAAGGCAACGGCCATGGTCTTAACGCCGCATCCGGGCGAAATGGCGCGCCTCCTGGGCATCACGGTGAAGGAAGTCCAAGCCCGGCGTCTAGACGTGGCACTCGAAGCTGCGGGGCGCTGGCGCGCCTACGTCATTCTGAAAGGTTTCCATACGATTCTCGCGGCGCCATCCGGACATGCTTACATCAATACCACCGGAAATCCGGGGATGGCGACGGGCGGAACGGGCGATGCGCTGACGGGCATACTTGCAGGGTTGACGGCACAATTTGGTATTGATGATTGGTCGCGCGTGCTTAGCCTGGGCGTGTATTTGCATGGACTTGCCGGCGATATTGCGGCGTCGCGCGTAGGAGAGGCGCCGCTGATTGCGTCGGACGTGATTGATGCGCTTCCAGAAGCGTATGCGCGGGTGGTGGCGGTGGGGAAGTAAGTTGGACCGCCTCACAGCTCGCGGAATGACAGAGTAATTTATTGTTTGCAGGCTTTAGGTTCACTTACTAAAAACTAATAGCAATCATTCTTAGATCGGAAATAAGAAATGTCCCCTGACGAAATTATTACGAATTCTTACGAAGAAACGATTGCCAAGGGCAGGGAGATCGCGGCAAAACTTGTTCCGCCGGTTCTGGTTTTGCTGAAGGGCGACCTGGGTGCGGGAAAAACCACGCTCACCAAAGGTATCATCAGCGGGTTGGGCGCGGCTAGGGAAGAAGACGTCACGAGCCCCACGTTTAATCTCGTGCATGAATTTCGCATGCAAAATGCGGACACGTCAGTTCCGAACGCGCGCGCTTACAAGGTTTATCATGTCGATCTTTATCGCATCGACAGCTTTCACGATCTCGAATCCCTTGGGATCGAGGATGCTCTTTCCGAAAAAGCGATCGTCATTATCGAGTGGCCAGAGCGATTCACGTTTCGCACGGACTGGCCCACAATCGAAGTACACCTCGATCATGCGGGGGGCGACTCGCGAAAAATCTCCATCTCGGATTTGATGCTGAAGCAATAACCGCCGCGGAAAATCTGCAAATAAGTGATCCCCGCGTCAAATATTGTTTGTGTTGGGTTTCCCGTGAGTGTAGCCTTTTACCCAATAAACGTTCCTGTTAATTGCGAGATCGTGTGCGGAGGGTCTTTTCTTGAAGATCAAGCATCTATTCTGCGTTGCGACGCTATTATCGGGATCTCTTGCCGGGACCGTTTTTAATTCCGCCGCGAACAGTTTGGCTCAGTCTACATCTTCCGCGCCCATGCCCATTAAATTTGACCATGCCTTGATTTGCGTTTCCGATCTTGCACCCACGCAACAGGGACTCACGGACGTCGGCCTGAAACCAGATTACGGCGGGCATCACGGGCACGCGACGACGCAGATGGCTCAACTTGGATTTCGGGATGGGAGCTACATCGGAGTGGAAGCTCCGGTGGACGCGTCGGTCGAAACAGGAACTCCACAATCAGCCTTGATGAAAGCGAACGCGGGCGCGTGCGGCTGGTCCGCAACTTCGACGGATATGAAAGGTGATTTGGAACGAATCTCGAAGTTGGGCGTAACAGTGGGGGAGCCCGAAGCGCGCAGCAGGACGCGTCCGGACGGGAAGTTGGCTGAGTGGCGAAGCGCTTCGCTCGGGCCTGGTGCGCCCGGCTCAAACTTGCCATTTCTAATCGAAGATAAGGGGCCGCGCAGCAACCGCGCGCCACAAGCATCGGCCAGCACCGAGGGAACTACTCTTTCCGGAGTCGGGGTGGTGGTCCTGGGAGTAAAAAATCTGGACGAAAGTATCGCACTATTTCGAAAAGTGTACGGATTGTCCGCGCCTAAGGTGGAAGACCATCGGGAATTTGGAGCGAAGATCGCTTATTTTACCGGAACTCCAGTGATGCTCGCCGCTGCCACCTCTCCGGATTCCTGGGTAGCGGAGAGGATTGGCCGCCTGAATCAAATCCCGCTTGCATTCCTTCTTCATGCGGACGACTTCAAGGCGGCGTCGAAACATTTCTCGCTCCCGGTAGAAAAGCGCTGGTTCAATTTGGATGTTTCGTGGTTTGATGTACAAAAATTGCATGGCGTAAGGTTAGGAATTGTCGGCGGATAAACTTCGAAAGTGGATTCATTGCATTCGCCGATGTAGAGGGAGCTTCATATGACAGAAATTACTCGACGCGGATTCGTGAAAGGGGCGGCTGTCGCGCCCCTCGCCTTTTCGCCATTCACTGTGGCGCAAACTTCCTCCGCTCCTCACTATGACGTTGTCATCGTCGGCGCAGGGCACAATAGCTTGATTACGGCATGCTATTTGGCGAAGGCCGGCTTCAAATGCCTTGTGCTTGAAGGACGTCCGAAAATTGGCGGAGGGACGAAGACCGCGCAACTCACGCTCAGCGGTTTTGAGCATGACGTTTGCTCCTCGATTCACGCTCGAATTCAAGCCAATCCGCTGATGAGAAATAATGAATTGAATCTAGGCGAATATGGCCTGGAATACATCTTTCCCGATCCCGTGTATCACATCGCCTTTCCGGACGGCAGCTACATCACTAAGTGGAGAGATTTTGACCGCACCTGTGAGGAAGTCGCCAAATATTCCAAGAAGGACGCAGAGACCTGGCGGCGCATGGCCACCGAGGCGGATGAAATCCGGCCCATCGTCAATCAAGTGGAATACACGCCCATCGGATTTGGAAAATCGCTTGCCGAACGCCTGGCAGAACATCCCCGAGGCAAAGTGTGGCAGCGGCGCATGGCCATGTCGAAGTGGGATGTGCTGCACCAGAATTTTGAGGATGAGCGCACCATGGTGGCAATGATGCCGCCATTTCCGAAAGAATTGACCGGCCCCTATTCAGGCTTTTCGGCATATCCGAGCAAGAAAGAAGAAGTTCCGCAGCCGAAAGGCGGTTCGGGAATGATCGCGACGGCGCTATCGCGTTTTCTGGAAGCGCGTGGCAGCGAAATTCTGGTGAACAAACCCGTAGTGCAATTGATCGTCGAGAACGGCAAGTGTGTTGGAGTGGAATGTGCTGACGGAACTTCGTATCGTGCGGAGAAAGCTGTGCTCTCCACGGTCCACATCAAGCAACTTGTGAATATGGCTCCAAAAGAAATGTGGCCGACGGATTTCCTCGAAGGCGTGAAAACTTTTAATACCGGAAATGCTTCCTTTAACTCGCATTTTGCGACGACGGAACCTTTGAAATTTACGACTAGGGAAGGCACGCTCGTGCCAGTCCACATATCAAACATTCAGAGTTGCAAGCGCGCGCTGCGCTACGAGTCTGAGTTGACCGCTGGCGAGTTCCACGTGGAAGAGCCTGTCCTGCATATCGTGCAAACTAGCGTCGCCGATCCTTCGCGCGCTCCGGCGGGAATGCACACGATTCGCGTACTCTGCGAACAGGCTGTCTATGATTTGCCGAACGGTGGTCCTGGACGATGGGCGGAGATCAAGGCGGAAGTGCAGGAAGCGCATCTGCGTGCCGTGCAAAAAATAGCTCCCAACCTGACCGACGACAAAATTCTGGCGCGATTCTCGACTTCTCCGGTAGACATCGAGCAGATGAACGCGGCGATGTGGCATGGCTCCTGCCACAGTGGCACGGACGGGCCGGCGCAGGCCGGCGCCATGCGTCCGGTCCCAGGCTGGTCGCAGCATCGCATGCCGATCCCTGGCCTTTATCAAACAGGCGGCACGACTCATCCTGGAGGCGGCGTTTCAGGTGGCCCCGGGCGAAATGCCGCCGTTGTGATGCTCAAGGATTTCGGCACGAGCATGGAAGAAGTTCTAAGTAAGAAGGGATAACCACAAGCCCGGCAATCCAGATCAGAAGTTGTAGCGCCCGCCTTCAGGCGGGCCTCTGTGAACTACCGACCACCCAATGGAGCGTGACTCGTGAAGCGTGACACCCGAAATTTTGGATTGCCAGTCGTGTTTGCATTGGCACTGGCAATTCTCTTTTTCGGAGGCTCCTGCCTATCTGCCGCAGCGCAATCCACGTCGCCACAGACGGCAAGCCAGGACGTACACGACACTCCCGTGCCGCTCCCCGCGCCGCAGCAACCCCTCCCATATAGCCATAAGGCTCATCTGGCGTTGGGTTTACAGTGCACGTTTTGCCACACGAATCCCGGCGGCGGAAGATTAATGACATTCCCTGATACTGCGATCTGCATGAGCTGCCATGCCTCTTTTGGCAAGAATGGGGCCAGCATTCAGAAGCTGGCCGCATACGACAAGTCAAAGACTCCCATCCCCTGGGTAAGGGTATACACCGTTTTGCCGGGCGTTAAATGGAGCCATAAGACCCATTTAGACGCCGGAATGAAATGCGAGATGTGTCACGGAAACGTCAGCCAGATGCAAGTCATGACCAACGTAAAGAGTGTAAACACGATGGTCGGTTGCCTCGATTGCCACACTTTGCACAATGCCAAGACGACCTGCACCACTTGCCACCCTGCGTGGGCGCCCGAAATGGTGGTGGATAAGAAAAAGTAGTAGAACCCCACCTTCCGGTTCATAACCTTCCAACCGAAGCATAGACCTTTGCAAGCATTCAAAACGAACAAAGTACCAAATTCCGCTAAATGTCCGATCTGCTGTTAACGGGTTGGATTCGCCATCTTGTTAGGGCATTGGCATCTTGTTAACCTCAAAGGGAGCTTCGCGAAGCCGTCTATGCCTGAACGCACATCCATGCTCTCGCCCGATACGCCTGCACGAATCAACTTGAAGGCCTATTCAGCAGAGCTATCACTCGGCACCCTCGCTGTAGGTGTTGATAATATTCACCATGACGTTTTTCTGAGCCCCACGTTCGTGGAGACGACGGAAGCGTATCTGCTTGAATTCATTCGCCAAACCGTAAACCTTCCGTTTCTTTCACAGAAAGAACGCTCGCCGAACGATAGGCGGCCATCCCCTCGCCGCGAAGCGGAAAGAAAAAATGTAAAGACTCCGGAAGTTGCGTCCTGGAAAAAGCAGCTCTCCGACCTTCTGCATACGGGTCTGCAGAAGGCCAAGTTTGAGAAAAATATCGAAATCGACCTGATTCTACGCGCGACTCTGCTGAAGTACCTTACACAGGAAATTGGCGCGCAGTTCGCCAATATTCTGCTGGAAGCGAAGGAGTGGATTCGAGGCCGCGGCGAACACTTCGATCGCAGTGAGCAAGCTCACGTCATTAAGTCCCACCTGGCGGAATTGCAGGCTGATCGCCGCAATCTCTTCCGCAAGGTAGGCCAGCATATTTACCAGGCGATTCTGGACATTGAGGAAAACAGCCTCGGAAGGTCCCGGAAAGCACTGTTCGGGGACGAGTGTGCCACGGCATACGACATTTTGAATAACCGCCTGGCCTTCGTCGAAAACGGCAAGGATGACGTGCTTTTTCTCGAGCAGTACGTGCTGCTCGGGAATTACATCCGTGATCAGGACCGGTTTGAAACGTTCGATGTGGTCATGCTGGACCTCTTGCGCGAGTCCGTGTTGCCGGGAGAATCCGGCAACGATTTGAATGAATCGTGGCAATCACACCAGAAACTCGTGGATCAGGCGGTGGCGTATCAGGCGGAAATCGCACGGCTGAAGGACGAACGCGAGACTCTTGCCCGTAAGCTGGAAAGGTCCGAAAGCCTGATGGGTCGCGTAGGATTTGGGGCCGATCCGGCTGAGATTCGCGCTTCAATGGCGGAAATCGAAAAGCGTCAGCGGTTTGCGCAGCGCAAGCTGGAAGAAACAAATCCGCGGATTGAAGCTTCGCATAGTGAAGCGGATTATTTGGCCAAGCAATATCAGGAGCGACTAGGCGATTATCTGAACCAGCCTGAAAATGCGCGCAGTCTGTTCGACCCCGCGGCCGTGAATGGCTCCAACAGAAACAAGGCTGGAGTGCGTGCCCAATTGCTGGAGGAGTTGATTGTGCGGCTGGAACAGCGGGATTTGCTGGTGCACATTCTGGCCAGCTACCAGCTGCGGAATATCTGCCACGATTATTGCCCGCCAATCCATTTGCAGCAGTTGAAAAAGGCTCTTGTCTCGCGCGAAGAACTAAAGCGCGTGGAGGAAATACTGAAGCAATTCCCAGCGCGGCAGTATTCCGCGCAACGGATCGAGGAACTGTCCAAAAAAATTCGCAAAACACCGCGAGAAGAAGTACGCGCGGTGGTTGTGCGCTTCGCCGAAGATTTCATGCGACTGCGCCGGGACCTCAGAAATTATGAACGCCTGAGCGCCGCCATGGAGCGCATTAATCTGGTGCGCAACGAGCGCAGGCGGGAACTTTCGGAAATGAACCACAGCCTCTACGAATTTCTCCTGCCCGAAGAGGCCCGGCCCGCGGAAGATCACGTGGTCACGCATACGGTGATTAAGGCGGACGTGCGAGGCTCAACGAAAATTACGCAGGATCTGCTTGCGCGCGGACTGAATCCCGCGTCTCTTTTCAGTCTTAATTTTTATGAGCCGGTGAAGCGTATTCTTGACCGGTATGGAGCGTCGAAGGTTTTTATCGAAGGCGACGCGCTGGTGCTGGCAATCTACGAAACGGAATCGACGCGGGCGCAACAACGCGCGGTATCAAAGGCTTGCGCATTGGCCCGGCAGATTCTCGCGGTCTCGACGGCTTACAATGATCGGCCGGATATGACCGATTTGCCGAGACTGGAACTGGGAATAGGAATCGCGTTTCAGGGATCGGCGCCGACGTATTGGATGGATACGGATTCGCGTATCATGATTTCGCGCGCGTTGAATCTTTCGGACCGGCTTTCAAGCTGCTCCAAGGCCGCAAAACGCATGCTGGCGCAGAATCCCTCGCCATTTCGCCTGTTCCTGTTTCAGACGATGATGGATGGAGTGGCCGAGGATGAGGCCGACGAATTTCTGGTTCGGTACAATTTAAATGGCGTGGAATTGAACGAGGAAGGTTTCCAGAAGCTGCGGGAAGAAATTTCCTTATCGGAAATGGAAATTGATTGCATCATGCCATGGGGGAAGGAACGCGTGACCCTTTACCGCGGGGAAACGCCGGTGGGAGAGAGTCTTGAGCCTGTGCTCATTCGCCGTGGATTTATTCGCGAGATGTTGCCGGGCGGGAAAATTGGGCAGGCGGGAACCCGTCCGTATTATGAAGTTTGCGTGAGTCCAAAAGTTTTGGAGCTGGCTGATTTTCTAACTGAGACGGCTGCGGTGCGGCGCGCTTGAGATAGGGGAATAAGAAGGCGCGATAGAGATGCTGTCACCGATTCTGAATAGTTTTCTTAATTTTTTCAAAATTGCTCCATGAGCAGAAGCAAATCCAAATCCAAGCGTCGAAAATTTACCGCTGCCGGCGAGGCTCGCCGCCGCGCTCGTGAACAGGCAGGATCTCCGCCTGCCGCGCGAGTCATTCCCGATAAACGCCTGAAGCCAACCAAACACAAGAAGAAATTGACTGAGGAATAGGTAGGACAGGCATCACAGGCTGCGGAAAAAGTATTAATTCTGTCATTCCTCGCTTCGCTCGGAATGACAGAGCGTTGCGTTTTTCCGCAGGCACTTCAGCCTGTCAGGTTTAAATTTTTAATTTGACGTGGCGCGAATAGCAGACAGGCTGAAATTTATCCTACTAGTGAATGTGGCGCGTTTTTTTCTGCATATAATCCATCAGCAGATACTGGCCGAGGGTGTAGGGAGTGGTGAAATACGCTTTGCCCCTACAGAGTTCCGTCACTTTTTGCACGAAGTGGACGAGGCTGTAGTCGCTCGCCAGCATAAACGTGTTGATCAAAATTCCGGATTTTCGGCAGCGGCCCACTTCTTCCAGTGTTTGCGTGACGACGAGCGGATCGAGACCAAACGCGTTTTTGTAAATGCGGCCGTCATCGAGTGTGAGCGCAGAAGGTTTTCCGTCCGTGATCATCACGATCTGCTTCATGTCTTTTTTCTGGCGCGAGAGAATGCGGCGCGCGAGACGCAGGCCTTCACGCGTATTCGTATAGTATGGGCCGACCTGCACGCGCGCAAGTTCGCCGAGCGGCATTTCTTCCGCGGAGTCGTGGAACAGCACGAGATGCAGCGAGTCGCCGGGATATTGCGTGCGAATGAGGTGCGAAAGCGCGAGGGCCACTTTTTTTGCGGGAGTGAAGCGATCTTCGCCGTACAGAATCATGCTGTGGCTGCAATCCAGCATCAGGACGGTCGCACAGGAGCTCTGGTACTCGCACTGGTGCACGTGCAGATCGCGGTACTCGAGGTTGATCGGCACGCCCAGGCCCTCGCGGCGCACGGCAGAGAACAGAGTC
>DATHNC010000169.1:0-70079 GCA_035486415.1 Saccharimonadales bacterium (SeqCode)
TCCAGGCCTCCCAGCCAAACTAGCAAAAGCCCCGATAAATCGCTAAAACTCGCCAGCTGTTACCAGTACTGTTGCCACTTCTCTCACATTGGTCGGCTGAATTCCCAAAACGCTCAGTATGATCTGGTGACGAGAAAGACATGGCACAACCGAATGCAAGACTGTGCCAGTAACTCCGCAGCAAGGGATTCCCTTGGGTGCTGGTTGAGTTTCACAAGAACAAGAGTCCGAGACCCCAGGCCGATGCTTTCCAGTTCGGTGTTCGATACTCTCTCAACGGCAAGCGCAAACTCGATACTGCGGCCACGCTAGACGAGGCGCTAGTGATCTCGAAAGATCGCATTTTCCATCTGTATGCGCAGCAAAACGGGGTTGCACTGCAGAAGGCGGCCGACAAGCTGTCTGATTCCAGAACTGTGATTGCTGGCGCGATAATGGAATACCTGGCAACCGGAAAGGCGTATGAGAAGAAATGGAGCGAGGGCACGCTTCGCTGCTACCTCAATTCGACCGGCCTGTTCTTGAGATACTGCCTGATGGAAGGAGTCGTGAAACATTATCTGTAATTCTTCACCTCAGCCGCAGGAATCAATTTGCTACACAGCAAGGAAGAATCCTTTCGGTTCTATCATATTGACTAACATTTCCGACTAAATTCTCGCGGAAGAGTTTTAGTGAAGGGTTATTTCAGGGATGAACGTTTTTGCGAAATGTCTTCTCTTCATTCTAATCCTGGCGATTTCTGGCGCCACGGCATTCTCTGCTGAAGAGGCCGTTCTCCTCAACGGAGCTGTTATACGCCTCGACCATCGTGAGACCCGAGGCGATGTCACCCGATTGTTTTTGGACCCGGCAGCCGAGAATTACGTGGACGTGCGCCGTGACCAAATTGACCGGTTTGAGCAGTTGGATGAATTGCCTGCTACACCGGTGACGAAATCAGAGGCTGTTCGTACTTTCAGCGTTGAACAAATTGTGGCTGCAGCTGCTCACCGCTATGGTGTGGATGCCGATCTGGTCTTCAGTTTGATTCATGCGGAAAGCGCTTTTGATTTGAATGCAGTCTCGCCCAAGGGTGCCCTGGGATTAATGCAGCTGATGCCAAGTACGGCCACGCGCTTTGGAGTGAGGAACCCCATGGATCCAGCCGGGAACGTAGAGGGTGGAACGCGCTATTTGAGTGAACTCTTGACCCTTTATAACAATAACATTCCGAAAGCACTTGCGGCCTATAACGCTGGCCCATCACGTATCAAGCAATATCATGGTGTTCCTCCCTATCCGGAAACAATCTCCTATGTTGCTCGCATCGTTCGGGATCTCAATCAGAGAAAAGCATCCAAATCGCGCGTTAATTCCCCTCGCGCGAATCAGGACGGGAAAGGGCAAAGTTTCTAGACTCTATTTTCATTTTTACCCGCGGATGTTATTGGCACCGGTTTCTGGATGCTCGCCTGTCAGCCTATCTTTACTTTCAGTTGTACACCTATTTCTTCATGAAATCGGATATTCCTCGTAAATCACGGCGGGACGAAACCGGTCTTTCTTTGCTCCAAGTCAAATTCGATGTTACTACCTTCGGCTACGATAACTGCGCAACATCTGAGGTCTTAAGGGCAATTTTCATTTGCAATTCGATGCTTGGAAATTTTCGATCTAGACTTTTGTAAGGCATCGATTAGTGTTGCCGTCTCTAAAAAGTTCATATTTCAGAGTCGCTATGATGGTTCGTCGACTATTCTTGTGTTTGGTAGTGACCCTGTCTCTCAGCGTCCGGGCCTATTCGGACGACGCGAATGCTGCTTATAAGAGGGGTGTGAGCGCGGAATCCCAGAACAAGTACGACGCAGCTTACGAGGCTTACAAAAAGGCTTTCGTATTAAAGCCACAGGATGCAAAGTACATAGCCGCCTACTTACATGCAAGAACCACTGCTGCAATCGAGCACATCAAAAACGGACAAAAGCTCGCAGAAAATTCCAAGCTAGATGAAGCCGCCGCGGAATTTCAACGTGCAATGGAAATCGATGCTACGAATTTTGTAGCGTCCGAAGAACTCCAACGCGTCACAATTTTGATGAAACGCAACAAAACCGCGGCAGTTGCCAACGTTCCAAATCCTGAGGCACGATCGGGCAGGCAGGCGGAAGATATCGAAGGTCCCTTGGAGCTTGAGCCGTCCCCAAATGCTCCAATCAGCCTGCGAATGACCACCACCGCTGACAACGTATATAGGACCATTGGCAAAATCGGCGGCATCAACGTCCTGTTCGATTTGGACTATAAACCGCAGAAGATCAATGTTGAACTGAACGATGTTCAATTGGAAGATGCATTGAAAATGGTCGCCATGGAATCCAAGACTTTTTGGAGGCCAATTTCTTCGACGGCTATCTTTGTCGCAGCGGAGGGCAAGCGTAAGGAGTTGGAACCAAACGTGATGGAGACGTTCTATTTGCAGAATTTGTCAGGCCCCACTGATCTGCAGGAGGTTGTCGGGGCGCTGAAGGGGATGCTCGACATTACCCGCATTCAGGTAAACGCCATTCACAGTTCCATTACGATGCGCGCTACACCTGACCAGCTTGTCCTTGCGGAAAAACTTATCTCGGAATATGACAAGCCCAAATCTGAAGTGGTCATCGATATTGCCGTCATGCAAATCAGCAAGGATCGCATGCGCACACTGGGCACGACTATGCCTACTTCCGCCACATTCGGACCTCTTGGTTCCACGGGAGCCAGCGGGTCTGTAATACTGGGCTCCTTGGCTGGAAACAGTCTGGGCACTTCCATCCCCAGCGCTACATTTACCGCTTTGCTTTCTGACAGCGACACCAAGGTCCTCCAGAGTCCCGAAATTCGGGCCCTCAATGACCAGAAGGCGATTCTGAGGATCGGAGATCGAGTTCCAATAGCAACTGGCTCATTTTCCCCAGTTGTGGGTGGTGGCGTGAATACTCAGTTTCAATACCTCGACGTCGGAGTCAACATAGATATCACCCCACACGTTCATTCCGAACACGAAGTCACTCTGAAAATGGCACTGGAAATTTCTACGGTGACAGGAAGCACTAATATTGGTGGCATCAGCCAGCCAACGATCGGTCAGCGCCGCATTGAGCATGAAACAAGGTTGCAGGATGGCGAAGTAAATCTCGTCGGTGGAATCCTCGAAGATTCAGAAACGAATTCATTAGGTGGCTACCCTTGGCTTGCCAGGATTCCGATCCTGGGTTACCTCTTTGGCCAGAGCAACAAAGACCACTCGCAAAATGAGATCGTTTTTGCCATAACGCCACATATTGTGCGGGCCGATGAGATCACGGATGAAAATCTACGCCCCATTGATGTTGGAACCGGTACAACTATTGGCTTGCGATACAAGGAACCTAGGAAGGCATCTACAGGAGATTCATCGCTAGCGCCAGAAGCGCCTCTATCACCAAACGGTACGACTCAGCCTCGCGGTGTGACTTCACCTTCTAGTACTTTGCCCAAGGTTTCAAAGCCCTAAATCGCTTGCCAAAGAACGTGACTTGCCGTGTGCACTAAAGTGCCTTTTTTTCAGTATAAGCAGTCAACGTTTTGCAACAGATCTACAAAATACTAAAATTATCCCAGCAACTTAACTGTATGACGAGGAGAGAGTTAGCCGTTTTCTAATTTTTGGCACCTTAAATGCACTAAAGTGGACGGGTTCGGTTAAATTTTTCATCCGTCAGGTCATTCCATCAATCACTCTCATTCGTGAGGGTGTATTTAGGGGGGATATCTGCCGCAGGTTAGAATCGTTATGGCGACGAACTCAAACTTCGGAGACAAAATCAGACCGGGATCGGAGCGAAATTTATCTGCGCTAGCCGATAGATTTCCTGCGAGCACTAGAAGAACTCTTCCACCATCCGCCCAATTGGCCAGGGTAGCACTCGTCCGGTTTTTTACACTTTTCAACGGTATTCCAGCGAATGACTGCTCCCAGATCGTTACGGCGGCTCGAGAACGGCAATTTTCGCGCGGCGAGATCATTCATATAGAAGGCGCTTCCATTCGGCAGGTTGTACTGCTGACCTCTGGTTCAGCAAAAATGGTTCAATGTGGCCAGAATGGATCCGCTGTCATTCTCAGACTTTGCGGCCCGGGAGAGATAGTTGGGTCGCTCGGTATTTCAATGCAAGCGAAGTATCGCTCAACGCCTCAGGCCCTTGCCGCAAGTTCCGCATTGGTTTGGGAAAGCTCGATTTTCGAAACTCTGAGTTCGCGATTCCCATCCTTGCGTCTCAACGTTTCCTACATTCTTTATAAACAACTAGAGGATATGGAAGACCGCTTTCGTGAAATTTCTACCGAACGCGTCGCTCCTCGTTTGGCTCGCCAAATCCTCAGACTCATGGAGCAAGTTGGAATCGTTTCGAACGGCTCGGTTGAGATCAGTATTACTCGAGAAGAACTGGCCCAACTGATTGGGACCAGCTTGTTTACTGTCAGCCGGTTGCTTTCGCAGTGGGACCGTAACGGAATTGTAACCACCCGGCGCGAAGGGTTCACAGTTGAAGATATGCAAGCCTTAAAGGACCTTACTGAGTAAGACAGGATAGTTTTTACATGACTTTTGCAGGGAAATCCCTGATACGACTGGCTGGCTCTGCGGCAATGCTGTTCTCGTGTGCTTGCAATTATGCGGGGGCGGAGACGTTTTCGATTTCCATTCTGAATGAAACTAAATCTTTTCGCATATCCGAGTCGCAATCGTCGATTCCCCATCCACAACTTCCTCGTTCGGAAGACTTACACGCTGCACACGCAATTGAGACGGTCCCTGTAACCCCTGGCGACCAAAATGATAAAAAAGGGCAGCCAGTAACTGACGCCGAAATTTCGTCCTCACAGGTGTCTTTCCGACGGGAGGGGACCGACAGCAAACCAATGGTGATTTACGAGCGGGGAGAACTGACAATCACCGCTGAAAATGTTTCTCTGTCGAATATTTTGTCTGCTCTTCACACCGTTATGGGGACGGAGATTGACCTTCCCGCCGTTGCCACTGACGAAAAGATATGGGTTCACCTCGGCCCAGGACCTGCGCGCAAAATTGTCACGGATTTACTGAGCAACACCGACCTAAATTACGTCATACAGGGTTCACCTAAAGATTTGAACGGAATCCAAAGCGTCATGCTGTCGGTTCGCACCGACGCTGGGCCGAGCAAGCCCGAGGTTTCAAGCCAATCCGCCAGTCGAACGAAAGATCGCCAGCGAGAAAATTCTGCGGCAACGGATACCACCGACGAAGGAGTTCATGCATCCGAGGAACCCTCCGTGGCAGCGGAAGTCCCGCCACCTTTGCCAGAACCTCCGACCGTTGACCCTCATCCTGCTCTAAGTAGCGTAAATTCGTCCGAAGCCAGTTCTATCCCCAATCCCAGTCCGCCAGCTGTCTTGTCTGAAGAACATATCGTCCAGCAGCTTACAAATATGTATCAGCAGCGAAAACAGCTTCAACAGAATCAAACCCCCGCAACTCCAAACTAGCTAGCGTCTCGTTTGAATAGCCCCGCCGGCAAGCAAATTTACCTGGAAGCAGAAGATTGAGGACCTGCGAAAAATATCGTGGAATCGTGAATCGGTATGAAAGCTTTTCTGTTAACCACCGGGCGTTTGATCTTCCAATGCTTTCGAGGCGTGCCGGCCGCTGCTAATCTCCTCGAATTCAAGCCTTACAGTCGTGATCTTGACAACTCGGAATCGCCCAAGAACGGTATCGCCCTCGGCAACGATGAACACTTCGCTTCCGTCTGTCAGAAACGCACGGCGCGCTGTGCCCTTTGAATCGGTTCCGATTCCAAAAAACTTCAGTGGTAATTTGGGAGGCGGGGGTGGGGGAACCGGGGGCGGAATATAATCCGCGTCTCCCTGCTGTGGAACATGTACTGGCACTGGCGGCGGGGGAGCAGGCAATTGCCAGTTGAAAATATCTCGGCCTGTGCTTTTGTATTCAGCCTCTTGCGAATCCGTAAGGCGATCCCAATGAATCTGCGGATTGTCCACACTCATGGGTTTATAGCTCCCACCTGTTTTCACATCGCTTTCAGACGCTTTAGTCGAGTTCCCGTTGCGATACAATAGGACCGCTGCGGTCGTAAGGAGCACCACGAGCATGGCACTTTGAATTGATGTTTTCCTGGTCATACCATCGCTCTAAAGTAAGACCGAATATGCAAATTTACCCTTACGTCGGTTTGAACTGCCGACCCCGCTACTTGATTTGCAAGTGAGAGGTCATCGACGACATACCGATTTTTCGAACGTTGCAGCGCATTCAGAAATCGAACCACACTTTTATAGTCACCCGTAATGGCGGCATCAAGCGAAACTTCCGTAATGCCATGTTCGGTTAAATCCTTCGGATGAAAGGAAAGAGTGGCAATCTGCAATCCCGATTTTTGGCTTAAATCCTGCAGCTCTTCGGAAATTACAGAATACCCTGTGCCGGCGGGTGGCAATAAATTTTCAAAAAGCACGCAATCCGCTTGGGTTTTTGGCACCGCATGCTGGATTTCGCGGGCACGCTTCACATCTGCTCTGAGCAATCTGATGAGCGCCACCTGCGCGGCAAGCTGCCGTTGGGGACTCATATCCGATGACCTCATGTGAGCAGAGTAAAAGGTCATCGCGGAATCGGCGACGAGAAGAATCCCTACCAGCGCCAGGAGAATTATTTTTCGTCTTTCAAATTTGCTGTTCATCATGCTCCCGAATAAATGACCGTAAGCTCCAACACAATTGGATCACCGGGCATTCCCTGAGCAGCCATTCGGACACTTATTAATTCCACTTTTGAAAAGTCGTTCGAGCGCTCGAGCGCGGTGAGAAATTCGCGCTTTGCGTCTTCCGTCATTGCACCGACAGTGAGCTTTACTGCCGCCTGTCCATTTTCGAGCCTTGGCTCGATGTTCAGAACACGTACACCGCCTGGCAGCACTTGCTCCAACGCTTGAAACATGTGGGTCCAATTCAGGCTTTGCGCATCGATTATTGAATTTATAAAAGCTGCACGGTCATGTAGCTTCGCGTTTTCCGGCAAGGAGAAGTATCGATCAAGTTCTTCTCTTTGGCCGATCAGTGAGCTGATTTCTCTATTCGAACTTTCATTTTGAATGCGGAACGCTTCGTCTGCTTTGCGAATGGAATCAACATGCCAAACCAACCAGGGAAATGGCAACGCTAAGAGCGTGATCAGCGTTCCACAAAGCGTGAGAAATCGCCGATGTGTTTCCATCGGTTTTGTTGCCAGGTTTACTGGGACTCTCATTCCGCGCTTGCCTCTATCCAAACCCTTGCTAAATTTTAATCGCGACACAATATCCAGCCGGCCAAACCGTCCTGCACCACCTCTGCCAATGGTTGCGGCCCTACGGCTAACCGACTGTCCGTGGGATCCGTCCTCTGTAACGGTTCTACTTTGCACTGAAGTTCGCCCTCAATGGGTGTGGCGAACTCGTGAATTCGGTCCCCAATTCCGGAAAGGTAAACGAAGGCAATTTTTTCCTGCCAGGATTCGTGATAGTAGGCTGCTAATGGGTAAATCTCGTCGAGCAGCGCTGAAGGCGAAAGACTGGCGCTATCCGCATGGAGATCGGTGCAACGGTATGCGCACAGCGCTCCGTTCCGAATTATGCAAGTAGTAAGCGATTGATCCGAGACGCGCGCAACAAGGGTCGAAGTTTGGCTTTCGAGAAGTGCCAGCGCTGATAGCGACGAACTCGAAACAACTCCTGCGTTCATTCCTGCCGACTCCACCACCTCTTCATATTCCCGGATGATTCGAAGCCGGGCGATCGTGGTGACAATATCGAATCCGCCCTTGGGCGATACTTGAGGTATGTATGACAAAATCGAATCCGTCATTTCGAAGGGAATACTCTTTTTCAGCTTCCACTGAAGCAGCGGTATCGCTTCCTGACGACCGCGCGGAAAGTCGTCGAAATGCTGGACAAAAACGCGAATTACAGCATCCGGGAGCAGAACTGCGGCTTGCTCATAGGTCGCCTGAACGCGGCTGCAGGCTCGTGCCATCGCGGCCCGAACGCCAACCGAATCCACGATGTTTGTATCCACCGCCGATGGAACTATCATTCCCGCCGCCAGAGGTTCCATCGCAAATAACTCTACGCTTCCTGTCCTCGATAACCGGACGGCGGAAATCCCGTTCCATGCAATCTCGATTGCCACGACAGGACGCGGCATGGCATCGAGCCAGCGTATCATTCGCTGCACGGCGTCAAATTTCAGCATGTGATCCCGCAAAGCGGCGGCGTTCATGTTCCGACTCGATCTCTTGTTTCCTGCCGGGTCAGACAAAATAACTTCCACCCCGACATTCAATCGTCGGTTCAAAATTCAGCTCATAGTTTATCTGATATGGAATAACCGTATTTGCTCAGCGTCAAATGGGAAAGAAGGCTCTAAAACCAAGTAAGTCTCAATTTATTAGTGACTTGAGGGCGATTTTGGGTCGGCTTTGATTTCCGGTCTAATTTCCTGATTCGGTCGATGAATCCAATATTTTGGATCTGTCCCTGCAAATGCTTTTGACACATGCGACATCTCCGGATTCACCGCATAAAGGTTACTCTCTGTGCTGACAACCGATTCGCGAGCAATTCGTGTCAGCGTTTCAACGGATTGTTCTCCTTCCGCGTCTGCCAACGTCCCGCCCAAAGTAAGGATGTCGTCATTCTGTTTAAGCTCGGCCATGGGACGAATCACAATAAACGCAGGCACAGATGTGCCAGCGTCAATCTGATAAACAGCCCAGGGCACGTCCGAATGGATTTTCGAGTAGGCGTCCGCCACGATCTTGAATGACTCCGCAAAATCGCCTTCATGCCCCGGCAGAACGCGCACTTCGAGAATATGCAGGAAGCGCATTTCAGAAAAATCGATATTTTCCACAAGATAACCGAGGTCATCGCGACGCACTGCGATTATTTTGCTTTGACTCCCAATCTCTCCTTCGATTTCTTGTTGCGCACGGTCAAGATCCGGATGGGCGCCAAGTAGTTGGCTCCATTCTGCGTTGGATTGCGCCATATGCTCGTAAGAATCGAATGGCGAAAAAATAATTTCCTGCGGATTTCCTGTAAGTGATTCCAGGTCGATCCAGAATTTTTGAGTTTCCACGCGGTCAGAACCGCGGGATAGGGTAATCATGAGTTTCTTGTAATCTGCGGATTTCCCGGGATAGATTTCGCGATACCCCAAATAAGCAATGCGCGGAGGCGCGGTGTCCAGATTTGCTGGTTTCTGATCCTGCGCATTCAAAATCAATGAACCCCACAGGAAAATAATCAGCGCAGTTATTGGCCTCAAAGCGTTCATTCTGAATCCCTCCGAATCACATATTCACGCCACTCTGTAACATAATGCATCCAAAAGCCTCATTCTCCTGGGCCACCTGCCTTTTGTTGTGTGGGGCGCTGTTGCGGGTTTGGCGGTTTGAGATGCGGATCTAAACGCTGGGCCTCGGTCAATTCCTTTTCAGCCTCAGCCTTGGCGCCTTTCATGAACAGAGCTGACGCCAAATTAGAATGGGCTTGAGCAGATTGGGGATTCAATCGAATTGCCTCGCGATATTCTAGAATGGCTTCGTCAAACTTGCCTTTGACCTGTAACGCACCGCCAAGTCCCAGGTGAGCCTCAACCATGCTCGGGTCTATCCGCAAGGCTTCACGCAGTTCAACGATTGCTCCGTCCATATCACGATTCAAGCCGAGTGCAAAACCCAGTTCGCGGTGCGCCTCAGCGAGCCCAGGTTCCAGACGAATCGCTTCCCGCAATTCGGAAATGGCCGCGGGCAAATTTCTTTTCTGTCGAAGAGCGGACCCAAGGTCGGCATGTGCGAGCGCTAAACCCGGTTCTATGCCAATCGCATCACGATATTCCGAAATGGCCCTATCGAGGTCGCCTTTCATTTGATAGATGGACCCGATGTTCGCATGCGCTTCAGCAAGTCTGGGTTCAAGACGCAATGCTTGTTGGTATTCTAAAATCGAGCCGTCCAGGTCGCCCCTCGCTTTGAGTGCCAAGGCCAACTCGAAGTGCTCTTTTGCGCTGCGTGAATCCAGCTTGATTGCTTGTCGAAACTCCCGAATCGCTCCATCGAAATCTTGCGCGGCGTAACGTGCCTCGCCTTGCGCCAAATGCGTGGCTGCGGAATCCGCTGCCGCGTGGACGGGCCATCCGGTTAGTGAAAAAGCCATCAGGATGCACCCCCATTTTCTCATTTTCATAATGGTCTCTTTGCCATTCCGCCTTCTCAATACAAGTTATGAACCATGGAAACTGTGTTATATCACAATTAATTTTACCTTCTTTGCTTAACACCCGTAATTTTGCCACCCTCGATTTCTTCACGTGCAAATTGTTCTAAAGGTGCATTTTTGGCCGCTTGTTGAGCTGTTACGGTTGTCCGAAATGAAGCATAAGCTGATGTAATGCCGCTTGTCCTTTATTAATGAATTATTTTTTTTATCACAATTTGCTCACTAGCAAAGACGCGGACGAACAATCTACGCAAAATGCCGCCTCTGCGTGAGCACCCTGTTCACCAGAAAAGTGAGTGGCAGCGCCAATCACTATGTACGTGGCGCGCCCCGCTCTTGAATTGAGAAAGAGGAGGACGCATGGCTGGCAGAATATTGCGCACCTTTTGGATTCTTGCACCTCTGTTCTTCGTTGCAGCGATTCCCGTGGCGGCTCAGTCTTTCCGCGTTCAGTGTCCCACGAGTACCGTCACACATCCTGCGACCAATCCGAATAGCCCAACGCACGATAACAATTCGGAGCCTCCGTATACCGCGCCCACGACATTCGTGAATACGAATCCCGGTTCGCCGGCGAACGGCTATGTGGTTCCGATTGCGCACGTGAATGGCGCGATCAAATGCCAGCAGGTTTCCGGTGGTGACGGCTATTCCACGATGGCAAATGGAACACAAACTTTCATGTTTTCCTTCGGGCCATTGTCCGGTCTCGCGGACATTGCGAACGGGCAGCCGGGCACGGAATTCCCGAACGTTTTTAACACATTGTTCCCTGCGGGCAGCACGCTGCTCCCAGGCGACCCTGCCACGACGGATGGGATTACGGCAAATACTTGGCCTTCCGCAGGAAGCTCCCTATTGCCCGTTGCCGAGTCTAAACAGCCATTTACGTTTAACGGTGCGGTTGGATTGGCTCCCGACATCGCAAACCTGGTCACCATTTATGACATCGCCGAGGATCCGGCAACCTCAACGACGCCGACTAGAGTGTGGATTCAAACAAACGCTCCACTCGGTGTAAATACCGGCGACATGATAGTTCTCTGTGGAACAGGCACGTATACGGCGACACCTAAGCCGCCCTGCGGCGCGGGTACGGCGGCGCTGAATGGTTATGACGGTACCTGGCCCGTTTCATCGGCTAACATCGACCTGAATAGTGTCACTCTTCCGACTACGGTTACGAACTACGGTTTTCCTGCTCCTTATAATTTTACGGTCACGGTTGCCGCAAAGGGATTGGCCGATGTAAATGAATCCGCGACTGCGACGGTTGGCATCCCCCCGCAAATTGATGGGCACGTGGATCCCCGCCAAATCATGGATGTTGGCGTAATGAATGGCAGCATTCCGGCGCCTTTAATCGCATTCGATGAGGACGATGAAATGTTCCTCACGCTCACCAATGTGGGCATGATCATGCGCCCGGATTTGTTCGAGCAGCACACGATCCACTTCCACGGCTATCCCAATGCCTCGTCGGTATATGACGGAGTACCTGACGCTTCTGTCGCTATCAACATCGGCGGCAGCTTCACCTATTACTATCTTTCACCGGATGCCGGCACATACTTCTGGCACTGCCATATCACGCCCCCCGAGCACCTGCAGATGGGAATGGTTGGGCAGCTTTATGTTCGTCCTCGACAAAACCGTGTTCCGAATGGCGTGAGCCTCTATGCTGCTCTGCAGCAACAAAATAGCGGAGTCGATCTGCGCACTGCCTGCAATCCCTCAGCCGATATCCTGTGCAGCGCTACCTTGCCGGCCAGCAACTCCGGTGTTACCCAAGGTACCGATAAGCTTGGCAACCCCCAAAAGTACACCTACAACGATGGCGACGCTTCAACGGCCTACGATGTCGAATATCCCCTGCAAATTCACGGTTTTGACCCCAATTTCCACTTTGTGGGCATGACGTTTAACCCGGAAATGTTTGCGGACATGAAGGACAAGTTCTACCTGTTGAATGGGAGAAGCTATCCCGACACAATCCAACCCGGCCCGATGGCTACCCAGTCTTCTGATGGAAGGATGCACTTCTCACAACCTCTACCCTCGATTATCAACATTCCCGCGGGCGGAAAGGCGCTATTGCGCATCGCGGACCTGGACGTCTCCGAATATCAGACTCTCGCATCGATGGGACTTCCTATGAAGGAAGTGGGATTCAACGCCAAGCTGCTGCGCGACCAAGCGGGGAATAACATGGAGTTTTACACCAATTCCATCACCCTCGGTGGCGGTGAATCGCTGGACGTGATTTTGGACGCCAGTGACGATGGTTGCGGTGTGACCGGCTGCGCGCAATCTTTGTATCCGCCAGGCAGCACGTTCTATCTTTACACACCCAATCTTGACCATCTTTCCAACGACCAGGAGAACTTCGGCGGACTTATGACCGAGGTTCACATCTGCAATTCCGTGACGGGCAGCAACACATTTGGGAATACCTGCAACTAGGAGAGCGGCAATGAGAACAACGAAAATGAATAAAACGAGCGCGAATTCCATGCTGCTTCCAGCCTTGATCCTGGCGCTGGCGTTTATCTTCGTAGCTCCCGCGCACGCCTCGGTTCCAGGCATCACGGCTGCCGGCGGAGGTTCTAAGGGCACGTTCAATTTGACCGCGCAAACCGCCTTCCTGAATCAGCCGGACGGCAGCACTGTCTACTCTTGGGGTTACGGCTGCACCGGCGGGACGGCTACCTTTGCGCAAACTCTGGGCATGGCCGACTACGATGGCCAGAATTGCCCCACCATGCAAGTCCCTGGGCCAACGCTGGTGGTCACAGAAGGTGACACGGTCACTATCAATCTGTCGAACGGCCTGCCAACCGCCGCCGGTAATACCTCGATTCTGTTTCCGGGTTTCGTCGTGACAGCCACAGGCGGCGTGGCCGGATTGCTGACCCAAGAGGCAGGGCCTGGGGGCTCGGTGACCTACACTTTCGTCGCTTCGTCGCCAGGGACACACTCTTATTACAGCGGGACGCAGGGTGACTTACAGGTCGAGATGGGCCTTTACGGCGCTATCATCGTACTTCCCAAAACCGCGAATATTCCGGCCAACTGTACTTCGGGACTTGCCACTACTAACCAGTCCGTAAAGCACGTTTGGGGTGAATGGGATTGGCGGTTAGCTGCTGCGGCATATGACCATCCGGATAGCTGTTATGACCGCGAATACCTGTTTCAGTGGGCCGAGATGGACCCCAACATCCACAAACAGGCACTAGCACAAGTGACTGCGTTGAACGGATGCACCGCAGGATCTCCAGGATGCAGTCTCAACGTCCCCACCGAGCCGTACCATCCTTCCTATTTCCTAATTAACGGACGCTCTATGCCCGATCTCATGGACGCCAACTATGCGGCCGAGTATCCACATCAGCCTTACAACGGCAATCCACACATGCACCCAGGCGACCTGACGCTGATTCGCGCCATTGGGCAGGGCCGCTGGCAGCATCCGTTCCACGAACACGCCAACCACGTGCGCATTTTGGGACGCGATGGAAACATGATTCTCAGTAGTGCTTCCATTACATATCAAAACGGGGGCGTGGCGCCGGCATTGGCAGGACCGTTGATGTTTAACACCGACACAACCCCTGGAGAAGCTTTCGACGGCATTTTCTACTTCACAGGACGAGGTCTGAATTGGGACGCCTACGGACATAATCCCGGCTCAAGCGATCCTTACGCAACAGTTTCCTGCACTCCAGACGCAAACGGCTATAACACAGCTGTTACCTCTATGGATAAATTGCACACTATTAACTATTACGAGTGGTGCCAGGACCATAACAAGCCGCTCGAAGTCGCACCCTTTGGCGATGTCAATGCCGGCGGTCCAGCAACTCTTCCCGACCCTAACATTTTCACAAACGGTCCGTGGTACGGCGGCACGCCCTATTTAGGACCGGATGCGACACTGCGTGGGGGAGGGAACCAGGCCTGCCTCAATGACGTCAATGGCCCAATTAATGCCGGTAGCTCCCCGTGCAGTACCCTGCAGCCCTCCAACATTCAAGCCAATCCGGCTAATGAGCGCGGTTGGGCGTATATGTGGCACTCGCACAATGAGCGCGAAATTACCACCAACAACGTTTTCCCTGGCGGCATGTTGATGATGATGCTGGTTGATACACGGGAATTTGTAATTGATGAATCCAAGTAATACGGAAACGCACAGGAGAAGCTCAATGCGATTCACGACACTCAATTCGATCCTCAAGACTGCCATCCTCGCTGTGGCGGGTCTTTTGTTGACTTCCAGTGCATCCTTTGCACAGCAGCAGGTGAACCTGACTGCCGCGCCGACGACAGCAACGCTCCCCGATGGCTCAACGGTGCCAATGTGGGGCTACAGCTGCACGCCGTTGCCTTCTAACGTCACCTCCACTGCGACCTGCGCCCCGCTGAATCCAAATGCGGCAGGTGGTTGGTCCCCGGTAGTGATTACCGTCCCCACCGGCGCTACCGGCGGCCTTCAGATTAACCTGACGAACTCTCTGTCCTTTGCGAACGGGAATACGGTTCCCACATCGCTGACGATCGTCGGACAAATCGGCGGCGGCCTTGGCGGAGCGCCAACGACCATGCCGAGCCCCGTCCATCCTCCTCAGACAGTCACTTGGTCCGTCGCAAATATCCCTAATGTGGACAATGTTCCTCCCCCGCAAGAACCGCGCGTCCAATCCTTCGCCACCGAAGTGACGGCCGGTACAACTGCGCCATTGAAATGGTCTTTCCTGCGTCCGGGAACTTATTTGTTGGAATCGGGAACGCATCCTTCGATTCAAGGCCCCATGGGGCTGTATGGAATTCTCGTTGTGACTTCCGCGCCAACGGCGACTGCAGGCACTGAAACTGCGCCTGGTACCGCCTATCCAAATATTAACTATGATGCAGAAATTCCAGTGCTCTTCAGCGAAATCGATCCTGTCCAAAACAATGCTGTGAGTTCCGCGGTAAATACGGCGGGTTTCTTGGAAACAGCCACGATTCAAAGGAGTTCAACTCCTGGCCCTGTCGTCGCCGTTAACGTGACGAATGGTGGCTCCGGCTATCACGTAGGCGATTCGATAAACTTTACAAGCATGACGGGTTCAGGTTCGCCGGCAGTTGCTGCGGTTAGCGCGGTGGATGTGAATGGTGCGATTACGAGCGTATCGGTAACGAATGGCGGCGGTGGTTATTCAACGTCAGTTACAGCGTCGGCCTCGACTCTTTCGGGCGGGTCCGGTGCATCGCTTCTGGCAGTTCTTGAATTAGGCGGAGATGCTTGCACTGCCGGACCTGGTGCTTGCTATCCTCCCGCGGTGAACTACACCCCACTCTATTACACAATTAACGGCGTCGCCTTTAACCGTACGAGTCCTTCGAATTCTCTCTTTTCTGTTATGCCGGCCACGATTGCTCCAGCTACAGGTGCGGGCAACATCCTGGTGCGCATGGTCAACGCTGGCTTAAAAATGCACGTTCCTTCGATCGTCGGCTCTCAGGTCGCGGGTCAAACGGGCGGGACTAATCCCATTGTTACGGGCTTCAAGATTCTGGCCGAAGACGGCCATCCTTTGCCGGGTGTGCCCAAGGTTAAAACCGATGTCTTCATGGCGGCAGGAAAAACCTTCGATGTGATGATCAACGGACAAACGACGTCCGGCACAACCATTACCCCCTACTCGACAGCGCTGCCTATTTATGACCGCGAATTGAGCCTTTCTGGCAATGCGATAGAACGCGATGCCGGCATGCTTGCCTACATCAACATCAATGGCGCTGGACTCCCAGTTACTTCCGGAACCGGCGTCTTTGCACCTGCAGTTGCACGCGCGGATACCTACAATGCGCTCTTTGTTGTAAGTGGGCAGACGCAGACTTTGAGCGTGACCGATCCTTCGAAAGGTGTTATCGCGAACGATAGTAATGTTTATGGTGTTCAGCTGCTTACCGCGCCAACAAATGGAACGGTAGTCCTTAGTGCGAATGGAACTTTTTCTTACACTCCGGCGGTGGGGTCCACATCCACATCGGACACGTTCAGCTATTGCGCGAATGGAACTGTTAACGCAGGAGTATGCTCTTCAGGCGTATCGGCTACAGTATCACTCAATGCCTCGAATATTTCGGACACTGCCGGAGTCTTCTGCCCGGGCGGTTCGTTCACTTCGAACGCGGCCAAATATTTGGCCATCAAGACTCCCGGCGTCCTGGCAGGTTGCACAGACGGCGCGAAACTCCCGCTGACTGTCGCAACCTCGACGATCACAGTAACTGGCGGAACAACAACTGGAACAGTTATTGCTGATGCGAATGGTGGTTTCACTGCGACGGCGGCTGGTGCGGGCACCCTCTTATTTACGTTCCAAGCTCAGAATTCACTTGGGAAATTGAGCGCATCGGCTACCGTGAGCGTCACATTCCCGGTAGGTAGTGGCTTAACGCTCAACGTGCTGGACGGTCAAGATAAAACAACCCCGATTACAGATTACCGCTGGATCATAGAAGAAGACCGCACATTCTATATCGACCCGAACTGCTTAACCAATCCTCCAGCGGCTGGCTGCCCGACTTCAGGGTCAGGGATTGTCCCAACCCTCGGGACCAATTTCCACACCAGCTATATGCCCTATATCGCGCAGGGCTGCACGGGAGACTCATCTTGCGAACAAGGCCAGACTGTGTTGGGCGTGCCCGCGGTTTGCGATGTTGGCAACGGAGCTTGCAGGACCACTGGCTCGGAAAAGACGATCGTAATGCCGGGGGATGTTGCCCTGGACATAACGAAGCATTACTACGTTTCGGTTCTACCTTGGGACGCGGCTAGTCCCTTTATCGCTGGGTACGCTGGCGGAGGTTGCCAGAATGGAGCCGCAAATGCCCCCGCCAGCGCAACGTGCGGCCACGGCATGGGAGGCGCCCCAATCCGTTGGAATGGTTCAGCCTGGGTGAGTCCCGCTGGATCGAATTCGTTCCAGTCGCCTGTAACAGTTATTACTCAACCTTCGCCATATCCTCCTGGAAAACTTTCCGTGTTCGTGTTTGAAGATGATTTTCCGCTGAACGGCGAGCAGGATGGCGGAGGCGGCGTCGATGTGTTGTCACCCAATGAGCCAGGACTCGGCGGCTTCCAGCTTCACCTTTGGGACGCCATGGGCGGCAACGGCGATTTTACCGGACAAATGACCTATGACATGTTCAACCAGCCGCTGACCAACAGCTTGGCTGGAACCCTGGACCCGAACAACGGAAATAATGCATGTCCGATTACCACGAATAACCCTTTGCTTTCCGGTAATGGCACGACCGATCCGACGGCAACCGGTATTACCGGCATGATCGTGACTTGCCCAAAATACGAGTCTGATGGTGTCACGTTGTCCCCGTTGGCGGGTCAAGCTGTCGTCGCCAACCTTATGCCTGGAAGATGGGGCGTGATTGCTACACCCGGAGCGGACCGCATTGCCAGAGGGGAAGAGTGGCTTCAGACCAACACGCTGGACGGTCAGAAGGCTCATGACGTTTTCACAAGAATTGGCGAGCCCAGCTACTTCCAGGAATTCGGACCGGCTTCCTACCATGTCAGTATCGGTTTCGCGAACCCAGGGATTATCAATGCGCGGCACCAGTATGTTTGCAATGGCACCGACCCAAACATTTCGGGCCTCAATTGCAACAACACCGTCACTGGAGTTGTTACATCCGAACACCTCAGCCGCACGCCGGACGAAAGACTTTACAGCAGCGGCACGCACGACGCCTATTATTGGTCTCAATGTTACGTTAGCTTCGGAGATCCGGACGGCGAAGATTTTGCCTTTACCAAGTGCAATGCCGACGGGACTTTTAAGCTTACAGGCCTTCCCTCTGGGGATTGGAGAGTCACTGTTTTTGACCAGTGGAACGACTTGCTGGTTGACGGCTTGTCCACTCCTGTAGCCACGGGAGCCGTATTCAACAGTTCGAGTGAGTCGGGAAATACAGTCACTGTTAATGCTCCGACGCAGGGACTTTCTGTCGGAGAGACAGTAACGATCAGCGGAGTGACGCCTGCCGGATACAACGGCACCTTCACGATTGCTTCGATAACTGGACCGAATTCATTCACCTACACCGACACGAAAACCGGACTGGCTGCGGGGAAAGGCGGGGCGGCAGCGGGTGTCACGAACATGGGAGAAATCGCTTCCACGCAGTGGGAAACCAACCTGTACACTCGGACATTTGTTGACGATAACAAGGATGGTATCTCGCAATCCGGCGAGGCAGGAATTCCGTTCGCAAACGTAGCCGTCCGTTTGCGCGACGGCAGCCTTGAAAACCTCTTGGTCACAGACTTCACCGGGACTGCCAACTTCAACGAAACTTTCCCGTTGTTTAGCTGGTACACGGTGGAAACCGACGTAACACGCTACAAGAACACTGGAACACACGTGGTATATGACGTCGGCGGGCCGGACGATGGCTCCAAGGCATGCGGAACAGTTGGTTATCCGCCTTGCGGAAACTCCGTGATCGGCAAGTACTTGGCCAACACAGCTGAGATCGTCTCTGTACCTACGAACTTGCGCGTCCCAGGAGCGGTCTATTGCGCAACTGCGGATTGCGATGGCAAAACGGTTCAAAATGGCCCAGGAACAAGTGACCCCCCAAGTAACTGCACTACTAATACTGCTACTCCACCACTGACGACCTGCTCGACCCTGCTTTCTTCAGGCCGAGTCGATCCGCCATGGGTTGGAGTCGAGGGCTGGCAGGGCTTCCCCGGTCAGAACAATTTCCTTGAATTTGGCAAAGAGCCCTATGTGGCTGGTGAAAACGGCGGGATCAAGGGGCATGTTATATACGCCTCAACCCGGCCGTTTGACGATCCGCAACAACTCGTCCAGACGCAATGGGAGCCATTGGTACCGAACGTAACCATTAACCTGTATCAGGAAGGTGTGGCCTCGGACGGACTCACCCCAACCCTGACTTTGGTTGACACCACGAAGACCAGCAGCTTCGACGATTTTGCTCAGGGCTTCCACCTTGCGGCCGACGGCGTGACCAAGATTCCCAACATGAACTGCCCTGGTCAGGGCGCGAACTCCGGTGCTATTCCGGATCTGTTCTACTTCTCGATTTACAATCAGCCGAACTACCTCGACTTTTACAACAATGTTCTGCACGGCACTGGCGGAACAACTCCGCTGCCAAACAATTCTCAATTCAAGTGTTACGACGGCATGCACAACTGGAACCAGATTCAGCCAGCTCCATACGATGGCGCGTACCAGTTCCCAAGCGTGACTTCCGTCGATCCAACCTCCGGAAAGCCTATCGGAACGAATTGCACAATCTGCTCGACTAAGGGCACGCAAGTTGCCACTGCCTTGCCAGCGAATGATCTTTATTACGGCCTGCCGCAACTGCCCACAGGGAAGTATGTGGTGGAAGTGGTTCTGCCGCCAGGGTACGAACTGGTCAAAGAAGAGGACAAGAACATTCTGATCGGTGACAACTTCATCGCTCCTGTAACCCAGGAATTCGGTGGACTTGGCAATATCTTTATCATCCCCGACCAGGCTTCGGTTGCCTCATCCCAGCAATACCCGGGCCCTGGTTACAATGCAAATAACGTCCAGAATCCGACACAAAGCCTCGGAACTACGCCTGTGAATGGAATCGTTCCCAGTTTCATACCGGAGCCGATTTGGCCATGCGTTGGCGAGTCACGTATCGTGCCAGATTACATCAGCCTGTACCCGGGATCCAAGCAAGTTGCGCCTTTTGCAGGAGCTACCCGTAACCTGTGCGATCGCAAGGAAGTGACCTTGGACGACCAGGCGGGTGCGATTGCCAAATTCTACGTGTATACCTCGACGCACATTGCTTCCAAGTTTACTGGTGGAATCACGGACGATTACACTTCGGAATTCGATCCTTTTTCTCCGCAATTTGGGGAAAAGTTTGCACCGCCATCGCTCCCCGTTTCGATCAAGGATTGGGCGGGGAACGAAGTCTCTCGCGTGTACGCCGATCAATGGGGAACCTACGACGGCATGACCTACTCGACATGGGAAGTCAACCCGCCAAATCCGACAGGGTACTCGCCCTCGATGATGGTCTTTTGCATGAACGATCCGGGACCAATCCTCGACCCGAAGGGTTCGGGGCAGATGGTTACCGACCCCCTGTACACCCCAGGCTATAGCCAGTTTTGCTACGAACTGCCGTTCATGCCCGGTACAACGCAGTATCTCGATACGCCAGTCGTGCCAACGTCTGCCTTCGCTGGAGCGGGCTACAACAATGTGGATTGCGCGTATCCGGATGCGACGCCTGCCATCAGTGAAGTTGATGGCGACCAGATCGGCCCCTGGATTGCAACTCCTGGATCTGCAAATCCAATAACGATAACTTCTCTCGGTACACAGACTGTCCCGAACAACGCCTACTCTGGCCCTGCGGCTACAACTGCGCCGTACAATCAAAAGACGATCACCCGAACGTATAACTTTGGTCCGTGCACGCTGTCCGGAGCCGCGTGCACCAATGGTGCCTCGGTTGCGTTGAGATCTGTGGATGGAAGTGGTGCGACGATACCGCTAAACATTACGGGTTGGTCTGCGACTCAGATCATCGCTACTGTGCCGACCGCCGTTTCCAAGAACCCGCACTTCTTGTGTGCTGTGCAACAGCAGGCACAATACGGAGGTTTACCATCGTATTGCGGTCAATTGGTCATCACAGCAAGCAGTGGCAAGCAGTCGATCGACACAGTGACCGTTACGGTTGGTGGCTCCAAGCCAAAGCATGTCACGGCTTCGGGTTCGATCCAGACTGCGATTGACAATGCTAATCCGGGGGACCTGATCATGGTTGACCCCACCTGCAATCCGACCACACCTCCCGCTGCCGGAGTAGACCCCTGTACAGTTCCTGGAACTCGAACGACCGCAGCCCACAATGAATTACTGCTGATGTGGAAGCCGGTCCGGTTGCAAGGAGTTGGCGCGGCTTCCAGCATAATCAACGCGAATACTCAGCCCGCGGGCAAATTAGATACTTGGCGCGCGCGCGTCGTGTGCCTGTTTGGGCTGGCACTGAATGGCACGCCAAGCACAGGCGCAACCGGGTCAGATCCGTATGATCCGACCGGACAACTCAGCTGCCCCGGAACAGGTTGGAATAATTTTGTGGGGAATTCCGTCAACGCGCAGGTCGACCCGATACCGTTCGAAGCTGTCATTGGGTGGGATGCCTCGCTAAATGGTAACCTCGCTCAATTGCTGCAAGAGCCAAGTTTGATGGGTGCTCTCGAAGGCGCAGGAATTACCGTATTGGGGAAGGGTGTTAATTTCCCCACATCGCCATTCACCCCTGGAGCTGAGGGAGCGTTTCCGACAGGAACGACACTTCTTAGCGGCACTGTAAACGTTAATACCGGTGCCTACACCACGGGAGACGGCAATCCGCTGTGTCACACGAGCAGCACAAACGATACAAATCCTTTTCCCAGCAACTACTCCTGCAACCCATCGAGCATCGATGGGTTGGGCATCACGGATAGTTCTCAGGGCGGCGGAGGCATCTTCGTCCATGCTTGGGGACACAACCTGCAAATCGCCAATAACCGGATTTACAGTAATGCGGGCACCCTATCCGGCGGCATCAACATGGGGCAAGGTGAAGCTGCTCCTTCGTATATTGCGGGGAGCACCACAAACGAAGCCCCGGGGTCGTGCATACCCAATGGAGTTCTCGCGACCAATGCGTTGTTGCCATATTGCCAAAACTTGGATGTCAATATTCATAACAACGATATATCTGTAAACTCCTCCACCGGTGATGAACTGTTCTCGGGCACGCCGGCGGGAGCGGGCGGCGTCAGCATCTGTTCCGGCGCCGATTACTATAAGTTTAACTACAACTGGATCTGCGGAAACCTGAGCAGCGGTGATGGCGGTGGCGTTGCTCACATGGGTATGAGTTACGATGGTGATATCGAACACAACTCTATCCTGTTTAACCAGAGCCTCAATCCAACGATCCCAGCGAACGGCGGAGGCCTCGTTGTTATGGGGACCCCTGACGCCGATCCTACCTGCGGTGCCACGACCGATATGGACTGTATTCCAACGCCTAGTTCGATTACTCCCAGCGACGGCATGGGTCCGAACCTGGTCATTAATGCGAACTTGATCATGGGCAATGCCGCAGAGTCCGGCAGCGGAGGGGGACTACGCTTCCAGAACGTCAACGGAACAGACGTGCTGTCCTTCCCGAAAACACCTGCACAATGGTGGTCAGCATCCGTGACTAACAACATCATCGCGGATAACGTCGCCGGCTGGGATGGCGCAGGCATCTCCCTGCTGGATGCTTTGAAAATCGACATCATCAATAACACGATCGTTTCCAATTCAACGACAGCGTCGGCTGGGATCCTCTTCACCACGATTGGGGCTCCGCTTGCCAGCTCTGAGGGAACCAACTGCGTGATCGGCACGGAGACCTCGTGTCCTCAGATTGCAGGACTCGTGAGTATCGGGAACAGCTCAGTTTTGCAAGCCAATCTCCCTGCAACAGTTACCTGCCCGCCGAATCATTTTCAGCCTGGGACAGGTGCCGCCAACGGGACTTGCAGAAATTATTCGTATCCCCAACTGGCCAACAATATCTTCTGGCAAAACAGCGCCTATTACATCGGCGTCGGTGCTCTCAGCGCTCAATACCAACAGAACGTAGTTTCTCTCTACAATGCTTTCACCACATCCCTGGCACCGACGCAACCCCAAGCGGATTCCACCGTCGCCCATGGCAACGGTACGACCATAACGGGCGGGACCGGAGCTTGCGTGGCCGCCAGCTATTGGGACATTGGCGTACGCGGCGATATGACTGTTGCGGGTCACGAGTCCGGTGTCACACTCGCACCGTCATACTCGGTGATCACCGATGCTTTAGACTACGCCGGTTTGCATAATTTGGCTTCCAACCCGAATCTCCTAAGCCAGTACTGCGACGGCTCTCGGACACCTCCCGAATTTGGAGCGTCCGGCTGGGCAGTGCCACCAGGTATTTCGGACGCCACTGTGCCCAACCCCATCTTTAATCTATCTCCGGTTGCCACAGTCGACGAAGGCAACAACTGGATCAACATGCGTTGGGGCCCGCTATCGATGGTGAATCCGGTTACCAACAACCAGCTCGCTAATTATTCACTGGCGGGAGGCTCTCCAGCGATTGACTACATCCCGTCTGGTTCTGCAGCTGGTTTGCTTGCGCCGCAGACTGACTTCTTCGGTAACCCGAGGCCGGATCCAAGTGCGCCGAGTTTGATCGACGTTGGAGCAGTCGAGTTTCAAGGGATTGCTCCGGCAGCAACATCGATTGCTCCGGGTACAGGGGCTCGCGGCTACTCAGTTAACGTGACCATCACTGGCACTCACTTAACAGGTGCGACAGGGGTTAACGTTTCCGGCACAGGCGTCACCGTCAGCAACGTTACGGGCGTGAGTGACACCACAGTGACTGCAACATTTGCTATCTCAACGACCGCCGCACTCACAACCAGAACTGTTTCCGTAACGACGACGAACGGTACGAGCAACAACGTATCCTTCGTCGTTAGCAACCCGGCGGCGCCGGCACTGAGTTCCATTAGTCCCACATTCGGTTCGCGGGGAACTAGTGTTCCCGTAACCTTCACAGGGACTAACCTGTTAACAACATCGGCGATTAACGGTGTCGGTGCTGGCATTACTGTCAGCAACTTGACGGTAGTAAGCGATACCACCGTCACGGCAACTTTCACAATCACCGCCACAGCTGGTCTGACAGCCAGAAATGTAACCGTCACAACACTCGGTGGAGCGAGCAATCCCGAAACGTTTACCGTGACGGGGCCGACGCTTGCTTCGATCACTCCCAACAGCGGCTCGCGAGGGACGAACCTCGCAGTAACTCTGATCGGGACTGGTTTGACGGGGGCAACAGTGGTTAACGCTGGCGCGGGAATTACGGCCAGTGGCATCACCGTAAGCCCCGATGGGACACATCTCACGGCTACATTTGCAATTACGAATACTGCCGGCTTAACCACGAGAAACGTAACTGTGACGACGCCGATCGGAAACACACCCACAGCTGGTGCGCCAACGTTCACGGTACTAGGGGCGACGGTAACGATTAGCGCTCCGGTCCCGGCGCTGAACACTGGTGGTACAAACACGAAGTCCGGCACTATTACGGTTAGCAACACTGCTAACGGAACGTTTGCCGGGCCACTCACGCTGACTGCGACGCCGACGATCACCAAAACCGCCGGTGCTGGAGCTTTCTCAATCACAGGAGGAACCTGCACCAGCACTACGGTAATTGCTGCCGGAAGTGGCTGCACGATTACCGTGCAATATGTGCCGTCAGGAACGGCAACGTCTACGGCGCATATCACGATCACTGACACTGGTGCTTCCACGGCATCCCAGAACAGTGCCAACTTCAACGGCAACTAATCCAAGGGGAAGGGGCGACCTGAGTCGCCCCTTTGCATTACGCTAAATGGCACAACGGTTGCTCTGTGAGGATGATGGAACATATGGGGAATCACCTAAGTTTTGGTCACAAACACTTCCTGCTCGCGATTCTCCTCGTGAGCGGTATTGTTCTACCGCTGGCCATGGCGCAGAATGGCCCGGAAATGCCAAAAAACGGAACGATTGTTCCCGCCTCTTCCACCCCTGCTGCTGGGGCTCCCTATCGAAATCAGCCAGACCGGCTGGCCAAGCGGGCCGTGGCGTATTACGAATCTATTTGGGGAATCGAATCTCCCAGCATTAAAGCGGTGGAATCGGGAGTAATCCTTCGATTTAGCTATCACGTTTTGGATCCAGGAAAAGCAAAGATTTTGAATGACAAGAAATTGTCGCCTGAATTGATCAGTCCTGAAAAAGGCATAAAACTGGTAATCCCCGAGATGGATAATGTCGGTATCCTGCGGCAAACAAGCACGCCTGAAGCGGGAAAATCCTACTGGATGGCGTTTTCGAATAGCGGCCGGCTCTTGAAGCCCGGGGATCGAGTCGACATCGTAATCGGGGATTTTCACGCACGAGACTTGCTGATCCAGTAGACAATGCTCCGCAATATTTTGCTCGACGCAGGTTGGTATGTTTGAGAATCGGACCGCAGACGATATTTCGTCAGTCGAAGCGATTGGAATTTGGACTAAGTAGGGAAGCTAATATTGCTCCACAGGATGCATCACCTATGAATGAGAACAGATACTCAAAATCAGCCCGTTTAGTTATTGGATTAATTTTTCTATGTGCCGCGCCTGGCGCAACCCACGCGCAAATTGCCTCGCCAGGTCCGATGCCGATGCAAAAAGTTGGCTCGTCATCGCCCCAACGACAAAAGATCTCAGATGTGGAAGACGATTTTGCGGGCTTGGCCTATAGCGACGATCAAAAGAGTGAAATCGACAAGATTCATCAAAATACGAAATCGCATCAGGATGTGGTTGCAAAAGACACCCAGTTAAATGGGGATCAAAGAGACGCCATGCTTTTGGGCTATACGAGGATGGAGTACGGGGAGATCTACAAAGTGTTGACGCCTGAACAAAAAAGACAGGTTCAACAGAAGATTCGTGCTCGCCGAGCAGACCAGGAAGCGGCGAAAAGGCACCAAGTGCCGGTTCAAAAATAGGCGCGCTGTTACGCGCTTCGAAAATACTTGCCGAAAGATATCTAGCCCTAACACTACACACCTTGCTGGCGGAAAACCGCGGATGCCAGCCGAAACTGCAGATAGGGTTGCAGAATCAGAGGCATTGCTCTGGGCTCTGGGGTCCCTCGAACTGACGCTTTGAAAAACCTGTGGCAGCTTGACGGGACGCAAAGAACGAAATTAGCTTTCGATTTATCCTTATTGACGCTCCAACTAGGAATCTTCGAACAAAGGTGCATATATGTTCAAAAATATTTTGGGGTCGATGTTGGTTCTGGCGTTTGCGATTTCACCTTCGTTGGCAAACGATGTCAGTCCGGCTCCTGCAAACCTCTCCGCCGATGCGATCGTAGGAAAGAACGTCGCGGCACGCGGCGGGTTGCAGGCCTGGCGAGCGGTGCAAACCATATCCATGGAAGGGAAGATGGGCGTAGGCGGGAATCAGCGCGCCGTGCTTCCCACTCCCAGTCCTATCCCAGGCCATACGATCACACAGCAGATGCTTCCGCAGCGGCCCGCCGACGAAATACAACTCCCGTTTGTAATGGAAATGAAGCGTCCTCGCAAAACGCGAGTGGAATTAGTTTTTAAAGGGCAAACGGCGGTGCAGGTTTTCGATGGCGCCAACGGATGGAAATTGAGGCCATTCCTGAACCGGAATGACGTTGAGCCGTACACGACGGATGAAATGAAGAAAGCTGCGTTGCAATCCGATCTTGACGGCCCACTGGTCGACTACTCCGCCAAAGGGACAAAAATCGAACTGGAAGGCACCGAAAATATCGAAGGGCGCGACAACTACAAGCTTAAGCTGACCTTGAAAAGCGGGAACGCAATGCACGTATGGATTGACGCACAGACTTTCCTGGAAACGAAGATGGAAGGGCAGCCGAGAGTTTTGGATGGGATTTCTCATCCCGTGGAAGTTTACTACCGCGACTATCGCCCCGTGAGCGGGCTTCAGATTCCCTATGTTTTGGAGACGAAAGTTCTTCCCGTCAGCCAACCCGGCTCACGGGTAAGGCAAACTCCAGTTCCGGTGGAAAGAATTAATCTGGAAAAAGTAGAAGTGAACCCCAAGCTGGATGAAGCCCTGTTTACGAAACCCGCGGTCCAACAACCGAAGGCTCAGTAATATTTGACAAGTTAGTCCGAAGACAGCATGGTCCGTGGCAGTCGGAGGGAGAACTAGCTTGGAGCTTGGTGTGTACGCCAACCAAGTTCTCCCATCCCCGCAATCATATCCGCTCTCAGTAATTCACTCATTAATAATCATGTAGTACTCTTTATTTAGTCGAGCGGTTACGGGACGATCGGGTCCGCCTCAAACGCGCCAGGTCATATATAAAAGAGGCTTGCAAGGACGAAACTCCCCAGGCTGAAGAATTTGTTCGAGAAGTGGATTATGGGAACCTCAGCGGCGAAAACAAACTGCGGAAAAAGTGTGCAGCGGACCTTCGGGGGCTAAAGCCGGGAAGAACGGGCAGGCTTGACGTCGTGGCTGAAGCCTACGACCCACAAAAATTCTGAAGTTCTCCCACAGACTCTGAAGCCTATGCGACGCAAACTCAGTGTTTGATGGGCCGTGCTTTCCTCGCTGGTTCTTGTTGGAAAGGCAATTCGTAAGCAGTTTCGTTAGTCAACAGGCATTTCAGTGGCGGGCGACGAGGGCGAAAGCCTCAAATCAGTGGCGGAGTCTGCAACGTATGTGGAACAAGCTTCTCGTTGAGAATTGACAACTGAGCGCGCCCTCCAAATTTCGTAGATCGCAGGATATACAACCAATTCGAGAAGGAAGGACGAAAATATTCCGCCAACCATGGGCGCGGCAATGCGCTTCATCACGTCAGATCCAGCGCCGGTCGCCCACATAATGGGAAACAAACCGATACAGGTAGTGGCAAAGGTCATGAATTTCGGGCGCAGGCGTTTCGCGGCGCCTTGAACGATGGCTTCCCTCAAATCTATCAGATTTTGCATGCGGCCATTGCGCTTTGCGTCTTCGAAAGCGAGGTCAAGGTAGAGCAGCATAAAGACGCCGGTTTCCGCATCAATTCCCAAGAGCGCAATCAATCCAACCCATACGGCGATGCTCATGTTGTAGCCTGCCGCATAAAGAAACCAGATTGCGCCAACCGCGGAAAAGGGAACGGCCAGCAAAACGATCAAGGTTTTTGTAATCGAACCCGTATTTATAAAGAGAAGACAAAAGATCAGGCCAATTGTTATGGGCACCACAATTTTCAAGCGATCGCTGGCGCGCTGCATCGCTTCATATTGCCCGCTCCAGGAGATTGCATATCCCGTGGGCAATATCAGATGATCGCGCAGAAGCTGATTCGCCTCTCGAATGTAACTATCCGCGTCACGGCCGGTGACGTCGACATAAACATAGCCTGTCAGCAGTCCGTTTTCATTGCGGATCATGGAGGGCCCATTCGTGATCTTGATTTGTGCGATGTCGCGCAACGGCACTTGCCGGTCGCCGCTACCGGGAATCAAGACTCGGCCAATGGAATCAGGGTCGTTGCGAAAATCGCCGAGATACCGGACATTTACCGGATAACGTTCAGGGCCAAGCACAACGGAGCTGACATTTTCTCCGTAAATAGCGCTTTCCACTATTCGCTGCGCATCGTCCATGCCGATGCCATAACGCGCCAGTTGCTCGCGATTCCATTCGAGGTCAAGAAAATATCCGTCGGCGGTGCGCTCGGCAAAAACAGTTCGCGTTCCCTTGACGGTCCTCAACAGGGATTCCACTTGTCCGCCGACTTCCTGAATGTGCTGTAAATCTCCGCCAGTGATTTTTAGGCCCACCGGGGTTCGCATACCCGTGCTCAACATTTCAATCCGTCCGCGAATAGGCATCGTCCAGGAGTTGTTGACGCCGGGAAGCTTGAGGGCAGCGTTCATCTGGCTGACCAATTCCTCAGTGGAAATTGTGTCGGGTGTGATGTGCCGCAAAAAACTGCTAAGCCATCCCGGCGCCCAGGAGGAGTACCATGTACCCATGCGCGGCCATTCATCTCGCGGCTTCAAGGTAACGACGGCTTCCAACATAGAGAGCGGAGCTGGATCCGTGGCGGTATCCGCACGTCCCGCTTTACCCAGCACTTGATCAACTTCGGGGAATTGGCGGAGAATGCGGTCGCTTGCCTGCAGCAATTTTCCCGCTTCAGTAACGGAAATTCCCGGCAAGGTTGTAGGCATGTATAAGATCGCGCCCTCGTCTAGCGGCGGAATGGCCTCCGATCCCAAGTGGTAAAAGACAGGAACCGTGACAATGACAAGCGCTAGGGCGGCTCCCAAGACAATCCATTTATTCTGAAGAGTCCACCGAACCACTGGCTCATAAAAGCGGATCATCCGGCGGCTCACCGGGTGAGCATCTTCGGACTTTATCTCTCCGATCAGAACTGTGTTGGCGATACGGCATAGCCAGGCGGGCTTAAAGTCAAACTGTTTTACCCGAGTCAGCAGCAGCCGCAACGCCGGATCCAGAGTAATAGCCAATAAAGCCGCTACCAACATTGTCAATGATTTGGCGTATGCCAAAGGCCTGAACATCTGCCCTTCTTGCGCCTGCAAAGTAAGAACAGGAAGAAACGATACGGCGATGACAATCAGGGCAAAAAAAGTAGGGCCCGCGACTTCCTTGATTGCAGCAATCACGAGCGGCTGGCAATCGCCGACTTTTCCGGATTTTTCCCATAGTTCAAGTTTCTTGTGCGTTTGCTCGACGACGACGATTGAGGCGTCAACCAATTCACTGAACGCAATGGCTATTCCTGCAAGCGTCATTACGTTGGCGCTCACCCCCATCATGTGCAGAGGGATGAACGAAAGCAGGACGGCGGCCGGCATGGTGATAATGGGGATGGCCGCGCTAGGGAAGTGCCGCAGGAAAATCAGGATGATGAGGACAACCGTGATGGCGACTTCGAATATCGTGCTTTTGGAAGTATCGATCGTGCGATGGATGAGTTCCGAGCGATCATAAATTGGTACAATTTTCACACCCTCGGGCAGCCCAGGCTCTATTTCAATGAACTTTGCTTTCACACGATTGATCACGTCCAGCGCGTTTTCGCCGTTGCGCATAATTACAATGCCGGAAACGGTTTCACCCGTGCCATTGAGGTCCGCGACACCGCGGCGCAGGTCAGCAGGGCCCATCACCACTTGGCCTATATCTTTAATGCGGATTTGCGAACCGCTCTGTGAAACGCCCACGGAAATATTTCCAAAATCATCGAGCGAGCGGGCGTACCCGCGACCACGAATCATGAATTCAGTGCCGCCAAATTCCAGCAGGCCACCACTGGATTCATTATTCCCTCCGCGCACTGCTTCAACAACGCGACGAATCGGAATGCCATAGGCAAGCAAGCGATTGGGATCGACATTAACCTGATACTGGCGTGTGTAACCACCGATGGGTGCGACCTCAGCGACTCCGGGAACCGATCGAAGGTAATACCGTAGGTACCAGTCCTGGTAGGAGCGCATATCCGCGAGGCTGTGTTTGCCCGACGTATCGACAAGGGCGTACTGAAATACCCACCCAAGAGAAGTCGCGTCCGGTCCGAGTTCTGTTTTTACGCCATCCGGGAGGCGAGGGATTACACCGGAAAGATATTCCGTTATCCGAGAGCGCGCCCAGTATAGGTCTGTTCCTTCATCGAAAATGATGTACACGTAGGAATAGCCGAAATCGGAAAAGCCGCGGACAGTTTTGACTTTGGGGGCGCCAAGCATTGCCGTGACAATCGGATAGGTTACCTGGTCTTCGATGAGATCCGGACTCTTATCCCAGTGAGAGAGAATGATGACCTGTGTTTCACTTAGGTCGGGGATGGCATCCACTGGAAGCGTGACCATCGCCCACCAACCGGCAATGCAAGCCAAGGCGAGGAGTATCAATACTGAAAGCCTGTGCTCTATGGAGTAGTCGATGATCCTGTTAATCATCGTAAGCTCCACGGAATGGTGGGTGGGATTTTAAGATTGAATCCAGAGGCATTCAATTCGATTGAATAAAAAAAAGATGTAGAAGCGACGACTCCGCTGTCTGGATCGATTGTCCAACTGGACGCCGTGTTTTCTACAGTCAAATTCATGCTTCACATCGGGTCTCGCATCGTTTGCATCGATGCCATGTGTTCGTGCTTATCCGACGGTTTGTTGTGGATGTCAGGAGTCATCGACGGGGCGGAGGCTGGCATTTTCATGCGGCTTTCCGAATCCACAAAGAAGGTTGCCGCGGATACGACACGTTCGCCGGATTGCACTCCATGCAGAATCTCGATTTGATCTCCAACACGGCGGCCGATTTCAACCTCGCGCAGTTCGAAAGTTTCGTCGCCATGCTCCACATAAACGCGAGCGTGTTGGCCGGAATCAACCACGGCGTCCATAGGGACGGTGACGGTTGTTGGAATACGGACAGAAGTTTCAACATCGACCAGCATATCCGGCCGCAACATGAAGGTGGGATTATCAACCTCGAGCCGAATCTTGGCGGTTCCGCCGCCGGCTTCTGACTGAGGCAGGCTGTCCGCAACCAGCGCGGTCATACGACGGCCTTCATCATGCAGGATAATTTGTGCAGTGCTCCCGGGGCGGAGGTATTGGGCTTCGTCTTCGTAAACTTCGGCGATCACCCACACATGGCTCAAGTCGGCGATTTTGTAAAACTCCATCATATGGTCAAAATGTTGGCCGGGTGATACGTTCCGACTGAGAATGAACCCATCCGTTGGCGAAACAATGTCAATGCTTTCGGGAAGCTCACGACTATCTGCCATGCGCTTTATTTGATCATCGCTCATACCCAGATTGCGAAGATGGTCGGTATACCCCTGAATGCTTCGCACGCCTTCCTTGGCGACGGTCCCAGGGAAATTCGGGGTGAAGCGCGCGCCATCTTTTCCCACGGAGCCAGGAATACGCTCGGTAGCAGCGAGGAAACCGGAAGCCGCCGCCACAAAATCAGGCGCGTAATAGGCAGCAATCTTCTGATTCTTTTTTACGAGCATTCCCACCGAATCGTTGTAAGTCTCTCGAATAAAGCCGTCCACGCCGGAATTGATGCTGTAAATCCGATTATCTTCAGGGGACACACGCCCCACAACTCGGACCGTATGAGCCGTGCCACCTTTGTTCGCAGCAGTAACCCGGATCCCCAATAATCGTTGTGTATTGGCATCAATCTTGACTTCGCCAGCGGGAATTTCTGCTGTATTTGTGGGGGCGGAGGTGTTGTCATCCTGGTAGACGGGCACAAGTTTCATTCCACAGTCTGGAGCAATTCCGGGCTTGTCGGATTTATAGGCAGGATGCATGGGATCCACATAATAAATTATGCGGCGTTGTGCGTTGCTTTCCGTTTGAAAGTGGGGATAGTGCCGGATGAGTCCGTAAGACCCGGCGGCGATTAGAGCAAGGACGAAGAAAGCGAGAATGTTTCGACGCATCGTGCCAGTTCCCCTATCTTTTCAAATTCGGATGCGACTCCCATCCAGCTATCTCACTTTAATGAGAAGGAACCTTTGGCCAAAAATAAAATAAAACTGATTTAATTTGGTTAAGCTACAGACCCTTTGGCCTCAATCGAACAATCATCAATCGGACAAATTTGGGCCCCAGTGGGCCTGGTTCAGGCCCGTAAGTATTGATGACTGAATATGATGAACTCAAGGTTGGCAGGGTGTCTTTGCGCTCGCGCAAGCGTGGTTCAGTCGCCAGCAGTCAAGAATTTCCGGACTTTCCAGCCTGTATGATTCAGTGAGTGAGTTTCTTGCCTTTCGCCCCATGTACCAAAGGGCGGTGCATTCTTTGAGGGAAGTGCATTTCGGCCGAAATCAGGGATGCGAGTGCAGCGGTACCATGCAGACAGCATAATCATTCTTCAGTGGCTTCATTTCGGTCAAATGAAGTTTGTATCAGATCATGCAAATTAGAGGTGGTCACACCAATCAGCCATTGAAGCGTATGCAATAATTTATTGGGGAGCATGTGTTTTGCATTATCGGCGTCCACTCCAGCCTGAAGAAGTGCGAATTCAAGTTCGCGACTTTCAGCAGGAGTCAGAATAATTATTTTCGCGGTTGGTCCAATTTGATGAATTCTAAGTAAGGATTCAAATCCATCCAATCCAGGGGTGCGCAAGTCAAGAACGACCAGATCAGGCTTCAATTCGTCAGCTTTACTGACACTTTCTGCACCGTTTTCGGCTTCCCCGCAAATCACCCATAAAGAGTTGCCAGAGAAAATTGCACGCACACCTGTACGCACCAATTTGCAGTTACTGACAATCAAGATTCGAACCGCATTATTCTCATACATCAGCGCCCGATTCCTGGTCGATGTTTTGGCCACTCCGAAAGTGCATCGGTGCACCTACTGCTTTTAAATTGGGCGCAAAATATATCAAATGCGATTGAGCGTCAATGATAAATGTTGCCTTCCGCCGATCTCAATACCGGAATACCCTTAGAGTCTTGGATTTTATTTCCCGAAGGTTAGTACGAAAAAAGAGGTGTGCATGTCCGACGCCCGAGGAATCTCGATCTGGGATGGACATTTGGCGGGTCACCCAGCCTTTGAAGTTGAACTTTTAGGAGGGCAAGCCGTTTGATTTTTCGGCCGCACAATCCATCGCGGGTTTCGAGGGGTTGTGATTTGACTTGCTTACTCGTCTGAAATTCAAGATTCTTCAATTGTAATTTTACCTGGAACGATTCCGTCCTGGCCTTATTTACGCGTGCGCAGCCGTGCTTCACCGGCTTCTATGTTATTGCAACTTCATAAGGGTACTGTAGTGACGCTGTAGAGGTCTGCGGTTTGAGCCCGCACGGGCCTACCAAAAATGCGATGGACCCAACCACGTTTTTCGACTTCCATTATGTAACGCTTAAGTAATGTTCTCCCTAGCGCCAGACCTGCATAACTGACGCGGTGGATGTCGATGGGCTCGAAGTAGCAGTCAGGATCAGATCTGAGTGATGAAGCAGAGTGGCAACATCGGGAACGGCACGATGTCAGGATTTGAAGTAGTGCTCTCCGTCGAGATCGGGAATCAGCCCAATCTGTGTGGGATGCCATCCCAGCCGTTGCTGCGTGAGCGCGCTTGAAGCTGGCAGATCGAAACTCAGGAAGGGCCCGAGAAAGCCGAAGTGGTTTCCTGCCTCCTCGCTGGTTATGGAGACGGCCGGCACGTTCAGATGCCGCGCGATTACCCCGGCGATGTCCCGAACCGGGATGCCTTCTTCAGCGACCCCGTGATACTTGCCTCCTGCGATGCCATTCTCAAGGACTAGTCTGAAGAGACGGGCGGCATCGAACCGGTGCACCGCGGGCCAGCGGTTCAGCCCATCACCCACATACGCCGAAACGCCCTTTTGTCGCGCTATGCCGATGATAGCCGGAACGAAGCCGTGGTCGCCCTCGCCATGGACGGTTGGAGGAAGGCGCAGCACCGAGACGTGGATACCGCGCGCCGCCAACAATGTTGTTGCATTTTCCGAAGCTACTCGAGGATGGTGGGACGTGACCGCACCTTCTTCGGTTACCACCCGGCCCGGCGCAGCTACGATCGCTGTCCCGGAGGTGACAACCAACGGGCGTGCAGACCCGGCCAGCGCCGACCCGAGCGCCTCTATAGCGCGCCTGTCTGCCTCGCAATTCTCCGCCCACTTCGAAAAATCGTGATTGAAAGCCGTGTGGATGACGCCTTCGCACGCACGGGCGCCCGCGGCCAGGCTTTCCGGGTCCGTCAAATCGCCGCGATGCACCTCGATACCCAACTTGGTCAAGGCTGCGGCAGCTGCGTCATTCCGCGCGAGGCCAAGGACATGATGGCCCGCGCGGATTAGCTCCTGAGCAATCGCAGACCCGATAAAGCCTGTTGCGCCAGTGAGGAAAACTCGCATTTTTGTCTCCTTTGCGTTGTGAACCACATCCCGATTTGCTGTTAGTTATCCCAATAAGATGTATCAGAGGTCTAAAAGTGTTCCAATCTGCCAACAGTGGGCTGTAGTGTTGGCAAGATCCTGCTGATGCAGGCAAGAGCACTTCGGTTTACAAAATCGTCACGATAATTTTTATAAATATTTATATTGCACTCGTCAAATAACGCGATTTCTACATGTTTTTGCCGAAAAATATACATGAAATCCTGTAGGAACCGCGCGGGAAATTTGTCAGAATCCGAATTTTGAAAGTTCAGACGCGCTACACCACGTTATCAAACCACTAACATCGCCCGCACGTTAGCATTTTATAAAGTCATTGACAGATTGCCCCCCATAGTGTCTAACTCGTCCCCAAGTAGGAGTGGTTTTCATCCAGAAGTCGGGGCAATTGGCCAAATTCTAAAGAAAAGCGGTGGTCCGTTACGGATCGTCGTTGGAGGGAACGTATGGGTGTGGTCCGGTCCAAGAAGTTCGCTACGGGTGTGTCAATCCTTGTCACACTATTATTAAGTTTAATGCTCGGAAGCATCGCGCAGGCCCAAGTTACGGGAGCAACCCTTTCCGGAACCATCACCGATCCTTCGGGCGGTGTTCTCGTGGGTGCGCGCATTTCCGCAAGAGATGCGGCAACTGGCGTTACAAAAGAAGCAACCACGGATTCTGCCGGGTTGTACACGATCCCGAACCTGGCTCCAAGCGTATATGAAGTACGAGTCACTGCTGCCGGGTTCTCTACGTCAATTCAATCGAACCTGACTCTATCTGTCGGACAGCAGCAACAACTGAACTTCGCCATGAAAGTCGGCGAAACAAGCACCACGGTCCAAGTGACCGAAGCTGCGCCGCAAATCGATCTGACTTCTTCCGCTCTTACGGGGCAAGTCGAATCGGAAACTGTGCGCGAGTTGCCCTTGAATGGACGCGACTGGACTTCGCTGGCTCAACTGCAGCCCGGCGTGAAGCCAATCGAAACACAGATGAGCTATTCGACCTCCGCCCGCGGCAACCGCGGTTTCGGATCGGAACTCACCATTTCCGGCCAGAGGTCAACCTTTAACAACTACCGAATCGATGGTATCGGCGTTACGGACTACGCCAATGCCGCTCCCGGAAACGTAATCGGCGTCGTGTTGGGTGTTGACGCCGTTCAGGAATTCTCGGTTTTGACCGGCGGATTCCCGGCCGAATACGGCCGCGCCACAGGCGGAGTCATCAACGCCATCAGCAAATCTGGAACAAACCAGTTCCACGGCGATGTGTACGAATTCGTCAGGAACAACGCCTTCGACGCAAATGATTACTTCACTAAGTCATCTGGTGCGACAATTCCTCCCTTCCGCCGCAATCAGTTTGGAGTTTCGGCGGGCGGACCAATCATCAAGGATAAAACATTCATCTTTGGCGATTACGAAGGACTGCGGCAGTCAAAGGGAATCCCGAGTTCTGTGAGCGTCCCCTCGGCAGCAGCTCGTGCGGGAACCTTCCAGTATGACAGTCAAGTTAACGCCGATCAGTCGGTTTGCCCTACAACGATTCCTTCGGTTTACAATGGCACGACCGAAGTCAGTCCGGGTACTTGCGTAGTAACCGCGATTAATCCTTACTCCACGGCCCTTCTGGCCCTCTATCCGAATCCTACGAACGGAGTCGGAGCATCCGGAGTCGCGGCAAATACAGGACAATACGTTACTGCCGGCGTGCAAAGCGTACCGGAGAACTTTTACACCGTGCGCGTTGATCATAAGCTCGGAAACAATGACAGCTTGTTCGGGACGTATCTGTTTGACGATACGGACTACACGCAGCCTGACGTGCTAACCACAGTCCTCCAGCAATCGCACACGACGCGTACGACTGTCGCGATCGAAGAGAACCATACCTTCAGCTCAAGCTTTGTGAACGCTGCGCGCATCGGGTACAACCGCGACCACGTTATCAATGCGGCTACACCGGGTGCAATCAATCCAGCAGCAGCCTCACTGGCTCTCGGAGCCCTTGCAGGACAGAATGCTCCCCGTCTTTCGACACACGGCGGAGTCGGAGACTTCTTCGCAGGTGTCAACGGCGCTTCTCATTACCTCCACTCTTGGAATTCCTATCAAGCCTATGACGACGCTTTCTGGACCAAGGGAGCCCACACCATCAAGATTGGCGGTGGCGTGGAAAATATGCGTTACAACCAGCATACCTACCAGGAACCTGGCGGACGTTATCAGTTTGCTGACTTCATCAATTTCATGGCCGGTGTCCCAAAATCATTTGAAGCCAGCCTCGGACCTTCGGTTGGTGGTGTAGACAACCCTAGGGAATTCCGACAGACCATGTTCAGCCTGTACGTTCAAGATGACTGGAAAGTAAAGTCTAACTTGACCGTTAACATTGGAGTCCGCTACGAGCCCAGCACCGTGCTATCGGACGCCCAAGGGCGAATTACCAACCTGGCAACCATTACCGCAGCGGCGCCAACGTGCGGTGTTAGCTTTACAGACCCCAACCCTGCGGTCCCACCGTTAGCTGGGAGCTTCTGCGGCGGCACCGGCCCATACTACAAGAATGCAACGCTTCGCAACGTTGAACCCCGACTAGGCTTCGCTTGGGATCCGCTCAAGGATGGAAAGACTTCGGTCCGTGGCACATTCGGAATCTACGACGTTGATCCGCTTCCGGGTTACTTCCTCCTGCAGCAAAACCAGGCAGGACCGTTCCTTGTGTTCAAAAGCATCAAGGGTGCGGGGAACTTCACAACTCAACCGGGTTTCACTACTCCATTTGCGGCTGATGAGGGCGGAGTACAACTGGCGAACTCAGTCTCCAGCAAATTGGCCACTTCAACAGTTGAAGGAACTCCTCACCGCAGCTACGTAATGCAGTGGAACCTCAGCATCCAGCGTCAGCTCACGTCGGATACAACTCTGACTGTCGGCTATGTTGGTTCGCATGGCGTTCACCTGATGATGCGCGGTGACGACGGCAACATGGCAGGAGCCCCCGGCAGCCCCACAGGAGGAGTGTTCCAGAAAACTCAATACGGCTACGAGTTCCCTTGCGGGTATCCATCAGCTCCAACTCCCCCCGCGGTCACTCAGCCTTGCACCGCCGGGACATTTGGCGGAACGGCCGCCTTGGGAGGCGGACAAAGCGCCCAGGTCAACCCCAACATGGGAATTATCCGGTACATTTACTGGAATACGGATTCCCACTACAATGGCTTGAACGTCAACCTGGACAAGAGGTTCGCTCACGGGTTCCAAGCCCAGTTGGCCTATACGTTCTCCAAGTCTCTGGATGACGACTCACAGACAATCGCCGGCGACACTTTCTCCAACGGCATCAATTCGCCGTGGTGGTTCTTGCCGAAGTTGTTCTACGGTCCGTCTGATTTCAACGTTACTCACACATTGTCGGTCAATGGCCTTTACACCATTCCTACACCGAAATCCTTTACGGGATTCGCCGAGGAAGCACTCGGAGGATGGCAATTGGGCGGTATCTTCACTTACAACAGTGGAACGCCTACTACACCGATCAATAACGGCGACCCCTTGGGCTTGGGGAATAGCGGAGCAGACCAATTTGGTCCGTTGGTAAAGGTTCCGGGATGTAACCCGATTAACTCTAACTACTCGGGGAGCACGCCTGGAAAACCGAACTACATCAACACGAACTGCTACACAGAGCCAACAGTTCCGACGGCTGCTGTGCTGCCATTCCCGTGCGCTCCATTCCCAGGCGCGGCTGCAGCACCTGCCGGACAAACGTATTGCGCAAACCTGGCTCCGGGCAATGTTCTCCGGAACAGCATCAACGGTCCGAAGTTCTTCAACATGGACTTCTCCATCCACAAGGACTTTCCGATCAAGCGCATCTCGGAAGCCTTCAACGTGCAATTCAGAGCGGAGATGTTCAACATATTCAACCATGACAACTTCGTTCCGCCACAGCCCTGCAGCGGCGACTGCAACGCAGGGTTGTACAACGGAAACGGATCCTCCGCGGGTGTTGGATTTATTTCAGCGCTTGCAGGACAACCGCGTGAAATTCAGTTCGCCCTCAAGGTGGGCTGGTAGTTCACAGGCAGCGGATTTAACAGAACTGCCCGTCCGCTTTGGCGGACGGGCAGTTTCTTTTTTGGGGGACAACGACCGCACAAGCAATTAGTTGATCGACACTCGTTGTGGCGACGCCTTTAGTTCAAGCGTGGGCGAAAAGAATTTTTCCATGCTCGGAATCCGCACGATTTGCAAAACTCCCATCAGAACCACGGTAGCAACTAAAGTTCCCATCAGGAATTTCTGCTTATAAAGTTTTTCCGGATTCTGCACTGGACTGTCCGTCTGGAACGACATCCGAAAATATACAGTCATGAGCAATGCTAGCGCTGGGAACGAGAGAATTAATTCGATTCGATAGCGCATCATGTAAGCGCCAAAAAGAAGCATGGCCAGCGATGCGTAGAAAAGCACCGAAACGAGAAGCGATTCCTCGGTATACCACTTGAATGAATTCCGGTAAGCGCCGGCCCTCGAAGCTCCAATCTGGCGGAATTCGCTGAAGCGTTTGAGGGCCATGAAGTAGCAGCCGATCATCCAGTAGGCCACCAGCAGGGAAATGGGCGGCGTGATGACCGAAGTCACGATAAACCAGCCGAGCAGCATGCGAATCGGATTGTTGATTGATTCGATCAACACGTCGGCATAGGGAACATCTTTTGCGCGCAGCGGAGGAATATTGTAGATGCAGCCCATCACCCAAAGCGCGGCCGCGGTTAGCATGAATTTTCCGGAAACGTGCCATGCGATGATCAGCCCGGCCACCATCATTGCAATCCATTGCACATACGCGCCGGTAATGGAAACGATTCCCACCGCGGCTGGTCGCATGCATTTTGTCGGGTGCAGCCGGTCGAATGGAGCATCCAGGACTTCGTTAATCACATAGTTGCTGCAGGCTACCAGGGTCGTGGCGATCGCGCCGAGAATTAATTTTGGAATTAATGCGCGATTCAACAAGTAGGGCGCGGCGGTTAAGGGAAGGACGATTCCCGGCAGCACGAAAATATTTTTTATGGCATGGTCAAAGCGCGCAATCGCAAGGTGGCCGCCGAGCACCACTCTTAACGGTAACGCGTGTGGCCTTGCTGCCTGGCTCAGTTGCATATCCTGCATAGAGAGACTCCCCGAAAATTAAATCTAAGATTGAAAACCGAGTGCCTGACTGAGCTGGTTGTAACTGGAAACAGAAACGCACGGAGCGTGATTTGGCGCCTTGCCAAAAAGAATAAATTGGGTATGAGCGCTGGCTGCGCAGGGCAAATCAACGTCGGCGCGATCGCCGACATAGAGGGATTGTCCTGGCTTCACATCCAGTCGCTGCAGGCAAGTTTGCAATCCTCGCGGATGCGGCTTCAAATAACCGACGCATTCGTCGTGCGAGGATACGATTGCGTCGAAATAGTCGATGATTCCCATGGCGCTGAGTTTGTCGGCCGCTGGATAGTCGGACAGAACGCCCAGACGAATTCCGTGTTCCTTCGCCTGGCGCAGCAAGGCAACAAGATCCGGGTAGAGAACGGCTTTCAGGTGGCGCAGTGGACGGCGCTGAAACCACTCGCGGACCAATCGCTCAACGAATTCGGGTTGTTCGCCGGAGAGTTCGGATGCAATGCAGAGTTGAAGTTTTTGCGCCGTCTCATCGCTGCGATTCGTGCGCGCCAATTCGTGAGCTTTGCGATACGCGCGCAAAACCTTTAGCGTGCGAAGCTGGCGGACAGGTTTTTTCGCGAACTGCGCCGCAAGCTCAAACAGGAGTCGTATGCGCAGCGGCCGCTGCGGATACAGCGTGCCGTCCACGTCAAAAACAATGGCCTGAATGTTATTCAACGCCATAGGCTTCTCGCCCGGCCTGGCCAGCCGCATAGAAAGACATTGCCGGAACCGGTTGCTTCATAAATGTGAAGGCAATCGGCATCGATAGCGGGACGACATAAGGAATTGCGTAGGCGGCATGGCCGATCAGCGCCATGGTTAAAGAGTGCAATACAAGCGCGGGAAGAATGATGACCAGAAACGGCGCCGTAACTTTCCAGCCGTTTGTCCTCCAGGAGACCCAACATCCAATCGCAATAAGAGCAAGAAATATGCAATGCGCCACCGTGCGCGACACACTGTAATCTCCCGCCAGAAACCAGAAACCCATGACGGCCGTTCTCTTCGCCAGATACGCGGGATGATGGATTGCCAGCGATTCAATGTCGGCTTTAGCCAGCCTGCTCAGCTCCGGATAGTAGCGATCGTCAATCGTGAAATATTGAACATCCAGATCAGAAACGCTCACATGCAGGCGATTTGCTACGTCCGTGAATGGCCACACCACATTCGCCCATGGATAGGGAGACAGCGTATAGCGCGTCGCGCCCATGAAATAAGAAAGGCCCGCGCCATCCGAAATCAGGACAGGCCTTCCGACGTCCCGATAATTTCGGACCGCGTAGGGAATCAGCACGATCAGAAAAGCAATCCACATCGTTGCGAGAACCAATGCGGAATGCTTTATCGTGAAGCCCTTTTCCGCATTTCTCCAGGAACCTGCAATTACGATCAGAATGGCGAGCGTGAAACCTGCGGAAAGCACGATGAGAGCCGGATGATCCAACGCGGCCAAAGCGCAGGAAGCGCCCAGCCCCAGCGAAGATAAAATCAGACGCCTCTGCAAAAGGAGTTGCACAAAAAAATAAACCGCTACAGCGACAAAACACGTTGCTGTAACAGTGGTCATCGGATTTTTTACGAACCAGATCAGCCAGGGATCGAGCGTGACAAATGCCGCTGCGTAGAAAGATGCGATAACATTTCGTGTCAATAGTTTCGCCGCGGAAAAAACGAGAAGGCATGTGACGACACTGGCCACAAGATTCAGAAGTGCGTTCCATAGTTGCGGGTGCCCGAGAGCGACACCCGGAGCCAGCAATAATGGAAAGAGTGGTCCGCGCGTTATGAGGTGATTCGGACCGAGCCCCAAAATATTGCGCTGCACAACGTCCTGCGCAATTTGCAGATAACCGTCATGCGCCGAGTCGCCGAATGGGGTGGCGCGACGATACGCAGCCGCAAGCAGCGCCGCTCTCGGGATAAGCGTGATTGCGCTGAGAGTGAGTTTGGGATGCTCACGCCACCAGATGGAAAAAGTTGTGTTCATAATAAACTTCGCTGGTCTAAGGCGGCTGAGCAAATGGACTTAGGCATCCTGCAGCACTTGGACTCGGGGATTTCCGCTGATGCAATAACGCCGCCCCCACATATAACTGGACGGATTCCTGCTGCCCATCAAGAGAAAGCCTTAGGCCACTTCGAAAAGTCGGGTATTTTCTCTCTAAGGAAGGGATTGATCGCAAGGAATGAAATAATTTTCTTTTATTCCATTTGCTTGGCAGCACATGATTTAGTAAATACAAAAATAAAATTAAATGATTCCGAAACCACAATATAAAGAGTTCCGGCATGGCGGCTAAGGTATTCGCCGTATCGACCGTTTGTCGTGAGTCTTGTTACATAGCAATGGGGCTTGCAATTATGAATTGAGCGATCGAATTGTAGAGGTGAAGTGAGTACCAGGCGAGTCATCGAACTTCCTCAGTCACTCATCCACGTTCGACTTCGGGCCGCGCTGCCCAATTTCACAAATTAAATTTCGCATTTCTGTTTTGCGAAAATCTTGGAAAGTTGAGCCCGAATGGATATTTCTAAAATAAAATCATCAATTCATTCCGAACAATCCAACTCGAAAATTGAAACCGATCAAAGCGGGACAGACCGTTCTCGTGAAATGACTCTCCTTGCGGGAGCAGTTCTTTCCGCACTGGTGGTAAGGCTGGCCATCGTCGCCAGGGTATATCCACTTTTCCTTTCACCTGATCAAGACTATTGGAAATTCGGTTACGAAATGGGACACGTGGCGTATGCGGTTGTAACTGGCCAGGGCTACGCGAATCCGTACTGGGGGCCGATTGGACTTACAGTGAAAGTTCCTCCCATGTACGTGTATTTCATGGCCGCGGTTTTCAAAATATTCGGAATCTACACAAAATCAGCCGCACTTTGTATTCTGGGCATCGGAAGTTTGTTTTCCGCGCTCACCTGCATCCCAATTTATTTTATCGGAAAAGCGTTGGTAGGCGTTCGCGCAGCAAGGTGGGCTTCTTGGCTTTGGGTTCCATTTCCTCCCGCTTTGTATTTCTCGGCGGATCGCATGTGGTATTTCAGCCTGGCAACCTTGCTTGTCTGTTTAATGTTGCTGTTCGCTTTTCGTCTGGGTTCCTCGACCAGCGTGTGGGAGTGGATCGGATTTGGCGCTCTGGCGGGATTTGCGGCGCTTACAAATCCTGTCACCTTGACAATTTTTCCTTTCCTCGCGGGATGGGCCTGCTATCGACTTCAAAAAAATGGGAAGCATTGGGGAACGCAAGCAGGCGCTTGCGTGGTGGTTTTTTGTGCTGCGCTTGCTCCATGGCTGATACGAAATTACGAAGTATTTCATAGGCCGGTATTTATCCGCGATGACTTCTGGCTCGAGTTCTACGTTGGAAACGTGGGGAACTGGCCTTATCGGTGGAACGGTTCAATACATCCGTCGATGAATTCCGGAGAACTGCAGGAGTACATTGACCTCGGTGAACTCAACTACATGGCGCGCAAAAAAGTCCAGGCACTCGCCTATGTTGAGGCTCACCCTGGATTGTTTGTCTGGCGAACGATTCGCCGCTTTGTTTACGTCTGGACAGGCTTCTGGAGCCTTCACAGCGAGTACAAATCCGCGGTGCTCGGTCTGACGATTAATTTCTGTTACCTGACTTTTTCTTTTTTGGCTTTTACCGGACTGTGGAAGGCCTACCGGCTGCATCCGGATAAAGCGGTTCTTGTCGGGATCATTCTCTTTGTCTTTCCCGGCGTGTACTACAGTACTCATATCGAAATGGGATACAGGCATCCCCTGGATCCCATTCTCACACTCCTGGCTGTCTATGCGCTCGTGGCTGTACCCGAAAACGTGAATGCGCGAGTGCCATCCAAATCATCCCTTGCAGTTCAGGGAATAGAAGTGGAGGGAGCATCATGGGCGCCAAAGCCAAACTTGTAGCGGAGAACGCACGCACGTCTGCAATCGTCGAGCAACCGGCACAAGTTGTGCCGGATATTGCCGAACCGAGCGCAAATAGGGAGCTCCGCCCCGCTGCCGCTCGCCAGACTCTTTCGATCATCATTCCGATTTACAACGAACGTCAGTATGTCGAAAGAATATTGGACCGCGTTCAGTCCGCGCACATACCCCCCAATCTCAATCGCGAAATTATTGTGGTGGATGACGGTTCGACCGACGGAACCACCACGATGCTCGAAACTTTGGAAGGTCACCGCACCATAAAAATTCACCGCTCCATTCTGAATTTTGGTAAAGGAACAGCCATACGCGTAGGCCTTCACTACGCCACGGGCGATTTCATCCTGATTCAGGATGCCGATCTCGAGTACGACCCGAACGAATACGAGCAGCTTCTAATGCCCCTGCTCGATGGCCGCGCGGACGTGGTGTACGGATCTCGCTTTACAGGAAAAGTAAAAGGCATGCGCTGGCAAAATTATCTTGCGAATAAATTACTATCGCTTCTGTCCAATGTATTATATGGCGCGCACATAACAGATGAAGCGACAGGTTATAAAGTGTTCAGAAGAAAAGTTCTTGACGGGATGACCCTCAGGTGCAAGAGATTTGAGTTTTGTCCGGAGATCACGGCGCGTGTGCGAAAAGCCGGCTTCGAAATTTTCGAAGTCCCTATCAGCTACGAAGCGCGAACGGCCAAAGAGGGCAAGAAGATCAAATTGCGCGACGCCTGGGATGCCTTTTACACGCTGATAAAATATCGCGTAGTCAACTAGAGGTTGATACCGTAGACCTCTTATATATGTGAATTTCTATCCAGGTACCTGCTACGCTTGATTTCCGCGTCTCATCTTTGAATTTGCATACGCTTCTGATCGAAGCGTTGCCGCAATCGCATACAGATCACCCGGCAGATGCGGGCACAAGTTCAGAGTACAAGAAAGCGCCGTAAGACTGGTTGGTGACAACCTTTGACTTGTGCAGGGCGATATCGGAGTTATTGAAATATTGGATTGGACAAACTTTTGAGGCGCGCCTAATTTGTGGATTGAGAGTATTGAATCGCTTCAGGAAAAGCGATTCAACGATTGCGTTTTTCGGCACGCCGGTCAATGAATGTGTTTTCCGGCTGCGTTTTTGCATTGCTCGCCATGTGCGCTGAGCTGCCACCTCGTCGGTAATAGGTTTCTATTTTGCCAGTAAGATGAGTGCGATTTACCCCCACCCTGACGTTGGGCAATTTTCCGAAACAGAATAGGGATCAACCTAACGGCGATTCGTTTGGATGGTAATCCACAACGTTGGTATTAAGGGGGCACAATGAGCGAAATTGGAATGACTCACGAAGAGGTAATGAAAAAAACACACACGAGATTGAAAATCAACGCGCTGAATTTCTGGGAAATTCTGGCTCAGGCCGTTGCGCTGATTTCCCCCAGCATGACGGCGGCGTTGATCGTTCCTTTAATGTTTGGCACGGCTGGTACGGCAGGTTGGCTTTGTTATCTGTTTGGCACGATCATGCTGCTCTTCGTTGCCTTCAGCCTTAACCAGTTCAGCCGCCGCTACACTTCGGCGGGCAGCATGTATGAATACACGGTTAAAGGACTTGGTCCGAAAACAGGTGGCATTTCTGGTTGGTGCTTGATCTGGGCCTATCTGTTCATCGGAATTGCAGGAGTTTCCGGCTTTACGCATTTCGCGACGAAATTAATCGGATTAACTGGGGCGAGCGGCTATTTATCCCATCCTTCGATCACCCTTTTTGCGATTTGTATGCTTGCGGCCTGGTTCCTCGCATATAAAGACATTACTTTCTCCACGATTCTAATGCTCGTGTTTGAAGGCATTTCTGTCCTGCTCATCGTAATGCTTGCCTTCCTCGCGCTGGGCAAAACAGGTGTAGCGGACGCAGCGCAGTTTCATCCGGTAGGCCACGGCCTGAAAGACATTGGTCTGGGCGTTGTGGTAGCGATTTTCAGCCTCGTCGGTTTTGAATGTGCCACCGCGTTCGGAGAAGAGGCGCGCGAGCCGTTGAAAACCATCCCGCGCGCCGTGATTGCCAGCCTGTTGCTGACCGGCACCTTTTTCGTTTTCATCACGTACGTCGAGACACATGCACTTGCAGGCAATGTTCCTACACTCGATCAACTCGACGCCCCTCTCTCCACGCTCAGCGCAAATCTTGGCCTGAAATGGATGGGCGTCTTAATTTCAATTGGCGCTATGATCAGTTTCTTCGCGCTGGCGCTTTCCTGCTTGAATGCAGGCGCGCGGATTTTGTTTACCATGGGCCGCTACGGATTGTTTCCAGTTTCCATTGGCAGCTCGCATAAAGAAAATCTCACGCCGCACATCGCGATCTCCTTATTTGCCGCGATTCAGTTTCTGATTCCTACAAGCTTCATCGTGCTATCGTATGCAGCGGTGGGAGGATGGCAGATGGCGCCGTTGGACGCGTTCAACGACGCCGGATTATTCGGTGCGATGGGCTTCTGCGGTGCTTACGTATTGATCTCCCTCGCGACGCCGTTTTACTTGAAGAAAATTGGCGAATTGAAACCGCATCACATCGCCGTCGCCGTGATCTCTCTTCTTCTTTTGCTGGTACCAATTGTCGGGACAGTTTATCCGGTGCCCGCCGCGCCTCTAAATTATTTCCCCTATATTTTCCTGGCATATATCGCGATTGGCATCGTTATGGTTTCGATGCGCAGCCGCAGCCACTCGGAAATGGATGGCATTCGCAAAGTTCTGGAAGAATCCACAATGGGTCAAATGGTTTCCACATCTTCCGCAATTCCACCAATTGCTGAAGGCCAACTAAATCCTACGAGCGGAGCAGCATGATGAATAACTTGGGCCTACTCGCAAGCCTTCACCGGTATCCCGTGAAATCCATGATGGGAGAGGCCTTGAACGCAGCGGAAGTCACCGGAGGCGGGCTATTCGGTGACAGATCCTACGCGTTGTGCGATGCAGAAACAGGAAAAGTGGTCAGCGCAAAAAATCCGCGCAAATGGCCGAATCTTTTCAACTATCACGCAGTATTCACCGAATCGCCTCGGGCCGGAGCCCATGTGCCTCCGGTTCGCGTAACTCTTCCTGATGGAGGTGTAGCCGTCAGCTCGATGCCCGATTTTGCGGCCACGCTTTCCGCCAAGCTAGGCCGGTCCGTCACCCTGTTGGCGGCGCCTCCACAGGATCCGCATTTAGAAGAGTACTGGCCTGATATGGAAGAACTTTCGAACCGCGATGTTGTCACTGACGAAGCAATGCCTCAGGGAACATTCTTCGATTGTGCCACGCTCCACTTGCTCACCACTGGAACTCTCGATCGGCTACGCGAACTCAATCCGCGTAGCCGCTTCGAGCCGCGCCGTTTTCGCCCCAATCTCATTGCTGACACCGGCGATCAGAAAGGATTTGTGGAGAATGACTGGATAGGAAAAGTCATCGCGATTGGACCCGAAGTTCGCATAAAAATAACCGGACCGTGTCCACGCTGTGTGATGACCACGTTAAGCCAATCCGATTTGCCCCAGGACACCGGAATTCTTAAAACGGCGGCCCAAAATAACGAAGCCAAAGTGGGGGTTTATGCGTCCGTAATCCAGCCCGGAACAGTTCGGATTGGTGATAAATTATCTGTAGCATGACAAATCATTTCGCACTCCCGCCGGCCGTGCTGGAATCAGTTCAGATCGGAGCAGTCCGAAATTATGGGCGCGATGACGCAGTCGATACTCATGATCTGCCTTGGACAACGGGATTCTTCAAATCACCAGTCAGCGGTCCTATCAAAGTAAGCGCAACAAATCTCGACGGCGACGCCCAGGCCGATCTGATCAACCACGGAGGCGTTGATAAGGCAGTTTTAGCGTACAGCGCCGATCACTATCCAAAATGGCGCGAAGAATTACACATCCCAGATTTGCCGTTCGGAGCTTTCGGCGAAAATCTCACCATTGCGGGTCTAAGCGAAGAATCCGTTTGCATTGGCGACATTTTCCGCGTGGGCAGCGTGAAGTTCGAAGTGAGCCAGCCGCGGCAGCCTTGCTGGAAACTCGCGCGCCGCTGGCGCATGCATGAGTTGACGGGATTGGTGATTCGCAACGGACGCTCGGGCTGGTATTTTCGAGTTCTGGAAGAGGGGAATATCGCGCCCCATATTCCGGTCACGCTGATCGAGCGCCCCAATCCCAAATGGTCGATTGCGCGCGCCAATCGCATACTTCATCACCAGAGAACGGATTTGGCCGCAACCCTGGAATTGGCCGCTGTACCGAAATTAGCTGATTCCTGGGTGGAGGAATTGCAGGAACGCGCGCAACGGTTGCGCACATTGAGTCTTCAATAGTTGAATTAAGCTAAAAATATCCCAAGATCTCCAGAATTTTTCGCGCCAACAGCGCGGAGGAAACCAGCCCGGAGTAACACCCTGGGTAACGCGCCGCGCGTTGTTTACCGCCCGGAAAGGGGGGAGGACCCTCGCGCCCCTTCACGGCGCACCATGCGTGGTGCGGGAATTTGGACCCAGAGCGTTGCCTTGGGATGTCATCCCTCGGCGCCTTCAAAGCCGAAGCGCACCACATTGATCCAACCAAATTGCAAATCTTGGAAATAAATTTCTTCGCAATCCCTAAATCTTTGAAATTGGAATTAATTTCGAGGCGGGAATTAAGACTGAGGATCGAACTCCGGCAAACCGTAACGGCAGAAACCCATTTCAAAAAAAACTTGAGGGTCGCTGCCGTTACGATCGCCAGAAATTTCTGGTGCTAGTTCCCGGACATTGCGCCGGCCATCCCTATATCGTTCTTAATCACCGCGCCGCCCTTCATCACGAATTTCACATGTTGCATTTGTGAAATATCCTGCAAAGGATCGCCGGAAACGGCGATGATGTCAGCGAATTTGCCCTTGTCGATCGATCCGAGTTTATCCGACATGCGGATGATTTCCGCATTCACCGTCGTCGCCATGCGCAGCGTGTACACAGGGCTTGCTCCCCAGCTTACAAGCAGCGGGAACTGTTCGCCCTGCACGCCGTGCGAGCAGTTGCACTCGGTGTTATAGACGCGGCCTGGCGGCGGCGCGGAGCCGCTGCCCCAGCCAAGTATGACGCCAGCTGCGAGCATTTTCTTCCAGGTAACTTCCACCAAGCGGTAACGGCTGTACGGAGCCCACCGTTTCAGATCATCCGGTTCGTCCTGGCGGTGATCGAGAAAGGTCGAGGTGATGGGCAGGTGCTTCTGAACCATGGCGCGGATGTCATCATCATCTGCCGCGGTTGCGTGTTGAATGTTGTCGAGGCCGAGGTCGATGGCCATCTTAAGCCCTTCGCCTCCGTAGGTGTGTGAGGCGACCCACATCCCGCGCCGGTGCGCTTCGTCGATCACAGCGGCGAGTTCTTCTCGCGTGGGGAGCGGCTGGTTATACATCTTGCCGTCCTTATCGAAATAGAATGGGCCGGTGGTGTGAATCTTCACATGCTCTGCGCCGTACTTGGCCAGTTCGCGAACAGCGTTGCGAAACTGGTCAGGACCGCTGACCTCGATGTCCGGCTCCATGGGCGTGCTCATCAGCGGGAAAGTCACATTCTCCGGCATCGTAATGTTGACGATTGGGCCGGCGGTGATAATGCGTGGCCCCTTTACGAGTCCGCTCTGGATGGCCTTCTTGAGTTCCACGTCGGCAAATCCGCCGCCATGGGAACCCATTGCGACCAGCGTTGTGAAGCCTGCATTCAGGCTGGACGTCGCGCTGAATAGGGCCACCATCATCTGATGCTGCAACCCGCCTTGAATGTCCGTGAGGTGAACGTGGCCGTCAATCAGCCCGGGCAATACGGTGGACTGGCTGAGGTCGATTACTTTTGCGCCGGCCGGAATTTTTACTTTGTCAGCCGGGCCGACATCTGTGATTTTATCGCCGGTAATTAGGATGACCTGATTGGCCAGATTGGTTCCGGATTTCGGGTCAAACATTTTCCCGGCGCGAACGGCCGTAACCTGACCCTGCGCCGAGGCCACGACGGCCGCCGCGAGGATCAGGAGGGCAACGCTGAACGCTGATTTCATTCGTTTCATTGAGCCTCCCATACGATTCAAATCTCTTCCGGCACTTCTGAAAACGTCCAACTACTTTGCGTAAATCAACAGCCGAAACGTTCCTGGTGTTGCGACGGGCTGCGGATTGGGCTGCTTTTCCGTGGGTGCCGGAGCTGGGCCGAAATCCGAGGTTGTGAGGAAAAGCTTGTGAGTCTTTGCATCGAGGCCCATTGTTTTTGCGCCGAATTGCGTTTTAATGGTCTCGACTTCAGTCAGTTTGCTGGGGGAATCTTCGTGGAAAATGTGCAGCGTGCCTTCGCGTGTTGCGGCAGCCACCATGTTTGTTTCCGGGTCAAATACGTTGGCGTCGACGCGGTCGCCGATCGGGAACGGATCGCCGATCACTTTTCCTGAGTCGGCATCCATCATCACAAGCATCTTGGGATTGCGGCCGCCGACAAACAGGCGGCGCGTCTTGCGATCCATGGTGATCGATGTTGGCGCGCCCATCGGAGCGGTGGGGAAGCGCGATTTTACGACCAAGTCCTTCGTGTCGATGGCCACAACTTCATTCGAGGATTGCAGTGTGTCATAGATCATTCCTTTGCCGTCGGCATAGGCCTGTTCGGGCGCGCCGCCGAGAGGAATGCTCTTGAGCACTGTTTCCTTTACGGGATCGATGACTGTGGAGGTTTTTTCGCTGCCGTTAAATACGAAAATTTTCTTTGACGCGTTGTCGTAGAGAATCCAATCCGCGTCCTCTTCCGCCTTGATCGTGTTCGTGACCTTGAGCGTCTTCATGTCGAACACGACGACCGTTGCCGCATCGCCGTCCGTGATGAATCCCTTGTCGAGTTCCGGCACCAGCGCAACGCCGTGAACTCGCTTCCAGTCTCCGGTAATATCGCCTACTTTTTCACCTGTATCGGCATTTACGACGTGCACAATCGTTCCTTCTGTAAAAAACATGCGCCGCGAGGCCGGCTCGGGAATCACGTAGTCAAAATATTCTCTCGTGGCTCCCACTCCGGGCGCCGCGGTGTACGTAACCGTCTTGGTTAATTTGTAACCGCCGGCTGGCGATCCAGCGAGTACGCAGGCGCCGGACAATACGATCGAAGACGCGAGCGCAAGTTTTGCAATTCTTGAAACCTTCATCTATTTTTCTCCCTTAATTGATTTAAAACTGTGACATCCGATTTGTGCAGGACAGGTTTTTCACCCAGAATTCCGAGAAAGGCAGCCTGCCCTATTTTGAACTCTTCATGACAATTTACAGATCGTACCCAATCTCCCTGTAATCAAAAACCAGACAGGCTGAAAAGTTCCGAAAAAACTTCTCAACTTCGTCATTCTGATCGAAGCGAAGAATCTCTCTTCGATTTAACCTTAAGAAAGAAGGAGAGATTCCTCGCTTCGCTCGGAATGACAGAAGATACTTTTCTTTTCCGCAGCCTGCCTGGCATGTCCTACTAAAAACTAAAAAGCTCCACTTCCAAATCACCTGCATCGAGCTTTCGCGACGAAATTCCCCCGTACAAGTCCACGCGTCAATTCATGAGAGTGAACGAATTCATAATTCCGACTGAAACGGTGCCAAGACGTTATCAAACCTGCGTAAACATGGCAAAGTAATCTTCATCAGAATGTTCAAATCTGGTCGGATACACCTGCACTATAGTTCCCGCACCCTGAAAATTCCCTGAAAGCACAAGGTTTAATTGTTATGGGGAGCCGCAATCCGTGACAGGTACACACGGACCCGCAATTGTACTGAAGCAGTGCAAAGGGTTTGTTCCACGGAACTTTAGTAGCCTGGAATTGGATATCCACGTTCTACAGAAGAATGAAGAAGGCGCAACGAAGCGGTTTCTATACGCTGGCCAGTCCCACTAGGGACGAAACATCGTAGCCCACCGTTTTTAACGGTGGGGATCGAACTGGAGAAATACAAAGCCCCGTAGGGACGGCACAGTTAGTCAACCGAGTGTGTCGCCCCTCCGGGGCTTTGCCATTGCACGTATGCTTTCCCACCGTTGAAAACGGTGAGCTACGATATGCCGCCCCTCCGGGGCTCCCGGCAAGAGAGGCACAGGCCCTCGCTTGAGAACAGCAATCGAAATTTTCGGCGAGACATCCTCTTTGCCCTGAACCGTGGTTCCAACTTTGACTCCCCCAAATACAAAAATGCCCGTCCGCCGAAGCGGACGGGCATCGATGTTGTATCTGGTACTTGTGAACTACCAGCCTACCTTCAGGGCGAACTGAATTTCCCTGGGCAGACCTGCCAGTTCATGGATCTGTCCGGCAGCGCTCGTTGTCGCACCGTTGCTGTCGAATAGACCCGCGTTGCAATCGCCGCTGCAGGGCTGCGGCGGAACGAAGTTGTCATGGTTGAAGATGTTGAACATCTCCGCACGGAATTGGACGTTGAACGCTTCCGAAATGCGCTTCACCGGGAAGTTCTTCAAAATGGAGAAGTCCATGTTGTAGAACTTGGGTCCGGTAATGCTGTTTCGGCCAATGTTGAAGGGGGACAGATTGGCGCAATACGTTTGTCCCGTCGGAGCTGGCTGAGCCGGGCTCGAAAAGGATGCGCAGGGGTACTTCAACGTCTGCGCAACTGCTGTCGGCAAATACGGCTCCGTATAGCAGGCTGGGTTAATGTATTGGGGCGATCCGGGGTTGCTTCCCGCATAGTTAGAATCAATCGGGTTGCATCCCGCGACCTTGACCAAAGGACCGAACTGGTCTGCTCCGCTATTGCCCAATCCTAGAGGATCGGCGTTATTGATAGGTGTCGTCGGAGTTCCGCTGTTGTACGTGAAGATTCCGCCCAATTCCCATCCGCCCAAGGCATAAGCTGCAGCTGGTCCGCCGAACTTCGGGGTCGGAACCGAATAGAGGCCGTTTACGGTTAGAGTGTGGGCTACGTTAAAGTCCGAAGGGCCGTAGAACGCCTTCGGCAAGAACCACCATGGCGAATTGATACCGTTGGCAAAGGTATCGCCAGCGATTGTTTGGGAGTCATCATCCAGCGATTTGGAGAACGTGTATCCCAGTTGGAACTGGAAACCATGGGCAAATTTCTTGTCCAGGTTTACGTCCAAGCCATTGTAATGAGAGTCAGTATTCCAATAGACGTACCTGATAATTCCCAAGCTCGGGTTTACTTGAGCATTGGCACCTGTCGAAGTCGCGCCCGGCGTGCAACCCGTGGCAGTAACAGGAGGCCCGCAGGGGAAAAGATACCCGTACGGAGTAGTTTGATATGGGGCTGCACTACCAGGTGCTCCTGCCATGTTTCCGTCGTCACCGCGCATCAGCAAGTGAACCCCGTGCGATCCGACATAGCCCACCGTCAGAGACATGTCCGACGTGAGTTGCCGTTGAATGTTGAGGTTCCACTGCATTACGTAGCTTCGGTGAGGTTGCCCTTCGACTGTGGACTCAGCCAATAAACTGGATGTTGTATCTTCGAGTTGAAATCCACCTTCTTGAGGTTGAAATCCATTGGCGAAAGCAGTTGTTGTTAAACATGAATTATTCAACGGTCCGCATGTTTGGAAGTTCCCTGAACCATGGATGCTCTTAAAGATCAGGAAAGGTCCAGCTTGGTTTTGCTGCAGGAGGAAGTAGCCGGGTAGCGGGTCGACGTCATAGATACCGAAGCCGCCGCGAACCGAGGTCTTTCCATCCTTGAGCGGATCCCAAGCGAAGCCTAAACGGGGTTCAAAGTTGCGGAGGGTGGCATTTTGGTAATAAGGACCAACACTGCCGCAGCTCGAGCCAGGTGATGCCGGAATATTAGTATCATTGAAAGCAACACCGCACGTCGGCGAAGTTGCGGTAATCGTCGCCAGGTTAGTAAGTCTGCCTTGTGCATCGGTGAGCACTGTGCTGGGTTCATACCGGATACCCAAGTTCAGCGTCAGGTTAGATTTGATCTTCCAGTCATCCTGGATATATGCGCTAAACAAAGTTTGCCTGAATTCCCGTGGATTGTCTTCGCCGCCAACGGCAGGGGAAAGGCTGGCCTCCCATGATTTTGGGTTTCCAGCTTCGAAGTTAATGACATCCGCAAATTGATAACGGCCGCCGGGTTCCTGGAAAGTATGCTCGTTATCCTGCATTCGCTCGACGCTGCCGCCAAACTTGATCGTATGTGCTCCCTTTGTCCAGAAAGCATCATCACCGTATTGGAAGGAATTCCAGCCAAATGTGTAGTGAGAGGCACCGTTAATGCCGGCAAAAAAGTCGCTAACGCCGCCGTGAACCGTAAGGCGCGGAGCGGCCTGTCCGGCAAGCGCGCCAAGAGCTAGAGAGGCGGCTGCAGGATTGATTGCGCTAGGCGTTGCGGCGTTAATGACGTGATCGCGATTGAAACCGAACCGCGCAGCGTTCACAAAACTCGAGCTGAACGTATGGTTCTCTTCCAACGCCACAGTCTGACGCGTGGTTTGCGATTGGGTCAGGACAGTGTTAAGCACGTCGGGTTCTGTGTAGTTCGTGCTGTCGCGGAGGTAGGTACCGAACAGGCTGTCGTTATTTCCCAGCTTGTGATCAACGCGAATCGTAAAGAAGTTCTCAGGTACTTGCTGAACTCCGGCAAATACATACTGACCGAGGTTAGCTGCGGCCCCCGACGATCCAACGCCAGTTGTTGGCAGCGGCCAAAGCGCAAGCAAGCTTTGGGAGTAAGAATTGATCGTTGGAACGACGCAAGTGCCGGGGCTTACTTCAGTTGCGCCATTGAAAACGGATGGAATTGTTGTCGGACAAATCGATTGGTCGGGGTTCGTCGCGGTGTCATACTGGAACGTTCCTCCCCGAGCTGCAACAGATGGCACGCCAACGGAGGTTGGGATTCCCTTTGTCTGCCGCAATCCTTCGTAATCGCCAAAGATAAACGTCTTATCCTTGATAATCGGTCCGCCTGCAGAAGCGCCAAACTGATTGCGCTTGAACGGGGGGATTGTCGCACCGGAAGATTTGGTGAAGTAATCGTTAGCATCGAGTGCGCTGTTCCGCAGAAATTCGTATACGTCCCCGTGGAACTGGTTCGTGCCCGACTTGCTGATTGCGTTGACGACGCCGCCAGTTGCGCGGCCGTATTCGGCGGGGAAGCCGCCGGTCAAAACCGAAAATTCCTGAATCGCGTCCACGCCCAACACGACGCCGATCACGTTTCCTGGCGCAGCATTCGCATAGTCAACGACGCTGATTCCGTCAATTCGGTAGTTATTAAAAGTGGAGCGCTGTCCGGATACGGTGAGTTCCGATCCGAATCCGCGGTTACCGCGGGCGGAAGTCGAATAGCTCATCTGTGTTTCGATGGGCTTGACACCGGGTTGCAGCACTGCGAGCGATGTCCAGTCGCGGCCGTTCAGGGGCAATTCGCGCACAGTTTCCGATTCGACTTGCCCAGTAAGAGCGGAAGAAGTCAGATCAATTTGCGGTGCGGCTTCTGTTACTTGGACCGTTGTGTTTGTTTCGCCGACTTTCATGGCGAAGTTCAGTTGCTGTTGCTGGCCGACTGAGAGTTGAAGATTGGCCTGCACTGCCGTGGAAAACCCGGCTGCTGTAACCCGCACTTCATACGTGCTAGGCGCCAGATTCGGGATCGTATATAACCCGGCTGAGTCTGATGTAGCTTCTTTTGTAACACCAGTTGCCGCATCTTTCGCGGAAACTTGGGCTCCGACTACTACACCGCCAGATGGATCGGTGACGGTTCCGGAAAGAGTTGCTCCGGTTACCTGCGCATGTGCTACTACGCCACCCATCAAACTGAACAGCAGCGTCAAAAGAATCGCAAAACTGGTAGTTGGCCTATAACGCCTTCCCACACCCATTTAGTGCCTCCTTGATGGACCTTGAAAGGGCCATCGTTAGTAGCCTGGAATTGCACATCCACCTGAAAATTGGATTGAAACACCCCAAACTTGGGGACAATTTAAGTACCGGGACAAGTTGAAGTCAAGTAATTTTTGATGCGATTGGGCTAAGTATGAAAGTTGCAAATGGGGTCGGGTGACCGTATCGATAGAGTAATACCCTAAATCATTGAGGTCTATCGAGATCATTGCCTTACAAAACAATTATCTCACGGCTAAATCAAATGACGTGATTTTTCTTCAAATCGCGGATTTCCTGAGGTTCATAGCCCAGCTTGTTTAGCCAGGATTCTGTATGTTCGGATAGGGCTGGAGCAGGCCCCCCGGGAGACGCGTGGTCGTCTGAAAAAAGGAACCCCCCTCGCGTTACCTTCTGTTTGGCGGCAGAATTCCCACTTTGGAATTCCGAGACGAAATGTCGTCCCTTCAGGTGCGCATGCCCCAGTATCTCTGGGACGCTCAAGACGCGCCCTGCCGGTACTCCCACTTCGATCAGCGCTTGCTCCCACTCGGCGGCGCTGCGTTTCATCAGTTCCGGGGCAATCTCCTTGTTGATGGCCAGGCGGTTCCCTCGGCGCGTTTCCCGGTCTTCAAAGCGGGGATCGGTCTTCAGATCTGCTCGCCCGATCATGTCGCATAGTTTTTCGTACTGCGTGTTTTCGTTCGCGGCGATGTTGAGCAGGCCTTCGGCGGTGCGGAATGTTCCCGAGGGAGCCGCAGTGAAGTTCTCATTGCCCATTGGGATGGGCTGGACGCCGGCGTTCAGATAGTTCGAAACCACCCAACCCATTGACGCGAGAGTGGATTCGAGCATGGAAACATCAATGCATCGCCCGGTGCCCGTGGTCATTGAATCGACGAGCGCGGCGCAGATGGCCATCGCGGCCGTAATCCCTCCCATTGTGTCGCAAATGGGGTAACCAACCCGCAGGGGAGCCGTCTGGGCATCCCCTGTGACATTCATCACCCCTGAGATGCCCTGAATGACTTGATCGTAGGCAGGGCGGAGGGCCATGGGTCCATCCTGTCCAAAGCCCGAAATCGCGCAGTAGACGAGGCGTGGGTTCACTTTTGCCAGCACTGGATAATCGAGCCCTAGACGGGCCATGACGCCAGGGCGAAAATTTTCGATTACTGCGTGTGAAACAGCTGCCAGTTTCTTGAATATCTCTTTTCCTTTGTCGGATTTAAGATTGAGCGTGACTGACTGCTTGCCCGCATTTACCGACACAAAAGAAGCGCCCATCAGTTGACCATTCGTTTCCGGGTCGGCCCCCAACTGGCGTGCGAGGTCGCCTTTGCCGGGATGCTCGATCTTGATGACCTCGGCGCCGAGCAAAACAAGTTGGAAGCTGCAGAAGGGACCTGCAAGTACGTTGGTTACGTCCAGCACACGAATGCCATGGAGCGGAAGCGCCATCTGTATAACCTGCCCTTCTCGCCAGCGTTGTACGCACGATCGATTTGGCGTACCTGATAAGGCTTGCGGATAAAGCTGTTAGATTTTGCGTTAGCCGTAGGGGCACGGCATGCCGTGCCCCTACGATTTTTGCGAAATCATCAAGCCGAAACCACTATGCCGAAACCGCTGGAGCTGCGCCGCATGCGGCAGCGCGGCGCGCCCTCAGGAGATGGCCTTGATAGGGGCGCGACGAAAAGCGGCACGCGAATTCAGCCGCGTCCAACAATTTTTCCATGTCGATTCCTGTGTCATAGCCCATGCCTTCCAGGAAATCGACCAGATCTTCCGTCGCAAGGTTTCCGCTTGCTCCGGGGCAGTAAGGGCAGCCACCAAGACCGGCGGTGCAGGAGTCATATTCGCGCACGCCTGCTTCGAGGCCGGCAAGCGTATTGGCGAGGCCGCGGCCGTAGGTATCGTGGAAATGGAGGACGATTTCGCCGGCCTTCATTTTTAATTCGGAGAGCAACAGGCCGACCGTTTCTTTTACGTGATCGGGAAACGCCATGCCGTCCGTGTCACAAACGGCGATGCGCCAGGGCGCAATGTTGCGCGCGGCGCGCACGGCGTTTACAACGGCCTGGCTTGAAATTTTTCCTTCAAATGGACAGTGGAACGAAGTTGAAAATCCCACACGAAGAATGGCGCCGTCGCGCTCGGCCAGGCGAGTGGTTTGCTCCAAAAGCTGCAAGGATTCAGCCATGCTGCGATTCAGATTTTTTTTATTAAAGGATTCGCTCGCGGCAATCACGAATTCCATGTGGCGAATTCCTGATGCAATGGCGCGTTCGTAGCCTTTTATATTGGGGATTAACGCTGAAAATGTGATGCCCTTATATTTTCCGAGATCCGCGGCGACGCCCTCGGCGTCCGCCATCTGCGGAACCCATTTCGGATGCACAAAGCTAGTCGCCTGAATGTCGGTGACGCCTGCATGCACTAATTTGTCGATTAATTCGAGCTTCTCGCGCGTGGAAACAGGCTTCGGCTCATTCTGCAATCCGTCGCGAGCCGTCACGTCGACCACTTTTACTTTTTCGCGCATGGTTGCATCGCCTCCGGATCCGCCAGTACGGTTAATATTTATTGTACGGCTTGCCTTTGCGCGGGGAAATAGCATTGTTGACCATTTTCCCGCCATCCCTTAACCTGTATTCCTGCCTTTCATCGTACTTTATTGGGGCGGACATACCGTTTTGAAGAATTCGATTTGGCCTTGACTGGACTGCACGTGCTTCAAATGATTTATTCCTAATCTAAACAAGACTGGACAAAGAAAAACGACATGCCTGGAATCATTAAGGAAAGATTGTTTACTCCCGGCCCGACGCCGCTGCTGCTCGAAGCGCAAATGCGCGCGTTGACCATGACGCTGCATCACCGCACGGACGCCTTCCGCACACTGATGAAGGAAACGCTGGACGGCCTGAAATATTATTTCAATACGAAAAATGACGTCATCGTGTTTTCCAGTTCCGGAACGGGCGCGATGGAAGGATCGATTTCCAACCTGCTTTCTCCCGGTGAGCGTGTGCTGATCGGAACGGCAGGGAAGTTTGGCGAACGTTGGGTGGAGCTGGCAAAAGCATACGGCATTGAATCTGTTGTGGTTGAAGCGCCGTACGGGCATCCGGTCCCGGTTGACCAGATGACGAAGCACTTGCAGTCCAGCGGACCGTTCCGCGCCGTGTTGATTCAGGCGACGGAAAGCTCGACGGGCGTACGCAATGACGTCGAGACGCTGGGCAAAGCCGTCGCGACAATGCCGGACACTTGCTTTGTGGTCGATGCCATTACTGGCACGGGTACCACGGACCTGCGTCCCGACGAGTGGGGAATCGACATCATGATCGGCGGATCGCAGAAGGCGACCATGATTCCGCCGGGCCTTTCATTTGCAAGCGTCAGCGAAAAAGCTCTGAAAACGATCGAAAAGTCGAAGCTGCCTCGCTATTACTTCGACTATGCGAAGGAGCGCAAGGGGTTGGCGAAAGGCGAATCCAGCTACACGCCGGCGACTTCACTCATCGTCTGTCTGCATGGCGTGTTGAATTACATCAAGCAGTTGGGACGGGAAAATCTTATTGCCAACGCCGCTCTACTGGCCGAGGCAACGCGTGAATCGTCCGCCGCGCTGGGGCTCAGCAATTTCGCGGTCAGTTCTCCGGCAAATGCTGTGACTTCGATCAACGCTCCGGCGGGAATCGAATCCACAAAGATCGTGAAGGATTTGTTCACACGGTTTGGCGTGATTCTCACTGACGGGCAGGGCTCGATGAAGGGGAAAATGTTCCGCATCGCGCACCTTGGTTATTACGATTTCCTGGACCTCGTGGCCGTGCTTGGCGCGCTGGAAGTTTCCTTGCTAAAAGTGGGGCACAAAGTCGAACTGGGCAGCGGTGTGCGCGCTGCGCAAAACGTGTTTTTGCGGCATTCGTCTTAAATAAATTAAATCAAATCCGGTTTTGAATTTCTCTGTGTTCTCAGTTTTCCTCCGTGTACTCTGTGTTAAGCCTTGGAATTTTTTGAGCTCAAAGATTTAACACAGAGGACACAGAGAAAAGCGAGAGAACACCGGAGACACTTTGAGAGAACAATGAAAATAGTGATTGCGGATAGCGTGGATGAAGGTGTTGTAGATATTTTGAAGGCGGATCCTAGCTGGAACGTTGTGAATCTGCCGAAGACGAAGGGCAAGGTCGACGAAGAAATTCGGGACGCGGACGCGTTGCTGGTGCGCAGCGCGACGAAGGTGACCGCGCAGTTGCTTGAAGCCGCGAAAAATCTTCGCGTGATCGGCCGCGCTGGCGTGGGCGTGGACAACGTGGACCTCGATGCCGCGACGCGCAAAGGCGTGCTCGTGATGAACACGCCCGGCGGAAACGCCATCAGCGTTGCCGAGCACACCATGACGATGCTGCTGGCGATGGCCCATCCCGTGGCGCAGGCGGACGCGTCGATGAAGGCCGGCCAGTGGGAAAAGAAAAAATTTACAGGCAGCGAACTGCGCGATAAAACGCTGGGCCTAGTCGGCCTCGGTACGATCGGCACGGAGGTCGCGCGGCTTGCGCAGGCGCACAAAATGAGAGTGGTGGCTTTCGATCCCTACGTTTCCACCGTGCTAGCCACCGAGCAAAATATCCGCCTCGTGCCGCTCGAAGAACTTTTGAAGACCAGCGATTTCATTAGCCTGCACTCGTCGCTGACGCCTGAGACGAAACACTTGATCAACGCAAAATCTCTGGCGCTCACCAAAAAAGGCGTGCGCCTCGCGAATTGCGCGCGCGGCGAACTGGTGGACGAGGGGGCGTTGCTTGCGGCGCTCGAGAGCGGGCACGTGGCCGGCGCGGGGCTGGATGTTTTTGAGGCAGAGCCGCCGGCCGATCCGCGCCTCGTGCAGCACCCTAAGGTGATTGCAACGCCGCACATCGCGGGCTCGACGGAAGAGGCGCAAAAAGTGGTTGGCACGCGCATCGCGGAACAATTGCGCGATTATCTGAAGACCGGCGCGGTGAAAAACGCGGTCAACATGCCGTCGATTTCTCCCGAAGAGTTCAAGAAGCTGGGGCCATATCTTCAGCTTGGCGAAAAACTCGGCGCTTTCGTCGCGCAACTGACCGAAAAACCGTTTACCGAAGTTTCCATCAGCTACGATGGCGGCCTGGCCGACATGAACACGCACCTCGTGAAAAACGCTGTATTAAAGGGCGTTCTGGGGCACATGCTCGCGGGTCAAATTAATTTAATCAACGCGGGAAATTTTGCGAAAGCGCGCGGAATTGAAGTGGTTGAAGTGCGTAGCGCGCGCCGCGCCAAGTACACGAATTCTCTCGGCGTGGCATTGCGCATCGACGGCGAAGCCGCTTCCGTCCTGGGCATGATTGGCCCGAACGACGCTCTGCGCATCCTCGGAGTTAACAACATCGATATCGACGCGCCGCTCACCGGCTTCCTGCTGCTTTTCCGCAACCAGGATGTGCCCGGCGTCATCGGCCGCGTCGGCACGCTGCTCGGAAAACACGAGATCAACATCGCCAACTTCGCGCTCGGCCGCGTGAATAATTCCGACGAAGCCATCGGCATTGTTAACGTTGATCACACTGTGCCGCCCGCAGTTCTGGGCGAATTGCGCGCCATCGCGGCGATCCGTCAGGCGCGGGTCATCGAGATTCGCTAAACGGAGTGGAACGCGGAGAAGTTAAGTTCACGAACCGCACCCTTGCAAGAACGGCAAGGGTGCGGCACCCGAACTAGATAAGTCCAGGAATTATCTACCCGCCTAGGCTTACCAAATCGTCTTGATCTGCTTGCAATTCCGTATCGAACGGTCTTTTGTAACCAGAGCGATTCCCTCGGCTCCCGTCGCCCGGGTGCTCTCTTGCCGTACCGAACCTGAATAATCACCGTAACTTGTCTTCGCTCCCGGCGCGTCTTCTGCCTATACTTGTATTTTTCCCGGGACTGCCGGCTTTATCCCCTTTTAAGGACCGGAGTGAGGAACATTCGATGACAGCTGAAGAGCAACGTCTGGACGAATCGCACCAGCGCACGAAACATTGGAAACGCTGGGGACCGTATCTCGCCGAAAGGCAGTGGGGAACGGTTCGCGAGGATTACAGTCCGGGCGGAACGGCTTGGGAATATTTTCCGCATGACATGGCGAGGTCGCGGGCGTATCGCTGGGGAGAAGACGGCATTGGCGGGATCTGTGACCGGCACCAGCGCATGTGCTTCGCGCTCGCGCTGTGGAATGGGCGCGATCACATACTCAAGGAACGTTTGTTTGGGCTGACAGGCAACGAAGGAAATCACGGCGAGGATGTGAAGGAATATTATTTTTATCTCGATTCGACGCCGACGCATTCCTACATGAAGTTTCTTTATAAATATCCGCAGGCGGCGTTTCCCTACGATCAGCTGGTCGCAGAAAATCACAAGAGAGGCAAGCGCGAACCAGAATACGAATTGATGGACACTGGCGTGTTCAACGAGGATCGTTACTTCGACGTATTCATGGAGTATGCCAAGGCCGCGCCGGAAGACATTTTGATCAAAATTACGGCGTGGAATCGCGGGCCGGAAGAAGCGCCGCTCGATCTGCTGCCCAGTCTGTGGTTCCGAAATATCTGGTCGTTTGGGGAAAAACATGGACATCCAAATCTTGCACGCGTGGCGGATTTCAAAGGCGCGGCAGTGGTTGCGGCGGAGGAAAGCCGCTACGGCAAGCGCTGGCTGCTGGCGGAAAATGCGCCGGAAATGCTTTTTACGGAGAATGAGACAAATTTCGCTCGTGTGTTCGGCTTTGCGGACAATAGCCCTTATGTGAAAGACGGCTTTCACGAGTATGTAATTGGGGGCGTAAAGGGAGCGATAAATCCTGCGCAGAAGGGAACGAAATGCGCGGCGCGCTATCGCTTCATGATTGCTCCAGGTGCTTCGGTAACGATTCGCCTGAGGCTTACGAATGTTGAGCCCAAGGAATCGGTTACGAATCCGTTCGATGAAGCGTTCGAAAAAATGTTCGAATTGCGCCGTGGAGAGGCGGACCAGTTTTACGCGCGCCGCTTTTCGGAGGAACGCTCAGAAGATGCGCGCAGCGTGATGCGTCAGGCGCTCGCAGGAATGCTGTGGTCCAAGCAGTGCTACCACTACGATGTGCGGACGTGGCTCAACGGAGATCCCGGGCAGCCGCCTCCGCCGCCTGAGCGGAAGAAGGGGCGCAATCATGATTGGGCGCACCTGTACAACGCTGACGTTCTTTCGATGCCCGACAAATGGGAGTATCCATGGTTCGCCGCGTGGGATCTGGCATTTCACACGGTCGCGCTGTCGCTGGTCGATCCGGATTTTGCGAAGGATCAACTTATTTTGCTGCTGCGGGAATGGTACATGCATCCGAACGGGCAATTGCCGGCGTACGAATGGGCGTTTGGCGATGTAAATCCGCCGGTGCATGCGTGGGCTGCTTGGCGCGTTTACAAAATTGAGAAACGCATTCGCGGGCGCGCCGACCGCAGTTTCCTGCAGCGAGTGTTTCACAAACTTCTCTTGAATTTTACGTGGTGGGTGAATCGCAAAGACCCGGATGGAATGAACGTATTTCAAGGCGGTTTTCTTGGCCTCGATAACATTGGGGTTTTCGATCGCTCGCAGCCGCTGCCTACCGGGGGCCACCTGGAGCAATCGGACGGCACGAGCTGGATGGGAATGTACTGCCTGAATATGCTGGCGATGGCGCTGGAACTCGCGCGCGAAGATCCGGCATACGAAGATGTAGCCAGTAAATTTTTTGAGCATTTCGTGTATATCGCCGATGCGATCAATGCGCATGGGACGGAAAATAAGTCGCTTTGGGATGAAGAGGACGGATTTTTCTACGATGCGATTCATTTTCCGAGCGGGGAGCAGCGCACTCTAAAAGTGCGCTCGATGGTTGGCTTGATTCCGCTTTTCGCCGTGGAGACGCTGGAACCGGAATTGATCGCGCGCTTGCCGGGATTTCAACGGCGCATGCAGTGGTTCCTGGACAATATGCCGGGGTTTTCGCTGCACGTGGATCAGAGCCAGTCTTCGCCGAATGGAGTTCGCCGGTTGCTGTCCCTGGTGGATGGCAAGCAACTGGTGCGGATTTTGAGCTACATGGTTAATCCGCAGGAGTTTTTCTCGCCCCACGGACTTCGCGCGTTATCGAAATTTCACGCGGAGCATCCTTATATTCTTTCCGCAAATGGAAATGAATATCGCGTGGATTATGAGCCGGGGGAATCGCAGAGTGGATTGTTTGGCGGAAATTCAAACTGGCGCGGGCCGATCTGGTTTCCTGTGAATTTTCTGATGATTGAATCGCTGCAAAAATTTCATCATTATTATGGCGATGATTTTCGTGTGGAATGCCCGACGGGGTCGGGTCAGCAGATGTCGCTGTGGGAAGTGAGCGCGGAGCTTTCGCGGTCATTGACTCACATTTTTTTGCGCGACGAAAATGGCCAACGGCCGGTGTATGGGGCGAACGAGAAATTTCAGAAGGATCCGTTGTGGCGCAATTTGATTTTGTTTTACGAATATTTTCACGGGGATACGGGAGCGGGGCTCGGCGCGAGCCATCAGACGGGATGGACGGGGTTGGTGTCGAAGCTGCTGGAACAGACCGGGGAGTAGAATGTTTGCGGCGGATGGCATCCATCCGCGGGGAATGGTTGCTTGAAGTGGAAGAAAATCCCCGGGTCTGAAGACCCGGGCTACAGCAGCCGGGACTGCTGTAGCCCGCCTCTTCAGAGGCGGGGATTTTCTGTTACTCTGGCAATCATGTGCGCGCTCGAACGCGATATGAATTTTGAGGGCATTATGAACTTCAACGAAAAAATTGTTCTGGTTACTGGCGGAACTGGCGGGCTGGGCCGCGAAGTGACAATGGCGTTTCTCGAAGGGGGAGCGAGCGTTGTTGTGACCTATCGTGCAGGGGAAGAGTTTGATGCGGTTGTTGCCGCTGCGCAGAAAATCGGCGCGATGCCTCCGGTTGGTGTGAACGTTGATGTTACTGATGCAGTGGCCGTCGAAAAATTTGTGGCTGAGATTGTGTCGAGGCATAAGCGCCTCGATATTCTCGTGAACACGGTGGGCGGATATGCGGGCGGGACAAATCTGTGGGAAGCGGATTCGCGAACGTACGAAAAAATGATGCAGCTCAATCTCAATGCGGGATTTGTGCTCGCTCGCGCCGTGGTGCCGCAGATGATCAAGCAGAATCGCGGGTGGATTGTGAATATTGCATCCAAGGCGGCCTGGGATCACGCGGCGGGGGGAGCGCTTTACGCCGCGTCGAAAGCGGCTGCGTTGGCGATGATGGATTCGCTGGCGGCGGACGTAAAACCTTTCAACATTAATGTGAATTCCGTTTTGCCCAGCATTATCGATACGGCGGTGAATCGCGCGGCGATGCCGAAAGCGGACTTTTCAAAATGGCCGAAGCCGGAGGAAATTGCGCGGGTTATTTTGTTTTTGTGTTCGGAAGATGCGCGGGTGATTCATGGCGCGGCGATTCCGGTGTTTGGCAGGAGTTGAGTGGCGCGGGCTTCAGCCAGCGGGGGTTGGGCCCTGCAAGGACTAAACCCCGCAGGCTGAAGCCCGCGCCACATTAAAACATTCTCGAACTATGGATGTTGTTTAGGCTGCTCGACCAGCTCGACTAGCAGCTTTTGGTTTTCGGTTGTGGTGACCAGGAAAAAATTTACGCGTGTGCCATTTGCTCCGGCGCGCGTGGCCGGGAAAATTGGCGGAATGTTGAAACGCGTCCGCAGGATTTCCGTTGCGCGATCCACATCTGTAACATCAATTTCTACCTGCTGAATGCCTTCTCCAAATTTTTCAAGGAAGCGCGCGATTGCGCCGTTGCCGCCGGGGGCGTTTGTCGTGAGGATGTCCAGACGGACATGCGGAATCCCACTTTCACTGAATTCTAATTCAAATTCCAGAACGTCCTGATCGGAAGGCGCGTCGGCCAATGACACAGAACCGTTCGCCGCGCGAATTTTTTCGAAGGTTTCAGGAATGACGGCGATTCCCACGGTTAATTTGATGGAAAATGGAATTGGTGGCTGCTTGCTTTCGAGATTTTCCCAGACCAAAATTCCCCGGAAATCTTTGTCATCCGCCCATTTTTGCAAGGAATCGAGCGATCGAGACTGCCCGGCGGCAAAAAGGCGAGATGCCGTCCATGCGCGCTCGGCGGGATCGCTGTCCGCGAGATGGCCAATCAATTCCGGAGTCACCGGGCCCGAAACAATCTGGCCACGATGAATAATTTTTGGCTGCAGACCTTTCATTTGCATTTCCGCCTTAATAATTGAGATGAGAATCGAGAGGGCAATGATCCCTCCGACGATCGCCAGTGACAAGCCGGTGGAAATGGGCACCCACGGGGCGGCCAGCATTTTTGCCCCGATGAACATTACGGTCAGGGCGAGGCCTTCATCGAGATACTGAAAGTATTGCAGAGTTCCAGCCAACAGAAAATAGAGCGCGCGCAGGCCGAGGATCGCGCAGATGTTTGAACTGTAAACGATAAAGGGATCGCGCGTGACGCCGAACACGGCAGGAATCGAATCCACGGCGAGCAGGAGGTCCGTCGTTTCGAGAACGATCACGACGAGAAAAAGGGGAGTGAACAGCCACTTTCCGCTCTGCCGTAAAAAAAGTTTCTTGCCGGAGCCTTCCTTGGACATGGGCAAATATTTTTGCGCCCAGCGCACCACAGGATTTTTTTCGGGATGCACGGCATGGTCGGCGCCAAACAGCTTGAAACCTGAGTACATGAGGAAAGCGCCAAAGAAATAGAGGATCCATTCAAACCTGGCGATCAGGACGGCGCCGAGGCCAACCATTGCGCCGCGCAGAACGATCGCGCCAAGCACACCCCAGAACAGCAGGCGGTGCTGATAACGTGGATCGACCCGAAAATATTGGAAGATCAGCAGGAAAACAAAAATGTTATCCACGCTGAGGGATTTCTCAACCACGTAGCCGCTGAAAAATTCGAGCCCGGGCCCGCGGCCATGCGAAACAAAAATCCATGCGCCGAAGCCGAGCGAAATGGCAATCCAAGCCGCGCTTTCCAGCGCTGCTTCGCGCCAACCCACGGCATGCGCGCGCCGGTGAAAGATCGTCAGGTCAAGCAGAAGAAATAGCGCGACGCCGGCGTTAAACGCAATCCAGATGGATACGGTGCCCATCTACGCGGCGCTTTCGACTGGCCGGATCACTGCGGAGGGAATCCTTAATTGTTGGAATTTTGGGCCGATGTGTTTGACCGTACGGCGTTGAAGTTGGACAACTCAATGCTTGCGGTTTCGCCCTGACGGACTGTAACACGCAAATCCCAATGCTGGCGAACGTCTCCTGAAATTGCTTCCGCGCCAAACATCCCAATCCAATAATTCCCCGGGGCAATGTTCGAGAACGATCCGCGCCCGTCGAGGTCTGTCTCGGTCCGGGCGACGACGTAGCGTTCCTGGGCAACTTGCAAGGCGTTGGCTTCCACCAGCTTCGCGTATTTGTTTTTGAGAGAAAGCCATTTTGAATTTGGATTCAGATCGACAAGTTCCAGGTCCATGCCTTTTACCGAATCCGGCATGGCGCCAATAAATTTACGGACGCTGGCTTCGTATTGATCTTTTTGGTCCTGATATTTTTCGGGATTGGATTTGCGATCTTTTTCCTTAAACTTCGGCTCGGGGAAGCCCATGCCGCGGTAGGCCGCGTTATGGCTCATATACGCTTTGAAAAATTCAGAGATCCCTACAATATCCTCCGGGGTCAGGCTCTTGGTGAATTCCTCACCGGACAGCTGCACAGTGTGATGCTTCTTCATCCAGGCTTTCAATTCAGGCGAGCCTTCCAGCCCGTCGATGAATTTATCCAGATCGGGGGCGGGCACGGATTGCAGGGCTTCCGCGCGAATCTCCTCCAGGCTTTTGCGCATTAGATAAAATGTCAGCTGGCGCACGGGTTCCGGCTGGCCGCCGGTGGGGGCTACGCGCGCCTGGAACTCGATGCGTCCCGTGGATTGAGCCGCGAGATGCGCGGGCAAAAGAAAAGCTAAGACGGCAAGCAATAATGCCACAGCAGGATTTTGCGATTTTTTTGTCATGGGTCTCATGCCGAAGTGTACATCGCGCGGGGATGGTTGGAAACGATTCAGGCGGGAGATGTTTCCGCAATAGTAGCAAGGGAAGAACAGTTTCGAGAATTGTAGCTGGCCTCTCTTGTCCTGAGTGAAAACGAAGGATCCGAGACGAGGGCTATGGCTGTCGGTTGCAATGGTCGATGTGATAGCTCTGCCCCGGAATTCTCACGGGATTGTATTTTTCCTGGGACCGCCAATCAGGAGATCGGCGGTCCCAGGGTTGCCCCAACGTAATTCGTACCAACTGTGCTTTGAGATTTTGAAGCTACCCCGGTTGGGTCACCTTACTATGATTCACCGTTTCAGCATTAAGGCGGCGCGGTCCCGATACTGTAGTGAGAATATCAGGCTAAACCCCCGCCTCCGATCCTTCGTTTTCACTCAGGACAAGAGAGGCGGTCTACAGCAGATCGGCAACGGAATGGAGGATGTCAACAGAGCTAGATTGTGGCAATGACGCTTGCGTAAATAAAGTCGCCCAAATGCCGGGGTTAGGTAAATGTCAGGAGAGATTACAGCAAGCGGAAAGTAACTTCGATGGGGACCGTTACTGGGACGGCTTTTCCGCCCGGGCCCATGGCAGGTTTGAAGCGCCATTGCTTCACGGCTTCCACCGCCTTTTCTTCTAGGCCGAGGCCGGGACCTTTCACCACCTGAATTTCAGTGGCGCGGCCATCAGGCGTAATCACGGCCTGAAGTACAACTGTGCCCTGGTATTTTGCCTTACGAGCCTCTTCCGAATATTTGGGGTCAGGGCAATAAACGCAGGATGGAAAGCCCACGCCGCCAGTTCCCGGATGGTAGGCGCCGCCGCCCGTTCCACCGCCAGAGCCTGGGCCAAGGCCGCCGCCTTCACCGCTGCCAATTCCAGTGCCCGTGCCGCTTCCGATGCCGCTGCCGCCGCCGGGTCCACCGGAGGTGTTCATCAGCTTGGCGAGCGGATCGCCATAGTTATCCATGTTGGGGCTCGGGATTTTCAGGTCCGGAGGCCCAAGTAGAGTCGCTTCGAATTTGGAGTCGGGCTTTGTGTGCACCATGGGCGGCGCGATCTGGTTGAAGCTGAACTTCGGCGCTTTGCCTCGAGTTGCAGGGAGGGGATTACGCTCGCCACCTCCACCACCGCCTCCTGCTTTATCTTTTCCGGGAGGCAGTTTCATCGTGTAGTCAGAAATATCGAGGGGCGTAACCAGACCTTGGTTGACCGGGTTCGAGGTCGCCTTCGTAACTACCGTGTACAGCAAAGGAGAAAACACCAGGATCGTGATGGCGACGTGCACGCCCAAAGCAATCATCTGGGATGGCCCAAAAGCTTTATCCTTGGACCATATTTCTTTAACCTTGACGGGCTTGCTGGTGACTTGCAGCGGAGGAAGCTTGGGCGGAGAAATCAGGTCGCGCAAATTCTGCCAGAGAACTTTGTAGGAGGGTTGCCAGTCTACCGTCATGCGCGATGAAACCGCTTTGGGGGTCGGCTTGAACCACTCTTTGAAATTCTCAGCGACGCCCCCACCATATTCCTCTACGGTGAAAACATCACCCTTGACGTTCTTATTAATCTTGACGGGGCGCTCGGTCAGGAAATCTTTGAGGTTGGAAACGAATCCACGCGAAAGGGGTTTTTGGGATCCGCCGAGACGCGGAGCAGTGCTCCCCCCGGGTAAGACGACCTTGGGAACCGGCGTTGTTGGATCACTCCACTTTGGCGCAATCGTGCTCAAGTCTATTTAATCCTCGCGGGGCCCGATAATGTCTCTTGCTTTACGATTCCCCTCCGGCGCGAATGGATGCCCCGAAGTGTGCAATGGCT
>DATHNC010000170.1:0-86616 GCA_035486415.1 Saccharimonadales bacterium (SeqCode)
TCTATTTGAGGGGCAAGCCATGGCAGGGTTAACGCTGTACGAAAAGCTCGACCAGATTGAACACCGCTACGTCGAGATGACCACGGAGCTTTCGTCGCCGGAAATTTTGAACGATTCGGCGAATTACCAGAAGCTCGCGCGACGGCACTCGGAGCTTTCCGAGATGGTCGAGAAATACCGCGAGTGGAAGCAGCTCGATAAAGAACTCGCGGGCGCGAAGCAGATGGTACTCGAAGCCGACGACGCCGAAATGAAGCAGATGGCGGAAGAAGAAGAGAAGCAGTTGGCCGAGCGCAGGGTTGCGGTGGAACACGAGCTGAAAGTATTGCTGCTACCGAAGGATCCGAACGACGAGAAGAACGTGATCGTTGAAATTCGCGCCGGAACGGGCGGCGATGAGGCGGCGTTGTTCGCTGGCGAACTGTTTCGCATGTACTCGCGCTACGCGGAATCGCAGAAATGGAAAGTGGAAATTCTGGAGAGTTCGCCGAGTTCGCTGGGCGGCATGAAGCAAGTTGTCGCTTCGATTCAAGGGCAAAAGGTTTACTCGAAGCTGAAGTATGAAAGCGGCGTGCATCGCGTGCAGCGCGTCCCGGCCACTGAGCAGCAAGGGCGCATTCACACTTCGGCCGCCACGGTGGCTGTGCTGCCCGAAGCTGACGATATCGACATTAAAATTGAAGCGAAGGATCTGCGTATCGACACATTCTGCTCGTCCGGGCCGGGAGGGCAGTCGGTGAACACGACGTATTCGGCGGTGCGCATCACGCATATTCCTTCCGGGCTCGTTGTTTCGCAGCAGGACGAAAAGTCGCAGATCAAAAACCGCGCCAAGGCGATGCGCGTCCTGCGCGCGCGCCTATATGAGTTGGAGCAGGCCAAGCAGCACGAAGCCATGGCCGCCGAGAGGCTTGGGCAGATCAAGACGGGCGACCGTTCGGAAAAGATCAGGACTTACAATTTCCCGCAAAACAGAGTGACAGATCATCGCATCGGTTTGACCTCACACCAGCTGACGGAAGTGATGGACGGCAAACTTGGCGCTTTTGTTGACGCGCTCGTCACACATTTCGAAGCCGAGCGCCTCAAGCAAGAACTTGTCGAGGCATAGAAGTGGCGCGGGCTTCAGCCTGTGGAATTTAGGCCTTGCAAGGATTAAAACCCACAGGCTGAAGCCCGTGCTACCACAGTCGAAACCCAAAGCGAATTCGCAAAATGACATCCCACCAGTCACCAGTCACCAATCACCAGTCACTCTTCGCCGCTCTCCGCGAGGGCATTGCACAACTGGAGCGCGAGAAGGTTCCATCCGCGGGGCTCGCCGCGGAATTGTTGCTGATGCACGCGATCTCGCAAGATCGCGCGTGGATTTACGCGCATCCTGAAACGGAACTCGACCCTGCCCAGCGGGAGAAATATTTTTCGCTGATCGCACGACGCGCCAGCGGGGAGCCGACACAGCACCTCACCGGGCATCAGGAATTTTGGGGATTGGATTTCGAAGTCACTCGCGACGTCCTAATTCCGCGGCCTGAAACTGAGCATGTGATTGAAGTTTCGCTCGAGCGCCTGGGAATAAAAAATGAACCCGGCTCGTCGCGCGGCAATGACAAATTCCGCATCGCGGATGTGGGCACAGGCTCAGGCTGCATCGCGATTGCGCTTGCGCATGAATTGCCCTCCGCGAGCGTAGTTGCCACTGATATTTCCGCCGCAGCACTTGAGGTCGCTCGCCGCAACGCCGCGCGTCACGGCGTTTCAGACCGCATCGAGTTCTCTGAATGCAACCTGCTGGATGCGTTTTTCCACCAGTCACCAGTCACGAGTCACCAGTCACCGCAATTCGATCTAATCGCCAGCAATCCCCCCTACATCGGACGCTGGGAAGAATCGACACTTGCGCTCGAAGTTCGCGAGCATGAACCGGAAGCGGCACTCTATGGCGGAGAGACGGGTACGGAAATTTACGCGTCCCTCATTGTTCAATCTGCTGCGCTGCTGAAGCCTGGAGGACTGCTCGTCCTGGAACTCGGGCACACATCCGCTGTGCATGTCTCGAAGCTGCTCGCTTCATCCGAATGGACCGGCGTTTTACTTACGAATGATCTGGCCGGGATTCCACGGGTCGCATCCGCTGTGCGTAAGTCGAAGTAAATTTTCTTGGCAAGAGGAGTTTGGTTCATTCACGTGGCTTTGGCTTCAGCCTGTGGAATTTAGTCTTTGCTTGGCCTAACCCCCGCAGGCTGAAGGCTGCGCCACTTAAACGCAATTCCCATTTTTCTAGATTAGAATATTTTTCCGACGGAGAGAAAATGGAAGAGTTAAAAAATCCCTGGACGGTTTTGACGCAATCGACAGTGTATGAAAACGATTGGATTCGCGTGGAACATCACGATGTTTTGGGACCGCTGGGCCGGCCGGGCATTTATGGGACTGTGCATTTCAAGCATCAGGCCACGGGCGTGGTTCCGATCGACGATCATGGAAATGTAATCCTGGTGGGCCAATATCGATTTCCATTGAATACTTATAGTTGGGAGATACCGGAAGGTGGCGGGGCCCATTCGGCCACCGCACTCGAATCGGCGCAGCGGGAACTGCGCGAGGAGTGCGGTGTGGTGGCGGCAAACTGGAAAGAGATTTTAGTGATGGACCTTTCCAACAGCGTTTCCGATGAAGGCTGCACGGCGTTCCTGGCGTGGGAACTTTCGGATGTGCCACCCGAGCCGGACGAAACGGAAAAACTGCAAATCATGCGGGTGCCTTTCTGGGATGCGGTTGAACGCGCCAAAAAAGGAGAAATCCGCGACGCAATTAGCGTCGCGGCTCTCACTCGCGTTGCGTTGATGGCGTTGCAGGATGAACTGCCGGAACAAATTGCCACGGCGATAGGACGGCGGCAAAAAAGTTAAACTCCGAATGCGCTCTGCCCTATGCTCCCATTCTGGGAGAAAGCCAATCGTTTGTTCGTTCGCACGCGGAAGGGTATGTTTATTTTTTGAATGCCGCGTGCGCGTAACTTCGTCAGCCGGTTTCGCAGGCGTTCCGGATCCATTCCCGCAGAAGAACACACTGCTTTGAAATCTTTGTTGTCGTGAAAAAGAAATTGCTCCGCCTTGCGGCTGAAACTTAACGGCCCGCAAATCCATTCTTCCAGGCTTTTCGTAATCACCGCGCGCCAAAGTCTCTCTTCCGCCGTCCCCTGATCGTTGATGCGCAAGATCGAATTCTGAAACATGGTTTTGGCCCCCAGTTCAAATTTTGTTGTTCGGCTGAGTGACCTCTTAAGTGCAGGTAAGTGACCACACATGGCTTAACGCCTTTGCTAAATAGAAACTGAAGTGACGAATTTTGGCGTACCGAAGAGGAACGTTCTGAGTACATGATTTAAGGTATGAATGCTCTTAACTTTTTAGACACCAAAAATGATGCATGACAAAATGTGGCGGCGCGCACAGCTCGGCAATCACAGGAAAGAATATAAAAACCGCGGGAATTTTTGCCCGCCTGATAGAAATTTTACAAAGCGAATACGATTCATCGATTATTTTTCCTCGAGACGAAAAACGGTCCAGGAGGAAATGAGTGGCTGCGCTTGATGATACTCATTCTTTTTTCTCGAGGCCGGATATGCGGTCGATGCTCACGTGATTTTTTTCTTTGCGATAATTCTTCAAGCCTTCGGGACCTAATTTATTTGCCCACGCGAAAAGCTGGTTGCGGTCGCCCTGAAACTGAAGCAAAGGAACGCTATACCCGCAGGAATCGGAAACGCGGGAGACCTCGACTAAAATGATGGCCCGCTTTCCTTCGTAATCGGGAAAATGCGCCGCCAGATCGCGAAATTCCTTTTGTTCCGCCTCCAATACTCTGCCGCTGCCATGCAAGCGAAGGATTTTCGGCGGACCCTGAAATGCGCAGAACATCAGGACAATCCGGCCGTTTTCCTTGAGATGCGAGACGGTCTCAATCCCGCTTCCGGTCAGATCCAGATAGGCAACTGTGGTGGGGCCCAAGATGCGAAGCGTATCGAGTCCTTTCGGCGACACGTTCACGTGACCTCTGCAATCGAGCGGGGCCGACCCTACAAAGAAGAGCGGTTGGGCTTCGATAAATTTTCTAGCGGAGTCGTCGATGAAAGGACGGATTTGTCCCATTGCGAGGAGCTCCTTTTTACAATACTAGCACGCTTTTCAGAAAATAAATCTTCGCCCTCTATTCGCCTCAGTGTATATTGTGAACGAAGGTGTCACGAATATGCCAAAGTTTGTCACTTACCGGGCAAAGCGTGATTCCGATACGGAGTCGGCTCGTTCTGCGTCCACTAGTTCCTCTACGTCTTCCACTTCCTCAGTTTCCTCTACCTCCATTCTGCACGTCGACATGGATGCATTTTTTGTTTCCGTTGAATTGCTGGACCGGCCGGAGTTGCGCGGGAAGCCTGTCGTGGTGGGAGGGCAGCCGGACCAGCGCGGCATTGTGTCAACGGCAAGTTACGAGGCGCGAAAATATGGCATTCATTCGGCGATGCCGCTGCGCACGGCGGGGCGCCTGTGTCCTCACGCGATTTTTCTGGAGCCGCGGCACCATCTTTATTCCGAGTGGAGCGACCGCGTTGCGACGATTCTCGGAAAATATTCTCCTGTCGTGGAAATGGCATCGGTCGACGAGGCGTACATCGATCTTGCGGGGACGGAGCGGCTGCACGGTCCGCCCATTGCCGCCGCGGATTCGTTATTGCGCGAGATTACAACCAAAACCGGGCTGCCGTGTTCCGCGGGCCTCGCGCGAACGCGCCTTGTGGCAAAAGTGGCGAGCGATCAAGCCAAGCCGCGCGGTTTGGTCTGGGTTCCAGCCGAAAGCGAGGAAGCGTTTCTCGCGCCGCTCGATGTGCGGCGCATCCCCGGAATTGGCAAAGTTACGGAAGCCGCTTTGCAGTCGGCGGGAATACACAAAGTTGGTCAGCTTGCCGCCATGGGACGCGAAAAACTTGAGAAGGAATTTGGCCGCTGGGGCACGGCGCTCTTTAGAAAAGCGCATGGCGGCGACACGTATGAATTTTTCGTGGACGCCGAACCGAAATCCATTTCGCACAACCGCACATTTTCGGAAGACACGCGGGATCGCGCGCTGCTCGATGCCACGCTCAGCTTGCTATGCCAGAAAGCGATGAAGCGGTTGCGCGAAGCAAGTCTCAGCGCCGGAGTCGTGACGGTCACGATCCGCTACATGGGGTTTGAAACCATCACGCGCGCGCACACTTTGCGTGAGCCGACGCATCTCGATCCAGTTGTGTTTGAAACTCTGAAAAATCTATTTGATAAAAATTGTGACCGCACTCGCAAAGTCAGGCTCGTCGGCGTGGCGCTGTCCTCCTTCACACACGGCGGCGAGCAGCTGGACCTGCTTGACGCTTCCCGCCGCGAAAAACTGGAGCGCATCGCGCAAGCCACGGATGCGCTGCGCGACCGCTTCGGCTTTTCTAAAATTCAATTCGGCGGCTCGATGACGAAATCGCGCAGGGAAGTGAACGAGTAGTGAAGTTTTTGCGTTCGATCAGACCGCACCTCAATAGTACTTTTTAAGCGCTTACAGGGTTGAACGAGCCATATCAGCAGTATCGCCCATCATCTGAATAGACTGTTTACCCGATAGGATTTAACAACTCCGTCGGGTACGCTCTGCGTTAGCACCTTTGATTCAGGCCTCATCAAACTACGTGTTCAGTTGTGAACAGAATGTCCTCTTACTGCTAGTTATAAAAGATTGTTCATGCGCTGATAGCAATACTTGACTTGAGAGAAAGCTCAAAGGGGGCCGTTATGTCTTCAAGCAATCCTGTTCTCCGGAATTCAAATCCTCATTTCGGAACCTTGGGAGTCCTTTGGACCGTTTACGGAGTGATACGTCTGATCATGGCGGCCTGCCTGCTGATTTATGCCAGCACGGCTACCTTGATGTTTGGCGCACTGTTGAACCGTGTAGCTGATCCGTTTACCTTGATGGGGCTTTTTCATTTCCTGTATGCGGCCACGATTGTGTTGTCCGTTATCTGCGGTCTCATTGCGATTTTTGCCGGACTCGCACTGCTTGGAGGGCGGAGTGTTGGCCGTACATTCACTCTGGTTGCCGCCGTTTTGTCGCTTTGCGATATTCCGCTGGGCATAACGCTGGGAACTTACACTCTCGTGGAGTTGCTCCCAATCCCGACTATGCCGCTTTACGATCGCCCTGGGCAGACCGCTTAGTTTGAGCCAGCCAAAAAAGAAAGCAGGAAAAAATGTTTCTGATGGCAATTCTTTCGGTGTTTGTTCTTATTGCCCTCTTAGGGAGTCTTCCAGTTTGGCCGCATAGCAAAAGTTGGGGCTTCGGTCCCATTGCTGGAGTAAGCGTGGTGATACTGACTATTTTGATTTTATTTTGGACTGGCCATTTATAAGAGCGTCAAGAGGAGATGCAATCGCCTTGGTTTCTAAAATATTCAAACCAGCGTTTCGAGTGCGAATACCTATCCTATTTGGCTAATAGATAGGACGACGGTTTAAAATAAGCAATATATGCACCGTTGTTGACGCATTAGAATTCAATTTTCAGCAGTCTGCGCTCACTTCAGGGTGAATTATATTATTGCGTCGTGCGAATACCTGATTTTTGTAGGACAGACCTTACTGACGGCGGTGCTCTCCCTATTCGCGTTATATGTTTACGGCAGTCCTCAGGATGAACACCGCTTCGATTGCACTACTGTGGCCTGCGGAAAGATCAAAGCCTACTCAAAACGTCACTATTGCGGCAAGGCGCAAGTTGGCAATGGACCTGATGACAGTTGCGATATCGAATCCGCCAGGAAAATACAGAATGGTGTCGAAGTTGAAGCCGACTATCGCTGTGAATGGAACGAGACCAAACAAGACGCAGTATGTAAGGAAATTGGTCACCCCTCTCTATCAGTTCGCAGGATCCTTCACGACGAATTAAGAAAACTCGGGCTGCCGGACATCGCACCTGGGAAAATTCGGTTCAACGTTATGAAATCGCTCACGTCTGGATGGCTAGTGGCCGGTGCAGACTATTCCTATAAATCGGGCGCGGACCTGGATTTGTGCGAAGTAATTGCCCTAATAGACAAAGATTCGCAAGTAACCGTATTGCGGAAATCACTATTCCAGAAAACTGATATTGATGTACCGAATGTGACGGAGTGGTCCGTACTCGACATTGCAGACGTCGAAGGCACGGGGCAGATGGAAATAGTGCTTGAAGGTGATGCTTATGAGGATCACTGGCTTGAAGTTATCAGACTGCATGCCGGGAGCCCGCTGACTGTTTTTTCAGGTTTAGGTTACTACCTCTGAGTAAATCGACGGTTCTCACCGCATCAGCATTAAGACCAGCTAAAATCCCATCATTCATGCGTAGATTGATTCTAGTCACGGTGAGCCTTTCTCCAGTGGAATAACTGGCGCATAATCCAGAAATGACATCGCAGGAACTGGCCGAAAAGATCTGCTCAACGCTGCGAAGCCACGGGCATCAGGCTTACTTCGTGGGCGGGTGTGTGCGCGATCTGGAGTTGGGTCACGAGCCGGCTGACTATGATGTTTGTACGGATGCGCGACCGGAGCGTGTGCAGGAACTTTTTCCGCGCAGCGTTGCGGTAGGCGCGAAATTTGGCGTAATTCTGGTGCTTGACCGAGAACTGCAAGCGCAGGAGCCGGATGCCCAGCAAAAGCCGATGGAAGTCGAGGTTGCTACGTTTCGCTCCGATGTTGGCTATTCGGATGGGCGGCATCCGGATCAGGTGATTTATTCCAAGACGCCGCAGGAAGATGTTCTCCGGCGCGATTTCACGATCAATGGATTACTGCTGGACCCGGCGACAGGCGAAGTGCTCGACTATGTCGGCGGACGCGCGGATTTGCGCGCGGGCATTGTGCGCGCGATTGGCGACCCGCGGCGCCGATTTGCGGAAGATAAACTGCGCATGCTGCGCGCCGTGCGGTTCGCTGCGCGATTTGGATTCCAGATTGAGCCGGAAACGATGGCGGCGGTGCAGAGCCTCGCACCCCAAATCACGCAGGTTTCGTATGAGCGCATCCGCGATGAACTTACCAAAATGCTGACCGAAGGAGCGGCGCGGCGGGGATTTGAGCTGCTGGACGAGACGGGATTGCTTCCGGTCGTGCTGCCGGACATCGCGAAGATGAAAGGCGTAGAGCAGCCTCCACAGTTTCATCCTGAGGGTGACGTGTGGATCCACACGCTCATGCTGCTCGAGAAGCTTCCGCCTGGCTGCTCGCCAACGCTGGCCTGGGGAGTTCTGCTGCACGACGTTGGCAAGCCCCCCACATTTTCGCCAGCTAGCGGCCCTGGCACTCGTATTCGCTTCAATGGTCATGAAGAGATCGGCTCGCGCATGGCCGAAAGCATCTGCCGCAGCCTGCGCTTCTCGAACGAAGAGACGGAGCAGGTTGAGTCGCTGGTTGCGAATCACATGCGCTTCAAAGACGTCCCAAAGATGCGCACGGCGACGCTTAAACGGTTCGTCCGCCTGCCGCGGTTTGAGGAACACTTGGAGCTGCACAGACTTGACTGCCTGGCCAGCCACGGGGGCCTTGATTCCTACACTTTCGTCCAGCGCTTTCTTTTGGAAACTCCTGTTGAAAAAGTATATCCCCCAAAGCTGGTCACAGGAGATGATCTCAAGAGCATGGGCCTTGTACCCGGTCCTCGATTTAAGGAAATTTTGACAGCCGTGGAGGAGGCTCAGCTTGAAGGACGGCTTCAGGACCGGGAAACCGCTCTCGAATTCGCCCGGTCAATAAGCAACGTGGAATAACCAACTGGAATCCATAGTGAAATCAGAGACAGCTGGATCCTTTTCGATGGTCGGGGCTCTGATCGCTTCAGGCCAATCACGCGATTAATAGCCTTGCCGATATGAGTTTTATGCCTAAAAAGAAGGTGTGGTATCAAGGCATGAACGAAGGTATGAATGTATAAGCTGTTTGTTTATAGCAATTTAAAGCATGGAAACTTTAATTTTAAATGAGCGTCTAACTCTTTAGTCGTAGGCACTAAACTTTGTTGCTTCCACCTTTGTATCTATTGCGTATCTTTTTGATTGCTCCTGCATCTAAATTAATTGTCGAGTCTTAAATAGTTTTTGGTCTTAGGAACTCAAGGGGGACCTAATGAGTGAAAAGTCGATTCAAATACCCAAAGAGCTGCCGATTTTGCCCGTACGGGATACGGTGCTGTTTCCGGGAGGCGTTCAACCCCTGACCGTTGGCAGGGAGGGTTCGCTAGCCCTGCTGAACTCCCTGCATGGGGATGAGAAGCTGCTGGGAATTGTGGCGCAGCATGATCCTCGCGTAGAAGAGCCGGCAGCCGCTGACCTGCATCTGGTGGGAACGGCCGCCAAAATCCACAAGCTGGTGAGGATGCCGAACGGGAACGTAGTTGTATTCCTGGAAGGGTTGCAGCGGATTCGCGTGGTGGAACTGGTTACGTTCCGTCCGTTTCTCACAGCGAAAGTTGAAATTCAGCCAGATATTATCGGGGAAGAGGACGCCGAATTGATGGCCCTCGAACGCAACGCCCGCGAACTCTTCAGAGACGTGGTCGCGCGTTCGCCTCAGCTTTCCGATGATTTACAGACTGCAGCGCTAAACATTGAAGATCCGGTTCGCTTGGCGGACTTCATCGCCGCAAACTTGCCTTCGCTTCCGACCTTGCTGCGCCAGGAACTTCTGGAGACGGCCGATGTGCGCCGCCGCTTGGAAACTTTGATCCGCGAGCTTTCCAAGGAACTGGAAGTTTTGGAGTTGCGCAACAAGATTCAGGAGCAAGTGCAGGAGCAAGTCAGCCAGAGCCAGCGTGAATACCTGCTGCGCGAGCAGTTGAAGGCGATTCACAAGGAGCTGGGCGAGTCCGATGATGGGCAAGCGGAAATCGATGAGCTGCGCGAAAAGCTCGAGAAATCTGGAATGCCCGCTGAGGCGCGCAAAGAATGCGACCGCGAAATCAAGCGGCTCGCGAAAATGACTCCGGCTTCGGCCGAGTACATGGTTGCGCGCACTTACCTGGAGTGGATGATCTCGCTTCCGTGGACAAAATCCTCTGGCGTGGAAGAGATCGACATTGCCAAGGGACAAGCCATTCTGGACGAGGATCACTACGATCTGGAAAAAGTGAAAGAGCGCATCCTCGACTACTTGGCTGTGAAAAAACTGAAACCGGGCATGAAGGGGCCAATCCTGTGCTTCCTTGGACCTCCAGGAGTGGGAAAAACTTCGCTCGGTAAATCGATCGCGCGGGCCCTGGGCCGCAAATTCGTGCGCATCTCGATGGGAGGCATGCACGATGAAGCGGAAATCCGCGGACACCGCCGGACGTATATCGGAGCGTTGCCCGGACAAATTATTCAGGGGCTTCGCCGAGCGGAAACCAACGATCCAGTTTTCATGCTGGACGAAGTGGACAAGCTGGGACGCGACTTCCGGGGCGATCCATCGGCAGCGCTGATGGAAGTGCTTGATCCGGAGCAGAATAATGCGTTCCGCGATCACTACCTGGATGTGCCGTTCGATTTGTCCAAGGTGCTGTTCATCGCCACGGCAAACATGATCGATCCGGTTCCGGAGCCGCTGCGAGATCGTATGGAAATCATCGAACTCGCCGGCTATATCGAAATCGAAAAGGTCCAGATTGCCAACAAATACCTGGTGCCCAAGCAGGCCAATGAGCACGGGCTCAAGATTGGCGAACAGATCGAGTTTACGGATGAAGGCTTGCGCGAAATTATTCATAGCTACACGCGTGAAGCCGGCGTGCGAAATCTCGAACGTGAAATCGCCACGGTGATCCGAAAAGAGGCTCGGCGCATTGCCGAGGGCAAGACCGAGAAGCTGGTGGTTACGCCCGAGGTTGTGCACGAAGCTCTTGGAGTGCCGAAGTTCCGTGCCGAACGGGAAGTGGAAGAACGCGTCAAGACGCCAGGAGTTTCCGTTGGGCTCGTCTGGACGCCTGCAGGCGGCGACATTGTCTTCATTGAGGCAAGCCGAATGCGTGGCGGAAAGCAGTTCACCATGACGGGACATCTGGGCGAAGTGATGCAGGAATCCATGACGGCCGCGTTAACATGGGTACGCGCCAACGCCGGACGCTACGACATCGATCCCGACTTCTTCCGGAAGCAGGACATCCACATCCACGTGCCATCAGGCGCGGTGCCAAAGGATGGTCCTTCGGCCGGAGTCGCCATGGTCAACGCGCTGGTGAGTTTGCTCTCTGGCCGTCCGCTTCGTCCGCGAGTTGCAATGACGGGCGAAATTTCGCTTTCCGGAATTGTTTTGCCGGTGGGTGGAATTAAGGAAAAAGTGCTGGGTGCGAAACGCGCCGGAATCCGCGAGGTGATTTTGCCAGCGGAGAACGAGCCGAACGTGAAGGAGGACCTGCAGCCACACATGCTCGAAGGAATGCAAATTCACTTCGTCCGCACGGTGGATCAGGCTCTCGATATCGCGCTCTCGAAGCCAGTGCCTGCCACGACTGGCCTGAAAACCGGGCAAATTCCGCCGGTGGGGCCCGCACCTGTGGTCCCGCCGATTCACTAAAAGAATGACAATCAGGAAGTAAAAAGCCCGGCTCCTCTCGAGGAGCCGGGCTTTTTTTGTGGCATAGGCTTCAGCCTGTGCGGGTTTAGTACTTGCAAGGCCTAAAAACCGCACAGGCTGAAGCCTATGCCACAAGAACCTTCCTGCTGCTAATATCTGGCCATGGCGCGAACGCGCAAATTGTTTCCAATCTATGGCAGCGCGCTTGCGAACAATATGCTGGCGACGCTTGTGCATGACCGCATTGTGAACGGCTTTGTTACGGCCTATGTTTCGCAATACGACCGAAAAGGGATTCTCGGCGGGCCTGCGCGCGACAGGGAATTGGCCGAGACGATCGGGCGTGAAATTGTGCTGGCGTTGATTGTAGAAGTGGAAGGCTTGATGCCTTCCTTTTTCGGCAAGAAACAAAAGAAAAAATTGAAGGTGGATGAAAGACAGGCCATCGATTTATTTTTGCGCGAACTGCGCGCCGCACTGGAACGCGCGTACAACTGGAACGGCGAGGATCGCAAGCAGTTTCACCGCGATCTAACGATGTACACGGATTTTGATGCGCGCAGAGAAGTTGCCGCCAGCGTGCGCAAGAAAGGGAAGGCGCAGGAGGAAGAGGCGCCGTTCGTCGCGCGCGTGGCGCTGCTGCTTGATCCATCGATGCTGGAGCAGTCTAGGCGCGCAGCGCGAAAGTTTTACGGAGGGATGGGAGTGTTGGCCCGGAAACTGTTACGGCAGACGTTGAGTCCTCAGCGCAGCTGACGGTGTTGTAGCCCGCCTCTATGACCCTTCGCGTTCACTCAGGGCAAGAGAGGCGGGCTACACAAAGCCGGATCGCAATTGCTGATATCAATAGCGCCGGGCGGCTTCTAATTGGAAATTGTTACGACACCTTTTCCACTTGCACAGCCGTGCCGTAGGCAAGCACTTCCGTAACACCCTGCATAATTTCCGTGGCATCGTAACGCATCGCAATCACGGCGTTGGCTCCATGCTGAGCGGCATGCTGCATCATCAGCTCATAAGCTTCTTCTCGCGTTTTTTCGCAGAGTTCCGTAAGGATCGTAATATTTCCTCCGATGATCGTCTGCAGTCCGGCGCCAATAGAGCCGAGTAAGCTGCGCGAACGCACGATGATGCCGCGCACGATTCCGAAATTCCGCACGATGCGGTAGCCCGGCAATTCCTGAGAAGTCGTCACCATCATCGTTGCAACTTGTATAGGCATGAAAGGTGCTCCTTATGTACGGATTGGTTTCACTGTGATACTAACGGCCCTGTGCACTAGCCGCTGCTCTGTTATGCTCCGGCCTGCACCTTTTAGTTATGATCCGCCGTGAGGCAGGCATTGCTTACGCTGTTCTATTTTCTGGTGATCGAACAGATTTTGCAGGGCTTGTACAATCTTTGGGATGGGCTTGTCTGGCTTCGCCTTGCGCAGCGCCGGGCCGGGACCCACTCAGGATTTTATGCGCCGCGCGTTGCACTTTTTTGTCCCGTGAAGGGCGCGGAACCGGGACTGGAACTGAATATTTCAGCGCTCATTTGCTTCGACTATCCCGATTACGAAATTTTCTTCAGCATGGCAAGCGCTGACGATCCTGCGCGTAAAATCATCGAACGCGTTACAGCAGGCAGCAAACACAAAATTCATATCGTAATTGCGGGCCGGCCGTCCGGTTGCGGAGAAAAGGTTAACAACCTACGCGCTGCGATCCTGAAGGCTACGGAAGGTTTCGACGTGTACGTTTTCGCGGATTCCGATGGGCGCCCGGGCAGGAGTTGGCTTTCGCGCCTCGTTGCCCCGCTTGCGGATTCCAAACTCGGCGCAGTCACCACGTTTCGCTGGTTTTTTCCGCAGACGGGCGGATTCTGGAGCGCTATGGCCTCGGCCTGGAATGCACCTGCCGCTACTTATCTCGGAGAGCATCATCGAAATTTTTGCTGGGGCGGCGGCACAGCGATTCGCAAGGAGCGCTTTGAGCAGTGTAATGCGCTTGAATTCTGGAACGGTTCCGTGAGCGACGATTTTTCCCTCACACGTGCGCTGCGTCAATACGGACTTCCGATTCAGTTCGCGCCAGAGTGCATGGTTCCGACTATCTTCGATTGCGATGCGAAGGGACTTATTGAATTCACGAACCGTCAAATCATCATCACGCGTATTTACGAACCCAGGTTGTGGGCGCTTGGCGGCATCGGTCATGCTTTCTATTGCAGCGCAATTTTGTTGGGTGTTGGGCTGTTCATAAATAATTCCATTACCGGAGCTTCTGGAATTCAATTGCTAATGCTGGCGATTCTTCTTCCTGTTCTTTCCATGGGCCGAGGTGTCCTTCGGTTGGCTGCGATCATGGAACTTCTTCCCGAGTGGAAATCGAAGTTGCTAGCAGATGGGTGGATTTGGACATTTCTTGCTGCGCTTGCGCCCGTAATAGGATTGTGGAACACGTTCGCAGCTTTGTTCAGCAGGCAGATCCGGTGGCGCGGCATCCATTACGAACTTCTCTCTGCCGGCCAAACGCGCATTCTAAGCCGTTAATAATCCATTACTACAAACAACAATACTCCCTAAAAATAACAAAACAGAAATGAAAATATATCGTAATACGATTCGTTCTATCGCAAAGAGTCTCCCCAAAACCCGTATTTTCCACACCCCGGATCGGGACCAAAAAGCCATCGTGTGCCACCGTATTCTTGCAGAAACGCCATATTTCACTGCCGGATCGGCCCTGCTTTGAAGCTATGCCGATATTCAGGCAGTGGAAAAAAATTCGCACACAATGAAATCATTACCTTAAATACTGTGAACCCTGTAGAGGAAAGGCATACAACTCCTTGCGAATGTGTGTGTAAAAACTTTGCACATTTGTGGTAGACAGCTTGCATAGTGTCAGTGTCATTTTGAATTTTGTGTTCGGAGGTCATGCCCTGAGGCATGGCTTGTTTCTTCCGAGTAGAAGCCAGAGACACAGGATCATCTTCGAAATTGGCCCCTAAACGGTCCACTGGCGATTCGCTCGGTTGAGTTGGCGATCTTTATAAGTCGCCGCAATAAAACGCTATAAAAATATAAAACTTAACTTGGTCCTTCTCCCCGGCTTGGACTGAAAATTGTGAGGCCGACACTGATACGCAGACAAAAACAATCAACTAAAATGCAAGATCAACATCCACCCTTCCTGATGCAAAGCTTTGTCCTGTGTGAACGTTCCTCGGGCGCTGTGCGTTTTCGGGTGGATGCAGAAGCTGATGGCAGCATGCCGGTTGAAAAAATTGCTGGTTTGCTTGCCGTTCACTGTCTGGTGCGCGGGCAAGCGCCAGAAGATTACGAAATGATGGTGGTCCTCCGCGAATCACTGCTGGATGCGGCCGCGGAGCGTGCCCAGGAACTGCTTGCCGCAGGCAGGGCACTTGGAGCAGGTGTGAAAGTCAGCCGCCGTGAACAGGAGGTCCTGGACTGCATCTTACAGGGCTGCGCGAACAAGGAAATTGCATGCAAGTTGAATGTTGCGGAACGCACGGTGAAGTTTCACGTGTCGTCCTTATTGGCAAAATTTGGAGTTACTGATCGCATTGCACTGAGCCGTGAGGCATCGCTCGGGCGCATGCCAACCATCGCTGCCTCTGGGGCGGTGGACGCGGATTCATTGTTTGGTTTTCAAGTCCGCCCTCAGCAAGCCATCGCAGAGGAGGCACAGGATTCCACCGCTGTAGATAGGCCGGCCGCTCCTGTAAAGGAATCCTCGCGCACGCGAAATCGGCTGTTACCCATGTTCCCGCGCGCAAGATATGCAACGTAAGCGATGAAAGGCAAAATAAAAAACAAACGGCCCATCCGGAATTCCATTCGGATGGGCCTTTAATTTGTTTCAAGCTGTTTTTATTTACGCCGAAAAAAGGAATGCGAAATATTTCGGCGTAAGGTCTAAACGTGTCGATTACTTGCTTGCCGAGTAACGGCTCGCCACATCATCCCAATTGACAACATTCCACCACGCCTCGATGTAATCGGGACGGCGGTTTTGATATTTCAAGTAGTAGGCGTGTTCCCAAACGTCCAGTCCGAGAATCGCCTTTCCACCGCTCATCAGCGGATTATCCTGATTCGGTGTCGATTCAATGGCGAGTTTGCCCTCCTTGACGACGATCCATGCCCAGCCGGAACCAAATCGGCCAACGCCTGCTGCCGCGAATTTCGTTTTGAAATCGGCAAACGAACCGAAAGCGGATTTGATGGCATCGGCCAGCGCGCCCGATGGTTCGCCGCCTCCGCCCTTTTTCATCTGCTTCCAAAACATGGAGTGATTCCAGTGGCCGCCGCCATTGTTGCGGACAGCGGTGCGAATATTTTCAGGAACTTTATCGAGGCTCTGCACCAGCTGATCGATCGAAAGAGCTTGAAGATCAGCATGGCCCTCGAGAGCCTTGTTCAAATTGGTGACATAGGCGTTGTGATGCTTGCCATGATGAATTTCCATCGTCATCTTATCGATATAGGGTTCCAGCGCATCTGCGGCGTAGGGTAGCGGGGGAAGAACGTGGGCCAAAGGACCCTCCTTTTGTGACGTTACAGCCTGTTGTGACATGGATACCTCCTGACGAAACCTGGATGATAACTCACTGCCACTGGGCAAACTCATTCTAACGCTGACTACGGAGCGGCACAACCTGAGCGCATCAAGACGGGGATGCAACGAATCCAAGGCGGTCGAGGGCCCACTTGGCATGTTCAGCGACGAGTGCGTCACCTGAGTTGGCCAGATGCGAAAGACGCGCTCCAATTTCCTGATAGCGCGAGTCGGCGGGTTTCATGCCGGAATTTGCCAGCGCGATGCACACATTTCGCAAGAGGCCGCGCCATTTCGTTCGCTTCACGGGGCCTTTGCGAAAGATTTCGCTGAATTGTTCTTCGGTGAGCGAGAGAAGCCATTCAAGGTCGGGCGAAACAAGGGAATGTTCCGCGTGCTGACGCGGCTGAAAATTGGGCAGAGACGTTATGGGCGCTCGGCGATTCCACGGACAAACATCCTGGCAAATGTCACAACCGAAAACGTGCCGGCCGATTGGTTCGCGAAATTCCACTGGGATTGAATTGCGCAACTCGATGGTCAGGTAGGAAATGCAACGGCGCGCGTCAAGCAGGTAAGGCTCAACGATGGCGCCCGTGGGGCACGCGTCAATGCACAGGCTGCAATTTCCGCACAGATCCGGCGCCGGAGATTCGCCGGAACTCAGCGATGGAGCGATGTCGAGCGATGTCACGATAACGCCGAGAAAAAACCACGAACCCATTTCTTCATTAATCAGGCATGTGTTTTTCGCAAGCCAGCCCAGGCCCGCATATTTAGCTGCTACGCGCTCGACGACGGGACCGGTATCGACATAGGCTCGGGCTTCAAAAGGCTCGGAAAATTCTGAACGCAAATGCTTAATCAGCCCTTCGAGCTTATCGCCCAGGACGTGATGGTAGTCATCACCCCAGGCGTAGCGGGAAATCCAACCGGTTGGGCTAGTTTGCCCGCTGGTTAGCACGGTTGCATCAGTCGAGGAGGGAAACGAGGTGTTGTAATTGAGGGCGCACACAATTACGCTGCGAGCGCCTTGCATGGCGAGCGCCGGCGAACGGCGTCGCTCATTATTCAGATAACGCATTTCGCCTGCGTAGCCGCGCTCCAGCCAATCGTCCAGACGCGCCAGTTCAGGAAACTCCGCGGCGGGGGCAATTCCGCAAAGATCAAATCCAAGCTCGCGGGAAAGCTCAACAATTCGAGTCGCGGGATTGGTTTGTTGCATTCGTTGATTGTGCCGCAGACGTGCAAGGAACGCGAGGAAGGATGTACGATATGAATTCAGGATTCCGACGGAGTCAGGACAATTATGAAAATGCGAAAGCTCGGTAGAACTGGAATGGAAATTTCTCCTCTCATTTTTGGAGGAAATATTTTTGGCTGGACGGTGGACCAGCCCAAATCTTTTCAGCTGCTGGATGCGTTTACAGATGCCGGTTTCAACGCGATCGACACCGCGGATACGTATTCCAGATGGGCGCCCGGCCACACGGGCGGGGAATCGGAACGGATCATCGGCGAATGGCTGAAGCGCAACGGGAATCGCAAAAAGGTGATTGTCGCGACGAAGGTCGGCATGGACATGGGAGAATTAGGAAAAGGACTTTCGAAATCCCATATTTTGCGTTCCGCGGAAACTTCCATGAAGCGGTTGCAGACGGATTACATCGATCTCTATCAGTCACACGCGGATGATCTGAACACTCCTTTTGAAGAAACTTTGGGCGCCTATGCGGAATTAATTAAACAGGGGAAGGTGAGAGCGATCGGAGCCTCCAACCATAATGCGGAACGGCTTGCGGCAGCACTTGAAACCAGTCGAAAAATGAGCCTTCCTTCGTATCAGACGCTCCAGCCGAATTACAGCCTCGTGGAGCGCGCGGAATATGAAAATAATCTTCAGCCTCTGTGTGAAAAAGAAGGTCTGGGAGTCATCAGTTATTTTCCGCTGGCGGCCGGCTTTCTGACCGGCAAATACAGGTCGGAAAAAGATGTGGAGGGGAAACCGCGCGCACGTAACGTATCGAAATATTTGAACGAACGCGGATTCAAGATTCTTGCCGCTTTGGGTCAGGTTGCCAAAAAATACAGCGCTACTCCGGCGCGAGTTTCGCTTGCGTGGGTGCAGTCGCGCCCGGGCATCACGGCGCCAATTGTGAGCGCGACGAATCTCGATCAGTTGAAGGATTTGATCGCTTCGGTGGAACTTGTGCTGGACAGCGAGTCCATCGCACTTCTAAATCAGGCCAGCGCGTAATTTCATCTGTCTTGAACCAACAACAATTTTGAGGAAGCATGGTTTGAGTGGCGCGGGCTTCAGCCTGCGGGGTTTGGGCCTTGCAAGGCTTGAGCCCCCAGGTTGAAGCCTATGCCACAAAAATCTACGGCAACACCGAGACGTGCGCCGCGACGATTCGCCATCCTTCGGTAAGTCGCACCCACACCTGGCTTTGCCGTCCCGAAATTATTTTTCCATTTGAAGTGCGCTCGAATTCAAGCGTAACGTTGCCAAAATCGCGGCCAAACGTGACGATGTCCAGACGTCGAACGCTTCGTGCCAGATTCATGGCCGGGCGCGATTTGCGGAACGCTTCAATCTCTTCGATGCCGTACAAATTTTCCGTAACTCCAAAACGCATCGCGTGCCGCGATGCCCAGAACATTTGCGTGAGCGTTTTCGCATCGTTGGCCATGAGCGCGGTCTCGTACTTTGGGTACAGCGCCTGCAATTCAGCGACGACTTCGGGAATGTTGATTTGCATGCCTTTGCCTTCGTAGCACAGGCTTCAGCCTGTGGGTTTGTGCTTAACTAAAATTAAAAGAAAAATCAAAATCCACTGGCTGAAGCCTGTGCTACATCTCGCTAGAAAAGTTTTCTTGCAGGGAGAATCTTCTTTGAGATGGCCGCTGAAACCGTAAATATCGGCTCATTCACCACCTGACTGAAACGCAGATTCATCGCCACGCTGCACAACAGATATGCGTGCACAGCGCTAAATCCCCAGCGATCCACGAGCAGATCGATCATGCGAGATGTCGCGGCACGAGCCGCGCCCGTGGCGTCGGCTGCAGATTCGACGACAATCCATTCGCCGCCCTCCGCGTCCGATTCCAGTCTGCGCCCCGCATGCGATTCCACGATGGGCCCGGGAAGAGCGTGCTGCTTGTGCACATGAAAGCGCAACGTCACATCCGCGGGGCATTCCATTCCATTGATGCACACTTCTCCGTCGCCCTGCGCGCCATGAGCGTCGCCGGCTGAAAAAAGAGCGCCGGGATTGAGCACCGGCAAATACAGCGTTGCACCCGTACATAACTCGCGCACATCCATATTGCCGCCGAAAATCCCGGGTGGACGCGTCTTAAATTCGCCGTCCCCGGTGCGTGCAACACCCATGACGCCGCAAAACGGATTCAAGGGAATCACGGCCGGCGGAATCGATTTGCTCACATCCCCCTCAAATTTCCAGATGTGGAAAAACGGCTCCGAAAATCGCTCCTTGAGAAAACCGAGACCCGGCACAACGCTGGTCCAGCCCCAGCCCTTATGTGCCACTTCCAGAATATCCACCTGAAGGACGTCGCCCGGCTCGGCTCCCTCCACAAACACCGGTCCTGTGAGCGCATGAATCTTGGCGCGATCGATTTTTAAATATCCATCGAGCGTCATGGACGGATGAACTTGCGCCCCGCTGGAATCGACGCACTCCATATGAAGCGTGTCTCCCGGCGCGACATGTATGCGCGGCTTCAGAGCGCGGTTCCAGAGAGAGTGAGTAGGTTCCGCGTTTAAGGAATGTTCAGCCATGGCCCGTTTAAACCTCCACCGTCATTTGCAATTCGACCAGCGCATTGCGAGGTAACGCCGGAACTCCAATTGCCGTACGAGCGTGCCGCCCCGCATCTCCAAAAATTTCCACAAATAAATCGGATGCGCCGTTGATCACTTTCGGCGAATCAGGAAAACCCGCTACCGCGTTCACATATCCGTTGACCGTAACAATATTTTTTACTTTGTCGAGCGAGCCGAGATGGGCGTTCAGCACTGCCAATTGCATGAGAGCGCAGGCTCGCGCCGCTGCATAGCCTTCTTCAGTCGTGCGGCCCGCGCCGGCCGTTCCGGATATCACCTCGCCATCACGAATGGAAATAACCCCGGCAAGATATACAATTTGCCCCACTGTCCGGGCCGGAAGATAATTGCCGCCCGGTTGCGGCAAAGAGGGAAGCTGGATGCCCAGCTCTGCAAGTCGTGAATCGATTCGCGCAGCCATTGACTTAAAAAGACCTCCGTCAAAAAGAACCGCGACATTTTAACATAGAGACTCACCAGCCATATTTTTAGGTGCTGAATGAAAGGTCGATAAGGGAGCCCGATACGCGATACACCACTGAAGTAGCGGAGCAAAATCTTTATCGGGTCATTAAGTGTTTACGCGAGAGTATCGGCTTACGTGACGCGACTAATCTATTTGGGGAGATGTAAAAAACAGTTCAGCTCGTAAAAAGGGCAGAGTGACTCGTCATTTCGCGTCCACGATTTGCTCAGAATGCAAAACTTCATGCAATTTGCGCAACAGGGAATCTCGCGTAAAAGGTTTAGGCAAAAGATTGGCGTTCGAATCCAGTAGCTCGCGGTGCGCAAAGCCTGTGTAGCCTGACATGTAAATTACTTTGATGTCCGGCCTGATTTGCGTCACTTTTTCAGCCAGCGCCGGTCCATTCCTGCCGGGCAACACAACATCTGTCAGGAGCAGGTGGATGGGGCCGCTGTACTGTTGCGCGATTTGAATGGCCTTATCGGGATGCTCCGCATCCAACACTTTAAATCCATTTTCCAACAGGAAGCGGCGCGTCAAAACCAGTAAAGACACTTCGTCCTCTAACAGCAGAATGGTCTCCGCCCCGGTTAAATTTGTACTGGTAACAGGGACCGGTTTTTCGGGCAAGGCAACTTTGTCGACTCTCGGCAAAAAAATCTTAAAAGTGGTGCCGAGCCCCAATTCACTGTAAACCCAGATGTGGCCGCCGCTTTGCCGAATCACGCCATACACAGTGGAAAGACCGAGCCCGGTCCCTTTTCCTATTTCTTTTGTCGTGAAAAACGGGTCGAAGATGCGCGCCTGAGTCTCTGCGTCCATGCCTGTTCCGCTGTCAGAAACCGATAACAAGACGTGCGGTCCCGTCTGCTGTTGGGGGCTCTTACTGATGTAGTCATCTCCCACATCGACATTGCAGGTTTCTATGGTCAATCGGCCGCCATTGGGCATCGCATCCCGTGCATTCACTGCCAGATTCATAATGACTTGTTCGATCTGCCCACGGTCGGCTTTCACGTTTCCCAAATCTGGGGCCAGCGAAGTCCGCAAATCAATGTCCTCGCCAATCAGGCGCCGCAGCAACTTTTGCACATCCCGAACAACTTCGTTTAGTTCCAGGACTTTTGGCTCCAGATGCTGCTGCCGGCTAAAGGCCAAGAGTTGACGTGTCAGAGACGCGGCCCTTTCGCCTGCCTTTCTGATCTGGTCGCAGTCTCTGCGCATGGTGCTGGTTGCGGGCAGTTGTTCGTACAATACCTCGCTGTAGCCGATGATAACGCCAAGCAAATTATTAAAGTCATGCGCGATTCCGCCAGTGAGTTGGCCGATCGCCTCCATCTTCTGTGCCTGGCGAAGTTGTTTCTCCAGTGACTTCTGATCCGTGATGTCCTTGAAAATGGCAAAGACAAATTTCTGTCCGGCGATTTCGATAGCTTCCGCGGAGTTCAGTCCCGTGCGCTTTTCACCTGACTTGGTACGAAACAGAATTTCTATGTCGTGGACCGATCCATGATTTTTCAGGGATTCGACCAGATTTGCGCGATCTTCCGGCCTTTCCCAGAAGTTTATTTCTCTTGAGGTCCGGCCAACCACTTCTTCGCGCCGGTACCCGGTAACGCGCAGAAAGCTTTCATTTACGTCGATATATCGCCCTTCATCGATCGTGGCGATGGTGATAGGTTCCGGATTAGCGTCAAATGCTTTGCGGAATCTTTCTTCCCCCCTCAATTCTTCCACCAGTTTCCGTTGGTCGATTCCTTGCATTCTCAGGCGCACAACCTCCGTAACATCTTTTACGCTGTGGATAATGTACTGGAGTTTCTTGTCGGGTCCCAAGACCGGCGAGTTGAAGGGACTCCAATGTCTTTCTTCAAACCCGCCTCCCTCCGCTTCTGGTTTGCGGATATCGTACTTTTGCACCGCCATCGTGTCGGCGATCTTGTATTGCAATACCCGATTCAGGGAGGACCGCAGGTTTTGCACCCCTGTGGCTTCCGAATCGTCCGGATTATCCGGAAATACCTCAAAAATCCCGCGCCCCAGAATCTCTTCTCTTTTGGTTAACGTCGCGCGCAAGTAAGCGTCGCTGACCGCGACAATCTTCAAATCAGGGGTCAAAACAAGATATAAATCCGGCGTCGATTGAAACAGCAGTTGAAAATCTATAGATGGGAGCAGCGGTTTTGGGGGCGTCACAATGCCTGTCCGAATTTGACGTGCGACCAGCGAAAGCAATATTTTATCAGTTAGCTAAATAGCTATAAAATAGAATAAACGCATGAGCTACGTAAGTGTCACTGATGCGGACTCCGAAGATCAATAAACGTGACCGATAAACCTTCGCAAACATTTAGCTTTAGAAAAAACTGTGAAGAACGACGCGCGGAAAGAGGGTCCGGCTAAAAGCCTCGTCATTTCTAAATTTCGCTTGCCTACTATGAGCCGTGCGCTAGGATGTGCCATGCGTGCCACTTTGAAAAACCTACTGGCCCTCACCGCACTGCTCGTAGCTGCGGCAAGTACCCAAGCCTCCCCTGCGTTGCACGAAAAAAGACAGTCTCTCTCAGATCTGGAAGTAAGCGGAGCGCTCGTTGCGCTTCCACCTGATTCGGTCCGGTACATTACGCGAGAAGATTTGCTGGCCATGCCGCAAGTTAGGTTTAACGCCAACGGTGATTCGAATTTCACCGGCTCAGCAAAAATTCGCGGCGTGAAGCTTGAGGATCTGGCGCGCGCAATTGGCGCATCACCTGCTTCCGTCATGGTTGTGGCAATCTGCGATGACCAGTACCGCGCAAATTATCCGCAGGCATACCTTAAAGCCCATCATCCTGTGCTGGTCCTTGAAGTAAATGGGAAGGCGCCTGCCGGATGGCCAAAAGATTCTCAGGAACACAAATACGATATGGGACCTTACATGATTTCGAATCCGAAATTCGGCCCCAGCTACAAAATGCTTTCCCATGAGGATGAACCGCAAATTCCGTGGGGTGTTGTTCGCATCGAATTTCGCGACGAAAAGACTGTGTTCGATGCCATCGCTCCTCGAGGGTCCCACGCGCAAGATCGCGAAGTGCAGGATGGTTTCGGCATTGCGAAACAGAACTGTTTTCGTTGCCACAATTCCGGGCGCGAAGGCGGTCAAAAATCCGGTGCGCAGTGGGAAACCCTTTCCGCATTAGCAGCGTCTTCGCCCAAGGATTTTGCCGCATATATTCACGAGCCAGTCAGCAGAAATCCAAATGCGCAAATGCCCGGCTTTCCTGAATATGACAACGCGGCTCTTGCAGCGCTTACCGCGTATTTCCAAACCTTCTCCCAACGGGCCAAACCATGATCCTGCGCACAATCAAGATTTTGCTGGTATTCGGCGTGGCGGTTTTTTATTCCTTGGTCGTTCTCAATAACATCACGGATTACAATTCCAATTACCAATTCGTGCGGCACGTGCTGATGATGGACTCCACGTTTCCCGGCAATCGTGGGATGTGGCGCGCCATAAACACGCCCCTTTTGCATACCGCATTCTATATTTCGATTATCGCGTGGGAAACGATCACCATGATTCTGTGCTGGTGGGGCGGGATTTGCATGGCGCAAATGCGACGCGAATCCGTAGCGCTTTTTCAGCGATCCAAGGGCATATCGATTGCGGCCATGGCTCTTAGTCTGCTTATGTGGCTCGTCGCTTTCCTTGCCGTGGGTGGGGAATGGTTTCTGATGTGGCAATCAAGAATGTGGAATGGTCAAGACCCAGCTTTCCGGATGTTTACAGTGATAGGTGTTATTTTGCTGCTCGTGGCGCAACCTGACGCGCCGGATCAACCTTAATTAGTAGCCCTGGTTAAGAGGCCCATATGTTTGGCTTGCTTATTTAATGGCCCGAGCGTCCAATCGCGGGGCGTTCGACTTCGCCATCTTTTTCGCCATGTGCATCAGAAGCTGCCTGTCATCATCGTGTGCGCGGCTAAGCAGCTGGCGGAATTTTTCCAGCATGCGGGCGTCCTTCCCGTTTTCGCCCCAAGAGTGGCCATTTCCAGATTTTCGCCTGGAGACAATGGGAGGTTTAGGATTCAGATCTCCGTCGTAAAAAAGCTGATACATCGGCACTTCAAGTGCGCGCGCGAATTTTTCCAGCGTTTCAACGGACGGCACGGTGTGGCCATTTTCAACGCGCGAAATGTAGCAACGTAAAAGGCCTGTTCGTTGCTCAATCTCGCCTTGGGATAATTTTTTCTGCTCCCGCAGGTCTCGCAAACGGTCGCCTATGATCATGATGGGGGAACCTCCTGCCTGATATAATTACGAATCGCTTATTAGAAGACTTGCCATTTTGGCTGGTAGGAATATCATACCTCAGAAGATTCATTCGTGGCAGCTTTTTTGTCCGGTTGGCTTGGCAAAAAAGCTGTCACCACAGATGCCTGAAACTGATTTATTGCGGTCGCCGCGACCTACGCCTTCATCGCGGACAGGACGCGCTCTGGCGTAAAGGGAACGCGCCGTACGCGTGCGCCCGTAGCGTCAAAAATTGCATTCGCGATAGCGGCGGTAATGGGAACGATAGACGGCTCGCCTCCGCCAAGCGGCTGCATTTCCGGCCGGTTCGTCAAAACGATCTCGACTTCCGGAACCTGCTCGAAGCGGATCACCGGATAACTGTTCCAATCGAGGTTTGTTTGTCCGGTGGAGTCGAATTGAACTTCTTCGAGCAGCGCCCGGCTCACGCCCTGCAAAATATTTCCTTCAATCTGGTTTTTCAGCCCGTTTGGATTCACGATCAGGCCGCAGTCGTGGCCCAGAGTAATTTTCTTTACGATGACTTCACCGGTTGTTTTGTCGACCTCCACTTCGGCAACTGCGGCTGTCATCGTGTTGGCGCGGTTCGCAACCGCGATGCCCCTTCCCGTGGCTTTCGTGCCGCTGGAAGAAAGCCCCGGCGCGGGACGTGCCGTCCACCCCGCTTGTTTGGCGGTGGCGACAAGAATCTCAGAAATGCGTTTGTCGCTCGTCAGGTAACGCAAACGGAATTGCAAGGGATCGACATGCTGGTCCGCGGCAATTTCATCAATCGAGGATTCGCTCGCAAACACGCGTGCCAAATCTCCCGGCGCGCGCAGGTTGCTGGTTCGCAGCGGCCATTCCCCCTGCTGCACCCAGGGAATGCTCGCCGCGAGCACCTTCTGATTTTCGAATGTATAAATTTGGCCGCCGCCACCCGCTCCATTCAAGAAGCCAGGTCCGCTGGGTTTCATTCCCATCTGGCTCGAAGCCAACAGGGGATTTGCCTCCGATTCGGTCCAAGGCAAACTGCGGTCCATATAATCCCAGGCAATCACGTTGCCCTGCGCGTCCACTCCTGCGCGAACGGTTGAATATTGCGCAGGCCCCTTGGGATCCCACGCGTGCTCGTCCTCGCGCATCCACTGCACGCGCACCGGTTTGCCCACGGCGCGAGACATCAGTGCCGCATCTTCGGCCACATCATCGCTCTCCAGCCGCCCGTAGCTGCCCGAACCCTCGCGGTAGAGCAGGTGAACGTTTTTCGGCGGAACTTTCAGCAGCAAGGCGATCGCATCGCGCGTGCGGAACGGTCCCTGTGTCCCCGTCCAAATCGTGGCCTTATCTCCCTGCACGTCGGCGACAGCGCAGGGCGGCCCGATCATTCCGTGCAGCTGGAAGGGCCAGTAATATGTGGCCTCATATTTCTTGTGCGCCTGAGAAAAAGCGGTGTCCAGATTGCCTTTGTTCGTTACCACGTTATCCTTGAAGCTCTTGGTATTTTTCAGATAATCGAAAACTTCATCCGGGCCCGATGGCATTTTAAGCGTTGGCTCTGCCCACGTAACTTTCAGCGCTCTCGCAGCCTGAATCGCAGCCCACTCCGTCTGCGCCACAACCCCGACGAAATTTCCTTCGTGCACCACTCTCACCACGCCCGGAATATTTTTAATCGAGCTTTCATCGATGCTAAGCGGTGCAGAAAGCGATGTCGCCGGCCGCACGCTACGGCCATGCAGCATTCCAGGCACCGTGACGTCCTGTGAGTAGACAAATTCTCCCGTAAATTTTCCCGGCAGATCCACGCGCGGAATAGATTGCCCGACGACTTTGTAATCCTTGTAATTTTTCGAGGGAATTTCAGGCGCCACCTTCATGTCCCAGCCAACTCCGCTGGCCACAATCTTAATGTTAAATTTTTTGCCGCCCAGCAGATCTCCGTAGGCAATTTTCTTAGCCGGACTGCCAATCACGCTGACTACGCCGTCCGTCACCGTGAGTTTTTCAACAGGCGAATCAAGGCGCGCGGAAGCCAGCTTCAAAAGTTCCTGGCGAGCCGCTGCGGACGCTTGCCGCAGCTGCGGCCCTCCGCGCTCGATAGTTCTAGCGGCGGCAGTGACGCCCTGATCGACAGCCGTATCCGTGTCACCCGAATCCATGTAAACCTTGCTGAACGACACGTCGAGTTCTTCGGCTACAATTTGCGCCAGGGCCGTGACCACGCCCGTGCCGAGTTCAACCTTCCCCGTGAATACCGTCACGGTTCCGTCTTTCGAAATTGCCAGCCATGAATCGAGCACCGTGGGATCCATGCCGTCCACAGACAGCCCTGAACCTTGTGCGAGCACTTTCGCTGCGCTTCCAAAAAAACTGAAGCCCACGATCATGACGCCCGTGCTCTTGAGAAGATCTCTGCGGGAGATAGTTTTCGTTTCCATGTTCGGCTCTCCTTTAGGCTTTCACTGTGGAATTTGCGACGCGCTGAATCGCGCGGATGACCCGCAGGTGAGTGCCGCATCGGCAGATATAACTGTTCAACGATTTCTTAATTTCCTCGACGTTGGGGTGAGGATTCTTGTCCAGCAGTGCTTTGGCTCCCATCACCATTCCGTTCATGCAGAAGCCGCACTGCGCCGCCTGCTCCTCAACAAACGCTGCTTGAATCGCATGTGGATGTGCAACCGTGCCCAACCCCTCCAGAGTCACGATGCTTTTATTTTGGACCGAGGAGGCTGGAATCATGCAGGAGCGCATGCTGTTGCCGTCTACGAGCACGGTGCAAGCGCCGCACTGTCCCAGCCCGCAGCCGAATCGCGGGCCATGCAACCCCAGATCGTCCCGCAGGACATAGAGCAGCGGTGTGCTGGGATCGGTTTCAACGGCTCTCGATTTCCCATTCACTTTCAGCGAAATTCGCGCCATGGTGAAATTCCTTTCTCGACGGATCGGTCAGAATCTATGATTACCTAGTGTGTGGGTCACAAATTCCAACATAATCGATGCAGTGTTACCGCCAAATATACACCCGGTTGCCGCAGGAAGGGAATGCCCAGGCTCATTTTTACCCTGGATGGGCTTACGAACATCTGAACGTTTGATCTCGTTGCAGAAGGACATCTTTTTTAAATCTTTTTTCCGGTTTACCGGGCGTATTCATCGGCCGCGTCAAACACATACCTGATGGTGATCGGCGCTCCGGATTTTCCATTTTCAATGCGCCATGTTTCATAAACTTGTCGGCCATCGGGAGATAGCTCGATGGTGCGGCTCATTTTCCGGTTTTGCGGACCTTTTTCATCTGTCACAAGTTTTTGGCCATCCCAATGAGCAGGAATTTCCTTCAAGGCTTCATTTTTCGATTTCTCAATTTTTCTGTTATCCGTGAAGAATATTAATTTGTCGCCATGATCGTTTAATGAATCCACTTCGGTGTCCATCAAGCTGATGTTCTGCGTGTAGTCGGGTCGAACCTGCTCGAAAATTTTCTGGCTCGTTTCGCTGTCGCCGCCGCCCATTCCGCGGCCGCTGCCTCCGTACGGTCCGTTTCCACCGCCACCACCGCCGCCGGGAATTGGAGGAAATCCAACTCCTACACGGCCAGTGCCTGGCGTGCCCGGATCCATGGGGCCGTTGCCGCCTCCCGCCTTGGTTCGTCGAGCCTCGTCCAGCTTATTTTTTGCGTCATCGCTTTCATCCATGTTCAATTTCCAGTATCCCGCCAGTGTTTTTCGTGGCGGAATCTCAGGCTTCTTTTTGGCCGGGGGCGCAGGCTTCGGCGGAGGCAGAGGCTGCGAAGGATTCATAGGTCCTGGAGGAGCCTGCGCGTGCAGGCGCCCTGCGGGGAAAAAGAAAACGCCGCACAATAATACGAAACAAGAAGTGGATTTAATTTTGCGGGACATCATATGTTTCTTGTCTCCGGGTAGCGTGACGCTTGCGGTCCAGCCAGATAGATGACAAAAGATTCAGATCGAGTTGCTTATACCCAGGCTTACTGAATTATACCTCAGCTGCATCCCGGACCTTCATTGAGTGCGTCAGCCGAGCTAGATAAAAGTCCAAGTATATTGGTTCTAGAAATTGTGCAGTGGGTTCCTCTGGAGGGCGACAGCCTGTTTGCAATTTGAGCTATGATATCGCCGCTCGCCTGGCAAAAATTCCGCGGGGAAAGAGGGTCGCGTAATGGAGATCAAGAAAGTTGGCGTGCTCGGTTGCGGGTTGATGGGCTCGGGTATCGCGCAAGTATCCGCCACGGCTGGGTTCGATGTAACTGTTTTGGAAGTCGACCAGAAATATATTGAAAAAGGTTTCGCGGCCATTCTCAAGTCTCTCGACAGGCTTGCCGCGAAAGGCGCGATCTCCGAACCGGTTGACAAAATCGGCGCGCGACTCATGGGCACGACTCGGAAAGAAGATCTTGCCGATTGCGATTTTGTCATCGAAGCCGTCATAGAAAATCTCGATGAAAAACGAAAAATGTTTGCCTCCATCGATCCCATCATTAAGCCCTCAGCCATTTTCGCGAGCAACACATCCTCCATCTCCATCACAGAAATCATGACGGCGACGAAGCGCCCCGGCCAGTTTGTGGGGTTGCATTTCTTCAACCCTGTACCCCTCATGAAGCTGGTGGAAGTCGCGCGCACAATCGTCACGACGGATGAAGCGTTTGAAACCGCCTGCGAATTCGGAAAGAAATTGGGCAAAGTTCCGGTGCGCACGAGCGACAAAACCGGCTTCATCGTGAACCGCCTGCTCGTGCCGTATTTGATGGACGCGATTCGCGCGTTTGAAGAAGGCGTCGGCTCGGTAGCCGACATCGACGCCTCGATGAAAATGGGCTGCGGCTACCCGATGGGCCCCTTTACCTTGCTCGATTATGTCGGGCTCGATACCACGTACTACATCACTCACGTCATGTTCGACGAGTTCAAGGAAAAGCGATTTTCCTCTCCCTCATTGCTGAAACGCATGGTGATGGCCGGCTGGTACGGCAAGAAAAACGGCAAAGGTTTTTACGACTGGTCAAACCCGGAAAAGCCTGTTCCGCAGGACGCCGCGTTACGAGGCATCGCTATGGAATAGCGTTGCGTGAGATTGCTTAGTATTAATGGTAAACAATGAATGACAGAGAATTTGAATAAGAAGTTTGGAGCTCGCTCACCTCGCAAAATTTTTGCCGAAGGTCGGCATCTCGTGAATTTTCCGGATGGTCCTGGCGATTACAAGGCAGGTTTTGAGCTTATTAAGCAGGCATCACTTTTAGGCGAAATATCGGCGCATGAGTGGCTTGGCGCCATTTACGATTATGGGCTAGGCGTTCGCAAGAACGGACCCCTCGCATTTAAGCATTACCGGATTGCCGCAGAAGCTCGACAACCCAATGCCGAATATCACATTGGAGTTTTTTATGCTGAAGGAGTTGGTGTATGGCCAAACCATGTAAAAGCATTGAAATGGTTCCGAAGGGCTGCTAAACACGGTGATGTGGCGGCGCTTTATGCTCTGGGCCGTTGTTATCGGTTTGGTCGTGGGGTCCCTCGTAATACGAAGAAGGGTTTTCGTTTCATTCTCAAGGCTGCCCGGTTGGGGATTTTGGAAGCTCAATTTTCAGTCGGATTTTGCTTTAGCAGCGGCGAAGGAATAAACCCTGATAACGGAAAGGCCTTCAGATGGTATCTTGCTGCCGCACGGCGAGGACATCCTGATGCTGCCCACAACCTCGGACATTTTTACAAAGTGGGTCGAGGCGTCGCCAAGAGTAAAGCGAAGTCAGAATTTTGGTACGAACGGGCCAATCTCTTGGCGAAATCAGCGCGAGAAGCGTATCAGCCAGTAACTGGAAGTCGCGGAAGAAAAATACGATAAGAATTTGGCACCTTTTACTCCTATTGCAGTGGAAAAACAGGTCGCTTAAGCCATCGCCGGGAACAAGTATCTTTCTGCTACGATCAAGACATGCCTGTGGAACGAGAGCGGCTGGACGCGGATGTTTTGATTGTCGGCGCGGGCCCTGCGGGGCTTGCATGCGCGTTGTATCTTTCCCAACTAATTGAAAAGCACAATGCCTCGGGCGCGAAGCCTGAGCTTTCCGCCGAAAATATTTACGTCCTCGAAAAGGCTCGCGAAATCGGAGCGCACCAGCTTTCCGGCGCGGTGATGGACCCGCGAGGCCTCGCTGAACTTGTACCCGATTGGGAAAAGACCGCGCCGCTTGAGTCGGCTGTCACCGATGACGCCGCGTACGTTTTAACTTCTTCAAGTTCCTACAAATTGCCGATCACGCCACCTCCTCTGCAAAATCACGGCAACTACATTGTCTCTCTGAACAAGCTTGTGAAATGGCTCGGCGGCCTCGTCGAAAAATCGGGCGTGAATTTATTTACGCAATTTTCCGGAAGAAATTTGATTTACGAGGGCGGCGGAATTGCCGGCGTAATCACCGAAGATAAAGGCGTCGATAAAGAAGGCAGGCCGAAAGATAATTTCACGCCGGGCTACGAACTGCGCGCCAAAGTAACGGTGCTTGCCGAAGGTCCTCGCGGATCGCTCACCAAAGAAATGGTGAACCGGTTGAAACTCGACGGCCTGAATCCGCAAGTTTATGGAATTGGCATCAAGGAGTTGTGGGATGTTCCGGCGGACCGCATCAAGCCGGGATTTGTAGCGCACACGCTCGGCTGGCCGCTGGACACCAGCATGTATGGCGGAGGATGGTTGTATGGCTTGCCTGGGAATCGCGTTTCCGTCGGCATGGTGATTGGCCTCGATTATCACGACCCGCGTTTCGATCCGCACGCCGCGTTTCAAAGATACAAAACGCATCCGTTTCTCAAACGCGTCCTCGAGGGCGGCAAGATGGTGCGCTACGGCGCCAAAACTGTTCCCTACGGCGGCTGGTATTCCATGCCGCGCCAATATGTCGACGGTGGATTAATCATCGGCGATTCGGCAAGCCTGCTAAATTCGCAGCGCCTGAAGGGCATTCACATCGCCATCAAAAGCGGAATGCTTGCCGCCGAAACCGTTTTTGAGGCGCTGAAGTCAGGTGATTCCACGGCAAAAACTCTTTCCGCATTTCCGCAAAAAATCGAACGGAGCTGGATCAAAAAAGAACTCTGGGCCGTGCGAAATTTCCATCAAGGTTTTCAGCATGGTCTTTATGCGGGACTATTCCACGCGGGAATTCAATTCGTCACGGGCGGGCGCGGCCTGATCGATCCCATGCGCACGCGACCCGGGCATGAGGAGTATCAGAAGTTGAATGGATCGGCCCTCGGGCCGGAACGTTTTAAAGGCGATGGTTCACTGACGTTTGACCGCTTGACCGACGTCTACCATTCCGGCACGCGGCACGAAGAGGATCAACCGTGCCACCTAATCGTTTCCAATCTGGATGTTTGCGCGACGAAGTGCGTCACCGAGTACGGAAACCCGTGCCAATATTTTTGTCCAGCCGCTGTCTACGAAATGGTGCAGGAAAAGGGGCAGCCGCGATTAAAAATAAATGCTTCGAACTGCGTACATTGCAAGACCTGTGATATTGCCGACCCTTACGAGATCATCACCTGGGTGCCCCCGGAAGGCGGTGGAGGCCCGAATTACGAGGGGATGTGAGTAGGACAGGCTTCAGAGTCTGTGTGAGAACCGCAAATTCATTGTGGGTCGTGGCTTTAGCCACGACATAGGTTCTGCAAAATGAGTGCGGCTTTTCAGCCTTCGGAAAAGGTACCTTTTGTCATCCCGAGCGAAGAGAGGGATCTGCTTTCTTCTCAACTTTCAAGAAAAAGCAGATTCCTCGGGCAAACTCCACCCTTTAGAATGACAACATACGACTTTTTCCGCAACCTGTTTTGCCGCTGAAGCTTCGATTTTGTAGTTCTTACACGGACTCTTCAGCCCGTCTGGTTTAGATTTGGGTGGCGTTGCAAAGTTCAAAAGAAAACAGGCTGAAGCCTGTTCTACTGAAGTAGACCATACACATCGAGCTTCGTCTGAGTTCCCACATACACTTTTCCGTTGGCCACTGTCGGAACTGTAAACTTCACCGATAGACCTGGAAGATCCGTCGTCGGTGGGGCCATCGCGCTGCTATAAATTTCATTCGAAAGATTTGCAGGATCGTAAGCGCGCAGGATGGCCGGCGTGTTTGGCGTGGCGAGCGCCCCACTGGAATCGACCAGCCATAGAATGGCGTTGCTTGCCGCGTTCGAAGTAATGACAGGCGTCGCGCCCTGCGGCCCGAGCTGCTCGGGAGATTGAGAGGAAAGGGCAGTCGAAGCAACAACTCCGTTCGTCATTGCGAAGGACTTCAAATTCCCGTTAGCAGGAGCAACATACACATTATCGTTCCAAAATAAAGGGGCGCCGAAAATCGCAGAGCCCACTGGAATTGTTTGCACACGCGTCAGCGCATCGGGGCATGGACCCACGTATCCGCCCATCTGGTCGCGATTGACTATATAGAGAGAGCCGCCCTTCGAACCGCCCATCAGCAAATGCGGTTGTAAAGAGGAGCCAGCGGAATCCGGCAATAGAACAGGCGCGGTTGTCCCCAGAATCTGCCCAGAGGCTTCGTCGCATGGAGTGAAGTAGTCGACCAGAGGCAATCCAACAGTATTTGCCAGCCGCAGGAAACTGTTTCCATAGTCGTAATTTATTTCGGTCCGGCCAACATTGAGCGTCCCGTCTCCCGAAACCACAAAAACGTTATGATTCGAATCCGCTGACGGCCCGCCGCCACTTTGCCAAATCCCTCCATGTAAGCCGGCAGGGGTGACGTCGAAAACGCCAGTTTGATTCAGAGACGCGGAATCATATGCGAACAGCCAGCCATTGTATTCACCTTCGCCGCCGTAGGAACCAAATGCCACATACACGGTTCCATTATCCAGCAGCAAAGCTGCACGCTGATTTTGGTAGGTAGGGGAAAAGGCGGAAACCAACCCCGGGGGCGAAGAGATGGGTGCGCCGTCCGTCTTAATTTCCAGTGCGCCGGTAGCCAGATCCAAAGCATAGAGGCGCTGGTTGGACGAAATCGAGGTTCCAATCGTCTGAAAAGCTGCTACGGCATAAAGCGTGGATGAATTTATGTCGATCACGGGTGTTCCGGTAATCCCCACAAGAGGGACGATGTCGGTGCTCGTAATGATGACGTTGGGAGTGGTGATGGCCTGCGAGCCGGCTGCGAGAAGGCTCGTGTGCCAAAACTGCACGCAAGGATTTGCATCGGCGTCAAATGCGTAAACGGAATCATTTTCCGTGGCGACGAAAAGTACGTTGTGCGGTCCATTGCCTGGAATCGCTAGATTGGACACGTATAACGGTTGCGCGTAAATGTAGCCATCAACCGGGCACGAAAATAGTTTTCCAAATGTCGAAGAGTTCACGGTCGAGGGGGCAAGCGCCAGTTCCTCGCTGTTTATTCCCGATCGAGCGTTATCGTTTCGCCAGGTCAAGGTTCCCGGAAATCCTGTGACTTCGATGGTGGCCGAGCCAATGGCTGCGGGATTCGCCTTCAAAATTGCCGTAATTAAATGCGGCCCCGCCGCAAGCGAGGGCGAGTAATCTCCACTCGGAGAAATCGTCCCCAATGTAGAGCTTCCATTTGCCGCGCCGTCGACAGCCCAGTAAACGTCCGTGTTATTCACTCCGGTGGTCAGCACGTTTATTTGAATGGTTTGCGATGTGGTGATGCTGGCAAGCCTGGGCGAAAGCGTCAGTGGGCCTTGAACCGCGCTAAGGTTTTGAATCGTAACAGTTGCGGATGACGTCAGGGAAGGCTGCGATTGCAACGCAGCGGTCACCGTAACGGTAGGAGGATTCGGCACCGCGCCGGGAGCCGTATAAAAACCAGTTGAGGAAATGGTTCCCACCGCTGCGTTTCCGCCTGTTATCTGATTCACCTGCCAGTTGATAGCGGAATTCGATGCGTTTTCCACCAGCGCATGGAACTGCACACCGCCGCCCGGAAAAGGCTGAGCGGAGGTGGGCATAACATTTAAGGTGGCCGGCGCGGGGGGCGCGGGTGGGGCTGTCGGCGCTGGGCCAACAACTCCGCAGGAAACACAATTCAATGCAAGCAGAAGGGAACTGAGAATCAAAAATCGTGTGGGGGGCGGGACCATGGCGTCGCAATGCACGGGGAAAATGCCGCGCGAGGCGCGAGTGTGAATTCGCAGATCCAATGGGCTGGGCATGGGCGCTGTTAGAGAAGACAGGTTTCTGAAATCCGGCGGAACGTATCACAGGCACCAAGGAGCGTCAATGACGGGAGTCATGATTGATGACAGTACATTTGTCACGTAGGGCCGCGTTCGGGGAATTAAGCTAGTTGGAGCTCATCAACTTGTGGAAAAAGGCGCGCACGCGGTCAATAAATCCAATTTCCGCTTTTGCCGGAGGCGGGGTGGGCAGCTGTGCGGGAATTGAAGGAGCAACAGAGGCGGCAGTCGTGGGCTGCAAAGCGGGTGCAGGATTCACGTGTCCTTGAAATTCCACGGAAGAACGCACGCGCACTTCACGCACCAGTAGAATCGTTTCAGGCGAAGGGTCGGGCGGCGGTTCCGGAGATTTGGCATCAAAAGTAAGCGGAGGCATAAGCACGGTATATATGGGCTCGTTCGGGGAAGTCGAAGCCGATTGCCTGGGTTCGGGTTTCTTGCGCTCTGGAGGCAAAGGTTTGGCGAGTGTGGCTATTTCACGGTCAGGAGGCGGTCCAACCGGTTGGGATGGTTTGGGCGTTTGCAGCCGGGCGCGCGTAAATTCACAGGAACATGCGGAAGCATCCGCATGCAGCGAAACGATCTGTCCCTCTGCAAGGCTCGCCGTGCCGCCTTGCGGAATAATCATGCTCTGGTCCGAAAATTGAGGTTCCACGCGCATCGCGCCCTGCGACGTGACGATGCACATCTCGCCGCCCTGTTCCAGCCCCACCGTCATGTCGCGCGGACCGCCGCCAATTGCAATGGGCGTGGCAACCATCGTCGGCATATAAATTGTGAACCCATCTGACGATTCCAGTGATGGATGGACGCGCCCGTAATCAAGGGCCAGCGTCACCGCTCCGGAAGATTTGACCATCTTGAAATGCGCCGGGCCGCAAATGCTGATTTGGCCACCGGCATTCAGCAATAAAAGTGCGTGCCCGGAATGCAAAGTCACGTCGCTGCCGCTGGCGACGACAGTTGAGCCGGAGTCTGTCTCGTTTCCCGTCGGAGTTTTTGTCACCACTTCCACATCATCTCCTTCGATTCGACCGATGATAGTGGGGAAATCCTGCGCGGAAATGCGGGCGTTGCGGACAGAAAATGCGGCAGCGTAGGTAAGCAGTGCGGCTGCGGCGATTTTCGCGCAACCGATCAAACGGCTCCGCGGGATTTTTAATGGACGCAAGTTTACCTGCTGCTCCCTGAATCGCGTTGTGAGGCTTTCTTCACGCCGTCTTCGACTTATACTATAACTGCATGCCGGACCAAGTGAAAACAAGACCCGAAGAGGCGGAGCAGCGCGTCCCGGTTCATTACGATACACGGCTACCCAAACTCACGTTTTTACAGCGCATGCTGATTCCCATCATTGGCTGGGTTGTCTGGTTCGTGATTCGCATGCTCGGCCCGACGATTCGGTTTGAAATTTTGGGAGGCCAAAAAGCGGGGCGCGATTATCGTCCTGACTTGCCGCCGAATATTTTTGCGTTCTGGCACCGCTGCATTATTCCCTCGGCATGGTATTTCCGAAATCGCAACGGCGTGCTCATGAACACAACCAATTTCGATGGGCAGTGGACGCGCCGCGTGATTGAGCGCCTGGGCTTTGGCACCGCGCAGGGCAGTTCAACGCGTGGTGGATTGCGCGGGCTTGCCGTAATGGCCAAGAAGTTGGAAGAGGGCTTTGACTCTGGCTTCACGATCGATGGCCCACGCGGCCCGCGCTACGTGGCAAAGCCGGGGCCCGTCATGCTGGCGCGCCGCTCGGGCAGGCCCATCGTTTTATTTCACGTGGGATTGGAGCGCGCCTGGACGCTGAAGAAGGCCTGGGACCTGATGCAGATACCCAAACCATTCACACGCGCGGTTTTAATTTTCGCGCCGGTAATTCTTGTTCCTACAAATGCTGATCATGAAGGGATCGAAATAAAGCATCAGGAAATGCAGAAAATGCTGGAACAGTTGAGGGATGCTGCGGAAGGCTGGTTTTCACTTTCGGAAGAAGAGCGGGAAATTGAAAGAAAGCAATGGAACGCTTGCTAGTTCAGGATTTGGACTGATATTGTGGATAACGGATTTTCAGTTCCTCATTAGATATTTCAATCACTTCTCCATCGCTCAAAATAAAGGCAGGGAGTCCATCACGAGCATGCCTTTACATGGCCTTTTCGACGGCAGATTTAAAGGCCATTTCCGCCCGCTCAACTAGCGGCAAATCCAAAATATTTTCAGGTGGTTTATTCATTTTCCATCATATTGCTGCGAGATATTTCTATATTCATCTTCAACCATTATACGCGCTTTATCCCCAACTCTCGAAGCGATAACTTTCGGTGTTTCACCAGAATTATCGAACAGAATCCATGATTCAGACAGGGAGCGATATATATTCAAAAAATTTCTAATTGACCGATTGTAGCGGCGGCGTGCGATTGCTTCAGGAACGTCATTGCCGCCTCCCAAGACTCTTAATCTCACTCGGTCCAGGGCCAATTCGATTTTGGGTAGCCAAAGGAAGAAAATATGCGTTCAATATCCGTCTCCGATAAGACGGTTGATCGATTTCAAATGATTATTCCCTGAAAAAGTTGTCTCAAAACCAAAATCAGCGCGCCGCTTGGAATGCATGGCAATTTCGCTGAGCATAAGTCTTCCAGCACGCATTGCGGCTGTTTCAGGAGATAAAGGGGCGACCCCCGAGAGCAATAAGGTCAGCATTGATGAAATTAGTGCAATTTGCGTAATGAGGAAGAAATTCGCGGGCGAAGGTTGTCTTTCCCGCGCCATTCGGGCCCGCGATGATGTAAACATTTAGCTTCATCTCAGTCCGATAGCCCGCGAGAAAAATAATTTTTGAACGCGCTATTTCTATTCCATACTTTAATTCAAACGAGCGTACTCAACGACTGGCATCATTCAGCGTCACCTTGGCCGTCATTTTTTGTGTGCCGCGGTAATACTCCACGGTCACAGTGTCTCCGGGGCGTTTCCGGTTTAAGGCGAGAGTCAGGTCCGTTTGCGCTGTGATGGGGCGGCCATCAATCCCGGTTATAACGTCGCCGCCAAGCAATATGCGGCGCATTCCCAGAATTGCCTGGTGGTCTCCACCTTTCAGCCCCGCATTTGCGGCTGGTCCACCGGGCGTGACGCGCTCGATCATCAATCCTTCGTTCACCGGCAAATGCAACGCCTCCGCAACGGCAGGAGTCAGCAGGCGTGCCTCGACGCCCATGGATGCGCGGTGCACGCGGCCGTCCGTAATCAGATCCTGCGCAATTTGACGCGCCGTGCTGATAGGAATCGCAAAGCCGATCCCCGCAGTTGTGCCGGAGGGAGTATAAATCGCGGAGTTAATTCCGATCACTTCTCCGTGAGAATTCAGAAGCGGCCCGCCGGAATTTCCCTGGTTAATGGCCGCGTCGGTTTGGATTGCGCCATCGATCACGGTCGCTTGACCCGTTTGTACTGTGCGGCCCAATGCGCTGACTACGCCAGTAGTGAGCGTGCTCTGAAAACCGAATGGATTCCCGATAGCCAGCACGCGTTGACCCACCAACAGGCTTTCGGAATCTCCCATGGTCAGAACGGGCAGTTTTCTATCCTTCGGATCGATTTTCACAAGAGCGATGTCGTTGCGCTCATCCGCGCCAATAAATTTCGCGTCGTAATGCGTGCGGTCGCCGAGCGTTACGGAAATCGCCTGTGCATTCTGCACCACGTGGAAATTCGTCAGGATATACCCGCGCGGATCGATTACGAATCCCGAGCCCGCGCCTTCCACCGGCACCGGTTCCATGAAGACGTCATATTCGAGCGTGCGCGTCACGATGTTGGCCACGGCCGGGGCGGACTGGCTATAAATTTTGACGTATATCACTTCGTCGCCCAGCAGTGCTTCCGGTTTTGACTCGGGGAAGGAAGCGGGGACTGCGGGTACCGCGCCTACGCTTTGCGGCTGGCGTTCACCCCACCGGCTGCCAGCCCAATATGCGCCCAGTACGAGTACCAGGCCCAGAGCCAGCAAACGGAAAACACCCCGGCTGTCTTTTCCTTCACGCATTATGACGTCCCTCCAAATCCCTAATCGTGTGCGGTAGATTTAAGCATTCTATGTAGCGCTCGCCTTCAGAAGAGCATGGGTTCCAAGCGAGTGCTCGCCTGAAGGCGAGCGCTACAGAACCGGTGCGAAAATTTAATTACTGCACTCTAGCTTCCCGTTTTTGTGGCCCGTGATTTAGTGCTTTCCATGCCCTTTAGCTTCGCAAAGAGGGCAATGACCTGGGCCCGCGTATGCTCCAGCGTGCCGGAGCAATCGATTACTTCATTGGCTCTGCGCCGTTTTTCTTCCGTTGGCATCTGTGACGCAATGCGTTGCCGCGCCTGCTCCACGCTCAGGCCGCGCCCTCTTCCCGGAGCTGTGAGCCGCTCAAGTTGCTGCTCCGGCGTGCACCACGTGACCACGATAAATTCCAACTTCTTGTCGAAGCCTGCTTCGATCAACAGCGCCGCTTCCACCACAGCGATGGCGTGTGGGTCTGCCTGCCCAATGGCGGCAAGCTGGCGGACCTGTTCTGCAAGAACCGGAGGGTGCACGATGGCGTTCAGTCGCCCGAGGCGTGCAGGATCAGCAAACACGATTGGACCAAGTTTTTGCCGGTCCACAAGCCCTTCCGCTGTAAGAATTTCACGTCCAAATTCCCGGACGACTTCCTCATAGGCCGGTCCATCTGGCTCAATCATTTGATGCGCAATCTTGTCCGCTTCGAGCACGCGGCAACCAAGTTCGCGCAGCATCGCGACCACCGCTGTCTTGCCGGTTGCAATTCCTCCGGTCAGGCCGACGCTTAGCATTAAATTTTCGCCGCAATGGCGCCGGAACTGTTTTCGCCCGTATTTCCCGTATTCCTGGACGCGGAAGGTTCGCGGCGCAGGCGGGCTGCTTTCACCGTGTTGCTCATCAACATGGCGATTGTAAGAGGCCCCACGCCGCCCGGCACTGGGGTCATCGCTCCGGCCACGTCCGCGACGCTGGGATGAACGTCGCCCACGAGGACTGAACCTTTCTCCTTGAATTGCGAAAGCTTTGTGGGAAACTTGGCAAAAATGCGTTCCGCTTCAGCAGCGTTTGTGATGCGATTGATTCCTACATCAATCACCGTCGCGCCAGGCCGGATCCAATCGGGTTCGATCATTGCCGCGCGTCCGATCGCCGCGATGACGATATCAGCGCCCCGTACCACTTGCGGCAAATCGCGAGTTTTCGAATGGCAAATCGTTACCGTCGCGTTCGCGTGCATCAGCAATAGCACCATGGGTTTTCCTACAATGTCGCTGCGGCCCACGACCACGGCGTTGGCTCCTTCCAATGAGATGCCGCTGCGGCGCAAAATTTCCATCGAACCCGCCGGCGTGCATGCGACAAGGCCGGGTCGGCCCGACACAAGCTTGCCAAGGTTTGTTGGATGAAATCCATCCACATCTTTCGAAGGATCTACCGCCTCAAGCACACGCTTGGTATCCACTTGCGGTGGCAAAGGAAGTTGCACCAGGATTCCGTCCACGTCGTCGCGCGCATTTAATTGCGCGACCAGCGCCAGCAATTCGTCGGTTGTGGTGCCCGCGGACGGCGTGATCAGCCAACTTCCCAGCCCCAATTGTTCGCAAGCAGCGACCTTGCTACGCACATAAATTTGCGATGCCGGATTTTCGCCGACGAGCACCGCCGCGAGTCCGGGACGAATTCCTACAGAGCTCAAGGCAGAAATTTCCTGCTTAAGCTCCGCGTAAATCTGATCCCGAATCGCGTTGCCGCTAAGTATCCGCGCTGGCAATGTAGCTCCTCGCGTCGTGAATAAGAGCTAGTTCGAGATTATGGTAGCACAGCCAACGAACGCCCTGTGGCGTCGGCGTCCCGCCGGCGGTTTTACTGAAAGTGCCATGATTAAATGTTCCGCTGAGCGCCCAAATTCAAGCCAAACTCCATTTCATGTACAATTAAATTCTCCAGCAAAGGAGGCCACCATGCTCTTCGGCGACACGGGTGAACGAAAAAAACTGGAACAGCACGCCAGGGAGGAAGGCCGGCTCCCGCCCGGCCAATCGCTCACGCTGAAGTGGCCTGTGCTGCACGCAGGAAACGTGCCGCGCGTAGACCTGAGCACGTGGGATTTTCGCATCGACGGACTGGTCGAAAAATCGGTGCGTCTCACGTGGGAAGAATTCAACCGCCTGCCGCAGACCGAAATTCAGTGTGACATGCACTGTGTGACCCGCTGGACCCGCCTTGACAATTCCTTTGAGGGCGTTCTGTTTAAGGATGTGATGAAATTAGTGACGCCAATGCCCGAAGCAAAATTCGCTCTTGTGCGAGGCGAGCACGGATTTACCGCCAATCTTCCCCTGGAAGACCTAATGAGGCCCACGACGATCTTTGCTTTCCGCCACGATGGGGAACCGCTCCCCGCTGAACATGGCTATCCCGTGCGCCTGGTCGTGCCGCATCTTTATCTTTGGAAAAGTGTGAAATGGGTGCGAGGTTTCGCGCTCACGGCGGAGGACACGCCAGGCTTCTGGGAAGAGTACGGCTACCACATGTACGGCGATCCGTGGAAAGAGCAGCGATTTAATCCGGAGCAGTAGTGGTAGCTCAATCACCCTCTGTAGCCCGCCTCTCTTGCCCTGAGTGAACGCGTAGCGTCAGAGGCGAGGGTTTAGCCCTCATTTCTCACGGGATTGTATGTTTCCCGGGAAGGCCAATCTCCTGATTGGCGTTCCCAGGTTTGCCCCAACGCACTTCGTGCCAACTATGCCTTGAGATATTGAATTTGATTCTACTTCACGTTTTTGCGCAGCCAATCGTCGATGAACTTGATGACCACGTCGCTGTTCCGATCGAGAAACATTTCGTGCATGTTGCCGTGAATGTTCACGTCCTCAAGTCGCACGAAATCATCTTTCACGCCAGCCTGATTGAGCCACTTGGGAATGCACGAATCGAATACGCGGTGATAGGTGCCCTCCGCGGAGATGGACAGGATATGCAATTTCTCAAGGCTCACCAGTTTGTGAACTGGTTCCTTCTGCATGTAGCAGGGAACTTCATCTGGGCGATCTGATTTTTCTTCGAGGTAGGTTTTCAAATCGTCGGGGCTGTTGACCGGCGGATCGTAATGCATCGGCATGTTGGTGATGCCCCATGCGTTTCCAATTCTACCTGTATATTTTACGGTCGCCGTATCCACAACGCCGATCTGCGGGCCGCCGGGCTCGATTGCCACCATGCCAGCCACCAGATTTGGACGCTGGTCGGCAACGTTAAAGCCGATGCCGCCACCCTGCGAGTGTGTGATCAGGATGACCGGGCTGCCGATCTGATCGAGCAGTGCGACGCCTGCCGGTACGGCGAGTTCTGCTTGACCGGAAACAAATTGCATCTGGCCCTTGATGAAATTGTCGAACACCGGATCGCCCATCGTTCCTTTTTTCGGCGAATCGCTCGGCCACTGCGTGTAAAGCTTCATGCGTGGAAAGTTGCCGCCTGATAGCGTCGGGCCGGTCCAGATTTGCGACAATTCCTGCGCTGTGCGCAGGCCCAGCTTGCCATCCATATCCGGTACGTAAGGCGAGCGTCCGCGCGCGGGATAATCCACCATATAAACCACGTAGCCTTGATTGATCAGGTAGTACGCCCACCCCGGCCGGTTGTCAGGAGTTTGCTTCCAGACCGTTCCGTCCTGCCCGTTGCCGTGGAAAAAGACGATGGGATATTTTTGCTTGATTTGTTTGGGCACCATGACTTCCACGTACATCGCGCCGTGCATTTCTTCCTTGCCCGGAGCGCCTTCGTATTTTCCTCCGACATAGAAGAAAGCCTCGCGGCCTACATTTTCCATGGAAAATGTGGGAATCGACGCGGGCGGCATCGCTGAATTTTTTGAGTCGCTGGCTTGCGTGCCGTGGCGTAGCCCGGCGAACGCAGCAATCGCGGCCACAAACAAAATTGCCAGTCCAATTTTTACGGTCTTGCGATTCATACATTCCTCCAAAGTGTTTTCGCTATGAGCTTATGCTTTAAGACGCGGAAACAGTCGCTCTGCGTTTCCGCGATTAATTGCTTGTAAATCGCTCGGCGAAAATCCGAAATGGTCGAGTGGTCCCTCAGTCACGGGCGGATTGTAAATCGGATAATCGCTTCCAAAAAGAATCTGCGAAATGGGGATTATTTTTGTGATTGCTGAAAGCGGAGCTGGATAAGATGCGTGCGCCACGTCGAAATAAACGCCCTTCAATTCGTCCATGATTTCCGCGGAGTCCTTTTCGGACCGTTTTTCAGGCAAAGTTTCGCTCACGCGATTGGCCAGCACGGGCAGCGTTCCGCCGGAGTGCGGGAAAATGAAACGAATATTCGAGTAGCGGCGGAACGAATCGCTCTTCAGATAGCTGACCACCGCTCTGGCAATGTCGAAATCATATTCCACCACGCTGTCGGCGACTCCCGGCTGCAGTGCGCGGCAACAGCTGGGCGGCGCGGAGTGAAGGAAGATGATGGCCTTGCGCCGGTTCAGTTCTTCGTAGACCGGCGCGAAGATCGGATCGCCTGGCCATTTGTCGAGATAACTCGTCCAAAGACCGATTCCATCAGCCTTAAGTGTGTCGAGCGCGTATTCGATTTCTTTCAGGCTTCCTTCCGTGTCCGGCAGCGGGATCGCCGCAAAATTTCCGAAACGTCCCGGATAATCTCTCACCAGTTGCTGCGTGTAATCGTTGCTTTGACGAGCAAGCTTCCGCGCACGCTCTGATTTATCAGAAAAGGAATCCTGGACCACGCGCGTCATGGGTGAAAGCATGGAGGTGGCGACGCCCGTCTTGTCCATCATTTCAATTGCGGCGGCCGGTGACCACGTGGGCAGCGGATGTCCGGTGGCCATAATCTCTTTCTCCATAATTTTTGTGTAGAAAGGCGGAACGGTATGAGTATGCACGTCGATACGTCCCGTGGGCGCCGCAGCAGGGGCCATCGCCCCCGCGAGCAATTTGCCTGTGGGCAGAGACGCAGCGGCACCGGCCATTCCGATCCATCGCAGAACATCGCGGCGCGAAGCATTGCCGCCGGTTTCCAAGTGCGATTCGTTGCCAAGGCCGAGACCTGGCAGCACATTTTCGTTCCTTGCATCCTGACGCTTTTTCATGGCGTCCTCCGTTCACTCGCGATTCCCGTGGTTTGATTTGTGTTGGACGGCAATCTACACCCCGTTCGTTTTGCAAACAATGTGAAAGTGCGTTGCCTGTCCAAAGGCCCGGATATGTTGGCAAACGGGTGGTGCATCAATTTGAATTTTGCAGTGCTGCGGCAAAAAAGGCTGCCCGCCCGAAAAGACGGGCGGCCTCTACAAAAGCAACTGCGATGCACTGCGGTTTTGTGGCGCCCTCTCCCTCCCGTGATCTTCGGGAGGGAGAGGGCGACTTCGCTCGCAAATTGAGGCAATGCCACCAAACGATATGGCTTGACATGTTTTGCGCGCGAATGTCACTCTCCACGCAATCATTTCCTGCAAGACGGGTCGAGGCTGCTAAAAATCAGAAAAGCTCTTCGCAGGAAAAACGTCCAAGGAGGGAATTCCATGCTCGTCGTCCGCAATTGTTTTGTTGCCAAACCGGGTCAAGCCACCAAGCTCGCTGCCCAAATTAAAGACGCCGCTTCGACAGGCAAATTTCCAAAGTTCCGCGTGCTTACAGATTTGACAGGGGATTTCAATCGCGTCGTTCTGGAATTTGAAGTGGAGAACGTCGCGGAATTTGAAAAGCAATTGAAGGATTACGGCACGAATGAAGCTTTTCGCGCCAAGATGAAAGGCTATACGGATCTGTGGATTTCCGGCAGCCGCGAAATCATGCAGATCACGTAAATTGACACGGGAATGGTTGGCCCTCATTTGCCCAGGAAATCCAGCGTTCTGGTCCAGGCGAACTTCGTGGCGCGGGCTTCAGCCTGCGGGGGTTGGGCCTTGCAAGCACCAAACCCCGCAGGCTGAAGCCCGCGCCACGAAATGCGCCTCATCTTTGATCGAAATAAATTATGAATGATTACTTCTTTGAAGATTGCAGAAAAAGTCCGTGTTCAAGAAAATCCAGCACTGATCGGCGTCGCTGCTCGACGTTTTTAGGATTCCAGATGTCGCGGTTCCAGATCTGGCTGGCCAGTTGACCGGTCGCAAAATAATACATAATCATTCCAAAAATAGTGAAAACCATTTGATCCGGATCGACGGCGCGAAACTCTCCGCGCGCGATTCCTTCACGAATTGTTTTTACAGCGCGCTGGTGCAGGGGACGATGATGCGCGACGACCATCCAGTGCAACGGGCGCCGGTCCGCCATCATTTCGCGCTGAATCAATCTCGGATAGGCCGGATTGCGCATCACAAAATCAAAAGTCAAATTCACCAGCGCCTTCACCCGTTCCGGCGGATCCATGGCGCGCACGGCGGCGGATTCCATCTGCCCGGAAATTTGAGCGATCATCCTTTCAAGCACGAATCGATGCAGCTCTTCCTTGTCACGAAAATAGTAATAGGGAAGAGCCTTGTTCACACCCGCGACGCGCGCGATCTCGTCCATTCGCGCGCCTGCAAGGCCGCGTTGCGCGAACACTTTTCGCGCGGCCACCACGATGCGTTTGACAGTCGAGAACTGGCGCCCTTCGCGAAGAATGCGCCGCCCGATAGGCGAAAGCTCCCAGTGTTGAATTAGATCCGTCTGAGTTCGTGGTTTCGATTGAGTTTTGGCCATTTTTTAGAATTGAAATGTGTAGTCTAAATTGTTGTTAAGGTCAAGGAGCAAGACTTTAGGGTAGTCCCTCAATTTGCGAGCAAAGTCGCCCTCTCCATTCACGGTGAACCGCCCCGAAGATCGCGGGACAGAGAGGCCGCTACAAAATCGTAGTGCCTTGCAGCTGTTTTCGTAGAGGCCGCCGGTCTTTTCGGGCGGGCAGCTTTTTTGCCGCGGCACTGCAAAATTCAAATTGATACACTACCGACTTTCGTGGCGCTTTAGGTTCTCGTCCCGTCCCGTAGCAACGCGATTGCGTTTCAGCATCCATTGTACTTGTGGCACAATGACCGAAAAAGGGGTTCCCGTGAAAATACTTTTAACATTTGCAGGAGCGATCTGTTTATTCGGGTTATTGGGAGCCGCTTCTGCGCGAGCGCAATCTTCCTCACAGCAGAAAGAAAAAACAGACACGGCTCCTTCCGGAAATGTGGAAGCGGGCAAAAAGATTTTCACGAAAGATGGCTGCTATGAATGCCACGGGCACGAGGGGCAGGGCGCCGCGCAGGGTGCAGGGCCTCGCATTGGACCGCCGCTGCTTTCGCAGGAAGGATTCATGAAGTACGTTCGCCAGCCTGCCGGGCAGATGCCGCCGTATACGAGCAAAGTTATTTCCGATCAGGAATTGGCGGATATTTTTGCCTATCTGCAATCACGGCCAAAGGGCGCGCCTTCCAAAGATATTCCGCTGTTGAATTAGTGGCGCCGGCGTCTCGCCGACGGGTTTCTTCAAATTAGCGCAGCGCAAAACCGCCGGCGGGACGCCGGTGCCACTAAAACCCGCCTATGTTAATTAATAAAAAAATCAGCGGGGCTGCGTAATCGCCTCTACCAACGCCGGTTCGCCGCGCTTCACGACTTCCATTGCCCGTTTGATCGCCGGACCAAGATCCTTTGGATCCGCGATCGGTCCTTCGGAGTAAACACCCATCCCTTTCGCGACCATCGCAAAATTAATGTTTGGGTCGGTCAAAGTTGTGCCGATGGAGGCGCGATCGACGCCGCGGCTATGCCGGTCAGCCATGCGCTGGACGTGCATCAATTCCTGATGATAGGCGCGATTGTTATGCATCACGCTGAGCAGCGGAATGTGGTGGTGGGCGGAAGTCCACAGAACTCCCGGCGCGTACATCAGGTCGCCGTCGTTTTGAATGGTGACGGTCAGGCGTCCGTGTTTTTTGTTGGCCAGCGCGGCTCCCAGCGCTGCGGGCGCTCCGTAGCCCACTCCGAATCCGCCTGAATTGCCAATGTACTGGTAGTGCTTGTCAAAATTCCACAGCCGCAACGGCCAGCGATTAACCCACGGAGAAACTTCGCACACGAGCGACCAGTCTTCATTCTTGATCGCGCCATATATTTCCGCGCACAGGCGCGCCGTAGTGATCGGGCTGGCATCCCAGGCGAAGGCCGCTTCGTCGCGCGACCGTCGCAAAGCTTCTTCATGCTGCGTCGCAAGTTTTTTTCCGCGATCCGCATACATTCTTTTCTTGTCGTCGGTCAGCAACCGCTTTACGGCCTCGATCAGCGAAGGCAACGTCTCTTCCGCATCGGCGGCCATTGCCAGATCCAGTTCGGTGTAACGCTGGAAATCCTGGTAATTGCTCTTCATGTAGAGGTCGCTGGCGCTGATGCTGATGAGCTTCACATCTTTTTTGGTGATAGGTTCCGAACTGCGATGCAACTGGTCGCGATAAGAATTAATTGTCCCCCAGAAATTGAGCGCTTCGAGGCCAAGGATTACATCCGCGCTGCCGATGACGGCGCGCGTCCGCTCTGTCTGATTCAAAGGATGCTGCGAAGGGAAATTCATGCGCGCGGCCAAATCCACCACGGGAGCTTGCAAGGTTTCCGCCAATTCAACTGCATATTTCAATCCGTCGGGCGTGCGCGCCATGCGCTCCAGCAGAATCACCGGATTTTCAGCGGCCACCAGCATTCGTGCGGCTTCCGCCACCGATCCGGAATCGCCTTGCGGCGGCATCGCGCGCGTGAGTTTGGGAATGTTGATTTTCGCGTCGTCGTCGATCGGGCTTTCCTGCAACTCGCCATCCGCAACCAGAAGTACGGGAGCCATAGGCGGCGTCATCGCGATTTTATATGCGCGCACAGCGGATTCCGCAAAATGATCGAGCGATACAGGCACGTCATCCCACTTCAGGCAATCGCGCACAATGGCCGCGGCATCCTGAACGCTGTGGTCCCACTCGACACCCGGCCTTCGCGAATTGATATCGAGCGCGTTGCCTGCGATCAGGTAAATCGGCACGCGATCGCAAAATGCGTTGAAGATGGCCATCGAGCCGTGCTGCAAGCCCACGTCACTGTGAAGAAAGACGGCCATCGGCTTGCCTTCGATTTTTGAATAGCCGTGGGCCATGGCAACAGCCGATTCCTCATGGCAGCAGGTGATGAATTCCGGATTCTTATTTCCGCCGTAATTGATCACCGATTCGTGCAGGCCGCGAAAACTCGATCCAGGATTCGAGGCCACATACTCGATGCCCAGCGATTTCAGCACATCGATCATGAAGTCGGATCCCGAGCGATTTTCGGTCAGAACCTCGAGCTCCGCCGGCACGGACGTCTCCGGCTCTTTCGGCATGGGCTGTGCGGTCGCTATGCGGGAAACCTCGGCGGGTTGCGCTCCGGCTGTTGCGGGGATTGCAGCCAGAGCGGCTGCTCCGGCCGCCGCACCTTTCAAAAATTTGCGGCGATCGATCGCGTCTTTTTTAGGTTTTCGCATGGTGGCTTTCGTCCAGCTCGCAGAATATTTATTTGCCGATTAAATTTTCAACCTGTAACGCCACCTTATGCCACCAAAGTTTGGGAGTCAAGCTTGGTGAAAAACGTGAGACCCTTGCATTTCGGGGCATAAAAATCACAATTTAGAGCCCGCCTTCAGTCGGGCATTCCTGCGAACTGACAATGCCCGCCTGAAGAGGGGCGCGACAGAAACCAGACGCAATTCCGGCCGTTTAAGAAGGCAATCTTTCACTCCACATGAATCGAGAGATTGGAAGCAAGACATTCGTTCTTTGAATTGGCTTTTCCCATGTCACGAAGGCAGGATGGATCAGGAGAAAAAGATTTTGAAAAAGGCTAAAAAATAAAATCTTTCTCTTCCACGAGGAATGGGAATGTCCCCAGAGTTCACTGCATAAAAGCTCGTTTCAGACACCCCGCCGTGTCCCGGCAAGCAAAAATTTATAAGCAATAAGCAGCAGGAGAACCTTGCCGTTTTCTTTATACATGCGCTTTTTTATGGCGAAGAATTTATATATTCAGGAGGATTCATGTTAAGTGAGCAAAACTTACTTTTAGAAGAGGTGTACCCGGGCGGCAGGTCAAAAATCAGCGTGACTTTGCCTCCGCCGAAAATGGAACATAAAAGCCGAGTTTTTGCCGAAGCATTGCTGGAACACTCATCGACACGCCAGCGCCGAAGCCCAATGGATTTGGCCTTATCTTTTCTGGTTCACTTCGCCATCTTGATTTTGCTGCTCTTCGTTCCACTTTATTTTTCGCAGGGAATCGACATGAAACGCCTGGAGACCACTCTCCTCGTGGCGCCCATGCCGCCCATGGCTCCCGCGCCTCCTCCTCCCGCATCCATGGCTCGCGCAGTCCATGTTGTTGCTCCCAAAGTTTTCACGCCAGGCAAACTGACCGCGCCCAATTTTATTCCCAAGGCTGTTCCCACCGCTTCCACGGACGCGGCTCCTCCAGAGGAAGCATTTAATTCATCCATGGGAGGAGTCCCTGGCGGCGTCCCTGGTGGACAGATCGGAGGTATTACCGGGGGAATGCCAAGCGTGGCTGCTCCCGCAATGCCCACCCCTGTTGCAGAAAAACCGAAGGGCCCTGTTCGAGTGGGCGGAAACGTAAAACCGCCGCGACTGATTTTTGGTCCTCCGGCTGTCTATCCAACTCTGGCGGCCCAGGGACATATCCACGGAATGGTCGTGATCGACGCCGTGATCGACGAGCACGGAAACGTCGTCCAGGAAAAAGTTGTCAGCGGACACCCTTTGTTGCTGCAAGCGGCGCTGAAGGCCGTTTCAGAAAGAAAATATGAACCAACGATCCTCGATGGAGAGCCCACACCGGTTGACTTGAGAGTTGAAGTCAACTTCCAAATGTAGTTTCTCGCCACCCTCCGCCTATGACCTGCGCGCGACCTCTATACGGTCGCGCGCAAGTCCCTTTCCGCCAAACGCGTTTTCCGGCGCACACAGAATGAAACATCGTGGTGTGCCATTATGGGTGTTTTGGACTTCGTACCAATTGGCGCGGTTACGCTTGACGCTTATGGAAATAATCTTGCACACTGGATCTTGCAGGTATCCTTCCGTGAGCCCGGCATCAGGAATGAGTCCGGATATTAAAAATCACGATTCAGTCTCGATTAAACCATGTCAAAAAAAGACGAGAAAGCCAGATTAGTGGAAAAAGTTATGCCGGTTGTTTTGGCAGTCGATGACGATCCGGCTGTTCTACGCATTATCGAATCCCAATTGTCGCGGCACGATTTTGAGGTGAAAACTGCATCGAACGGCGGAGAAGCCCTGGAAATCCTCAAAAGTCTGACACCTGCGGTGTTAATCCTGGATGTCATGATGGATGGAATTTCCGGCTATGACCTCTGCCACGTGGTCAAGCGCGATAAACGACTTCAGAACGTACCTGTTATTTTTTTAACTTCTCGAGGAACTCCGCAGGATTTCAAAACGGGGCACGATCTTGGTGCGGTCATTTACATGGTGAAACCACTTAAAGTGGAAAAACTGGTCAATATCGTCAATATGCTCATGCCAACCTCGGCGTAACCCTGAAGTTCATAATAATTTCCACCAATACTCCCAGGTAAACGAAAGGCGAAATGGATCGCCCCTCATCAAGGCTGAACGAATTCCTTCTCAAACTCCCCTAAAGCAAGTCTAAGTTTTGCCAGTTCCTCTTCCAGAGTCAGTAAAATATCTTTCGATCCGGTCAGTGACCTGCCTCTCGCCATTTCTTCCAGTTGGGAAGCTGCTTCCATCACCTTCGATGCGAGTAAGTTTGCCGCCGTACCTTTTAGTGCGTGGGCGGCACGCTCAAGAAGTTTCGTGTCTCCGTTTAACATTCCATCCTGAATGTTTAGCATGTGTTTTGAGAACTGCGTTTGGGAAATCTCGATAATTTCCAGCAGTAAATCGAAATCTCCATCCAGCGACTCCAATACTTTTGCCGTATCGAAGACTAGATCTGTGGGCTGTGCGCCCTCGGAGCCATTTTTATTGGCAAGCGACGAATTCATTATCAGGTCCATGGTTTCAAAAAGCGCATGCCTTTCAATCGGTTTGGCCAGATAGGCGTCCATTCCCACTTCCAGGCAGCGGTCTTTGTCCTCTTTCATTGCGGAAGCGGTGGTCGCGATAATCGGGATATGCCTGTCCGTGCCCTTTTCCTTTTCGCGAATGGCCGCGGTTACTTCAATTCCGCTCATTTCCGGCATCTGAATATCCATCAGGATCAAGTCAAATTGCTGGTTTTCCAGCATCGCCAGCGCCTCGCGCCCGCTATTCGCGACGGCCATGGTGTCGCCTCGCTTGCCGACTAATCGTTGGGCCAACATCTGGTTGATGGGATTGTCCTCGACCAGGAGTATGTGCAATTTCCGCCTCCGATCACGACCCATGTATTGAACAGCCGATTTGGAATGGGAATAGGCCCGACGCTTGTTCGCCCTTCCAGTCTTTTCTTTTTGCAGGCTGAATCTGGCCGTGAAGTGAAAGACACTGCCCTCGCTTGGGTCGCTCTCGACCCAGATTTTTCCACCCATCATGTTCACCAGTCGTGAGCAAATGGAGAGGCCCAGCCCTGTTCCTCCATATTTTCGTGTCGTCGAATTATCCGCCTGAGCAAAAGCTTCGAAAATAAGTTGCTGTTTGTCTTCCGGAATCCCAATCCCCGAGTCTTCCACGGAGAAGTGCAGGAAAACGTCTCGTTCGGTCAAAGAATCTTTCTCAATTCGGACGGCAATTTCACCCTGTTTCGTAAATTTGATGGCATTGTCCACCAGATTCGAAATAACCTGGCGCAAGCGTCCCGCATCGCCAAGCAATGAATCCGGGACTTCCGGTGCGATATGGCTTGAAAGCTCCAGGCCACTCTGTTTTGCCCGCACGCCAAAAATTTTCACCATCTCGTTAATGCTGTCGCGTAACTGAAAAGACGTGATTTCAAGATCCAGTTTTCCTGCTTCAATTTTGGAGAAATCCAGAATGTCGTTGATCAAAGTGAGCAGGGATTTGCCGGACTCGCGTACCATCGTCATGTATTCCCGCTGCTCGGTGGTCAAGTTTGTGTCCAGGGCCAGATCCGTCATGCCAAGAACGGCATTCATCGGCGTGCGTATTTCATGGCTGATATGAGCCAGAAATGCGCTTTTGGCCACGTTGGCGGCTTCGGCGGCTTCCTTGGCCTTCTGCAGTTCTAATTCAGAATTCTTACGGACTGTGATGTCCACCAGAGTTCCCTGATGTCGGATCATATGCCCGTTGGGGTCGCCCACAGTGTTGGAGTTGTCTATGCAAATCACCGGTATTCCGTCTTTCCGGCGCAAAGTGATCTCACGAGTGATGGAATTGGAGAAAGGAGTGCGTTGACGCACCGGAAAAAGTTCCGATGGCATTTCAAAATAAAGATTTCCGATGGTCGTTCCGATCAACTCTTCCCTGTGGGAGTATCCCAGCATTCGGACCAACGCAGGATTCACGTCCAGTAGCTTTCCCTCGGAATCGCAGAAGTAGACCCCTTCCTGCAGCGTTTCGAACAACTCCGTAAACCGCGTTTCGCTCTCGCGTTGTGAGGTGATATCCCGCGCCAGACCACTGGCACCAACGACCTGCCCGTCTTTTACAATCGCTTGCAAAATGCAATCGAAATAGCGGACGCCACCAGTATTCTTAAGGCGCATCCGGACGGTGCCATTCCAGTGCCTTCTTTCCTTGAACCGGGCAATCGAACTTTGCAAGTTCTCCATTCGTGGCTCATCGAAAAATTCATCCAATCGGTGCCCCACGACTTCCGAGTACGGCAGATCCAAAGCTTCTGCAACGCGCTGGTTTACGGCCCGAAGATGTCCATCGAGCGAGGTTGTAAAAATTAAATGATCGAGACTGTCGATCAGGTCCCGGTAGCCCTGCCTGGAAGCGGAAATTACCCCTGTGAGCTTTTCGAGTTCATCTGATTCCAGAGGTACATCCTGAACCTTCTCTAAACCACGCGCGAAGTTCCGCAATTCGTTAATTTTGTGCTTTCTTGTCCATACGTAAATGCCAAAGAGGAAAATAAGGACGCCTACTCCGATCGGCAGCGCGTCAAGACGCCACGAAGTCGCTTCCAGTGCCTGTTTGGATAGGATGCCTACACCCACGGACAGAACTACCAGCATGAAAATTGCCAGGCGCCAAATTTCATTTTCCTTCCGTTCGAGGCGTTCAAGATCCCTCGGATGCTGGTTATTTCCATTCTTGTTTGATCGCATCACTTGATCCCTCATTAGGTCATAAAAATGGAAGAAAATCGATGAAAGTCCAACATCCATGGTAGGTTTATGTGCCGGAGTGGGGCAATGGTTTTCGGACTGCGAGTTTCTAAAATAGAGTCCCTAAATTAAAACTTCTCTGTTAACCGGCATTCCACTTTGCAATTTACGTTTAAAATATTCGTCTTTAGGGATTCTATAATCAGCGGATTCTACAGGTACTTACCAGGCAACTCCAAGTAAGCGATGCCTTGCCTTGCTTATCCCGTTGGGTAACAATTTGGTATTGGCGGTTCATGTGGGCTGGGCCAGAATTTGAGCCTTGGCCTAATCTTTAAGTTGTCAACGAGGTCCAGCGTATGTCCCCCAACAAGCCTGCGGAGTTAGACCAAAACACCCTGGAGAGTCCCGCCGAGCGTCGTCGCAATTTGCGATTTCCATTCACTGCTACAGTCGAAGTGATTGAAGGCAAATCAGGCACAAAGGTCGTCGGAAGAACCAGTGATTTGAGCTTGGGTGGCTGCTATATCGATACCCTCAACACTTTGCCTATTGGGACAGCAGCCACGGTCCGTATCCAAAGAGGAAACGTGACTTTCGAAGCTCATGCCAAGGTAATTTTTTCCGCGAACGGGATGGGGATGGGTTTGGCATTCGTGTCCGCACAACCTAAGCAGGTCAGGATTTTTCAAAAGTGGTTGCTGGAAATCAGCGGCCAATCGCTTCCAGCGGAAGATTCAAAAAAAACGCCCGAATTGACCTCAACCGATGGAAGTCAAACGATAAAGAATGTGGTTCTTAGCGACCTGATAATGACCCTCATGCAGAAAAATGTTCTAACCGAACCCGAAGGAAAAGATTTGTTACGAAAGCTTTTCCGTTAGCAAGAGTCGATCTGGAATTCACTCCGTCAAAAAATACAACTGATGATTGCAGCGCGTTCATGTGACACTTAGCCTTCGGCAACTACATGATGTCACGACCCGCTTTTAAACTGATCGTGCGCCGTGCCGCACACTGGCGTTGTCCCAATTGCGGCCGCGGCCGGTTATTTCGCGGGGTGTTTCGCATGCTGCCGCGTTGTCCGGAATGCGGGCTTTCCTATTTCCCCGAGCAGGGATACTACCTCGGCGCAATGATCATCAACTACGCGGCTACGACCGCCGTGGTCGTAACAATTTTTCTTTTTTCATTGCTGTTTCGCGATTTCACGACACTCTCCACCAACTCCAAAATTACAATCTGGATCGGATTCGCCATCTGCCTGTCGTTATCATTCGTGAGGCACGCATATAGCTTTTGGCTTGGGATCGATTTTTGGATTAAGCCGAGGCGCCCCGACACACTTTCGCCGGAAAAACCGTAGCTGTTCATCGATGATCAATGCCCCCTCGCCAGCATCATGGCGATTCCTGCAGCCGCCCCGCCAAACACCAGCCACGCCGAGTTGATTCGGAACCGCAGAAGCAGCACGAGATTCGCAAACGCCATTGCCGCGGTTAGCCAGTCCACGATCGTCGAGCGCGCAAGCTGATAGCTGACAGCCGCCATCAGCGCCAGCGACGCTACGTTCACTCCATCCAGAAACGCCCCGGCAGTTGCTGACTTGCGGATCAGCGGAATCAAAGGCCCGCTGATCGCGACAAGAATGAACGCCGGGAGGAAAATTCCAACCGTGGCGGCCAGAGCGCCCACTGGTCCTCGCAACAAATATCCGAGGAAAGTAGCTGTTGTGAACACCGGGCCGGGCGTGACCTGTCCAATGGCCACAGCATCCAGCAATTGCGCGTCCGTCACCCAACCGCGATGCACCACAAGATCCGCGCGCAAAAACGCCAATAAAACATAGCCGCTCCCAAACACGATCGATCCGATTCTGACGAAGACCAGGAACAGCGCCCAGATGCCAGGAACCACAGCGAGGGCAACGCCAGCACTTGCCCAAGGAAAAATTCGAGCCAGTGCTACGCGCGTTCCACGCGCGAGCGAAATAAAGAAAGCCGCGCCCGCCGTTTTTTGAGTTCCCTCGCGCTTGCCAAATAGAGCATGAAGGCACGCCACAACCGCTCCCGTTCCAAACAGCAAGAGCACAACATTTACCTTTGCCAGGCTAAGTAAAAGGCACGCCGCTCCGGCAACTGCTAACGTCCAATTTTTAACCGCTGTGCGGCCAAGCCCCCAGAGCGCTTGCAGAATTACAGCAATCACAACTGGTTTCACGCCGTAAAGCAGCGCACCAACCGCAGGCAATTGACCGAAGCGTACGTACGCCCACGCAATGATTCCAACCAGAATTGCTGCCGGAAAAATGAAACATACGCCGCCCAGAAACAATCCAGCCCATCCGGCACGCAAATAGCCGATATGAATTGCCAATTCGCTCGAGCTGGGGCCGGGAATCAGGCTACTTGCGCCGAGCAAATCCAGAAATTTTTCACGCGAGAGCCACTTTCGCCGACGGACGAGTTCATCCTCCATGATGGCGATGTGCGCGGCAGGCCCCCCGAACGCGGTAACGCCGAGACGAAGAAAAAAAAGTGCTAACTCTTTCAGCGATCCATGATTTGTATTTGGGGTGTCCGGCGAATTCGGCCGTAGCTGCTCGAGTTCGGCCATTTATTGATTTTTCCTGGAGGGCAAAGGCATATCGAGCAAGGGAACGCTACTCACTGCAATAATAAAAATTAGATAGATGGAAGCCTGTCGTACCTGCTTTCAGAAAAATCAAAATTAATGAGAACCGGCATCCGCCATATATGGATTCAGGTTTACGGGACGCCAATCGCCTCGAATAATAGCGGCGCGAATTTGCGCGGGAGTTTTCCCCTTCTGCGTCAGCTGGTAGGCCAGAACGGCTTCCTTTTGGCAGACGTCGCATTCCGCCCCATGCGTCCCTACAAAGCAATCGAGCAAACTCTTATGCCCCATATGCCTGTCGCAATAGCAATAGCAGGGCTGCTGGTACAAAACAGGGCGAATTTTCGCGGCGAGCGCATACACATTGCGGTTCAGTGCGTCAGGAAATTGTTTTGGATCAAGCGTTGCCGGAATCGGCGGTTTCAACGCATAAGCGTGATAAGAGGGAATCCCGAGGTCGGTCGGCCCGGACATGTTCATCTGATCCTGCGAATTCGCGCTGGCTCCGAATGCCGGATAAAGCTGTGCCAGTCCGGTCCCTGCCAGCGAAATGAACAGCGCGATTGTGATTGCCATGCCTTTACCGCTCATCAGGAAAACCTCCGCGATAGATAAAAACGGTAACGCATCCAGGACGCAGGTGCAACTTTTGAATATTTCGTTCAGGTAAGTTTTAGGGCACGCCAGCTAATTGCATTACGGGAAAGGGAAGAGAAATAAGCACGGCTTAAGGAGTGCCTGCATCAGATTCCCGCTCATTCGGCAATTCCGGGGTAGATGCGTGATTTGACAAAGCGTTTGGGCTCCCAGGCTGCGAAATTGGATGGGATCCGGCAGCAGATGCCGCCGCGAAAGCACCCGCGGAAGGATTTGAGGGATCCGCGTTTCCATCGGTGGATGCATTCAAAATTTCCAAACGCTTTGACAGAACGGTTGTCAGCAGATCAATCAATTTTCGTGCGCCCTGACCATCAGGATCGAGGTCGGGGTTGTAGCCTGCTATTTCAAAAGCGGCTAGATTTGGCTGGGCGGCGAACACGCAGAGCGCGTCGCGCACTTCGCTTAGGCTCAGGCCGCCTGCCCCAGGAAAATTGGTCCATGAAAATTCTTCGCTGTTAATCAGGTCGACGTCGAAGTGCAGAACGAATTCATGTTTGGCGGCGTGAACGCGTTCGAGGGCAAGGCGCGCGGCTGCGGCCGCACCCACCGCTGTAACCTCAAGGTAAGGATGCCTGCGCAAGGGTGAGGCCAGCAGATATTGCTCTTCGGGCGGATCCAGGCGCTCGAAACCGAATAGTGCGATATCAGGCTCGCGAACGAGTGGCGGCTCGCCCCAGAAGCGAACCAGTTCTGGCGCGCCTCGGCCAATCACTTGCGAGATCACCATGCCATCCACGCATCCCGAAGGAGATGTGGCTGGCACGTTCAGATCTGCGTCGCGGTCCATATAAATCAGGCTGACGTTTCGAAAATAGCGCCGCGTTCCGGCGATTGTCGCCAGAACCGAAATGCAATCGCCCGTGAGAATAACGGGAAGCGCGCCGGACTTTACGGCAGTTTCGATGCGCGGGCGCAGGTCATTCAGAAGTTTTAAAATCGTGGAAACATTTTTAGCGCGTGGATGCTCTTCGTCCGGCTGCGAAATATAAGTGGAAGTATTGCCGTGGTCGAGAACTGTAAACCCTGCGGTCTTCAGCCGGTCAGAAATGCCTGCCGCGCGTAAGGTTTCAGGTGCGCGCTCAAGGCCGGAGCGAAGCGCCGCCGCGCTTGTCGCTGCTCCCAGCAGAACTATATTCTTCGGCTGACGGGTAATTTTGACCGCCAAAGTAGCTCCCCCTGACGCTAGAGTTGCCCCCTCTTGAAGATGGCAGCCGGTACGACTACTTTGCTATAAGGTGATCGCCCTATTTCGCAGCAGGGACGATGTTTGTCAGTTCGGACGGCAAAGTAAATCGCACATCTTCCCGGATCAAGTCGAGATCGCGTTGATTGGTGTAGCCCAAGCCAGCAAGCCGTTCGCTGACTTGCTCGACCAGAATTTCAGGCGCCGATGCGCCCGCTGTCAGGCCTACGCTGCGGATTCCTTCCAGCCATTTCGGATCAATATCACTTGCGGAGTCAATTAATTCCGCTGCTACTCCCGAACGCTTGGCGACTTCCACGAGCCGGTTCGAGTTCGAACTGTTAGGCGAGCCGACCACCAGAATGAGTTCGACTTCATTGGCCAGCTGTTCAACAGCTTCCTGGCGGTTCTGCGTTGCGTAGCATATGTCATCCGAAGCGGGTCCCTCGATCTTGGGAAACCTTTCACGCAGGCGGGCGACAATTTCTTGCGTGTCATACAGGCTAAGCGTGGTCTGCGTCAGGAACGAAAGGCGATCCGCGTCCGATACCTCGAGCGCATCCACGGCCTCAACGCTATCCACCACCACGGTTTGTTTGGGAGCTTCACCGGAAGTTCCCACAATTTCCTGGTGATCGCGATGGCCGATCAAAATGATGGTGCGATTTTCGCGCGCGAATTTCAGCGCTTCAAGATGGACCTTGGTCACGAGCGGGCAGGTGGCGTCAATCACGCGCAATTCACGGATCCGGGCTTCTTCGCGCGTGGTGGGAGGAACTCCGTGCGCGCTGAACACCAGCACTGCACCGAGCGGAACTTCTTCCACGGTTTCGACAAAAATTGCGCCGTTTTTTCGCAGTTGTTCCACAACGTAGCGGTTGTGCACGATTTCGTGATGGACGTATACCGGCGGCCCATACGCTTGCAAGGCCAGCTCCACGATATCCACCGCGCGCACAACGCCGGCGCAAAAACCTCTCGGACGCACACGAATTAAACTCTTGCCTTCGGTCGATGTTTGAGTCTGGTTGCTCATCAATATCCTCATCCTCAAAAATGCATTCCTAGATTATCATGCTCAGCCAAACTTATGCGACATTTTGCTACTGACGATATTTCGTCGCCTAAGGCTATGTCATAGCCCAGTATCGCTTTCCATTTCAGGCTTCGAAGCCCAATGGTTCTTGCGATTATTTGGCAGTTTGGAACCGTGCCGCCTTGCCCCTCGTCAGATGCGTTGGTAGACTCCCTCTGTCGCCATAAAATTTTTGGCGTTCTATTTGGTTCCCCTGATCTATTTTGAGGAGTCGAGATGCGCAAATTGTTGGCGCCATTTTTCATCATTGCCATAATGCTTCCGCAAACAAATGCCGGGGCTCAAACCGGCAAGGCCTTAACTGCTTATTTTATTGACGTTGAGGGTGGGCAGTCGACGCTGCTGGTTTCTCCGTCCGGGCAATCCCTGCTGATCGATGCCGGGTGGCCGGGCACTCGCGACGCGGATCGAATCATGGCCGTCGTGAAGCAAGCGGGGATCACGCAGATCGACTACATGATTTTGACGCATTATCACGTCGACCATGCCGGCGGAGTCCCCGAACTCGCCTCCAGGATTCACATCCTTAATTTCGTGGACCACGGACCTACGCACGACCCACTGGTGAACGTCCCGCAATATTACGCTGCCTACCTCAAAGTGCGCGAAAAGGGAAATCACATCCTTGCTAAACCCGGCGACAAAATTCCGATCACTGGGATTGATGTCCAAGTCGTTTCCGCTGCGTCTAATACAATTGTGGAGCCTTTGCCTGGCGCTGGAGCTCCCAACCCGCTATGCGCTGATTTTCAGCCGAAGGATGAAACTAAGGATCCAATGGTTGGCGGGGAGAATAAGCAATCGGTTGGATCGGTAATTTCGCTGGGAAAGTTTCGCATGTCCGACTTCGGGGATTTAACCTGGAACAAGGAACACGATCTGGCCTGCCCGAATAACCTGATAGGCACTGTCGACGTGTACGTCGTATCCCATCACGGCAAGGAAACATCGAGTCTGCCAATTATGATCCACGCCATGCGCCCGCGAGTCGCTGTGATGAACAATGGGGCGAACAAGGGAGCGGAGATTCCGACGTTCGTAACGCTGAAAAGCTCGCCGGGATTGGAAGACCTCTGGCAGTTGCATTACGGAGTCGAGGCTGCCTCCCGCAATTCGCCTGAAAATTTTCTGGCGAACCTCGGGACGGCCGGAACAAAGGATTCGGGCGTGCCGGATGAATCGCCGGCAAACTATATAAAACTGTCCGCGCGGGCCGATGGCAGTTTTACAATGACGAATTCACGGAACGGATTCAGCAAAGAGTATGCGGCCCGCAAATAACTTAAGACGAGATACTTCATGTGGAGCGGGCTTCAGCCTGCGGAATTTAGGCCTCGCAAGGACTAAACCCCGCAGGCTGAAGCCCGCGCCACATGTCTCGGGTTTTGAATGGAATGTTACAGAGGTATTTACAATCAAGGTTTAGGATTGCATCGTCAAAGATTAGAGATTGAGTGTAGGTGCTTGACTACACTATAATGCCCAGCTTCGCTATGTGTGCGGCTGTTTCCAGCAGTCCTGACTTCCGGATTGCGGAAAAGCTGCGCGGGAGGTTTTTCGGACGTGTGGGATGCTCTTCGTGAAAAAAAGATAGGTGTACGCATCATGCTCGGAGTCGTAGTCGGGATTCTGGGGATCGGCATGTTGCTGTACCTTGTGCCCCAGGGCACGAATGATATCAACGCTGCGGATACCGTTGCCACGGTAGGCGATCAGGCGATTTCCGTTATTGACGTGCAGAACCAGTTGGCCAAGAGCACGCGCGGTAGCCAGATACCCCCTGCACTCGTGGGAATTTACAATCAACAGGCGCTCGACCAACTGGTCGATGAAAAGATGTTGGCGCTCGAGGCCAACCGCATGGGACTGCGCGTTTCGGATGAAGAGCATGCTGACTTCATCAAGAAGCTCGTGCCTACAGCCTTCACTGGCGACACCTTCATCGGCATGGACCGCTATAGCGCGGAAGTTCAGGCGCGCTTCCAGATGAGTGTTCCGGAATTTGAAACGGAAGTGAAAAACGCGCTACTGCAGCAGAAATTCCAACAACTTGTGACCGACGGGGTAACAGCCAGCGATGACGAAGTGCGCGCTGAATTCCGGCGCGAAAATGAAAAGATCAAGCTCGACTACGTGACCATCAAGCCTTCGGACCTGCAATCCAAGGTGGAAGTTTCAGATGCAGACATTGCCGCTTATTTTGAAAAGAATAAAGCCAAATACGTCGTTCCGGAACGCAGAACGCTGGATTATGCGATTCTGAGCTTGGCGCAGCTTAAACAGCGCTCGCCAGTGACCGAGGACGACGAAAAAGTGTATTACCAGAGCCACATCGATCAATACAAATTGGAAGATCGTGCCCACATTGCCCATATTCTGTTTAAAACAGTTGGAATGACGGATGCCGAAGCCGCCGAAGTTAAGAAAAAAGCGGAAGACGTGTTGAACAAGGCAAAGCACGGCGGAAATTTTGCGGACCTCGCTAAGCAATACTCCGAGGATACTTCCAAGGACAAGGGCGGCGACTTGGGCTGGATCGTTCGCGGACAAACAGTTCCAGAATTTGAAGCAGCTGCCTTCAGCCTCCCCAAGGGATCGATCTCAGACCTCGTGAAGACGCAGTACGGCTTCCACATTATTCAGGTGATTGACCGCGAGCAAGCGCGCACGCAGACGCTTGATGAAGTCAAGGCAAGCATTATCAATCAATTGCAGGAACAAAAGGCGGAGCAATTGGGCGAAACTATTTCCACCCAGATCGCCGATGAAATCCGCCGCACCGGCAAGACTCCGATCGAAGATCTTGCCAAGAAATTCAACATGACGACGGGAGAGGCGAAGTCAGTGGAAGCCACTCAGCCGCTTCCGGAACTCGGTAATGCCCCGGGCTTGATGGACACGGTATTCCGTCAGCGCGTGGGAGATGTTGGCGCTCCGATTCACACGGATGCAGGCTACGTCGTGGTTTCTGTGAAAGACATCCAACCCATGCACCCTGCGACACTCGCGGAAGTTCACGACCGCGCCGCGAGTGACCTCCGCATGGAAAAAGCTGTGGAGCTGGCGAAGACACGCGCCGATGATCTGGCGAAACGCGCTAAGGCTGGTGAAAATTTCACGGGCGCAGCCAAAGGCCTTGGTCTTGATGTAAAGACCTCCGATGCGATTTCCCGGACTGGCTCAATTCCCGACATTGGCAGCGCCAAGCAGTTCGCTGCAGCGTTTACGTTACCTGTGGGTCAAACAGGCGACCCGATAGCTGTAGGACCAAACTGGACGGTTTACCACGTTGCGCAGCACGATCCCGTAAACCAGGACGACTTCGAAAAGCAAAAATCGAAAATCGAAGCGCAAGTGTTGCAGGAAAAGAAGCAAACCGCGTACGAATTGTTCCGTGACGCGCTGAAAACGCGGCTTCAGCAAGAGGGACAATTACATTACAATCCAGAGAGTTTGAAACGCTTGACGAATCCCGCATAGTGCGTAAGTGTTTGAAATTAAGGAGATTAGTTTTTTGTAAGAGGGACTTGCCTAAGTCTCTCTCCTGCGTTAGCATTATGTTGCTTTTAATCAACGGCCTTCGCCAGGGGCCGTGACCCGAAGCCTCCCAGCGCTTGTTGTCTTTTGGAATTTCCCCGATTTCTTGTAATAAAAAATTAACAAGGCATTCAACGAAGCGCCATATTTTTGCGGCATAGTAAAGTGGGGCTAGTCTCGGCTAAGCCAGTTGCTATTCAGTTCGTGAGGTGCCAAATGCAGGGGAAAAATAATCATCGCAATGAATATCAATGCTCAATTGAATTAAATCAGAACGGAAAATACTGCGTGCGAGTCCGGGCCTCTTTTGCCCGCAAGACTTGGGTTTTACCCGTTTATTTTCTCGCATCTACGTTTGACCGTGCCATGCGCAAGCTTGAGGAATCGTTGCAATTTCTCCAGAAGAAAGAAGAGAATTTGTGGTTCTGGGGCGTGGATTCGTCCGACGATCCAAAATTTTCCGAAGAGCTTGTCCGTGAAGCCGGCCTTAAGCTGGATCGCCGCGCCGAATTCCCGGGCAGGAGTTCCAATCTGACCCTTTCTCCGGAAAAGCCGATCCCCGCAGTTCTATTGGCGCCTGTGCGGCGAGGGTTGGCACATTCGATCGATACGAGCCGGGTAGGACTGGCAGGGAATTGAAGTTTATTTTTCTCTCAGAATGACTTCACCATTGCCCACAGGCTGATCGTTTAGCCAGAGGCGATACTTGAAGGAGCCGGGATTGGTGCCGGGGCGCGGCGGGCCACTTTGGAGCTGGCGTCCCGGAGGCGCTTGGAAAATATTCGATTGAAATGGGCAGCGGTTCGGATCGAATTGAATCTTCAGATTTCCGGTGTCAGACAACCACACGACTTGCTCTTCAGGACCTATCACCACGATTTCAGGGATCACGCCAACCAGAACCAGTTTTTCCGCCATCGATGCTCCATCCTCCAGTGCCACGCGAAGATAACATAGCAGGCGGCAAGCGCTCAAAGAATATGATTTCTGAAATGCAATCTGGCTGTGCCATCGAGGCAACAACCAAAAAGCATTCGATGAGTGGATGATTCTTCAGACACAGCCATTTTGGCGGTTGCACGAGCGCTGGGAATCGCGCAAACTATATAGCGGTCAGTAGTTTGTTTCAAAGAATCTTGCCGAACTCGACCAGGAAAGTACCCGGTAATTTTGAGTCGTCTTGAATGGCTTTTAACATTCTGCGCATCAAATTAGTGTGCAATCTTCTTATTATTATCGGTAATGTTTGTACGTTGCCGTGTGAAAGCTGAGGTTTGATTCCATGTTGAATCCGATGGATGAAGTTCGACCCCCGACAAGGCTGATGCTTACGCCTGGTCCTTCGTGTATCAGTCCGCGCGTGTACCGCGCCTTGGCTACGCCCCTGGTCGGACATGTGGACCCATGGTTCACTGAATTTATGGGTGGCGTACAGGAACTGCTGCGCCGTGTGTTTCAAACGCAAAATAACATTACGTTCCCTATTTCCGCTTCTGGAACAGGCGGCATAGAAACCGCTATGGTCAACGTGTTGGAACCGGGTGACGAAGCCATCGTCTGCGTGAACGGAACTTTTTCCGCGCGTATGGCGGAAATTGCAGAACGCACCGGTGCAAAGATTCACCGCGTCCTGGCACCATTGGGCCGCACGGTGGATCCGGACGATGTCCGACGTGCAGGACAAGGCCGCAAAATCAAGTTTGTGGGACTTGCCCATGGCGAAACATCGACCGGTGTGGTTTCAAACCTCGACGTATTTCGCAAAGTTGCCGATGAACTTGGGGCGCTTCTCGTTGTGGACAGCGTCGCTTCGCTTGCCGGCGTCCCGTTGGACGTGGATCGCCAGCGCGTCGATATCTGCTTTAGCGGCACGCAGAAAGCGATCAGCGCGCCTCCTGGCATGTCTCCAATCACCGTGAATTCGCGCGTAGAGGAAATGCTGCGCGCCCGGAAGTCGAAGGTGCAGAGCTGGTATTTTGACCTGACCAGCGTCATGAATTATTGGGGCAAGGAACGCACCTACCATCACACGCCGCCGATACCGCTGATTTATGCATTGCACGAGGCGCTACGGATTGTGCTGGAAGAAGGCTTGGAAGCAAGCTGGGAACGGCACCGGCAAAATCAGGCGGCGCTGATCGCGGGTTTGGAAGCGATGGGCATTCGCATGTTTGTCGAAAATCCGGAAGACCGCTTGTCTACTGTTACTTCCGTTTGGATTCCCGCGGGCATCGATGGAGTGAAAGCGCGCGGGCGTCTGTTGAATGAATTTAATATCGAAATCGCGGGAGGCCTTGGCGAAATCAAGTCCACCACGTGGCGCATTGGTTTGATGGGATACTCCAGCCAGCGCGCGAACGTGCTCCTGTTCCTCGATTGTCTGGAAAGAGTTTTGCTCGATCAGGGCATGAAACTTTCGGTGGGCGCGGGTATTGCGGCTGCGGCAAGCAGCTTCGCGCATGCTGAGCCCGTCACCGTAGGACAATTGAAGTAGCGCAAAGGAAGCAGAGAAAAAGAAAGCGGAGAAAATGAGCACAGGAATCGGGATTCCCAATCTTGGGGCAATGAGCCAATTCGTCGGAGAATTTGACGTGACCTCACGTCTGACGGATCGCACCTATCACTGCCGGTTTTCGCATCTTTGGAATGGCGTAGCTACTCGCCATAGCGATACCGTGGACACCAAATTCCTGGTCGATGGCAAAGGTTCGATCGTGGGCCTCTCGCATCCGGGAATTGTTGAGTTCACGGGGAAAGCTGGACGAAATATTTCGGATCGCGAGGCAAGCTACGTAGCCGCTCAATATTTGCGCGAACAATTAGAGCAGGAAGACGAGCGTCCGCTTTATGACGTGTCCGCGGCTGATGTTGTACGAATTATCGGTCTGCTAGGAATTCAATAAGCGAGAGTAATTTCAAAAGTCAGTTAAAAAATTCTCGCGCTTTTCTCCTGACTTTCTCTGTGTTCTCTGTGTCCTCAGTGTTAAAGCCTTTTCGCCCGGTCGCGGAGTTTCAAGTTAAGCGTCGGAGAGCGATTCATTGAAGCCAGTAGGCGATTCCGGCATCTCGCTGGATTCGATGATGGCCCCGCAATCGAGGCACTCCACATATTCCGCGTCGGAATCCTTGGCAATGAGTTTCGTGTGGAGATGGCGGCAGGCAACGGTATCGTTCATCGTATTACCTCTAAACTATCTACAGAAATCATAGCACGCCCTTCCGCGTGAAGTAGGCGATCTAGGGGATCTCACAAAAAATCTTTGTGGGTCGCGGCTTCAGCCGCGAAGCTCAGAGACGTAAAAAAAAGGGCTCTCGAGTCTGAGTGAGACCCGCGGAATCATTGTCGGTTCTGGCTTTAGCCACGACATAAGTCCTGCAAAATGAGTTTGGCTTTACAGGCTGCGGAAGCCCCCCCATCTCTGTCATTCCGAGCGAAGCGAGGAATCTCGTTTTCTTTGTTTTCTCACGGTTAAGTCGAAGTTAGATTCCTCGCTTCGCTCCGAATGACAGAATTGAGTACTTTTTCCGCGGCCTGTTTAGCCACTGAAGAGCAAATTTTGTAGTTCTCACACAAACTCTTTAGTCCCTGAAGTCCTATCATGTGCCTCCAGCGAGCTATTTATGACTTGGCTGATCGAACTCTTCTTTTCAATTTGGATGCCATGGGCTTCAGGGGCTAAAGCCCCGTCTATGCAAGCGGTTTGATGTCGCGGCTGAAGCCGCGACCCACAAAGAAGATTTCAAAAACAAACGGCGGGCCCAGCCTGACCTTCATGAAGTTCACTAATTCTTCCAGCTTGGTTATAAGATGAACGTCCGAGTGGATTCGTGCGTAGGATCAAGCTTGTTTAGGACCAAGGGAGAGCCGGAAACGCCGTGACACAAAACACCGATTATCGTTTCAATAATTTTTTATTTTACGGCGTTATTTTATGTCTCACCTATCTGGTCTTCCGCGTTTTTGAGCCGTTTCTGACGCCTCTCGGATGGGCCGCGGTTTTCGGCGTCCTCTTTCATTCGTTGAATAAGCGCTTTGAGAAAAAGTGGGGCAGCACGCGAGCGGCTGCGCTCATCACACTGGGCGTCACCTTGATCCTGATCATTCCCGTGCTGTTGCTGGCGGTGATGTTTGTGCGCGAGGGAATCGCGGCGGCAGGAGACATACAGCAAGCCATAGGAAACGGGCAATACGGATGGTTTGCCAAAGCGTGGGCCTGGATCGGCGCAAAGATCGCGGCGCATGGAATAGATGTGGATTTGCCCGGGCTTGTGCGTCAGGGGGCCAGTCGGGCCGGGGAATATATGGCCGCGGAACTTGGACTGGTGATCCGGAATATTGTCATCTTTCTGTTTGAATTATTTGTTGCGCTGTTTGCGCTGTTTTATTTCGTGAAGGACGGCGACGCGATTCTCGAGCGATTTCGCAATTTTCTGCCGTTCGAGGAAACCACGAAGGAGCGCATGCTGGCGGAAGCCCGCGAACTGGTTTTTGCCAGTGTCACGACCAGCGTGGCGATTGCCTTGGTGCAAGGGCTGATCTGCGGCGGAGCGTTTGCGATTGTAGGCTTGGGATCGCCGATTTTCTGGGGAGTGGTCATGGCATTTTTATCGCTGCTGCCCGTTGTGGGTGCATGGCCGGTTTGGATTCCCGCGACGATTTGGCTTTTTTCGACGGGGCATGCGTGGCGCGCGATCATCCTGGTGATTCTTTGCGGGGCGGTGGGCGCAATGGTGGACAACGTGCTGCGCCCGGTTCTGCTCGGAGGACGCGCTTCGTTGAATGGGTTGCTGGTATTTATCAGCGTGCTGGGCGGGATCGCAGTGTTTGGGGTGTTGGGAGTCATCCTCGGCCCCATCGTTGTGGCGACAGCTGTTGGAATTCTGGATGTGTATTCGGGAATGGATGAAGCAGAACGTTTGCCGAATGTGTCCGTACGTTAAGTCGCAGGACTTTTTTTGTGCCAAGCCTGCATTGTGAAAAGCGGATTGAAAGATCGTTTGCAGGCTGTGGAAATTGTGGGGCCGGTGAATGTGCGCCCGCCGTCTTGCCTGTGCTAGAGTAACGCGCTTGAGATCTACAAGAATTTAAAATGGCCACTGAACCCATGACATTGCCCGTCGGTTTACCAGCAGAAAAACTTCGGTGGAGATGCGATCCGGATTCCATTCCATTTGCCACCACGGCGGAAGCCGAACCGGTGAAGGAATTGCTTGGACAGGAGCGCGCATTCCGCGCACTGAAAATGGGCGTCGAGCTGAACGCGCCCGGGTTCAATATTTTTGTGTGCGGCCTGGCGGGTACAAGCCGGGGCGGGACGATTACCCATCTGATCGATCAAATTCATCCTCCCTCGAAGGCGTCGCTCGATCGCTGTTACGTCAATAATTTTAAAAGCCCCGATCGTCCGAGGCTCATTGCTTTGCCGCGCGGGCAGGCCAATGGATTCAAGAAAGACATGCAGAGCGGTATCGAATTTTTGCGGCGGCGAATTCCGCAAGTGTTCGAGGGCGAACCTTTTCAAAGGCAAAAAGGGCGCATCGTGGACCGCTTTACGGTTCGCGAAAAAGAATTGATGGATGATTTCACGCACCGCATCGCGCGCGAGCAATTTGCTCTTGGACACATGCAGGTGGGAGCGGTGGCGCTGCCGGAAATTTTTCCCGTTCTCGAAGGGCAGATGGTGCCGATCGAAGATATTCCAAAGATGGTGCATGAGGGCAAGCTGGAAACCATTGTGGCCGAGGATCTGGAGCGGAAATACGAGCAATTTCGCCAGGAGTTTACTGTCGTTTACCGGAAGACGCTGACGCTTTCCAGGGAGTTGGCCAGCGAACTGAGCTACCTTGAGCAGGAAGCCGCATCGGTGCTGGTCGATGGCTTCATCGAGGAATTAAAAGAAAAATATTTAGGCGCGACGGTGGCGGAATATCTGGAAGAAGTTCGCCACCAGATTCTGGACAATCTCGATCCGTTTAAAGAGCGAGAGGGCGAGGAAGAGCCGGGTGGAGTGCCGCCACCGGATGGCGGGCCACGATCTGCATCGACAGAGCGCGATCCATTTCGCGTGTATGGGGTCAACGTTCTGCTGGCGCACACGGATGAAGACCGCTCGTCCGTCATTTTTGAAACGACGCCGACCTATACAAATTTGTTTGGCACGATTCAGCGAAGTTACGATTCGCGCGGGGGCTGGAATTCGGATTTCATGGACCTGCGCCCCGGCTCGATTCTTCGCGCGGACGGCGGTTTTCTGGTGATGTACGCGCTGGATGCGTTGACGGAAGCCGGAGTATGGCGCACGCTGAAGCGCATGCTGAATCACGCGAAGCTTGAAATTCAGCCGCTGGAAATGTTTTTTCCGTTTGGATCCTCCGCGCTCAAACCGGAACCGATCGACATTGATGTGAAGCTGATATTGATTGGCGACCGGCACATGTATGAGCTCCTTTATAATTATGAGGAAGACTTCCGCAAAATTTTCAAAGTGCGTGTGGAATTTGACGAAGAAATGGTGATGAGCGACGCCGTCATTCGTCATTACGGCGACCGGTTGCGGCAGCTTTCCGAGCAGGAAAAGATTGGGCCGTTCGATCGGTCGGCCGTGGCCAGCATGCTGGAGTATGGCGTGCGCCTGGCTGGGCGCCGAAATAAAGTCACGGCGCGATTCCCTGAGCTTGCGGATTTGGCGCGTGAAGCGGCTTACATTGCGCGGCAAGAGGGAACCGATCTGGTGAATGGTTTGCATGTGCGGCGCGCGCGCGAAGCGCGAATCGAGCGGCACAACCTCACCGAAACGAAGATCCGCGAAATGATCGAGGAAGGCACTCTGCTGATTGAGACGGACGGAACGCGCGTCGGCCAGATCAACGGCTTGAGCGTGCTGGAAATCGGCGGCTATGCGTTTGGCAAGCCTGTGCGGATCACGGCGTCCGCTTCACTCGGAAAAACTGGATTGATCAACGTGGAGCGGGAATCCAACCTGAGCGGCAGCTTTCACGATAAAGGCATGCAAATTATTGCCGGATATTTGCGCACGAAATTTGCGCAGGATAAGCCGCTCTCGCTCGCGGCCAGCATTTGCTTTGAGCAATCTTACAGCGGTGTCGATGGAGATAGCGCCAGCTCAACTGAGATTTACGCGCTGCTTTCCGCGCTTTCGGGATTGCCGATTCGCCAGGACATTGCTGTAACCGGCTCTGTCAGCCAGCAAGGCGATATTCAGCCAATTGGCGGAGTGAACCAGAAGATTGAAGGTTTCTTCGATGTGTGCCGCGTGAAAACCGGGCTGACCGGACGGCAGGGCGTGATGATTCCATCGGAAAATATTGAAGATTTAATGCTGCGCGATGACGTGATCGAAGCGGTGGCCGCGGGTAAATTTCACATTCTTCCGGTGACTTCACTCGAAGAGGGGATTGAAGTTTTGACAGGTGTGAAGGCCGGCCGCCGCGATGCGAAGGGTGTGTTTGAACCCGGCACAGTTTATGCGCAGGTTGACCGGCGACTCCACGAAATGGCTACGACAATGAAGGACTTTCAGTCGTAGGTAAATCAGTACTGAAAAACTAAAGTTTCTGTCATTCCGAGCGCAGCGAGGAATCTCTCTTACTTCGGGTTAAAATCGAAGAGAGATTCCTCGGTGCGCTCGGAATGACAGATTTGTTTTTTCTTTTCAGCGTGCCCGAGTAGGGTTTGCCGGTTATTGCGCGCGGGCGGTGCCCACGTCTTTCGGCGTCGATAGGTAGCCGTTCACCTTGTCCTTGGTAACGTCGAACACCACGATCTCATAGGGTTTCGTTGCGCCCTTAATATAAAACTGCACGGGCTCGTCCGCGGTCTTGTCTTTTTTCTCGATGGTCTTATCGTCGGCGACAACCATCAGCGTGTACTTGAATTTTTTCGGATCTGTTTTGGTCAGCGTGACTTGAATAGGGCCAACATGAGTCGGCGTCTTGGACTTCGCCAGGTGCAGCTCGAAAATATTGCGTTCGCCAGAGCGCTTCAGCTGATCGAGTTCTTCCTGGTTGCGCGCGATCAGGCCGCTTTGCACTCCCAAATCGCCCACCGTGCTGGTGAGTTTTTCCTTGGTTGCTTCCAGGTCCTGCTTGGTCGCGGTGATGTCGCCCTTCGCACCGGTCAGGTCCGTGCTGACTTGTCCGATCTTCGCTTCGGTGTCCTGCTTCACTTGTCCAATTTGCGTGGTCAGCTTTTCATCGGATTCTTTCTGGGTCTCGCGAATGTTTTGGGCCAGCGCGCGAGCCTGCGCCAATTCGGCCTGCGTGAAGCCGAGTTTTTGCGTAGTCACTTCCAGTTGGCCTTTCAGGTCCGCCACGCGTGAATTGGTTTGATCGATCTGCACAGAAAGAATCGCTTCTTTGGAATTGGCCTGGGCCAGATCATTCTCCAGCTTTGATTTTGCGGTATTGCCGGCGTACGCGAAATAACCGATTAGCAAGAAGGCCACCACGAACACCACCATAATCCAGCGGGGCGTGGGGGCCGCTTCATAGAAATTTTGTTCATGGGTTCCCGGATCAGGAACATTCGGGGAAATGCTCATCTTCGCTCCTTCGCGTCCGGTTTTAAGCACGCGTCCATTGGATTCTCGCGAGCTTTAAAGGCCGGCGCCTCAAAAAACTGTAAAGTGAGTGTTTTGGCGCAACCATCACTTCCGTACCTCAGATTATTACTGAGTCGCTATTGGTTGTCTACGATTTGCGGGGCTTTGTGTTTCTTGGCCAACGAGCTTCTACCGTGGTGGTTAATCCGCCACGTGGCGTGAATTCCCCGCGCACTTCGCACCACACCGGGTGAATGGCATCCACGATATCACGCAACATGCGATTGACGGCATTTTCATAAAAAATGCCGAGGTCGCGGTAAGCAAGGAGGTACATTTTCAGAGCCTTGAGTTCGAGGCAGGCTTTTTTCGGTTCGTACTCAATTGTTATCGTTCCGTAATCCGGCAATCCTGTTTTTGGGCAAACCGAGGTGTATTCGGGATATCGCGTTACGATCCGGTATCCTGGAAATTGATTGGGCCAGGTCTCCAGATGTGGAAGTTTTGCATTGATCCCTGCGCTCGCATGTTCGGAAGTGTAATCGGCCATTTTTCCTCTCACGTGTCATTGTACATGCATTGCACAACGTTTCGCAGATGGAACTTGCCAATTGAATCAGCGTTCGATTATCCTTTGCCCAGATTTCCAGGGGAATTAAGAAATTGCTTTGTCCAGTTTGCCGCAGTGACAGCCCTCGCCGGTCCCGCAGGCGCAGCGCAATGGATTATTTCGCCGGCGTGGCGAGATTGCGTCCATGGAGATGCCGGGTTTGCGATTCGCGGTTTTTCGCCTGGGCGACGCCGATTGGATACGTCTGGTACGTACATTGCGGAATGTGCGGCAATCTGGATGTGCAGCGCATCTCGAGCGAGCATGGCATGGGCATGATTTCATGGATTTATCGATTGTTCCGTGCTCCCGCCTATCGCTGCGCGCCTTGCCGGAATCGCTTTTTCTCCTTTCGAGTTTACCGCCGCATCATACCCACAAAGCAGCCCGCGCCGCCGAAGCCCGAATCCGTCAGTGTTTCGCAATAAAGAGGTATTTTAACAGGAACATTCGGAAAGCCGGCGATTGACTTCTTTTACTTCAAACGTATGATTACGGAAGGCGATGGAGTTCGCCTTATAACCGCTGTCCTTTTCGCCGGACAGATGATGACTCCTGACAAGTTCCTTGTCGCGGAGTCATGTCCCGGCAACGAACCAACCAATTTCATCGATTTTTTGAATCGGCGTTCGCGGCCCGAGATTTTTTTATATTTGTGCGATTGGAAAAGGAAATTTAGCGTTGTGGCGCCGGCGTCTCGCCGGCGCCGCAAGGCTGAAGTTTGCGTAAGGCCAAAGGGAACGGCGAAAAAAAATCTGTCGAGGACGCGGATGACAAAATACTGGATGGTGGGGTTGGGGGGATTCCTTGGATCGATTGCGCGATTCTGGCTGGGGTCCTACATCACTTATCGGATGGGAGCCCGCTTTCCATTCGGCACATTTGCCATCAACATCAGCGGCTCATTTTTGATTGGATTCATCGTGACGCTGCTGGGTGAGCACGTACACTGGAGTCCAAACCTGCTTTATTTTATTCCCATTGGTTTTATCGGAGCCTACACAACATTTTCGACGTTTGAGCTTGAAGCATTTCGCAGCGTGCGCGCGGGCGACTTCCTGTTGTCTTTGCTGTACGTGGTTCTCAGCATAACGGTGGGCTTCGTGGCGGTTTGGCTGGGTGCATTGACTGGCAAGACTTTCGCCTAAAAAAATGAAGCGAGGCGAAATGCCCTCTCTCTCCCGAAGGACGCGGTTCACCGAGAACGCTCACCGTGAACGCGACAGAGAGTCCTCTACGAAACCGTATTGCACTGCTGGTCCTGATTTCATAGCGCCCGGCCGTTTTTCGGGCGGGCAGCTGTTTTGCGGCAACACCTCGATCTGGATTCACCCTAATCTCTTACCCTCGCTTGATTCTTTTCTTTGTTCATATCAAAATGAAATTCTGATGGTTGGAGGGTTGCGAGAATTTGCGCCAGCAAGTCTTTGGACAAGCTGAATTGATAAGCTAACGTATTGCCCGCGCGGAAACCCCGGGAGGATGTGAAAGAGTGTTTAGACCAGATAACCGTTTTTCACGATTTTCGAAAGTTGCCGCAGGCGTTCTTTTTCTAGCTTCGTGGGGAATCATGGGAGTTCCCGCAGTGCGGTCTGCCGCCATTCAGGATGCCGGGCAAGCTGCCCCTCCGGCGGCTGCCCCTGCAGCGCCAAGGCCCGTGGAATTGCCGGATGGCGACGGCAAGGCAATCGCCACGGAATACTGTCAGGATTGCCACCGGCTTACGAATTTGACGAAGGCGCACAAGAATCTGGACGACTGGAATGACACGCTGCACACCATGATTGACCGCGGAGCGCGCCTCCCGGATGACAAGATTGATTTGCTGGCAAAATACCTGGTCGCAAACTTTGGTCCCAAGACCGATGCGCCGCCCGCAGGCGGTTCGACCCCCGCACCCGCGAGTTCTCCGGATGCTTCCGCGCCCGCCCCTGCAAAGGCAGCAGTCGTAGAATTGCCCGACGGCGATGGCAAGGCGATCGCCACGGAAAATTGCCAGGCATGCCACAAACTGACGAACCTGACGAAGGCGCACAAAAGTCTGGACGATTGGAAAGATACCGTCCAGCTGATGATTGACCGAGGCGCAAACGTGCCCGCGGACAAAGTCGATACGCTGGTTCAATATCTCGCCAAGAACTTTGGACCCAAGGACGCCGCAGCCCCGGCTCCTTCGAATTAGGTCAAATCAGGGCAAACAGTTCCCTCAACAAAGGCCACGACCATTCGGGTTGTGGCCAACTCCTGAAATCCTCGCAGATATCGCTGAAGGCCAGAGTAGGTGGCGACAGCGCCTCCGCCTGTTTGTTTTCACGCGTAGCTTGCGCCTTCGGGGTGTCCGTGCGAAAATCACCACTCAATCGTCTGCGCTAATCGCCTGGGGTGAACAGAGCTGTCTAAATTTGTCCGGCGGAAGCGATTGGCTCACGACGGCGATATCGTCTAAGGGTTAGGACGTGGCCCTCTCAAGGCCAAAATCCGGGTTCGAATCCCGGTATCGCTACCATCTTAAGATATCTTGAGTTATTCGGGCGGTAATGTAACCGAATCCGATCTCAGCGCGTCAATGAGTGCGGGGTCGGACCACTCCATCACAAACTGACAGGACAAATATGGCTATATCTCATTCCTCGCAACAAAATGATTTGGAGCGCCAGCCAGATTCCCACTCGCTGGGCGGCGAACCGAGCAGCCCAAAAAAGAGCGGCTGGATTTGGTTCCTGGCAATCATTGTCCTGGCAGGCGGTGCGTACTACTATTACAAGACTCGTCCGTCTTCCGAGAGCAAGGCAGCTCCCGCGCCTGGTGGCAGAGCAGCATCATTAGGTCCCGTATCCGTGGCTGTGTCCTCCGCACTCAAGCAAAACGTTCCTTATTATCTTTCGGGACTTGGATCGGTGACCGCATTTAACACGGTTACGGTGAAGAGCCGCGTCGATGGAGAACTGCAAAAAGTTTATTTCAAAGAAGGCCAGTTTGTGCATGAGGGGGACCTTCTGGCGGAGATCGATCCCCGGCCATTCCAGGTGGCGCTGGAGCAAATGCAGGGGCAGCTATTCCGGGATCAGGCGCAGCTGAATAATGCGCGCGTCGATTTCAAGCGCTACGATCAATTGGCGAAAGAAGGCGTTATCGCTTCGCAGCAAGTGGATACGCAAAATGCCACGGTAGGGCAGCTTGAGGGCGCGGTCCGCGCGGATCAGGCGCAAATCGACAACGAAAAATTGCAGCTGGTTTATTGCAGGATTACGGCGCCGCTCACCGGGCGCGTAGGGTTGAGGCTCGTCGACCAGGGCAACATGATTCATGCCACGGATCCGAATGGGTTGGTAGTCATTACGCAAGTGCAGCCCATCGCCGTACTTTTCACGCTGCCTGAAGATAATCTCCAGGAAGTAATTCAACACATGAAGAGTGGAGAGTTGGGAGTCGAGGCCTATAGCCGTGACGATCAGAGCAAGCTCGCGGGCGGCAAACTGGTGACTGTCGACAACCAGATCGATCCCACGACTGGCACCGTGCGATTCAAGGCCGCGTTTGCCAATCAGGATTTGTCACTCTGGCCAAATCAATTCGTGAATATTCGCCTGATGCTCGCGACACGGCAGAACGCCATCGTCGTGCCGCTGGCTGCGATTCAGCGCGGGACGCAGGGTTCGTACGTTTACACCGTGAAGGGCGGCAAGGCGAACATGCAGCCCGTGAAGGTGGATTTGACGCAGGGGAATATTGCGCTGATCGCTTCGGGTGTGACGGCCGGTGACCAAGTCGTCGTCGATGGACAGGAAAGATTGCAGCAGGATACTCCGGTCGAAGTACATAACGCTTCGCCGTCCGGTCCCGCTGGCGCCGGTCCTGCCGGTACCGCCCCTGCTTCCGGAGATCCCCCCAAAGGTTCCGATCACGCGGGCTCTGGGAAAAACAAAAAGCAGGGAAAGCAGAGCTAATGAATCCGTCACGGCCATTTATTCTGCGCCCGATCGCGACTTCATTGCTTATGGCCGCGATTTTGCTCGCTGGGGCGGTGGCATATCGGCAATTGCCTGTTTCCGCGCTTCCGCAGGTTGACTATCCGACCATTCAGGTTCTTACGTTCTATCCAGGCGCGAGTCCTTCCGTAATGGCTTCGTCGGTAACAACGCCGCTTGAACGCCAATTCGGGCAAGTGCCTGGCCTGAATCAGATGACGTCGACCAGTTCCTTCGGGGCGTCGCTCATTACGCTGCAATTTGTGCTGGATCTGAATATTGACGTGGCGGAGCAACAGGTGCAGGCCGCGATCAACGCCGCAACCACGTACCTTCCGACCAATCTTCCGAACCCGCCGATTTACAGCAAGACCAACCCTGCGGACACTCCCGTGCTCACGTTGGCTCTGACTTCCGGGACACTGCCGTTAACCAAGCTTGAGGACATGGCGGACACGGTGCTGTCGCAAAAAATTGCACAGCTGCCAGGCGTTGGTTTGGTGAGCATCAGCGGCGGTCAAAAGCCGTCCGTCCGGATTCAGGCGAATCCGACGGCGCTGGCGTCCTATGGATTGAGCCTGGAAGATTTGCGCACGGCGCTTGCGGCGGCGAACGTCAACCAAGCCAAAGGAAATCTGGATAGTTCGCAGCAAGCGTTCACAATCTGGGCGAATGATCAGTTGATGACGGCGGAGTCCTACAAGCCCATCGTGATTACGTATAAGAACGGCGCGCCTGTCCGTATTATGGACGTGGCGGACGTGATTGACAGCGCGGAGAACGTGAAACTCGCGGCCTGGGAAAATGACAGGCCAGCGGTGATTGTCAACATTCAACGGCAGCCGGGCGCGAACATCATCAACGTTGTTGACCGTATCAAAAATTTGCTGCCCCAACTGAAGGCATCGCTGCCATCGTCGGTCAACCTTTCTATTCTGACCGACCGCACCACGACGATTCGCGCTTCTGTTTCAGACGTGCAATTTGAATTGATGCTGACCGTTGCGCTGGTCGTGCTTGTTATTTTCCTGTTCTTGCGCAACCTGGCGGCCACCGCGATTCCCAGCGTGGCTGTGCCGCTGTCGCTCGTGGGCACGTTTGGCGTGATGTATCTTCTAGGCTACAGTTTGGACAACTTGTCGCTCATGGCGCTCACGATTTCGACCGGGTTCGTGGTCGATGACGCCATCGTCATGATCGAAAACATCACCCGTTACATTGAAGAGGGTGAGCCTCCGCTGCAGGCCGCGCTCAAGGGTTCCGAGCAAATCGGATTCACGATTCTTTCGCTCACCGTTTCGCTGATTGCCGTGCTGATTCCGTTGCTGTTCATGCAGGACGTTGTGGGCCGGCTGTTCCGTGAATTCGCGGTCACGCTGAGCGTAACGATTCTGGTTTCGGCCGTGGTGTCCTTGACGCTCACGCCGATGATGTGCTCGAAAATTTTGCGCCATCAAAAAGATGCCGACAAGAGCCTGTTCTATCGAGCTTCGGAAAACACGCTGAATTGGATTATCGAGCAATACGCCACAATCCTGCGGTTTGTGCTGAAGCATCAGCCAGCCACGTTGATCGTGACCGTTGGAACTCTGGCCCTAACAATCTTTTTGTTTCTCGTAGTGCCCAAAGGCTTTTTCCCGGTGCAGGATACGGGAGTCCTGCTGGGAATTTCGGAAGCGCCTGCAACCATTTCGTTTACGGCGATGGCTGAGCGACAGCAGGCGTTAACCAAAATTATTTTGCAGGATCCTGACGTCGTAAGCCTTTCGTCGTTCATCGGCGTCGATGGCGTGAACATGCTGCCCAACAGCGGGCGCATTCAGATCAATTTGAAATCGCGCGAAGAAAGAAAAGATGACGGGGAAGCCGTAATTCGCCGCCTGCAATCGAAGCTGAATGATGTGAAGGGAATTACGCTTTATCTGCAGCCGGTGCAGGACTTGACGGTGGAAGACCGCATCAGCCGCACGCAATTTCAGTACACGATGGAAGATGCCGACGCGCAGGAACTTTCCGTATGGGTTCCGAAACTCATCGACAAGCTGAGAGATCTACCGCAATTGACGGACGTGACCAGCGACCAGCAGGAACGCGGCACGCAGGCCACATTGCAGATTGATCGCGACACCGCCTCGCGCCTCGGCATTCTGCCGCAGGTGATTGACGATACGCTGTATGACGCATTCGGCCAGAGGCAAGTCTCCACCATTTTTACGCAGCTGAACCAGTACCACGTTGTGCTCGAAGTGAATCCCACGTTCCAGCAGAATCCTGACGCGCTGAAACAAATTTACGTGCACTCATCGAATGGAACGCAGGTTCCGCTCAGTGCCTTCACGCAGTACTCGTCAGAGCTGGCTCCTATCGCAGTCAATCATCAGGGACAATTTCCCGTGGTGACTCTGTCTTTTAACCTGAAGCAGGGCGCTTCACTCGGTCAAGCCGTGGATGCCATCAAACAGGCACAATCGGATCTGGGATTTCCCGCTAGCATTCACGCGGGATTCCAGGGTACCGCGCAAGCATTCCAGGCTGCGCTGGCCAATGAGCCGATCCTCGTTCTGGCCGCGCTCGTCACGGTGTACATCGTTCTCGGCGTGCTGTACGAAAGCTACATTCATCCGATCACGATTCTCTCGACGCTGCCATCCGCGGGAGTCGGCGCGTTGCTCGCCCTGTTGCTCACGCACACGGATTTCAGCATCATCGCGCTTATAGGAATCATCCTGCTTATAGGTATCGTGCAGAAAAACGCCATCATGATGATCGACTTTGCGCTGGAAGCGGAGCGCAAGGAAGGCAAGAGCCCGATCGACGCGATTTATCAGGCTTGCCTGCTGCGTTTCCGCCCAATTCTCATGACCACTCTGGCCGCGATGTTGGGCGGCCTGCCCCTGGCGCTCGGAGGCGGCACGGGAGCAGAATTACGCAAGCCGTTGGGCATCGCGATTGTCGGAGGGTTGATCTTCAGCCAAGCGCTTACCTTGTTCACGACTCCGGTCGTGTATCTGGCATTTGACCGGCTTGCCAAGCGACTCGGTCACGGCTCGCCCATCGAGTCCGAGTCCCAGGCTGGCGCTCCGGCGGATTAGCGGATTAATCCAGCACAAGCAAAAAATTGCGCCTGTTCGTGCCGCTTGGTTGGTCCGTGAGACCTTCGTAATTGTTTGAATCGGCCCTGTTTTGAATCGAAATAGAGTTTATTGATTCATGCACATCTCCAGGCCTTTTATCGAGCGCCCCGTTGCTACTTCGCTACTGAGCGCTGCGATCCTCTTGGCTGGCGGAGTGGCTTATCTTTTTCTTCCTGTAGCGCCCCTGCCCAAAGTTGATTTTCCTACGCTGACCGTGCAGGCAAATCTTCCGGGCGCGAGTCCCGAAACGATGGCCTCATCCGTCGCCACGCCGCTCGAGCGTTCTTTCGGACGCATTGCGGGCGTAACGGAAATGACCTCGAGCAGCCAGCTTGGCGCGACGAACATCACGCTGCAGCTGGACCTCGATCGGGATATCAATGCGGCTTCGCGGGACGTTCAGGCTGCAATCAACGCCGCAGCAGGGCAGTTGCCCACCACTCTCCCAAGCCCGCCTCGTTACCGTCTGACGAATCCGACGGATGCCCCGATCATCATTCTTTCTCTGACGTCCGGAGTGATCCCGCGCAGCCATCTGTATGACATGGCGGACTCCATCCTGGCCCAGAAGCTATCGCAGGTGGATGGCGTTGGCCTTGTGTTTGTCGGTGGCGGCGCAAAGCCCGCTGTGCGAGTGGACCTGAATCCGCTGGCCCTCGCGCACTATCAGATTGGTCTCGCGCAAGTGCGTCTGGCGCTACAGGCGGCCAACGCGAATTCGCCGAAGGGCTTGCTGGAAGATGGAAGCAACCGGTGGACTGTATTTGCCTCCGATCAATTGCTGACGGCTGAAAAATACCAGCCATTGATTATCGCCTATCACAATGGCGCACCTGTCCGTTTGAGCGATATCGCGAATGTCACCGAAGGCGTGGAAGATTTTCGCAATGGAGCGTATACAAACGGAGAGCCGGGCGTAGTTATGTTTATTTTCCGGCAGCCGGGCGCCAACATTATCGATTGCGTCGATAAAATTACCGCGATTCTTCCTGAGCTGCGGGCATCCCTGCCGCCGATGGTGGATTTCTCGGTCACGTCGGACAGGACACGCACGATTCGCGCATCGGTCCGCAACATCCAGTTCACGCTCATGCTCACTGTGGCGCTGGTGGTGATGGTCATCTTCCTGTTTTTGCGTAACGTGTGGGCCACGGTGATCCCCAGTATTTCTGTGCCGCTTTCGCTCGTGGGCACTTTCGGAGTGATGTATCTTCTGGGATACAGTATCGACAATCTTTCGCTGATGGCCCTGGCCATTGCCACAGGCTTCGTTGTTGACGATGCAATCGTCGTGATCGAAAACGTGGCGCGCTATCTGGAGGCCGGCGAAACGCCGTTGCAGGCGGCCCTCAAAGGCTCCAAAGAAATCGGCCCCACCGTTTTATCGATGAGTATTTCGCTGATTTCCGTATTCATTCCGATCTTGCTGATGGGCGGAGTAGTTGGAAGATTATTTCGCGAATTTGCGGTCACGCTTAGCGTCGCGATTGCGGTTTCCCTGTGCGTCTCGCTCACTGCAACTCCCGCCATGTGCGTGCGATTTCTGAAATCGCCGAAAGATATGCAGCATGGGCGGGCCTACATGCTGGGTGAAAGAATTTTTTCGCGCATGCATCGCGGGTATGCCACGGGTTTGCGCTGGGTTCTTGCGCATCAAGCGCTGATGTTGGTGGTAACGCTTGCGGCCATTAGCCTCAACGTCTATTTGTATATCGTAATTCCCAAAGGCTTTTTTCCGCAGCAGGATACCGGCCGCTTGAATGGCGCGATTGTTGGCGCACAGGACATATCCTTTCCGGCGATGATGGATAAGCTCATCCAGTTTGAAAATATTATTCGGACCGATCCCGCCGTCTACAGCATCTCGGCGTTTGTCGGCGGCGGAGCGGAAAATATTGGCCGCATGATTATCGAGTTGCAGGATCTGGATAAGCGAAAAATCAGTGCCGATGCGGTGATTGCCCGGTTGCGGAAAAAACTCGCCGTCGTTCCCGGCGCCAGCGTTTATTTGCAGGCCTATCAGGACGTGCGTGTCGGCGGCCTGTTTACGAGTTCTCAATATCAATTCACTCTGCAGGGAGAAACGCTCGAAGAGCTCCAGACCTGGGCTCCGAAGATCGAAACAAGGCTCAGAACTCTACAGGGCTTACGCGACGTAACCAGCGATCAACAGGACAAGGGCTTGCAGGCTTCTCTCGTGTTCGATCGCAGCACCGCCGGGCGCATGGGCATCCAATCGCAGCAAATCGACGAAACGCTGTACGATGCGTTCGGGCAGCGGCAGGTCTCCACGATTTACACGCAGCTGAATCAATACCACGTGGTGATGGAAGTCGATCCCAATTATCAGAACAGCACGGACGCGCTGCAGAACATGTATGTGCGTTCATCAACCGGGACCATGGTTCCGCTCAGCGCGATTTCTCACTATGAACAAAGAACAACTGCGCTCGCCGTCAATCACAAGGGACAGTTTCCGTCCGTCACGATTTCTTTCAATCTCGATCCCAGCGTCGCGCTTGGCGAAGCCGTCACGGAAATTGAAGCCGCTACCCTTCAGATGGGAGTGCCGGAAACCATTCACCGCAGTTTTTCGGGAACGGCGCAGGCGTTTCAGGAATCGTTGCGCAACGAGCCTTACTTGATTCTGGCCGCGCTCATCACCGTTTATATTGTGCTCGGCATGCTGTATGAGAGCTACATCCATCCCATTACGATTCTCTCGACGCTTCCATCGGCTGGGGTCGGAGCTTTGCTCGCGCTGCGGATTACGAATACGGATCTGAGCGTGATCGCTCTGATCGGAATAATTCTGCTGATCGGAATCGTGCAGAAAAACGCGATCATGATGATCGATTTTGCGATTGACGCGGAACGCAGGGAAGGAAAGAAGCCAGTGGAGGCCATTTACCAGGCTTGCCTCTTGCGATTCCGTCCGATCATGATGACCACGACGGCCGCTTTGCTGGGTGGCTTGCCTCTGGCGATTGAATCGGGGATGGGCTCTGAATTGCGCCGCCCGCTTGGTATCAGCATTGTGGGCGGCCTGATGGTCAGCCAGGTCCTTACGCTTTTTACCGCACCCGTTGTCTACCTTTACATGGAGCGCCTGAGAATGAAGCTCGCGCGCCGCAAAGCTTTGGCTCCCTCGGTGCCTACAGCACCATTATCCAGTGAAACCCCCTCTTGAATCGCTGACGGTCTTGATTTTCGTGGCGCCGGCGTCCCGCCGGCGGGTTTTCGTTTCGTTCGCTAACCACACCAAAAACCGCCGGCGAGACGCCAGCGCCACAAAATTCGCCTCACTCCAGAAATTTCCGAATTTTTTTTAGCACGCGCGCGAACATTGCGGGCGTCAATCGCCCGGTCTGTGTGTTTTGTTGGCTGGGGTGATACGCCGCAAACAGGTGAGGTAGATTCCCCGGCAGAGCAAAGCTCGCGCCATGCGAGAAGGGAAATGCCGCGCGCGAAGCAATCAATCCTTGGCGCTTTAGCATGTCGAGATAAGTGTTGAGCGCAATGCCTCCCAGCGCCAGAATCGCGCGCGGGCGAATCAGAGCAATCTCTCGTTCGAGATACGGCAGGCAGTCGCGAATTTCTTCCGGCAACGGCTTGTTGGCAGGCGGTGCGCAGCGGACCGCTGCTGAAATCAGAACATCTTTCAGGATCAGGCCATCGTCGGCGCGTTTCGAATGCGGTTGATTCGCAAAGCCCGCGCGAAAGAGCTGTTCGTATAGAAAATCACCGGACCGGTCCCCAGTAAACATTCTGCCCGTTCGGTTGGCACCATGCGCAGCGGGCGCGAGGCCGATAATGAAGAGGCGAGCTTCCGGATCGCCAAACGCAGGAACAGGGCGCCCCCAATAGTCCCAATCGCGATAGGCACGTCGTTTCGTTCGTGCGACGCCTTCGCGATACGGCACAAGGCGGGCACATTTCCGGCAATCCATGATCTCCTGCTCCAAAATGGATAGTTCATTGCCTGACACGCCACCTCCACGAAAATAAATGCGCTTTTTCTGAAGTTCTATCTTGTAATTATAAGCCTTTTCTATATTCTGCTTCCCATTCATCGGATTGCAATCAAAGTTTAATTTGACAGCAAAAACCGGATAGCACACTGCACCGAATCTGGATACTGTGACTGGACTCTACCCGGTCGTGACCGATTCGAGCCGGCACTTCAGGCTTCCAAATTGGTTGCAAACCATTTTGTGTCGCCAGCCATTTTGGTTTCCAGCCAAATTGCGTCTGGCTTTGACCTTGCCCAGATGGAGAATCGGGAAAAGTCGCGCGGCTTCCACGGAAGAAGAAACCGTTTGGAGGCAGAACCGAGCATTAAAAATGAAATTCAAATCGTTAACTCTTTTAACTTTGCTCTTGCTTGGCGCAGGCATTCCGGCGATGGCAAAGAAAAATCCACCCCGGCCCTTCCAGTTGAGGGAACCGGTCATCTTGAATGGGGCACAGGTTCCGGCCGGTTTGTACGACTTGGTCTGGGAAACGCACGGGGCCAAGGCGCGCGTCACGCTCCAGAAGGACGGGAAATTCGTGGCCACCGCTGAAGGCGACTTCGTGAAGAGCGGCATGAAGTTTGTCCAGGATGCGGCCGTACTGCGCGAAAATCCCGATGGGACCGAAGCTCTCGTTGAGATACGCATCGCTGGTTCATCGAATGCAATTGTGCTGAACAGAAGCGATGCGGCCATCCATTATTCCGTCTTGAAACACTAAACTTTTTGCTCGGTCAAAGGGTTGGTGGGCTAGTCCCTCAACCCATTCGGCCTTCTGACCAGATGTTCAGAGCTTTTCGGTCGTCTCCCGCCATCGAATCTCCTGGCGTTGACTTCAGTGGACCTGCCACTTAGCATAGTGTGCTCGTCTATTTCAGGCCTTCCTGGTGGACGTGAACCTATGTCGGCTGAAACCAAATCCATGACTGTACTTGACCGCATTATCGAGGCGCGCCGCGCAGCGATCGCCCATCGAAAGAAATCTGTGCCCGAGACGGCTTTGCGGTTTGGTGTGAAGCACTCCAAGCCGGTGCGCGATTTTGCGGCAGCGCTGACGCGAGATTCCCTGAATGTTATTTCCGAACTCAAAAAGGCATCGCCTTCCCGTGGATTGATTCGCGCGGATTTCGATCCGGTCACTCTAGCCAAAGGATTTGAAGCAGCGGGGGCGGCGGCGCTCTCTGTGCTCACCGAAGAGGAATTTTTTCAGGGCGAATTGAAATACATGCGAGATGCGCGCGCGGCGGTAGGTTTGCCCGTGTTGCGCAAGGATTTCATCGTCGACCCATGGCAGGTATGGGAAGCGCGAGCGACGGATGCCGATTCGTTTCTGCTGATCGCTGCGGGGCTTGATGACGTGACTCTCGGCGAATTGCTGGCGCTCGGTCGCGAGTTGGGAATGGAAGCGCTGGTCGAAGTCCACACGCGCGAGGAACTAACACGAGCGCTTGCCGCGGGCGCGCGCATTATTGGCGTGAACAACCGCAACCTGCACACGCTCGAAGTCCGCGTTGAAACGTCCATTGAATTGATCGAGGAAATTCCCGAGGATTGCATTGCCATTTGTGAATCCGGATTGCGCACGCACGAAGATTTGCTGCGCTTTCGAGCGGCTGGATTTGATGCGTTCCTGATTGGCGAGCATCTTATGGCTCAACCCGATCCGGGCATGGCGCTCCATAAATTGCTTGGTACTTAGTGGTGCGGGCTTCAGCCTGCGGGGTTTAGGCCTTGCAAGCACCAAAATCCGCAGGCTGAAGCCCGCGCCACAAAAATCTCATGCCGACTCGTGTTAAAATTTGCGGCATCACCAACTGGGAAGACGCGCGCTTATCGATTGATCTGGGGGCTTCCGCTCTCGGATTCAATTTTTATCCGCCCAGTCCTCGCGCCATCAGTCCTGCGGATGCGTGGAGCATCATTTGGCGGTTGCCGCCATTTGTGGAATCAGTCGGTGTGTTTGTAGATTGGCCGCCGCTGGTTGTGGCCCCATTGGCGAGAGCTGTGCGGCTTGGTTCCGTGCAGCTTCATGGAGCGGAATTGCCTGGGGACGTAATTGAATTGGGACGCAAGCATCGTGTGATCAAAGCGATTCAGGTGAAGCGCGGTTTCCGCGCCGCTTCGCTCGGCCGTTATCGCGCGGCAGATGCAATCCTGCTGGACGGATTCGCACCTGGCTTGCATGGCGGCACCGGGCGCACGCTGGATTGGAAATTGGCTTACGGGGCGCGGCGCTACGGACGAATTATTTTGGCGGGCGGGCTGACACCGGACAATATAGAAGAGGCAATTCGCGTGGCGCAGCCGTACGCCGTGGATGTGGCGAGCGGCGTCGAGGCCCGGCCCGGTCGTAAGGATCCAGCCAAATTGCGAGCATTGTTCAAGGCTATCGAATCGGCGGAGCGATAGATTTTGGGTCTGCATTTTGTAGCCCGCCTCTTCAGAGGCGGGGATTTTCCGAGTGACCGGCAGGAATGCGCCGGAAGATCGTGTCTGAAGATTGTGCTTGAGTAGACTGTAAACCCCCGCCTCTGAAGAGGCGGGCTACAGCAGACGGGTAAGCGAGATTTAACCGTTTATAGTGCAGAAGGAAACAATGAGCAGTGCAACACAAAAATGGCCGGACGCAAAGGGGCGCTTCGGTTCTTACGGAGGCCGCTACGTCCCTGAAACGCTTGTCGCGCCGCTCGAAGAACTCGAGCGCGCCTACGATGACGCGCGCAAAGATCCCAATTTTCAAAAAGAGCTCGACTACCTGCTAAAGAATTTCGCCGGGCGGCCGACGCCGCTGCAGTTTGCTTCGCGACTGACGGAGCATTTTGGCGGTCCCCGCATCTACATCAAGCGCGAAGACCTGCTACACACTGGCGCGCACAAGATCAACAATTGCATCGGCCAGGGATTGCTCGCGGTAAGAATGGGCAAGCGCCGCATCATCGCCGAAACCGGAGCAGGGCAGCACGGCGTTGCCACGGCAACGGTTGCGGCACGCCTCGGACTCGAATGCGTTGTGTACATGGGCATAGACGACATGGAGCGGCAGCGGCTCAACGTCTTCCGTATGCGTTTGCTAGGCGCGGAAGTCGTCGGCGTAAACTCCGGCACGCGCACGCTGAAAGATGCGATCAACGAAGCGATGCGCGACTGGGTCACCAACGTGCGCACGACGCATTATTTACTCGGCTCGGTTTTGGGGGCGCATCCGTATCCGATGATGGTGCGAGATTTTCATCGCGTGATTGGCGTGGAGGCTCGCGCGCAGATTCTGGAAATTGAAAAGCGTTTGCCGGATTTGCTCGTGGCTTGCGTGGGGGGCGGCTCCAACGCCATCGGTCTGTTCCATGCTTTTCTGAACGATGAAAGCGTGAAAATGCTTGGCGTGGAAGCCGGCGGGCGCGGGATGACGCTTGGCGAGCACGCTGCTCGAATGGCCGCAGCTGAGGGATATTCGGGCGCGCATCCGGGAGTGTTGCAGGGGACTTATTCCTACGTGCTGCAAACTCCGGACGGCCAGATTGCCAACACCCATTCTGTTTCCGCGGGACTCGATTATCCGGCGATTGGCCCTGAGCACGCGATGCTGGCAGATTTGCATCGCGCTTCGTACACGGCTGTAAGCGACGATGAGGCTGTGGCTGCCGCGCGCATGTTGGCGCGAATGGAAGGTATAATTCCCGCGCTCGAATCGGCGCACGCGCTTGCCGAAGTGATTAAGCGCGCGCCGAGAATGTCTCGCGAAGAAATTATAATTGTGAATTTATCCGGGCGCGGCGATAAGGATATGGAAATCCTGGCCCGCTATTTGTAGGTTTTAGTAGCGCGCGCTTCAGCCTGTGGATTTTATTATTGAGTAAGAACAAAGTTCCAC
>DATHNC010000171.1:0-20290 GCA_035486415.1 Saccharimonadales bacterium (SeqCode)
CAAAGAATTGATGTGAAAGAAGTTAACTACCTTGAGGGACCGGACCATATTCGGACACAATCCCGGCACAGCAGCAATCCTGCCTGCCAATCCTTCGAATTGTGTTTGCTACGCTTCATTCCGAACACTCTCCAGAGCCGCGCATTGTAGGCGATTGTATTAGTTAATGCAAGAGCAATTATTCGACTGGAATCACTTCGACTCTCGTAAAGCCATTTTCTTCGCGAGTCTTGAAGCGGACAGGTAAGAAAGTGGCTACGACATCCATGTTTGTCCGTGCATGCCGGTTTAGCTTCGAAGCCGTAAGCGATCCGCCGCCAGCCATCGCAAACGGCAGCAGAAGTTGGTCGGCCAAATGCTCTCCAACCGCGGCATTAGAAGCGATGTAGGTACGCGCCTCTTTGACAGCCTCAGTGGCCACGCTCTCTGCGCTCGCTCCGATCCGGCCAAAACCGCAAAAAAGTTCCTTTAGACCAGTGGAAGTTTCGACTTCGATCAGCACAACATTTCCCGGTCCCACGGAATTCCTGGTTTCGACAATTTGCATGCACTCTTTCTCCCAATTCAACAAATGCGCGACAGTTTCAATTTCGCGTCGCGCAATTGCGGGAGGCAAGTTCGCCACGATTGCCAGTACTCTGCGCCGCGTGATTTCGTCGCGCTCCGTCAGATTAATTGACGACAGCCGTTCACACGGTTCAACAGTTGCAGTGAAACATCCGCCGCCCGCGGGATAAAAACCATATCGCTCCAAGTTTACGCAGACTTTCGGTCCGAGCCTGTTAAGGATGGGCAAAAAGCACTTCTCAAGAAAATCAAATGGAGGTGCCGCCTGATTGTGCGTGCCACCCTCAATCGTGATGTGACTCGTTCCCGGCGCCATCATCAGAGCAGGCAAGATCGTTTGAAATACAAGAGTGCTGCTCCCCGCCGTTCCGATGACGAAGCGGTGCTTACCTGGCCGCACAGTTCCGGGAATAAAAGTAAGAGTCTTCGATCCAAGGGTAGCGCCTTCGGCTTCTGCGCTTCCAATTTCGGACGCAGCGAGAACTGCCGTGAGGTGTTGCCGTAACAAACCTGGCCGTTCCCGCTTCGCCCTTATGTTTTCAATGCGAAACGCTTTTCCGGTTGCGAGCGACAGGCTGAGCGATGAGCGCAATATTTGCCCACCGCCCTCGCCCGAAGATCCATCGATTCGAATCATTTGCTCGCTCCTTTTGAGTTCCGTTATCCCTTTACGCATACAACCTGATGCAACGTGTGAACGATCTCCACCAGATCGGCCTGTGCAGCCATTACGGCTTCAATCGACTTATACGCGGCCGGAGTTTCATCGATCACCTCAGCATCTTTCCGGCATTCCACGCCGGCAGTCATGCGTTCGTGATCGGCGATGGAAAAACGCCGCTTCGCTTCGCCGCGGGACATCGCACGACCCGCCCCGTGGCTACAACTTTGAAAACTTTCCGGATTGCCCTTGCCTCGCACAATGAAGGAACGCGCACCCATGCTGCCGGGAATGATTCCCATATCGCCTTCGCGGGCACGAACCGCGCCCTTTCGCGTGACCAGAACGTTCTCGCCGTAGTGCGACTCCCGTGCGACGTAGTTGTGGTGGCAATTTATCGCCTTCAACTCCGCGACGAATGGTCGCACTTCACCCGAAGAACGGACTGCGCCAACGATTTGTTCCATCATCAGATGTCGATTCCAGCGAGCGTAATCCTGTGCCCACTCGACGGCTTCGACGTAATCATCAAAGTGCCCGGTGCGTTCCGGAAAATAAGCCAGATCGCGATCTGGCAGATTGATGAAATGGCGTTGCATATCCTTACGCGCAAGTTCGATAAAGTAAGTCCCCATTCGATTGCCTACTCCACGCGAACCGCTGTGCAGCATGAACCACACAGCATCCGATTCATCGAGACAGATTTCGATGAAGTGGTTCCCGGTGCCGAGCGTGCCCAGATGATTCGAGTGATTTCCTCGATCAAGCTTGGGGTGCTTTTCAAGAATTGCGTCATACCGCGGCTTCAGTGTTTGCCAGACGTCCAGCGTGCGCGCGGGAATATCATTCCATGCGCCTCGATCGCCCCGGCCACCATGATTCGTTCGGCCATGCGGGACTGCCTTCTCAACGGAATCGCGGATCCCCTTCAGGTTTTCAGGGAGATCGCGCGCATTGAGATCCGTTTGTACGGCCATCATCCCGCAACCAATGTCTACGCCAACGGCAGCAGGAATGATTGCGCCCTTTGTGGGGATTACGCTGCCAATCGTCGCGCCAACACCCCAGTGCACGTCCGGCATGGCAGCGACCCATTTGAAAACGAACGGAAGTTGCGCGACATTCACGAGCTGTTGCCGCGCTTGATCTTCTAAAGCAACGCCCTTTGTCCAGGCTTTAATGGGCACGCCCTTTTCAGGAACAATTACGTTGTAAGTTGTCTCGGACACTTTCGCTGACCTCTCATTCAGAAATTCTATTTCACGTGAGGCGCGGAGCGATTCAATCTCCGCGCCTCGCTCGATTCGCGACTCCCACATCGCTCGCGAACTTACCGCTCGCCTTATTCATCATTTCACGCCATATGTAAAGGCAGGCCTCGTGCCAAAGTCGTCGTATAAGGTAAACCATTGCGAACACGAGAGATACTGGCGCACGCCGCAAAGAGGAATTAAGAATAGCGATATGTAAAGATAAATGCTTATACTTATAGATATGTCATCCAAGTCCCACGTTGCTCTCGGACTTCTGGGCTCAACTCTCGATGCGGGCCGTTCGCACGACCGCTGGTCGAGTTGGCGGCCCACCGTTTCCATCTGCATGCAACCGGACTTTGTAATCACGCGTCTGGAACTCCTGCACGGATTACGCGACAAGACATTAGCCACTCGCGTAGCGACCGACATTTCCGCCGTCTCGCCTGAAACAACCGTAGACCTTCATGAAATTGAGTTCGGCGATCCGTGGGACTTCGAGCGCGTGTACGAGACATTGTTCAAATTCGCGCGCGCTTACCCGTTTGACACGGATAACGAAGAATATTTAATCCACATTACGACGGGTACGCACGTTGCGCAGATCTGCTTATTCCTTTTGACCGAATCCCGCTACCTGCCTGGAAAATTGCTTCAATCGTCCCCTGATCGCACTCAAAAATCACCGGGAACCATAAAAATCATCGACCTCGATCTTTCACAGTATGACCGCATCGCTTCCCGATTTCGGCAGGAAGCTCGTGATGCCGTTTCTTACTTGAAGGGAGGAATCGATACAAAGAACGCCGCGTTCAACCAACTCATTGACCGGATCGAAGAGGTTTCCATCTCCTCTCGCGATCCTCTGCTTTTGATGGGCTCCACGGGTGCCGGCAAGTCCAGACTGGCGCGGCGCATATACGAGTTGAAGAAGATGCGCCACACAATCACCGGAGACTTCATTGATGTGAATTGCGCGACACTTCGCGGCGACGGCGCAATGTCCACACTTTTCGGGCACGTGAAGGGCGCATTTACGGGAGCGCTCAAGGATCGGCCCGGAGTCCTGCGTGCGGCCGATAAAGGAATGCTCTTTCTTGATGAAATTGGAGAGTTGGGCAACGACGAACAAGCCATGCTGTTGCGAGCGCTGGAGGAAAAGACCTTTCTGCCGTTGGGATCGGACCGCGAAGCTCACAGCGATTTCCAGCTGATTGCCGGGACAAATCGTGACCTGCTTTCAGCTGTGCGTGAGGGCCGCTTTCGCGAAGACCTTTTGTGTCGAATTAACCTGTGGACTTTTACGTTGCCTGGATTGAAATTGCGTCCCGAGGATATTGAACCGAACCTGCAATTTGAGTTGGATCAATTCGCGCAGCGTACGGGCCATCGTGTAACACTCAGTAAGGAAGCGCGCAATGCTTTCCTCGACGCTGCGCATGCCTCCTCAGCCAAATGGTCAGGAAACTTTCGAGATCTGAATGCGGCAGTCGTGCGGATGGCCACACTGGCGCAAGGGGGGCGAATTTCGGTAGAGATTGTCGCAGAGGAAATCGAACGCCTCAAAGCAACCTGGGAAGGTCTGGAGGAGCACAAAGAATCAGGCGGAATTTTGTCTCAGTTCATGAGTGAAAAAGCTCTCAACAATGTTGATTTGTTTGACCGGGTTCAACTAGCTCACGTGATTCACGTTTGCCGCGAATCGCGTTCCCTGTCGGAAGCAGGCCGAAAATTGTTCGACGCCTCGCGCGCGCGCAAGGTGAGCATAAATGATGCCGATCGCCTGCGAAAATATTTGGGCCGCTTTGGAATCGATTGGAATCAAATCGCCCAACTTTGATTCTCAATCTATTTGCCCCCCGATTTTCTAATTCACAAAGAACTGTGTCGGTTCCACGACAGCTTGCGCATCAGGATTGTAGTAATCGTACAGTGTCGATGGACGAGTCAACGCCTTCAGCCCAAAGCGCGGCTTGAAGGTGAAAGAAAACTTCGTGCCTCCCGCGTGCGGCCAGAGGTAGACCACGAGCCGATCGGGCAATACTTCATATTGGTTGATGTCCCAGCTGGATTCTTTCATGGCCTTCTCGATGGAATCTCTATCCACTTCCGCGCCGGGAGGCAGGCCAATTTCCGCGAGCATCATTCCATAACCGTGGAAACCGATTCGTTCGGCCTCGACGTTGCACCGGATACTTTCGCCAACTTTTGACGACGGATTGTCATATTTAATTTGCAGCCGTAGCATATCGGAAGATTTGTCTTCGTGTTGAACGCTTTCGTTTTTTCCAGTGTGGGTCCACGGCACGTAGTAATCCGCAATCAATTGGAGCGATGCCTTTGCGGATGCCGCGCCACGGCTGATTTCCACATGATGCGGCCCTGCGGAAATATATTTCGATATGTCTGCAATGACCGGTGCGGACAATTCATCCGGATTCGGCATGTTGAGAGTTAAAACCGGCCGACCGTCGACCAGGATCGACGCCGCCGGATTCGATTTCGATGTAGAGTCCGTTTCTTCAGTCGTTGATGGCGACGTAAAAGAATGCAAAGTTTCCAGAACGTTCACCGTCGCCTGCGTCGAAAACCAGATTCCAATGGGATCCTGGTTGCGAAGCAGGAAAAGTAAGCCGCGCGATAAAACCGGTTCATCTGAAGTATTGGCCTCCGATGATTCCTCAAATGCTTGCAGCACGATTGCCGTGGTTTCAATTCTTCCGGTAAGCCCCCAACCATAGAAAGGCGTATTTGTCTCAAGAGACCAATAACTGTAATTGCCTTCGCGATGTTCCAGTTTCCGCAACCTCTCAAGACTTTCCGTGAACCGGGCCTTGTCTCCCGCGGAAAAGGACGCGAGCGCGTACGATGCGATAAGATAAGGCTCATCAGAGGCGTTGGATTGCTTTTGCAAATAATCAAGAGATCGCGCAACCGCCGTTGTTGCCGATTTGGCCAGTCGGTCGTTCTCCTGGCGATGAGCCACCACGACTTTCGTTGCTGCAAGGACCCGCGCGATATATGCGGTCAAAATCGCCGAGCGGCGCACGTCTTCCGGGCCTCCCCATGTGGTTGCGATCCATCGTCCATCGTCCTGCTCATGACTCACGAGCCAACTCAGATTTTGCTGAGCAATAGAATCGTCAACATTTGCGAACTCGCGGGCCGAACTAAGAAACTTCAATGCATAGGCCGTAAGTGCGGGATCCGAATCGCCTCTGCCCCAATAGGTGATTCCTCCATCCGCGGCCTGATAGGAAAGCAGGCGCCCGTAGCCGAGTTCCACATACCGCTTCGCGCGCGCGACGATTGCCGGTGAAACGCCTCGCAGATCTTTTGCATACTGGAGGTATAAAAGACTTGGGTAGGCCGACGAAATTGTTTGCTCCGCACAGCCGTACGGTCGCTCTAAAATCCCCTCGATACTTTCGAGCACATGAGCATTCAAATTCGGATAAATCTTAAGCGTGCCTTCGAGCGACCCGGGAATTGCGTTATCAGGAATCCGAATATCCACGCCTACGGAATCCCCCAAAATTTGACTGGTTGTGTCGACGTGTTCTTCACCGTTGGGCCTGACGGTGACCGCGCGTTCCATGGCATCGCCCACTTCTGCGCCCTTCGCGACAATTCTTTGCTTCCCGTTTTTGATCGATGCCGCTGCCTGGAACTTGAACACTTCGCTCGTGCTGTCGCGTGCCGGAACCACGGTCTTTACAGAAGTCGGGCTCATGGACGTAAACCATGTCTCAGGTTTCAGTTCGGTTGTCATCTGAAGGTTGTGATCCAGGTAATTGCGCAAGACCACCGGAAGCTCGATCTCATCGCCAGTCGTTAAGAACTTCGGGGGATCGTGCTCCACGAAAAAAGGTTGGAATGCGCGGATTTCTTTTTCCGCTGTGCCGATCTCGCCGGTTTTGGTGGATGCGATGGCTGACACCTTCCATGTTGTGATGTTGTCAGCAAGTGGGAACTTCAGTCGCGCGCGGCCGTTGCTGTCGGTTACGATTTCCGGTTGCCAGAGCAGCGTTTCCGGAAAATATTCACGTAAGCGCGGAGTCGAGGTTGACTCTGGCCGGGCGGGCATGGCCGCACCGCGGGCAAGCGAAATCAGGCTTGAATAGCTCCTACCATTCAAAGGAAGCTCGGTCGACATGGTCATATTTACTTGTGCGGCTTCGGCAGTCACCGTAACTTCTTGTGTTACGGAGCCAACTTCCAGAGTAGCGTCGAGGTTTGTGGCATTCGACGATCGGACTGGGACTTCAGTAATCACTGCATCCCGAAAACCAGTGGATATAAACTCGACTGTGTAAATTCCAGCGGGCAAGTTCCGCAAAACATAATTTCCCGAGTCATCCGTTTTGGCAGTGAAGGTCTGTCCCGAACTAATATTTTTAGCAGTGACTTCTGTCTCCGGGATTGCTGCCCTGGAAGCGTCTATTACAGTTCCAGATATTGCCCCGCTGGCGCCGGAAAATATGATCGAGTTCGAAATAGTGCTAGCGTTTTGATCATGCCCGGTTCTTTCGAATGAGGCGCGGGAAAATGCTGCTACATAGAAGTCGTCCGCAGTTCCTTCGATGCCATCCTCTCCTGCACTGCGAAGGTACAGATAATTCATTTGACGCGTGACAGGTACAATTTCGGTGTGCTGCAGAGCCTTTCCAATATGGCTTTCGTAGGTTTCCATTTTGATTCTATCCGCATACATTGCGTCCTGCCGAAACACCGCGTAAAAGGGACGTCCCCACGGATCTTTTAAAGCGTCCCAGTAAATTCCAGAATTCTGAAGACCTCGCGTCAATTGGTCCATATCCTCAGGAAACGCGTGGGTGTCTTTAAAAACTTTGTTTAGCGCCGCATCGATTTTTGCATTCGTATCGCCGAAGTAGTCAATTGAAGTTGTGCCAAGAGAAAAATCATCCACGGAGGGGGCGGTTTTTGTATCAAAGCGCCCATCAGGGCCCGCGCTGCTCACCGTTATCGTAAAATTCGTCCGATTCACTCCAAATTCATATCGATAAACGTGATTCCAAGGGTCCTTAAGAGAATTAAGATCGATACCGCGTCGTGCCAATTCATTTTTTAGCGATTTCTCATCACGGATGTAACCGCCGGTCCTCGCGTGGTATTCATCCACCGCTTTCTGAATCGCTTCTGCATTCGGCTTGAAATACGGCCACTCCATTCTCAGAACTTGGAAATCATCTTCCGTGCCGAAAGTCTTGTCGGGCCCGGCACTGATTATTTCCAGGATGTCCATTTCGTTTATCATACCGAAGCGAAATCTGAAGGGCATACCCCAAGGATCGAGAAGATTGTCCAAGCCCATCCCCGTTGCTGCCAATTCATTTCTAAGGGACTCTTCTGTTTTTGGATATTCCGAGGACTGCTTATACCGGGCAGTCAACGCATCCTGCAGCGGATTGATCAGCGGATTTATTTCGGGTGAAAAAATATGACGGAGATCTCCGCTGCGCGTATTGCTCGTAAAAATTTCGGGATCTGCCCCATTGTTTTGCAAGAGTGCATCTGCGACAACCTCGTAACCATCGGGGAGAGGCTTTGAAAGGTCTAATTTTTCGAGGTCACTTCGCCGGACACCATTTAGTTCCTCATAGCCGACCCAATTATCACCGCGAAAATAGAAAAAACCGGAGTTCCCGCCGAATTCGCGATCCGTTCGTGCTCTCTCCTCGACAGCTTTGTCGACCACGAGTATGCCCAAGGCATCTTCCGTTAGTGCGCCTTCTGGCCCTGTTACGTTCAGCATGGCAGAAACTTCTTCGCCAGGTCGATAAGTCAATTTCGAAGGCCTGATCTCAACGCTCAGTTCATGATTCTTAGGAAAGAAAACCGTCCTCGTTCCAAAAATATTGTCGTAGCTTTCGTCATTCCGCGTGCCGAGAGCGTAAGCCAAAATTGTTACTTCATTCTGGAATTTTTCATTTGCCGGGAAGAAAACGCTGGCGTGGCCGTGCCGCACATGAACCAATTGAGAAGCCAGAACCTGGGAGTCATGAACAGCATCCACGACAAGCCTGATGTCCTGAGTGCTCGCCGCCAGTTCCGCGTAAATCGGTTGGTTGAGGGAATAAAGTGTCTTATCCGTGGAGACGCGCACGCCCGGGTGGTCGGAATTCTGGCTGGACTCAGTTTGGCTTCCAACGAGTCCCTTGCGGTCTCGAGCAAGGAAGTTGAGAGAAAAATTGCTTGAGGAACTTTGCATAGGGATATTCAGGTTGGTGACTTTTGCAATTCCATACCGGTTGGTGCGAACACGACGAAGTATCTGCCCTGAGAGCGGACCAATCGGATTCCCTCGCGCATCGGTTTGGATCCACCTCAATTCGACATCGCATTCGGCAGGCGTGCCGTCTGCATTTTCAGTGGAAATAAAGAACTCTATGGGGAGTCCGGAGGGCTGAAAGTAATTCGGTTCGATAAAATAAATGTGAATCGGGTCCCTCGTGATGCGAACATCAAATCGCCGCTGCTCAGTTCTGCCGGTCGAAGAGTCTGTGTAATACGCGGCAAAAGAGATGTCGCGAAAGCGTGCATAGTCATTGCCACTCAGCTCATCATGAGCGGCGGAAAGACTAACGTGAGCCACATAGTGTCCTTGATCGTCGGTGTCGCCCTCGTATGCTGCCTCTTCCTTGATGTCCCATTTCTGTTCTCGGAAATTCCATCTCCTTTCTGATTCCTGAACGACGCGAACATGTCCGCGGCGCACCGGTTCGCCAAATAAATAATCGGCACGCACTTCCATCTCCGCGTTTTGTCCCGGTAGGTAGTAGGCATGGTCTGGTTTCACTCCAACGGAAAAATTTGGCAAGTCATAGCGGCTGATTTTCACGCTGGCGTTCGCATTTTGTGACCGACCATCATCTTCTCCACTGATTGCCTGAATTCGATAGTCGCCCAGCCGGAGATTTTCTGGAATTTGCCAATCCGCAGTAGCAACGCCGAAGCGCGATGTCTGGGCATCTGCACGGAATACCATCGTCTCATCGGGATCCCGAACTTGAACCTGGATTGTCTTGCCTGCAAACGCCTTGTGATCGGCATCAAATACCATCAGCCTCATATGGAGGGGCTGTCCCGGTTGGTAGAGCGGCTTGTCTGTGCTGAGCATGATCGTCGTGAAATTATCGAGATTTAACTCGCTGTCAGCATCGACCGACACATCGCCGAGCTTCCCAGTCACCGTGACATCGATTTCATCCGTACTGATACCGTGGGGAAGCAAAGCAGTAAGCGTCGCGAAGCCCTGCCGGTCTGTCTTTGCTGACGGTGTGAGCAACGGCTTGTTGTCATCCGCGCCCACATCGAGTGAGGCTTGAACCGTAACTCCCTCGATTGGATGCAGGGTTAACGGATGAACAGCGCGAACGCGGATCGCCGCGCGCTCCCCGGCTTTAACAATTTGCGGAGCAGCAACATGCAAATCGAATAGATTCGGCACAGCCTCGCTAACGGACAGAACACCATGAAGCGCTTCCGTGGGCGCCCCCGATACCGAGTTGGCAGCAATCGAATACCGCAGCCGATACCAAAGAAGATTTCCCTTATCCGCTCGTTCGTTTTGCGCAAACGCCGGTGGCATGGAAAGATTCACTTTATTCTTGCCGGGCTGTAGTGAGACTTCTTTATTGGCATGAGACTGCTCGAGCCCCAGAGGATTGATCAGTTCAATCGTGACATTGGCAAGGATAGGTGCGCGTGCAGCATTCTCGATGGTCAGTTCCACTTCCGTACTCTGATCGAGAAGCTGTATGCGAATCGCCGATTCATTGATGTGCAGGTTGCCCTGTGCGAGGCACCCGGCGGAAAAGAAAAAAACGAATGTAAGAATTCCAGTGACACGAAACATTACGTAGCGCATCGTACCCACCCCCGGATTACGAATGCTGTAATGCCCTTTGCTGGTCTGGATGCCAGGCTGTCCTCAAAGGGTTGCATGGAAACGAGAAGGAGTATAAGTTTTGTGGGCCATTCCACAGAACTAGTCAGTCTAGATTAGTATCTGTTCTAATACTTAATCTCTAAGCTAAACTTCTCAATGGACTTATCGGGACATGCCCGCGCGCGCGGACGTCTAAAGCAGAAAATCCTCTGCTTGTTTGTGCAACGATCGTGCTCATGGGCCGTGCAGTTCTTTCAGAATACCGTCCGCGGCGGCGACTCCTCTGAATTGAGCCTCTTCGAATATGGAAAAGCCGCTTAGATCCGAATTGGCGAAACGAATACGCCCGCCAGCTTTTGCCAGGCTACGGCGTTCGCTTGAGAAGATCGCTCCAGGTCTAGGTCGCGCCATGGCGTGTCCAAAACGCATGACGTCAATTCGTGAGACGCAGCTGCGAATGTCGCGGTGGACTCGCTCGAGATCATGGAGAATCGACTCCGACCAGTAGCTCCAATCTTTCGCGAGCAGCAGCGCGCGGTTGGCCGCAGGATTCCCTTCTGCGAGCGCCCAATAAAATGTCCAGACAGAGCGATCGACCCGCGAACGCACACTTTGATGGGTTGCATCGACGTAGCCCAACGTTGGCGAATCCATGAAAACGGTGTCCCATGTTGGGTCCGTGCCGTAGGATTTTGGCAAATGCTCGAGCGTGAGGTTGGCGGTCAGCCAAGGAGAGTATTCAAAATCATGCAGAGGAGCCATGCCCTCAATCAAATAGGGTGCGAGAAAAGTGGGCGCCGCAAATATTACAAATTCCGAGCGGTACTCCGTGTCCCCTGCAATCACGCTCCAGCCTGTTCCGCGCCGTGAGATCTTGCGCACCATTCGATTCGCCCGCACGAATTTTCCCACGCGCTCAAGGAGGCGCCGCACGATCCAGCCGTTACCCTCCGGCCAGGTGAGCGGACCTTTTTCCTCGGACTGTCGCGAGGCGAAGTACTGGATTCCGGCCCATGCGGACGTATTGGCCGTAGTTGCTCCGTAGTCGTCACGGCAGCAGTAATTCAAGTACCAATTCAGAATACGCGAGTCCACGCGCTGATCGCGCAGCCAGTCCGCAAACGATACTTGGTCGAGATTCGCCGTGCTCTTGGAAAGGCCGATTTCCATCGGAACTGTGAAGTGGCCGGACTCGCGGAATCCGTGAATCAGGTCTTCGAGTTTTTGAAATTGCTCGCGATCCGCCGCACCGAGTCCTACGGCAGGCTCAATTCCCTCCTGCCATCTTCCAAACAGGAAGAGTCGTTCCTGCGGACTGAAACACAAGTAACGTTCCTCGCACTGACCATCCTTCAGCACGCCGAGTTCCTCAAATAATTCCCGGACGTAAACTGCTTGCGGTCCCGGAATCGGCACGTAATGCGCGGCCCATGGGTAGGCCGTGATTTCGTTTTCGCCCCAGCGAGAATTTCCCCCGGCCCGATCGTTCATCTCCAATAAAACAAAATCTGTGAAGCCCTTTTTCTGGAGACGCCAGGCGGCGCTAAGACCTGCAATGCCGCCGCCAACGATGACCACGGCGTGGCGAGCGATTTGTATAGGGGCCGGAAAATTTGCGCGGTCGCGCAGCTCATGGCCCAACTGAAACGAATCGTTCACGAATGAGCCGGCAATGCGCTGCTCACCTTTGACGGAAAGCCCGACGAGCGCAGCGCTGGCCGATTGCAGAAATTCGCGGCGGCCCGTCTTCAATGGCTGATGTCCTTCCAGTCCTGGTCGTAGGATCGAACGAGTACCTGATCATTCAGGCGGTTTGCTGGCATGGGTATGGGAGCCATATCAGGCGGAAATTGGAAGAGTGGAGGTAGACTTGCGACGCTGACAAATCGAAGTCCGGTTGGTACGGTAGTGGGAAGCTTGTAATCGTGAGTTCCTGCGATCACGAATCCCCATTCGCCAAAGGACGGCACGTACACGTGGTACGGGTAGGTTTGAAGTCCCGCTTGCTTCAGCGTTTCCGCTATGCACCAGAAAGAATCGCGTGCGAACATCGGCGAGGTGCTTTGCACGACCATCAACCCCTGCGCGCTCAGATGGCGCGCGGCTGCTTTGTAGAATGCGGTCGTGTAGAGCTTACCCAGAGAATAATTGGTCGGGTCCGGAAAATCGATCACGATGAAGTCGAAGAAATCGGAGTTGGAATCGACCCACGGAAACGCGTCGGCGTTAATAATATGAACCTTCGGCGACAAGAATGATTTCAGATTGAGCGATGTGAGCATCGGGTTTGTCGAAAAAAGCTTCGTCATTTCAGGATCGAGATCCACGAGCGTGATGCTCTCGATCTGCGGGTACTTAAGAATTTCGCGCACAGCCAGGCCGTCTCCGCCTCCCAACACAAGGACGTGGCGCGGTGCTGCAATGGCCGACAAGCCCGGATGAATGAGCGTTTCGTGGTAGCGGTATTCATCACGAGAGCTGAATTGCAGATGGCTGTTCAGGAACAGGCGAATGTCGTCCTTGAAGCGCGTCAAAACGATATGCTGGTAACGCGTGTCGCGCGCAAAAATAATTTCATCCGCGTAAATGTTATCTTCGGCGGCGGTCGTGATGCGTTTAGCCTGAGCGAATCCGAGCATCAGGCCGCACAAAATTACGACAGAAACAATTCGCAACCCTCGAAGCGGGGTAATGAGATTCGAGAATAAGAACGTACTCCACAGAGCGACCACTACGTTGACGATTCCAAAAAGCATTGCCGAGCGGACCAGGCCGATATAGGGGACCAGGACAATCGGAAAAAGCAGCGATGCTCCGAGCGCGCCGAGATAGTCAAACGTAAGCACGTGCGCGATTACATCGCGAAAGCGGTACCGGTCGCGAATGATACGCATAAGGATCGGAATTTCCAGCCCCACCAGCCCGCCGATCATCATAACCAAAACGTACATCAGAAGCTGAAATCCTTGGGTGTAGGCGAATGCAAGGAACAGCAGCGCGGAGGAAAATCCGCCGATCATGCCAAGCATCAACTCAATGCATACAAAACGGTAGGCCAAGCCGCGGTTTACATAGCGCGAGAGAGCGCTACCCACGCCCATCGCGAAGAGGTAGCAGCCGATGATCGTCGAAAACTGGAACACGCTGTCGCCCAGCAGATAACTTGCGAGCGTTCCGGCGATCAGCTCGTAGACCAGCCCGCAGGCGGCGATCACGAGTACTGTAATGAAAAGAAGAATCCCCATGGCTCAGTGCACGGCCGAAGCAATAATCACTGAGATCCCGATGGACATCGCTCCGAGCAGGATCGCCAGCGCCGTGTTGTGTTCTTGTATGATCTCTTTCCACAAATTGTACGGAGTGAATTTATCAACGATGACAAGAGCAGCGGCGAAAACCAGAATTCCGATGGCTGCAAAAACGATTGCCTGGACAACGTTGGTCAGTTGAATACCCATTTACTTGCCTCCTGTGTAGTGATGATAGGTGTTGTATACGGAACGGTAGGACCCTGGATTGTCACGAACGGATTTGGGTACGTTTTTTACTTCCTCGATGGTGTCGAGGCTCCAGCCGCGATATTCGGCCGTATACAGCGTGCCCAGAACAATAAAACCGAACAAGATATAGAGCGTTCGAATCATGGTGTGTCATCCTCGTCAAAACTCTTAGTGTTTTTATGTGCCTGATTGGATCCCGCGAAGAGTTGGCTTTCCTGGTCCGGCATGCCCGGTTCAGGTTCGTCACTGTTATCGCTACCGGAATAAGCCGGAGGGTAATCGCTTTCCGCCCATCGTAAGTGTTCGAAATTAATGGAACGCCATGTAATCAGCGCTGGTGGAATAAGGAGAGCGAGAAACGCGATTCCAAAATACCAGAGTTGCGGAACATCCCTTTTGAGGGCAATGCTATAGAAAATTGTTAGGAGGCCGGGATCGGATTCGGGCTCTACGCGAAGATAATACGTTCCCGAAGGCACGCTGGGGATAGCCACGGTGTCTCGTCGGCTTCCCTCGGTCCAGGCGCCATCCGAGTCATAACCATAGTAATAGCTGATTTCGCGCCCCACATCGTAAGCCTGTCCTGTGTCCTGGTTGATCAGCGCATAGTTAAGGTAGATCCACTGGTTATCCAGGCTGGTGGATGTTTCGAGCTGAAGATCGGATGTGCGCCCTGTCAAATTGAAAGTGCCGACGATGAATGACGCTTCTCCCGTGCCGTCGCTATTGAATTCGTAGTTTCCCTGATACACCAACTGGTTTTGCGCAAACATGGTGAATCCCATCAGGAGAAAAAAGAAAATCAGCAGGAAAGCAGTAAATGCGATCCAAATGGACGTCACCGCTTTACTGAGCGGATAGGGCTGATTTTCGTACACACCGACTGCCTCGGGCGGTCTGCCGTCAAGGTTGAACGCCTTCCAGACATCGGCGCCCGACATGTACTCGCCCATCGACCACGTAATTTCCTTGCCGGTCTTCTCGCTGGAAATTAAGCGCGGCGGCGAAACATAATCACAGACTTCGACGGATTCGCCCACACGCGCTTGCCACGGAAATTCTCCAAGCACAAAATTCGTACCGGCCTGCGCAGTCTGAAACTGCTTGTAGGTTTCACCTAGGTATTTGAGCGCCGGAGGACTCGCGTTCGGATAAAAGGTCGGCAGGGACCGCAGGATGGTCGTATCGTTCCAGTGGCCGTTGTACTCCGTGAGGTAGCGAAAACCTTTATACGGATTGAAAAGCACATATTCGTGCCAGCTGTAACTGACGCCCTCGACGTGGATTGTTCGCCGGTCAAAGCCGATTACGTCATAAGCCGCGCCGCGAATCGTGCCGCGTGTGCCGAGCGGAATGAGTGGAGAATCTTCATACACGGAGGCTGTGAATTTCTGAAGAATTTTGAGGTTAGGATCTTTGGCGTCCAGGATCAAATGGCAATGGCTGCAAACGACAGTAACCGCCTGCCCGAACGATCGGATCACAAGCGCAGCGCCGCAGCTGGGGCAATTCAGCGACTTGACCTGCGGAGTTCCCGGTGGGCTTGGGCCGTCTGGGCTCATGACCATCCTTCGAATTTGCGCAAATTTTTGAAATTCAAATCGTCAAATTCAATGGCTTGCCCGAGATACAGCACAGGAGTTTTCTCGCTGTAATCAAGCGTGGCAAATTTTCCGGTCGTCGACGAAAGATCAACGAAAAGGACGTCATTCTTATCCCAGTATTCGAACGGAAGCTCTCCTTCGACGCCCCGGTAATGCGCTTTGGTGATCGAACTGACTGCATATGTCACCTTTTCCCACGTATATTGCTGACCGATTTTGGCTTGCCCAGTGGCCGGTAATGCCAGGCCAGCAGGCGCGGCAAACGTGATTGCGTAATCGCTCTGCGCGTCGGAGAGCCATGCGCTGCTGTTGTCCATCACGATGTGCCACTCGTTCCAGCTTCCCTGGTCGTAATCGTAGATGATCCGGCCGATGGCCACGAATGCCTGGTGATTATAGACACCTTCCGTGCCAATCTGGATGGGAGAACTGTCCGGTGGGAGATCGGCCACCTTCCCGACTTTTTCCAGATCCAAATCTGTGCGGATCAGAATCGACTTGCAATACTCGCACACTGTCTGCACGCTGCCTGGCCATTGGAAAACAATTTTGGCTCCGCAGTTTGGGCAATTCGCCACAGGTTGGGTCATTCAATTGGACTCTTCGGAGAGATGTGGCTCGGGCCTGCCACCGTTTCAAGGATCGTCTCCTGGTAAGTGCGGCGCACCGTTTGAACGGTAACCGAAGTGGCCCCAAATCCTGCTGTAAGTGCCTTCGCAAAATCCCACGGCTGGCGAGGGACGCAGCAAAATACGTTAAGGCAAAGGGAACTGAACTCGGGAAACGTGTGGCAGGCAATGTGGGATTCAGCCAGGAGACACAGGCCGGTTATGCCGCCTGTCGTGGGAAACTGATGCCACTGCGTCTCGCCGACAGGGCGCAATAACATACCCGCGATCATCCTGTCGAATAACGAGCGGAGGGCTGCGGGACTTCGCAAGGCCTCGGCGTCACACCCGTGAGCGTCAATGACCCATTCGATGCCGTTCATCTGGGACCCTCAATTATTGCTGCGCGTTTCCGCATTCTGGGCAGAATTTGCTGACTTTGGGAATTGGCTTCCCGCAATGGATGCAGAATTTTGTTTCGGTTGCCGCTGTTGCCGCGGGGGCTTCAGGGGTGGTGGCTGCGGCGTTTTTGATCGAGTCCATCATGGCTTGGCCAATAGCGATGCCTGCGCCAAGTCCGGCGCCCGTGCCGGCGGCCCCGCCGCCTTCGTTTCCCGCGGCAATGGGGATAGACTGGGCGGCTTCGAATTGAGTGTACCGGCCCATATCTCCCACCAGGTTCATGCTGACGCGCTGATCGAAAATCTTCTGGAGTTCATCCGGGAGCGATAGATTTTCAACGACAAAACTATCGAGCGCCAATCCGAACTCGGCGAATCCGGGTTTGAGCTGCTCCGCGATTTTACCTGACAAGGCAACTTGGTTCGCCGCCATATCGAGGAACGGGACTCCGCTGTTGGCAAATGTGTCGCTGATGCGTCCGACGAGGGTATTGAGGAGTTGGCCGTCAAGATCGGAGACACGGTAAATGTCCCGCGTTCCGCTGACTTTATCGTAAAAAATTTTGGGGTCAACGAGATGGTATGTGTAGATTCCGAATGCCCTTAACCGCACCGCGCCGAATTCCTTGTCGCGAATCGTGACGGGGCTCGGCGTGCCCCAACGCTGGTTCGTCTGAATGCGCGTCGAAAAAAAGTATACGTCGGACTTGAAGGGAGATTTGAACGCTTTGTCCCAATTCTTGAGATACGTCAGAATCGGAAGTGTGTTTGTAGTCAGGGTGTACATGCCGGGTTGGAATGCATCCGCGGCCTTGCCCTCATTGACGAAAAGCGCCAGCTGTGAATCGCGCACCGTCAGCTTGCCGCCGTTTTGAATTTCCCGGTCCTGCATGGGATAGCGGTAGGCCAGAATACCGTCTTCCGGTTCGACCCACTCAATGACGTCAATGAATTGCTTAGAAAGGAAATCGCGGAGGCTCATAAAGTTTCGCTTTCCAGCCGGGTTGCCGCTTTTAATCGGAAACGCACTGGATGCTAAAGCGACCCGATGGGTTTGTCAATGAAGGTATTGATTCCTGTATCTGCCGCAGGCGTCGTGTTCCCAATTTTTCATACACACGGATTGAGACATGCCAAAAACTTCCACTAAATAAAAGCCAGACACTTTGAATCCAGAGTGGGCCCGACACTCTGAAAAGCAAAGGCAATTTTTCGTGTACATTTATTCAAGCTGGTATCATCCAGCTATCGGCATGGGTGGGGAGAAAAGAATAGAAGCAAGAGGATTTGCCATCAGCCGAGTTGAGCGAATTAAAATGACTTATAGGAGATCATTGTGTCGAAGTTAACCGGGAAAGTGGCCCTTGTGACGGGTGGTTCACGTGGGATTGGTGCGGCGATCGCGAAACGTTTGGCTGCCGATGGGGCGAGCGTAGCTCTCACGTACACGAAGGATGCCAGTGCGGCCTCCGCCGTGGTCAAAGCAATTGAATCCAACGGCGGAAAGGCCATTGCCATCCAGGCAGATGCTGCGAGCAGTGAAGCGGTAAAGAATGCGGTCGAAAAAGTTGTCGCGAGCTTTGGCGGGCTCGATGTGCTGGTGAATAATGCCGGCACTGCCGTTTTGAAGAAGTTTGAGGAGACTACGATCGAACAAATGGATCGCATGATTAACGTCAACGTCCGCGGTGTTTTCATGACCACGCAAGCGGCGCTGAAGCACATGAAGGACGGAGGCCGCATCATCATGATCGGCTCATGCATCGGTGAGCGTTTCATGACTCCCGGACTCGTTCCTTACTCGGCCACTAAAGGGGCTGTGAAAATGTTCAGCCAGGGGCTGGCTAGAGAGCTTGGGACTCGGGGGATCACCGTGAACAACATCCAGCCGGGACCAATTGAAACTGATTTGAATCCAGTCGATGGCGCTTCGTTTTCGATTCAGAAGGCCGCCACGGCGCTCGATCGCTACGGGCATGTCGACGAGGTCGCTGCGCTCGTGGCGTTCGTCGCGGGTCCGGAATCTTCGTACATTACCGGGGCGAATCTAACCGTGGATGGCGGAACGAACGCCTGAGCCAGCGCGCATTCCTGTCAACACAACTGTATAGTGAGTTTTTCGTGGGGCGCGATGATTTTGCAGCGGAAGAAGAAATCGAGATAAGCAAAGATCGCGCCCCCTGAAAACTTCTACCGAGATGGGTTGACCACCCGCGATGAAAGGAGGGCGCAGAGAATGTATGAATTAGAACGGGTTGGCGCTGAAGGATTTCGTTTGATGGGGCCGCCTGCGTTTCGCAGATCTATTTTCGTAGAGTCTCAGCGGATCGACGCTTGCATGGAATACGCATTCCGCAATGACTTGGGTATTGCGATTGCGCCACTTACGGGATTCAAATCAACTGACCTGTCATTTCTCTCTCGCTACCCTTCGATTGAGCACTTAACGATTATCGATTCTGAAAAGATTGATGTCTCGGCAGTGTCTAGCTTGAAAGAGCTTGGTTATTTGAGGATTTTGGGAAGGACAAAACAACCGATTGACCTGTCGAGCTTTCCCGTATTACGGGACCTTCAAGTTCAGTGGTGGTCCGGACTACGGTTCGGCGAAACATTGCCATCTCTCCGAGTGTTGACTCTAAGTCATTACAAACCATCGAGCAGCGACTTAACCGCCTTACCAGCGATCCCACATCTTGAGAGGCTACATCTTGTTCAATGCCGGAAGCTAGCTCTCACTGGAATAGATCGTTTTTCTCGAATCAAAAAGCTATCAGTTTCCTATTTTCCAGGTTTGACTGATATTTCACCGCTCGCTGCGTTTGAGAGTGGGGACATGGAATCGCTCGAATTTCAAAATTGTCCCAACATCGCAAATCACAATGCGGTGAAGGTTATATGGTCTCTTAAGCGGCTTGCATTCAACAGGTGCGGAGAGATACCGTCTTTGGCCTTTTTGAACGAGCTGCCAGCATTGGAAAGCTTTTCATTCGTTGACACAAACATTATCGATGGGGACTTGACGTCCTGTTTGAGGCTAAGGTTCGCGGGATTTTTTGATAAACGGCACTACAACTACCGCCGTGCAGAATTTCCGCCCGCAGGTGGCACAACGAGTTCGTGAGAAATTAGGCCTCAAGCCGAGTCACGAGGGCGCGTGGCGATGCCTTGAGGTGGGTTTTATTTTTCGAGTAGCCCTTGCCCTAATTTCTTGTTTCCCAGCTGCTGGAATCCAACGTGAAAATCGCGAGCGGCGTGAGGATTAAATAAATCGTAGGCAAAACGAAAGCCATTGGCAGAAACCAAAGCGGATGAACTCTTTCGTTTTTCGGCCAGGTGCGAGTCCCAAACCAATAAATGGTTCCGAGAAGCGCCAGGACCATGATGTGAAAAGCAGCGAGCGGCAAAAAAAATCCATTGGCCAATGATTCTGCGATGAGGATAGGGTATCCCACGAGCATGGCGAAGATGGCCGCGTAGTTGAGTACGACGAGCGGGTGCAGTTTCCAGCTGTGGCTCAGGCCGCATAGGAAATCAATCAGCACAGACCGGCGCCAGCGCAACTGCTGCGACCAATACTTGCGGAACGTATTTGGGACCAGAGTCCAGCACACCGCTTCATGCGTCATAAAAGTTTCGTAGCCCGCTTTGATGACTTGCCTGGTCAGGAATCGATCTTCGCCGTATTTAATGGGTATCCCGAGAACGTTGCGGTTTTCGAGCACCGGCTCCAGTTCCACCAGAATTGACCGGCGGAATGCGGTGAGGCAGCCTGAGAGACAGA
>DATHNC010000172.1:0-15644 GCA_035486415.1 Saccharimonadales bacterium (SeqCode)
TTAGCGTTTTTGCCGTGCCGGGCAAGCCTGTGATCAGGCAATGGCCGCCGACAAAAAGGGAAATCAGGATTTGGTCCAGCACTTCTTCCTGCCCGACGATCACTTGCCGGACCTGGGCGAGAATGTTGTCGCGCACAGTCTGAAAACGTTCAATACGTTTTTTCAGTTCCGCGGAATCCGAATCAAGTTGTGCGATGGAGGCCATTTTTCATTTCCCTTCGTTGGAGTCCTTCAGCTGCAAAAGTAATTTTTGAGCCGGGCGAAAATCGGGCGCCGCTTCGAGCGACGCAAGTACATGGTCTTCTGCTTTGTCTTTTTGCCCTGCGGCCAGGTACGCGCGCGCCAGGTTGAATTGCGCGGACGCCTTGTCGATGGGGCTCATGGCAATCACGGCATTGTATTCGCGAATGGCCCCGCGAAAATTATTTTGCGCAAACCACAAGTCGCCGAGGTGCCTGTGCAATTCCTCGTCAACAGGGTAGACGTAGTTGAGGCGTTCGAGCGTTGCGGCCGCGTCGGCCGGTTTGCCGAGTTCTTCTTCGAGCGAGGCCAATTGTTTTAAGGCCGGAGGATTGTGCCCGCCAATTTTTTCGTACGCCGTAAGAATTGCGACAGCGGCCGGCTTGTCGCCCTTGGCGATGTCGGCCTGCGCCATAAACTCGTAGGGATTCGCGGGATAAACGTAATCCGGATACAAGCTGCGAGCCTCTTCGCCTTCTTTCAAAACCACATCATAATTTTTGTTTTTTGCTTGCGCCGCGACATCCTTTAATTTCGTCCGCCACTCATCGAAATTCGATACAGTTTTCCCAACATCTTTGTCCAGCCAATCGAGAAATTGCTTGTCGAAATCTTCGGGCGCCATTCCCAGATCCGCGCGAATCACGTCAGGCGTGGTCTTGTGTGCGGCATACGAGTGCACCATGTCCAGCAGCTTGTCCGCGCCCCAGCGCTCCTTGATGTAATCGCAGATGCGCCCCGCCTGGTAGTAGGAGACGATCACCTGATTCGGATATTCGGGGCGGATAAATCCGCGATCGAGTTCCGCGACCGGTAAAAGTTTTTTATCGCGAATGGCCGCGACCACATCGGGCGTGATGCGGTCGCCCCACTCGGGCGACACTTCCGTTTCTTCGTGCACCGCGAGCCCTTCAGTAAACCAGCGCGGCACGCGGAAATTTGTTGCGGTAAGAATGTAGACGTGGCTCATCTCATGCCACAGAGTGCTCGCCCAGTGAAATTCTCCCGGAGGACGGCCGGAGGGACTGTCCATGGCGATCACTTCGCCAAACGTAACGCCGAGTGCGCCCAGGCCCGGCATGCCCATGGTGCGCACCGCGAAGTCTTCATGATCCGGATACACTTCCACCTGCACGGGAGCGGGCAGCGTCATTTTGTATTTCTTGTCATAGGTGGCGATGATGCGCTTCATTTCTTCTTCAAAATAAGGATGCAGAAGGTCCGCTTCCTTCTTGTTGAACTTGAGAATTATTTCGCCGTCTTTGAAAGTGACAAAATTCTTGTAGCTGTCCAGCAGGCGCAGGCTGTTGACGGTTTCTTCGTTGCGATAGCCGTTCTCATAACACATTTCGAGTTGCTTGCGCGGCTCATCTTCCTGGCCGATGCGCATCAGATTGATGCCGAGTTGCGCGCGAGCGGACCATAGCTTCGGGTCCGCTTCGATCGCCTTGCGGTAATAGGCGAGGCCGTCTTCGTAGCGGCGGTTTAATACAAGATGATCGGCAACGAGCGCGTAACCTTCGCCATACGTGGGATTAATCTGGCGGATTTTTTCGAGCCACGCATCGGGCGAGCGGTCGGCAAGAAGTTCGATGGCAGCGTGAATGGCCATTGCATCGAGCGCTTCGGGAGAAATCTTCAGCGCGGCATCCGCTTCGGCAAACGCTTTGGCGTCGTCCGAATCTTCGAGCAGCAGGCTGGCCATCAGCTCGTGCGCTTCGTAAAGTTTCGCATCGAGTTCAATCGCCTTGCTCGTGTATTCAATCGCTTTGCTGTCAAAGCCGTCCGCGCTGACGAGCGCCAATCCGTAGTAGGCCTGCGCGTTTTTCGGATCGCGCTGCAGCGCTTCGTTAAAAAGATTATCGGCTTCGGTGTTATTAAAACGCTCGTGCATCAGGCGGCCCCAGCGGACGCGAATCATGGCGTTCTTCGGTGATTCGTCCGCGGCGATGCGAAACTGATTGTTCGCCTCCTGATACTGTTCCGTTCCCCAAAAACCTTCGGCGCGAAGATACGGGTCGCGAGAGGCGGTCAGCGATTCATAGCACTTTTCAGCTTCGAGGCGATGGCCATGTTTGCGCAGGGCATGGCAATCGTCAGGCGTGGCGCTCCACCCGAAGCTCGCACCTGCGAGACACGCCACGCACACGGCAGCGTTAAAAAATATGCGCGCCAGACGCCGTGTGCCGCGCGAGGTCATTTGTCCAATTCCTCCTGCACGCGCGCGAGTTCCAGCAGCGCGTCAGATAGCTGCTTCTTGTAATCGTCCGCGGACATCGCGGCTTTCTGATATTTCAGCAAATCGATTTTGCGTTCGATCTCTTCTTTTTTATCGAGCATCGCCCGCTTGGCCGGATCGTTGGCCGCCTTCTGCGCCGCGCCGATGCGCAGCAAAACAAAACTAGCGGCCAGCGACCCTTCACCATTTTCCGCCGAAGTTGTGCGAACAGCTTCCTTCTTGCCTGTATCCTCGATCACGGCGTGCTCGGTCGCCAGCCGTTTCTGCGACGCATAAAATTCCGCCGTCTTGCGATCGGCGAATTGAAACGCTTCGAGCGCGCTGATCGCTTCATTCTTGTCCACATCGGCTGAGCCGTCGCGCAGCGCATCCACCCAATAGCGCGCGAATACAGTGGCATTTTTCTCCGTGCCGGTCTTTGTCGCGGCGATCACGATGCGCCCCGCTTTCTGCAGCGCGCCAATTGAGCCGCCGCTCGCGCTCGTCGTGTTCACGATCAGCTGGCGCTTGGCCGGAATGCGGTCGCACAAAATGGCCAGGTCTTCGCCGGAAATATCCGGTCCGGGAAGATTGAATTTGTAAACTTCGCCATCGTAGGAGCCGTGGCCGATCATGATTAAAATAAATTCGTCCTCGGGTTTTGCTTCGCGCGCAATTTGGGAGAGCGTGTCGGTCAGGTGAGCTTTTGTCGAATCGCCGCCGGTGAGCGTATAGACGTGCGCGTCGCTCGATGCGGCTTTAAAAATCTTGTCGAGGTCCTTCGCCAGCGCGGTAAAGCGCTGCTCGTAGTCCGGCTCGCCGCCAAGTCCCGCAACGGTGACGTAGTAAGGCGCGGCCAGCGCGCTACGCGCGCCAAGCCCGGCGCAAGCCGCGCAGCACACGAAAAGCAGCGCGGTCCGCACTAATTTTCGCCTAACTCTCATACATCATCACCGTTCACCAATTCTCGTCGCACACTGTTTTTGTGGCGCCGGCGTCACGCCTGCGGGTTTTAAGTCGCGTCCTAGCAACACCAACCCCGCAGGCTGAAGCCCGCGCCACTAAATCCTCAAACCACTCCCCACTTTCGCCGCAGCAGCCATTCCGCGGAGGGCAACAGCAGCAGAAGCAAAAATACAACCGGCATATTCCACAGCTCTTTCGCGTCGCGCACGGTTATTCCCGCTTCGGAATAAGAAATTTCATTCGGCAGCTTGGAAACATCTTGCGGCTTCCAGTAACGCCCGCCCGTCTCGGCGGAAAGCTTTTCGAGCAGGCCGCGATTCTGCTCGGTATGAAAATTTTCGGCCACGCCATCCGTGCGCGCAAAGGTCAAGACATCACGTCCCAGTTCATCTTTATCGCGCGTGGCGATTACTTCCGTCAGATAGGAACCAGGCTGGTCTGCCGTCCAATCCGCGTGAAATGTGCCGGGCGAATTCGGGTCCGGCGTCATTTCGATCTGCGCCGCCGAGCCTCCCGGCCCCAGAATGTGCGCTTCGACGTGCGCATCTGCGGCAGGCAAAAAGTTTTTATCGCGCACGTCGGCGGAAAATTGCATGCGGCCATCGTCCTGCAACATTTGGTTGGGAACCGTGGCCACCACGCGGCCTGGCGTGTCCATCACCAGCCAGCGCAGCAGTTGCTGCCAGAATTCCTCATGTGTCTGATCTTCAAGCGGCTGGCTCATCTGCCAGCGCCACGTGCCGCCTGTCGCCAGCACGGCAGTGCGCCCTCGCCCATAATTTTCCGTGATCAGCATCGGCATTTTTCGCCCGCCTGCCGTCATTTCTGCCAGCACCACCGCGCCCGGCTTGGGTATGCCTACTTCCTGATAGTCCATTAGGTAGGGCAGTTTTTTCCAGCGTTCTACGTTTGCCGTGGGGTCCTCAACCAGTCGCGTAATGATGTTGTCCGCGCCCGCAGGAGTGAGTGACGCAGTGGCGGGATCTCGATGAAAGGTCCCTTTTTTTGTGGGTAGCGTAACGGGCAGCAAATCCGCGAGGCTCGAGGCAGCCCAGCCGCCGTCGCCAAGCGATGCGCGCCCTCCCAGAAAAAGCAGTCCGCCTCCGCGCCGGTCAACAAACTGCTGAATCAATTCTTTCTGCGCCGGTGTGAAATAATTCGCCTCCACGGAACCAACAATGATGGCCTGATACGGGAATAAATCTTCCGCGCGCGAAGGAAATCCGTCGGCAAGTTCTTTGGGATCTTCGATCCCCTGGCGGTAAATTTTATTTTCACTGGTGCGCAGCATCGACACGATGGTCAGGAGCCGGTCATCCTGCTCCGCGCGGCGAATAAATTTATATTCCCAGCGTGGCTCGCCTTCAACGTACAACACGCGACGCTTTGTGGATTCCACGTTGACGAGGCGCGAGAGTGAATTGTTGTCGCGATTTTCCTCGCCCGGCAAAGGATCAATCGAAAACTGCAGCGTCTTCGCTCCCGCATCGCCCGGATTAAATAAGAGCGATTCGTTCTGGATCGCGCCATCGGCCGCCAAAGTAATCTGCCGCCCCGCGAGCACTTTGCCGCCGTCGCGCACGGTCAGCATCGCTTTCTGGCCCGCGTAGCCGCGCTGATGCAGCGTGATCTTGGCAGCCAGTCGCGAATCGGCCAAAGCGCGCGGCGCAACCACTGCGTCATTGATCTCAACGTCATGCTCGATTTGCTCAGCGCCGAAGCCCACCGTGTGTACGGGAATCCTGCGGCTGCGAAACGTGGAAATGGTATCGAGATCGATGCCGCCGGAATTGTCCGCACCATCGCTGAGCAGCACCACCGCGCCGATCGGCAAATCGGCGGCTTCATCGGCCAGTTGTTTCAGGCCATCGCCGATGCGTGTTGCAGGCGCAGGCTGCGCCGTTTTTAAATCATCGAGTTTTGCGACACGGGAAATTTGACGGTCGAGCCGATAGACGCGAATCTGAAATTTCTTTTGCAACTGGTCCAGTACGCCGCCTTCGAGAGACTTAATGGCCTGCGCCTCGCGCGTCGTGCCGCCATCCGCGATGGACATGCTGCGCGAATCATCCACCACCACAGCGATAATATTTTGCTGCGGCCGAAGCTCCGCCACGAGTAGCGCCGGCTGCCACAGCAATAGCAACACCAGCGCCGCCAGCGCAAATTGCAGCAGCCAGATGACGCTCGCTCTCCAATTTTTCACTTGTGTGGATGCCTGCGGCCACTTCATACGAATCAGCAGGGCCAGGCCCGCTCCCGCTGCCAGCACAAAAATCACGAGCGCCCAGGAAGGCCAGGCGCTGAGCAGCACCAGGGACCCCTTCGAAAAAACAGCGCGTGGATATTTGAAGAAAAATTCAAACATAGCCATATCTTAGGATGCTATTTTTCGCTGCCAGGAAAATCCGTCTCTCACGCCCTACCGGCCCCATTGCAAGCTCAAGTGGCGCGGGCTTCAGCCTGCGGGTTTTCTTCGCTCTCGGCAAAATCAAACCCCGCAGGCTGAAGCCCGCGCCACAGGTACCCTTAATAAATAATTACAATCCAGGTTCGCGGCTCGAAGTTCGCCGTTAGTGCGTCATGCCGTACATCACGTAATTGATCCCCATGCGGAACGCCAGCGACGCAAACTTCTCCGGATAGCGAGGATCATCGGCCCATTCCCATGCATCGCCCAAATGCATGTCATAGCAGATCGCGACCATCACGCGGCCCCGGTCGTCCCGGATCGCGCGCCATGCCGGAACGTAGCCGTCCTTCTCATACGTTCTGCCCGTCCAGACGTACTGCTCGCCCGGCACCTGGAATCGGTCTGTCAAATCGTAAAGCACATGAAAAAGTTCGTCTTTGTCGGGCAGGTCTTCAATGGGCCGGTCCGGGAAAACCATGAGCATGCCGTTCATGAAATGTTCCCAGTCGGTCGGGCCGTGGAAATCGTCCACCATGATGAAGCCGCCTTTAAGCAGATATTCGCGCAGCCGCTTTGCTTCGGGCTCGGTGAACGTCCATGTCTGCACCTGCACGGCATACACCCATGGAAAATTTTCAATCGCGGCTGGCCCGTCGCTGTCGAGGTCCACCACCTGCTCCACAGGCCGCGCATTGATGCGCGTGAGCCGCTTCAGCGCAATTAAAAATTGCCTGTCCGCCTTGGGATAATCACGCGACCAGCTGGCAAAGCGCCCAAATCCGCGCGAGCTTCCGCTATCCATGGAATAGCGTAGGCGCGACCATGAATATTCATTTTTTCCGTTATCGCTGTCAGAGGAGGAAAACGCTTCGCGCGCGCCATACTCATCGTAGGATTGCTGGTTGCTCGAGCGCTGCATGGCGAGCAAACCTGTGCTAACCCCTGCGAGTAGCACGAGCGCCGAAATCGGAGCAAGGAGCCTCATAATAGGTAGCCCCTAAATAGACGCCCCGCCAGCCACCACAGTTTCAGAAGAGCTCAGCGCGCGTCAGCCTGATTGGGCCATGCTACCGCTAATGGGAGCAAGCACGCAAGGTGGGTGGAATTGATTGACCCGCTGAAAAAAGACCCTTCATTTTGTCTTTCTGAGCGAACGAGGAATCTCTCTTACTTTTCCTCAGCTTAAACCCAGGGACAAACCCTCGCTACGGTCGGAATGACAAAAAAACTACTCTTTCTCGGCCTCTTGCGCCTGTTTGAGGGCGAGAGTTGTTGCGTCCACTCGAAACCTGTCGGATACTTGCGGCGACCATCGGAGAAGGAAAACTCATGACGCCTCGCAAAAAATTGCGAACGAATAAATCTTCGCCAGCAATACAAAGCCGCTTCGCCAACGTCAACGGCGCGCGCCTGCACTATCTCATCGCGGGCCAGGGCGATCCCGTAGTCCTGCTGCACGGGTACGCGGAGACGAGCCACATGTGGCTCCCCCTGATTCCAAAGCTTGCCGCGACCCACACGGTAATTGCCGTGGACTTGCGCGGCGCAGGCCAGTCATCGACTCCCGCCGACGGCTATACCAAGGCCGCAATGGCGCAGGACATTCACGCGCTCACGCAAAAGCTGGGTTACCAGCGCATTCGAATTGTTGGGCACGACATCGGGCTGATGGTGGCCTATGCTTTTGCCGCGCAGTATCCAGCCGAAGTGGATCGCATCGTTTTGATGGACGCTTTCTTGCCCGGAGTGGGCAAATGGCGTGACGTTTGGCTGATGCGCGATCTGTGGCATTTCCATTTCTATGGCAAGACGCCGCTCGCTCTCGTGCACGGCCGCGAGCGAATCTATTTCGAACATTTCTGGAACGATTTCGCCGCTAATCCCGCTCATTCCATATCGGAGCGCGACCGCCGCTTCTATGCGAAAGCCTACGCCCGCCCCGGCGGCATGCGCGCCGGCTTCGAATACTTTCGCGCTTTCGAAAAGGACGCGGAGGATTTCGCGCGTTTCGCTCAGAAGCCCCTTCAGATGCCCATGCTGGTTCTTACTGGGGAAAAGGCTTCCGGCGAATTCTTGATTGAGCAGGGTCGCCTTGTGGCGACAAACGTCGAGGGCGTTGTCATCCATGGCTCGGGGCACTGGCTGATGGAGGAAGCGACGGAGCAGGTCATCCCAAAGCTAGTCGAATTCCTCAACAGATAAACTAAACTGCACGGGCCTCGGCTGAAAACTTTCGGTTTTGCGCCTGGATTTGCTGTAGCCCACCTCTCTTGCCATGAGAGAACGCGAAGGGTCAGAGGCGGGGTTTTTCCCCAAGAATCGCAGCACCCCCTCGCCTCTGAAGAGGTGAGCGACAGATTTATTCCGCGAGCTACTTCGATTCTGGTGCGGTGCGATTTTCCAGCAGGCGCACAAATTCCGCGAGGTCGGCCGAGCCTACATCGGATACCGCCCAGAACTGAAACCCGTCGCGCGACCAACGCGTCATGTTGTATCCCTGTTGCGGAGCGAGGATTTGCGTGGAGCCAGACCCGGCCGCGACAGGCCACACGAAAACATTGATGAAATGTTTGCGCCGCTGGTAGACGAGCGCGGCGACTTGCCGCCCCTCAAGATAATCGAGCCGGCCGCCAACCAGCGGAAAGCCATCACTGGCCAGGTCTTCCACCGGAGGCGAGAAATCGAGCTTGCCGTCGAACCACGGCTTCACGGTGTGCTGGTCCGTGGAGACGACATCCATCAGGTGGTTGGCTTCGAGCGATCGCACGTGGCTGGTGAGAACTTCCGCCGCAAGTTGCTTCTCATTCGTAGGGCTGCGCAATCCGGGGAGCAATTGCCAGGCCACCACAGTGCACAGGGCAAGCACGGCGAACGCACTGGCCCAGCGCAAAAATTGAAACGCGTTCCACCAGTTGGCGTGTTCGTGCACATTTTTCTGCGCTTGAGTTGGCGCTATCGTTTGCTCCGGCGCGGAAGTTGAAGCGTCAGTTTGCAACGAAGTTTGAATGCGTGCGCGCAATCCTTCCGGCGCAGTAAATGCAAGCGACCCACGTTGCAGCGCCACACGCAATGCCCGCTGCTGCTCAAGCTCCCGGGCGCATTCCGCGCAAACCTGCAAATGCGTTTCCATCTCGATGGTGCGCGAAAGATCGAGCTCGCCATCCAGATAGCCGGGAACAAAGCGTTGTGTCAGCTTGCAACTCACTTTTTTACTGCTCCTTGCCGAGCGCGGCGCTCAGCGATAGCCGCAATCTGGTCCGCGCCCGCGCCAGTCTCGACATCACCGTGCCAATGGAAACGGACGCAACGTCTGCGATTTCCTTGTAAGACATTCCTTCGATCTCCCGCAGCACCAGAACTTCACGAAACATTTCCGGTAACTCCTCGAGCGCGCGCTGCAAAGTGTCCTTGTCGGCATTGGCCAAGACCTGAAGCTCAGGATCGGCGCTCGCAGAAAATTCCTCGCTGTGAATTTCCTCGTCAAATTCCACGGCCGGGTCCGCAGGCCGGTTCTGGTGCATCCACGTGTAACAGGTGTTGCGCACAATGGTCAGCAGCCACGCCCGCATGTTTCCGCCCTGGTAGCCGTCAAAAAAACGGAAGGCGCGCAAAAAAGATTCCTGCGTCACGTCCTGTGCGTCCTCATCATTTCGTGTCAGCCAACGAGCGAGGTTGTACGCCGCGTCCAGATGAGGCAGGACGGCTTGCTCAAAGCGCTCGCGTGATGCTGTGCCTTGCACTCCTGTGCGTCCTGCTTTTCCTATTCGCCCACTTGTAAGACTGCCGCCGCCACTATTTTATTCCCGCCCCCGAAATCGACAATTTGCCGGGAATAAGCGCGGCCCGCACTGGTCTTACATCACGAAGGCCGCGTGCGGCAAGTTTTTCAAGAGCCGCATCCGCGGAAGGAGGAACGATATCATGGCTGACTTTATTAAAGACAATATCAACAAAGACGGCATCGACCGCCGGGGGTTTCTGCAATGCATGGCCTGGGCGGGCACGGGCATGCTCTATACCGTCCACGGCGGCATCCTGAAATCGCTGCCCCTGATGCAGGGCGCCGCAAACGCGCACGACATGGCAAAAATGAAGGGCGCGGATTTCAGCTTCATCCAGATCAGCGACTCGCACATCGGTTTCAGCAAGGAAGCTAACCCTGACGTCACAGCGACTCTGCAAGTTGCCGTTGATCGGATCAACAGCGCCGCGGCGCCTCCCGATTTTCTGCTCCACACCGGAGATATTTCGCAGCTCTCCAAACCGTCCGAGTTCGATACCGCCGAGCAGGTACTCAAGAGCGCGAAAGCAAGCAAGATTTTTTACGTTCCCGGCGAACACGACGTTCTCACCGATAACGGCCAGCAATACCTCGATCGCTTCGGCAAAGATACAAAAGGAAACGGCTGGTACAGCTTCGATCACAAGGGCGCGCACTTCATCGGCCTCGTCAACGTCATGGACCTCAAAGCCGGCGGCCTCGGCTCGCTCGGCTCCGATCAGCTCAAGTGGTTGCAGGACGACGTGCGAAATCTAAAAAGCAGCACGCCTGTGATCGTCTTCGCGCACATTCCGCTCTGGACGGTTTATCCCGAATGGGGTTGGGGCACCGACGATAGCGAGCAGGCCCTCGGTTATTTGAAGCGTTTCGGTTCTGTCTCTGTGCTCAACGGCCACATCCATCAAATCATGCAAAAGGTGGAAGGCAACGTCACGTTCCATACGGCGTTGTCTACTGCCTTCCCGCAGCCAGCGCCCGGTACAGCTCCATCGCCCGGCCCAATGAAAGTGCCCGCGGATCAGTTGCGCAGCGTGCTTGGTATTTCTCACGTCAACTACGTGCAAGGCAACCACGCGCTGGCGCTTGTCGATTCAACGCTGGCGTAATTCCGAAAAGATTCTCAGATTCTAGAAAAATTCCAAAGGAGAAGAAAGATGAAAAGTATCAAATTGATTTGTGCGGCAGCGGCAATTCTTGCCACGGCGCTCGCATTAGGCGCCGCGGCCAGGCCCGGCTTGGCAGGGAGCGAGAGCGACAAACCCGCAAGCGCGACTGAAATAAAGATCGACAATTTCAGCTTCGGCCCGGCAACCCTCACTGTGCCCGCAGGGACGACGATCACATGGAAGAACAACGATGACGTTCCTCATGTGGTGAGCAGCGATGACGGCAAGATGTTCAAATCCAAGGCGCTCGACACCGACGACCACTTCTCGTTCACCTTCACAAAACCGGGCACCTACAACTACTACTGCGCGATTCATCCCAAGATGACCGCCAGAATTGTGGTGCAGTAGTGCGAGGAGTTCACAATGAATCCATTTGACCTGAAATCGGTGCTGCTCGCCAAACATGCGCAGCACGTGGCCCTGGTCCACTTTCCCATTGCGCTGATCTTTGTCAGCGCCGCGTTCGATCTGCTTTCGCTGCGCAAGGAAAATCTGGCACTGCTGCGAGCCGCCTACTACACGGTCATCGCGGCGGCGATCGCTGCAGTGCCAACCGTAGCAACCGGCATCCTCGCGTGGCAATTGCTATTGGAAGGCAAGACGCCACGGGGAAATCTCAAGCTGCATATGCTCCTGGCGTTTTTTTCGAGCGTACTGATCTGGCTGGTTTGTGGGCTGCACATTCGGGAACAACGCAATCCGCAGGCCAGTTCACCAGCTCTCCGACTAGCCGTTGAATTCCTGGCCGTCGCTCTAACTCTATTGACCGCGCACGTCGGCGGATTTGTCAGCGGGGTAAATGGTCCGGCGTAGGCCCTCAAATTTTCTTAGGACAGATTTGAAAGGAGGAAATGACATGCGGTCGTTTGTCGAGAACCAAGACAAAAATAGCGACATTCCTGAAGAAGAAATCATTCGACAGGCTCAGGAAGGCAACGCAGCAGCCTTCGAGCAACTCTACCGGCGCTACAGCTCGCGTGTCTACTTCCTCGGCCTTCGGATGCTGAAGAATGACACCGAGGCCGAGGACCTGACTCAAGAGGCTTTCTTGCTGCTCTTCCGAAAGATTCATACATTTCGCGGAGAAGCGAGATTTTCCACTTGGCTGCACCGACTGGCCTTCAACCTCGTGCTCATGCGATTTCGCAAGGTACGGCACCAGGAGACGTCGCTCGACGCGGCGCTTGAATCCGAAGACGACGATTCCACTCCCCTCAGCGAATTTGGAGGACCTGACCTGCGCCTAAGCGGAGCGATTGACCGCGTAAATCTGAGCAAAGCCATTGAAAAATTGCCGGATGGTTACAAGGAAATGTTCATTCTCCACGACGTCGAAGGATATGAACACCATGAGATTGCCGGGATTCTGGGATGCTCGATTGGAAATTCCAAGTCCCAGTTGTACAAGGCGCGCCGCCGTCTTCGTGAACTGCTGCAGGAAGCGCTTCGCAGTCTGGCGCGAGAAGAACGCCAATCAACGCGCAGATTGCCTGTTTCGGAAGATCAAGACCGCATATTCCAGTGCGCCAAAGCTTGAATCAGAATGCGTTTGAAAAGAGGAGCGGCCAATTATAAAAACCGATCGCTCTGGAGAGAAATCGTTGCGTGGAACGCGTAGATCCTGGATGCATCAATCTCCCAAGCACGGGGTTGGAACCGTTATTCGCGTGCGAAATTGCGAATGGACATTTATGGAATCTGAAAGTCACGAAATTGTATCAAGTTTGTCAATTTTTAATCCAAGTAACAACCAATCAAATTGCTGAGGAATCGCATACGAGTCGAGCTCAGTCTCAGTGCAATTACAAAATACATATGGAGGATTGCTTGAAAAGGAAATTATTTTTGTTCGGGTTATTCATAACACTCGCTGTTCCATCCGGGCTCTGGGCTCAGCAAGGCGGTTATTTTCAGACCAACCTGGTCTCCAATACCGCCGGCGTCGCCACAACTACAGACCCTCAACTTTTAAACCCATGGGGAATCTCCATCCTTCCCGGGCAGGATTTCTGGATCGCCAACAATAACAGCGGCACCTCCACGCTTTATGATTTAAACGGCACTAAAGATACAGCGCTCGTTGTGACCATACCCGGCGCTACAAAAAATCCCAATAGCAATTGTAATCCTGGCTGCCCAACGGGAAACGTTTCCAACGCCAACGGCACTAACTTCGGCGGCGGCCAGTTCATTTTTGACACCGAAGATGGCCTGATCGCCAGCTGGACGGGTGCCAGCAACATAGCGTCAGTGGCTTTCGACAACTCCGCCAGCGGCGCGGTTTACAAGGGCCTTGCTGTGCTCAACAGCAATGTTCTCTTGGCGGCAAATTTCAATAGCGGCAAAGTCGACGTCCTCAACAGCAGTTTCAAGCTTGCTCCGTTAAGTGGTTCGTTCACCGATCCGAAGCTTCCCGCGGGTTATGCTCCCCATGGTATTCATGTCATCAATAACCAGGTCTATATTGCCTATGCCATCCAGGATGCCGCCAAGCACGATGCCATGCCCGGCGCTGGCCTGGGACAGGTGGATATTTTTGACATGAATGGCAATTTCGTGAGCACCTTCGTCGCTGCAGGCGGGCAACTCAATGCGCCATGGGGCGTTGTGGCGGCTCCGGCTACCTTCGGTGGATTCCCGAACGCTATCCTGGTGGGAAATTTTGGCGATGGCACCATCAACGCATACGACACGACCGGCAAGTTTCTCGGTCAGCTCACAGACGCGTCGAATAAGGTGCTGGTGAATCCCGGCTTGTGGGATTTGGCATTTGGCGGAGGCGGTCCCTCTGGTGCTCCTGGCACGCTTTATATAACGGCTGGTGGGAGCAACCAGCCCAATTTTCCGGCTGGAGGCAGCACAACCAGCGTGTTCGCCAGCCTTGTTCCGTCGGCCGCAGTCACTGGCCAAAACTTTTCACTGAGTTTGTCGACCCAAAGTGTAACCGTCTCGCCGGGCAGTATGGCCAACGTCATGATCAGCGCCGCGGGAGTTGGAGGCTTCAATAGTCCGATTTCACTGAGCTGCTCCTCAATCTCGGGTCTGACCTGTGCTTTCAGTCCCATGACGATCACTCCCGGGTCGACCGCGACATCCACCTTATCAATCTCTGCCGCCTCGACTCCGCCAATGGGCGGCTACCACGCTGCTGCTCTCGTGGGTGTGTTTCCTGCTCTGGGGCTGATGGCGACCGTTTTCACAACTCGTAAACGGAAACCGCTTTCACGCAAGAGCAGTCTGCTGATGAGTCTATTTGGACTGCTGCTTGTCATCACATTGTTCTCACTGATGGCCGTCGGATGCGGCGGTTCTTCAAATGCCCAATCGCCTCAACCCGGATCTCAGGTCACTTTGACGGTGACGGGTACATCCGGCGCAATAACCCAATCCGCGCCAGTGACCATCACCATCAACTAAAACGATACGGCTCAGGCAAGGGCGCGCTTCGGTGCGCCCTTGCCCAATGCCTGGATTCGGAAATCCCTGTTGTTACAACTTTCTAGAGCCTGGAGGACTGTTCGAGATTACATACGGAAAAGAGGGAAGGAAAATGATAACGATGATTTTGGAATGGTTGAATCGAAGAAAGGCTCGCCGAATATCAGAGGCGAAAAAATCATGTTCGTGCCAGAAGAAATAGATGTCGATAGCAAATCGCTTGTGAATTGAATCTACGATATCGCCCCGGTCTTAGCCCCCGGCAATTGCCCCGACGATAAGAAACGGCTCCTTGCCCGAAGTGATTTCCTCAGGCAAGGGCTTGTCGGAAGATTCGTGGGACCAATCTTCGGAGCAGACGAAAAAGCGGAGGAAAGCGCGGCGCACTTGTGTGTCGTGGTCGCGTATGGTGCCGCACAGAACGGGATACGCTTTTTCAAGCGCATCGAGAACCGAGCAGAGGGTCGCGGGGCCGGTGACCTCGACAGTCACCTCGCCCGCGACGCGCGCCAGCGTTCTCAAATGTTGCGGCAATTCCACGCGAATCATGGCAGCGTCTGAACCTCTACGGAGAGCACGGCCGGGAGGTCATGAACGATTGGCGCCCAATTATTTCCGGCGTCGGAGGAAGCGTACACCTGCCCGCCGGTGGTGCCGAAATACACGCCGCAGGAGTCGAGTGAATCGAGGGCCATCGCATCGCGCAATACATTTACGAAGCAATTGCTTTGCGGCAGGCCTTTGGTCAGCGGTTCCCACTCGTTTCCGCCTGTGCGGCTGCGGTAGACGCGCAATTTTCCTTCCAGTGGAAAATGTTCGGAGTCGCTCTTGATTGGAACAACGTAAACGGTTTCAGGTTCGTGGGCGTGCACGTCAATCACAAATCCGAAATCCGTGGGCAAGTTGCCGCTGATTTCGTGCCAATTATCTCCGGCGTCATCGCTGCGCATCACGTCCCAATGTTTTTGCATAAACAAAGTGTTTGGGCGCTTCGGATGCATGGCCACGTGATGAACGCAGTGTCCCACTTCCGCGTTCGGGTCCGGAATATATTGCGATTTCAGCCCGCGATTGATCGGCTTCCAGCTTTTTCCGCCGTCGTCCGTGCGAAACGCGCCTGCCGCGGAGATGGCGATATAAATTCTCAGCGGATTGCTGGGATCGAGAATCACGGTATGCAAACACATGCCGCCCGCTCCGGGCTGCCAGCGCGGTCCTGTGTCGTTGCCGCGAAGTCCAGGCAGCTCATTCCAGGTTATTCCGCCGTCCGCGGAACGGAACAGCGCAGCATCTTCAATCCCTGCATAAACCGTGTCGGGTTCGGTGAGCGACGGTTCGAGATGCCACACGCGTTTGAATTCCCAGGGATGTTGCGTGCCGTCATACCACTGGTGCGTGGTCAGAGGTTTCCCGGTCTCG
>DATHNC010000173.1:0-7976 GCA_035486415.1 Saccharimonadales bacterium (SeqCode)
AACCTGTATTGGGAGTCTTGAAACAACAACGCGGCCTGCGCCAATTCCGGCTAAGGGGACTGCATCGAGTGGGAATCGAGTTCACGCTGGCCGCCAATGCCTATAACTTGAGCCGACTGTACCACCAGAAGAGATCAGAGTCGGTGGCGTCAGCGACAACGCACATCCAGAAATTGAAACCATCGTTGACGCGATTGCCATACACATCTTCACAAAAATGTGAGGGGCTTCTCACGCACACTCTACAGGGCTTATTTTCTTTCCTGGATAAGTTCCCAGCGTTGAAACGCAGGGCGATGATGTTTCGTCCCTTACGGGATTCTTTCGGATTCAGCTTGGACTTTTCCGGGAGTCTGCTTACCTGTTCTGCGATGAGAACTTCTAGGTTCCTGTCCATTTTGGCTTGCGTTTGTTCAGGAAGGAGTCCATGCCTTCCTTGAAATCATTGCTCATATAGCACTGCAGGATCATGTTGGGATCCTCTTCGGGGGTCATTTTTTCCTTGATGCGGCGAAGGGCCTCTTTCGTAACACGCAGCGTTAGCGGCGCATGCGAGGCTATGATTCGCGCTAGTTCGTCGGCGCGAGTTTGCAACGTTGCGAAATCGGGGAGCACTTCGGTCACTAGTCCGACGGCGAGGGCCTCGGCGGCATCCACCAGCCGGCCCGTGAAGAGAATGTCCTTTACGCTCGCCTGTCCCAGCAGGACGACCAGCCGGACATAATTTGCCATCGACAAACAATTGCCGAGTGTGCGGGCAATGGGTACTCCGAATCGCGCATTAGTAGCGGCGATTCGCATGTCGCAGCAGGCGGCGATCGCGGCGGCTCCGCCGGTACAGGGTCCGGCGATGGCAGCGATCGTGGGGATCGGGATTCGCTCAATGTTATCCAGCAAGCCGTTAATGCGCCCTTCGTAATCGAGAGCATCCTGCGCGGAGGACCATTTTTTAAATTCAGAAATATCGGTGCCCGCCGCGAAAGCGGTTTCATCCACGCCGCTCAGCACCAAAACTTTTATGGCCGGATCCGCCGAAGCCTCTTTGCAAATTTCCACGAGGCGCTGGTACATGCGGAATGTAAACGCGTTGCGGGCTTCGGGGCGATTGAAAGTGATGCGGCCTACGCCTTCGTTCGCTGAATACAAAACTTCCTGGCTCATTGCGTCGCGCCTTTCCTGGTCGATTCCGGAGATTGAACTGCGCCATTTTCGAGCATTTGGTCTATTTCTGCTTCCGAATAATTTTGCTCGCGCAACACTTCTCGAGTGTGCTGCCCGAAAACTGGAGCTGCCCTATGGACGCCGCCCGGCGTGTCCGAAAATTTGATTGGCAGGCCGATGGCTTTTACCGGACCTGCAATAGGATGCTCGGTCTCAACAATCATCTCGCGCGCCAGAGCCTGCGGATCGGTGTGCATCTGGGCGATTTCCAGCACTGGGCCGGCGGGTACACCCGCTGATTCCAAACGTTGCAGCCAATCGGCCACTGTGCGGCGTTGAAATATCGGCGTGAGCACTTCGGTGAGCGCGGATAAATTGCGCATGCGCTCCCCATTATTCACAAAGCGCGCATCGTCGCGCAGTTCCGGCGTTTCAAGCACATCGAGCAATCGCACCCAATTGTCCTGATTCGCGGCGCCGACCGTGAACCAGCCGTCCGACGCGGGGAACGCCTGATACGGGCCGTTCAAGGGGTGCGCGGAACCCATCGGCCCCGGCGCCTTCCCTGTCGCGAAGCAGATCGCCGAATGCCAATATGTGTGCGTGATTCCCGCTTCAAACAGGGACGTATCCACCATCTGCCCTTTCCCTGTGGACTCGCGCGAATGTAACGCCGCCAAAATTCCGACGCATCCGAGAATTCCTGCGGTGATGTCCGTGACTGGCGCACCGACCTTCATGGGCGGACCGCCTTGGCGTTCTCCAGTGATGCTCATGAGTCCAGTCATGCCCTGCGCGACCAGATCGAAACCGCCTCGGTCGGCGTAGGGTCCGGTGCGGCCAAATCCGGAGATCGAACAAAAAATTAATTTCGGATTGAGCGCGTGAAGGGTTTCATATCCGAAGCCCATTTTTTCCATGGTACCCCGGCGATAGTTTTCGATCACAACGTCTGCGTTTTTCAGCAAACGCGTCAGGACTTCGCGGCCTTCTTTCATTTTCAGATTGAGCGCGATGCCCCGCTTGTTGCGGTTCATTATCAGAAATGCAGCGGATTCATCGGCGACCTTGGGCGGGACCATGCGCCGCGAATCATCTCCGCCGGGAATTTTTTCCACCTTGATAACATCCGCGCCCATATCGGCGAGAAGCATGGAACAAGTGGGCCCAGCCATGATGTGCGAAAGGTCCACTACTTTCAGGCCTTCGAGCGGACCTTTTCCTTTTTGATTGTTCGCGTTCTCCATCCACAATCCTTTCTCCACTCTCGACAATGCAGAGCTGAACCAAAAGCGAGTACTGATACTTCTAGTACCCTCGTAAAACAATTCCCCCGCAATCCAATTTTAACTTGACACAACTCGGCGCGCCGAACTATGAATCCATGTCGAGAAAATTCCATCTGTTGAAGATAAACTATCCTGCTTCTGCGGACAGACAATTCTTGAAAATATTCTGAGGGGGTTGAATGAAACGCATCCTTTTCCCAGCAAGTTTGTGTTCAGCGCTGTTGGCTACGATCTTGATGTTTTCGTCGCCGGCAAAAGCGGAGACGACTTATAACGCGAACGTCGGAGCAGAAACGAACGACCAGTCCGTTCAGGCTGACGCATTTCTTCCCAACGAACTTTGGCTGTTGGAAGGCGACAGCATCAAGTGGACGTTTACTCCCAAGAATGAAGTTCACACCGTCACCCTTTTGACGCCCGGACAGATTCGTCCTTCGGCGCCACCGCCGGCCGGTCCGCCATTTGTCGTGCAGGGAGTGAACTGCGGACCAGCGGCGAGCTACGACGGCAACGCATGCGTATCCACGGCCGCCGGAATGAGCGGCGGCGCAACGTTTACCGTGAAATTTCCAAAGGCTGGCAATTACAAGTTTGTTTGCCTGGTCCACACGGACATGACAGGAACCGTGCATGTTCTGGTCAACAACGCCGCCAACGGAGCGCTCATCCACGGACAGCGGTTTTACGATGACCAGGCGCGCGACGAAGCGGAAGCGATTCTCTCGGACAGCGATCGCCAAAGAGATGACCGGGATGAATGGAATCATCGGAAGAATGACGAGCATGCGGTTACAGCAGGCATCGGAGAAATCGTAGCAACCGGAGGCGGGTTGCAATATCGCGCCGTAGTGCGATTCCTGCCTGGGGTGATTCGCATCCACGTTGGAGAATCGATTGTGTGGACGAATTTGGATCCGACCGAGCCGCATACCGTCACATTTGGCAGCGAGCCCACGGGATTTGTTCCCACGCTCTACTCGCTTCCTCCGGCTGTACTTCCGCCCGCTGGAATGCCGATACCGAATCCGCCTGCTCCGTGTACTTCGCTGGTGACAACAGACTGCACGGATCCGGGGACCGGCACGGTGATCGCGACGATCAACTGCACCACGGCTCCTCCGGCAACTGCAGGAACGAGCCCATGCAATGCCGCGTTTACTCCACAAGGCGATTCGGTTTCTCCGCCGCCTCCGCCATTTGCAAAATTCAGTTTCCTCAACTCCGGATTTCTTCAGGCCGCCGCGCCGGATCGAACCGGGACGGCGCAAGTGCCTCCGGGAACAACGAGAATCAGAATCACGTTCCCGAATAAAGGAACTTACTACTATCACTGCGCACTTCATGACGTAGACGGCATGAATGGCACAGTCGTTGTGGAATAGTTTGCGGATCAGCCGAATGAAGTTGCGGTTATTGGTTCAATGGATTTTGGTTTTGGCGTTTCTACTAGGCACGCTTCAGAGCGCGGCGGCTCAGGGTTCAAAGAGCAATCCTGGCTCCGCAGCCTCTGGCGGCGCTGATTCGAAATATCGGGGCGGACTCGTTTCCCCGCCCCTCCCAAAACCAAAATTTACGCTGACCGATACGTCAGGCTCTCCATTCGATTTTTCTGCGAAGACGCAGGGATATGTCACTCTTCTCTTTTTCGGATATACGCATTGCCCCGATATGTGCCCGCTACAGATGTCCACGCTCGCTCAAGCCTACAGAAAATTGCCGCCGGTGATCGCGGATCGATTTAAGGTTGTGTTCGTGACGACCGATCCGGCGCGGGATACGCCGCAAGTGCTGCGCGCATGGCTCGATCATTTCGATAAGCGTTTCATCGGCCTCTCAGGAAGTCAAACGGCGATCGATGCCGCGCAGGTGGCTGCAGACATGGCTCCAGCGAAGAAGTCCGCGGTGCGACCTGATGGAAATTATGAAGTAGGGCATGCGCTATTTGTTTTTGCCTACACGAAAGACAATCTGGCGCATTTGGTTTATCCCGGTGGAGTGCAAGAAGAAGATTGGGTCCACGATCTGCCGTTTCTCCCCTCGGAAACCTGGACGAGCCGCTGAAGTTATCAAGCAACATACAGCTTTGTTAATCCTGCGGAACGATAGAGTCAACATGTGTTGACTCCTTACTGCTGGGGAGGATCCAGCGGCAAACTTGTTGTGCCAGATGCGAGAGAAGCGTACGATGCGGCCACCGGCAATCTAAAGTGGGGATTCCAGGAAAGGTTTTATGAACAAGCACACGATGTTTTGGCGGCTATTTCTTATTGCGGCGCTTGCCTTTGCGTTCGGCGCGCCTGCGTTTGCGGCGCAACAGGAAGTAACTCCGGCGCCGATTACCGACCAGGATTTGCTTGGCGGGTTGAAAAATCCATCTCGCTGGCTGACGTTTTCTGGGGATTACAACGGGCAGCGGCACAGCCCTTTGAAACAATTGACGCCGCAGAATGTTGCCGGGCTTGTTCCGCAATGGATTTTTCAAACTGACGTTCCGGGCATGGCTGGGCGCGGAATTGAGGATACGCCGCTCGTGGTGGACGGCATTTTGTACGTGACCGGAAATAATAATACGGCGTGGGCGCTGGACGGGCGCACCGGCCTCCCTATCTGGAGCTATAGACGCAGGCTGCCGAATAATTTTATTGCATCCGTTTGCTGCGGTCCGGTGAATCGCGGATTCGGAATTCTGGGCGACAAGCTGTACATGGGCACGCTCGATGCGCACCTCATTGCGCTCGACCGAAAAACGGGAAAAGTGATTTGGGACATTGCGGTTGGCGACCTGAAAAAAGCGAATGCGATTACGGCAGCGCCCCTTGTGATTAAAAATAAAGTGATCATCGGCGTGTCTGGCGGAGATTTTTCGAGCCGTGGTTACATCGAAGCTTTCGACGCGCAAACCGGAGAGCGCGTGTGGCACTTCGATACGATTCCCATGCCGGGCGAGCCGGGCAGCGACTCCTGGCCCAACGCGAATGTCGCGGCGCGTGGCGGAGGCGCGGTTTGGGTGACCGGGAGTTACGACCCTTCCCTCAATCTTGTTTACTACGGCACGGGAAATCCGAACCCTGATTATTACGGCGACGATCGCGAGGGAGACAATTTATACACTTGCTCGCTCGTGGCGCTCGACCTCGACACGGGAAAATTGCGCTGGCATTACCAGTTCACACCGCACGATGTGCATGACTGGGACTCGGCGCACGTGCCGGTGCAAGCTGAACTTAAAATCGGCGGCCAGCAGCATAAAGTGATCATGGTTGCCAATCGCAACGGCTTTTTCTACACGCTTGATCGCGAAACCGGAAAACTGCTGGTTGCAAAACCGTTTATTGACGGCTCGAATTGGGCGAAGGAAATTGGCAAGGATGGCCGGCCCATCGTCCTCGACAACAATGGAACACCGGATAAATGCTTGCCCGATAACCATGGCGGGACAAATTTCCAGCCGCCAACATTCGATCCCGAACTTGGATTATTTTTTGTCACGGCGCATGAAACATGCGCCACGTGGCAGGGAGTAAAACCGACGGAGCCGATTGAGATGGGCGTGCGTGTTCCGAGCGGCGGCCGCGTGCTCGTCGAAGGCCACAACCAGTTTTCCGCGCTGCGCGCCATCGATCCCACGACCGGCGAGCGAAAATGGGAGCACAAATACCGCGATTATCCTCCCACGGTCGGTCTCGATTTGACTGGTGGCGTGATGTCCACGGCCTCTGGCCTCGTTTTCACCGGAGACAATGAAGGTTATTTTCATGCTTTCGAGGGCGCAACGGGAAAAGAACTTTGGAAGTTTCAGACAGGAGCGCCCGTGTGGGGATCCGCCGCAGTTACGTACATGCTCGATGGACGGCAGTGGGTGGTTACAACGGCGGGACTGACGTTTACGGCGTTTGCGCTGCCTGCGGCTTCGCATTGAGTTGATGAGATTTTTGATTTACTCAACTTTAGCAACGTTGACGCTGGGTGGAATTTGTAGCGCCGGCGTCTCGCCGGCGGGTTTATTGCTTCGTGGGGAAAATTCAATTACCGCCGGCGGGAGGCCGGCGCCACTGGCCTGTCGAAATCGCCGCAATTTTCGCAGCATCTTCAGCTGGAAATTGATTTGCGCGCCACGCTACGTGTAAATCCGGCCTTACCAGCAGCAAATCGTATTCATAAATTTCACGGGCACGCTCGCTGGAAATTTCCAGCACATCTAACGGGGCGTGCGTTTTGAGAAATGTTTGTTGGAGGCCAGAAGTGTCAGCCTTCGTTCCGCCCAACTTCAGAAGTGTATAGCCGGGACCGAGGCGATCGTGTAACGCAATGCCCTCACTCAGCCAAACGTGAGGGAGGCGCGCTCCGGGCCAGGTTGTTGGCACATACGCGTGATTGTCTGGATCGGGCCCATCGCCGGATTCCTGCCAAACGACTGGAGAGTTCACGTAGCGATAGCCGGACTCGATGCCGGAAATTTCGGTTACTTTGCGCTGCTCGGTGTCAAAGAGCGTGGAGATTTTTTCTCGCGTAGCCGCACCTTCCGGCGTGTTGTCTTTTATGTTTGGCTGATAGGCGGAGCGCCAGCCTTGGCGTCCGGCCATTGCTTCGCGAGAAGCTTTAACGTTGCGCAACCCAATTGGCCTGCGTTCGGCCTCGTATGAGGCGAGGAGTTGCGGGCCGCCCCAACCAGCGAGCGTGGCGGCAAGTTTCCAGGAGAGATCCACGGCATCGCCCACTCCTGTATTCATTCCAAGGCCGCCTGTGGGAATGACGAGGTGCGCTGCATCTCCGGCAATGAACACGCGGCCGTCGCCATAGCGCTCCGCGCACAGCAGGTGCTGCGTCCATTCATTCACCGAAAGCATCTCGAACTCGATTGGCATGCCCAAAGATTTCCTGAAAATTTCCGCCATTTCGGCGTCACTCGATGCGGCGGCGTGCAAGGTCCAGTGGCGTGTGCTGTCCTGCAGGATGAGGAACGGGAACAGCGGCCCCTCGGCAATGTGATAGTGGCGGCCCTTGCCGATGGGAATGCGCGCGTAGAGATCGTCGGCATGGAAAAGGGCCTGGCGCAGCTTGCGAATATTTCCATCGCCTTCGAGGCGAATGCCTAGCTGCTTGCGTACCGTGCTTGAGCCACCGTCACAACCCACGAGATACGAGGCGCGAATTTTTTCGTCGCTCACGTACTCCGATTGCACAACGGCGGTTACACCGTCTGCCTCTTGAACAAAGGAAATTAATTCACAGCCGAAACGCAGAGTGACGCTTGGGAGAGCGAGGACGATGGATCGTAAAAGAGGTTCGAGAGTGTATTGCGAAATGAGTTGATATGGTTCCAGAAGGCCGCCGTCATTGTGCGCGGCGATGGCGGCCTTCGCTTTGGCTACCGAGGGGCACGGCAAATGTGCCAGCGCGGGACCGGCCATCGACAGCGCCAAAAAAACGTCCATGGGGGCGTTGCGCGGCAAGCCCGCATCGCGCACTTGTTCAGAGATTCCCAAACGGCGATAAATTTCCATGGTGCGCGCGTTGCATCGCTCC
>DATHNC010000174.1:0-2142 GCA_035486415.1 Saccharimonadales bacterium (SeqCode)
CTTGGCTGGGACAAGCAGGAGGTTCCGCAAACGCAGTCTAGGACCGCGCGTTCAAGGTCAACCACACCCATATCGTCGGGCCTTTTGGGAAAGCCCGGCACTCACTGGTCGCTTCTTATGCAATTACATAGCCGGAAGAAAATTCCGGATCGCTGCAAACCAAGTATCGGACGGACTTGAGGTTAGCGTTGGAGGAACTCAGCGAGAGAGATTTACTCATTTGGTGAATACAATTTTTCGTAATGATTTTCAGTTTTTTGTAGCCAGTTTTCCCAAAAGGCATTCCGTCGACATTAGGCGGCGTTTCAGGTCCGCGACGAAGGGGCGCTCGGCACAAAATTGGCGGAGGCGTGGTAGAGTGCGCCAGAAGGAGACGCTCACGTGACCAGGCGAATCGCGCAATTTGTATCCTTAATTCTATTGGTTTGCCTTTTGGCCTCACTGGAATCTCGCGCACAACAGGCCGGACAGTTACCGCAAGAGGTTCCGCAGCCGCAGGAAGGAGATTACATTGCGCGGGATTTCCACTTTAAGTCGGGTGAGACGTTGGCGGAGCTGCGCCTGCACTACATGACTTTCGGCAAACCAGCGCGTGACGCGAGCGGCCGGGTGACTAACGCGGTGCTGATCCTGCACGGAACGGGCGGTTCCGGACGCCAATTTCTCGCGCCACAGTTTGCCGGGGTGCTATTTGGATCCGGACAATTGCTGGACGTGAGCCGCTACTACGTGATCCTTCCCGACAATGTGGGCCACGGAAAATCCAGCAAGCCCAGCGACGGGATGCACGCGCATTTTCCGCAATACGAATACGACGATATGGTGGCAGCGCAGCATGAGTTGCTGGAAAAAGGGCTCGGCGTCAATCATCTGCGACTGATATTGGGCACTTCGATGGGCTGCATGCACTCATGGGCCTGGGGCGAAACCTATCCCGATTTCATGGACGCGCTGACGCCGCTGGCCTGCCTGCCGGTGCAAATCGCAGGCCGCAATCGCGTGTGGCGAAAAATGGTGATTGACGGGATTCGCCAGGATCCTGATTGGAAAAACGGCGAATACACGTCGGAACCGCGCGCGGGACTGCAAATCGGGGCGGATTTTCTAATCATTGCCGGGAGCGCGCCATTGCAGATGCAGAAGGCTTTGCCTACGCGAGATGATGCTGATAAATTCCTCGAGCAAACCATGACGCGGATCGCCTCGAGCCTCGATGCCAACGACTTGTTGTACGCGGTGAACGCCTCGCGAAATTACGATCCTTCGCCGCAGCTCGAGAAAATCTCGGTGCCCGTGATGTTCGTAAATTCCGCGGACGACTTCATTAACCCTCCGGAGCTGGGGATTGCCGAGCGCGAGATCAAGCGCGTGAAAAACGGCAAATTTGTGTTAATACCTATTTCCGATCAGACGCACGGCCACGGCACGCACACGTGGGCAGCGGTGTGGCAGCAGTATTTGAAGGAATTGCTGGACGCTTCGCAACATTGAGCCGGGTGTGGTCGTTTCCGGATTTGGCCGGAGTACGCTGTTTGCCGCTAGAAGATTACGATCTTCCTGCCTGCGCCGCCGATCGCGGCGCACGAATCTCCGTTTCGAGATATTCCTCAAGGTAACGGCAGGCCACATTGAGCGGTTCATCGCTCCGTTGCAAACGATTGAGCATCAGACTTCCTTCGAGCGTGCTGACGATTAGGGAGGCCAGTTTCGCGGTATTTATTTGCGCGCGGATTTCGCCGCGCTTTTGGCCTTGCTTGGCGATGGTTGCGAAGCGGTCGAGCCACGCATTGAGCGCGCGGCGTGCTTTGTTTCGCAGCTGAAGATTCCCATCGTCTGAATCGATGGCGGTATTCAACAGCGGGCACCCGCCCGGGACCAGACCCGTGCGGCGGTCCCGGAAATTCCGCACAATCTGCTTCAGGCGATCCACAGAATTCGAAATCTCCTGAGTCCCTTCGAGGCGCGCATCCACCGCTTTCTTCCAGGCGTAGTCGAAAGCCTCGGACGCAAGCTGCTGCTTGCTCTCGAAGTGGCGGTAAATGCCGCCTTTTTCGAGGCCCGTTGCCTGCATCAGATCAGACAAGGCCGCGCCTTCGTAGCCTCGTTGATTAAAGATGGGCGCGGCCTTGCGAATGATCGCCT
>DATHNC010000175.1:0-24067 GCA_035486415.1 Saccharimonadales bacterium (SeqCode)
GCCGATCGCGAGCCCCGCGCCGACCGACACGCCCTGGCCCAGAGAGCCCGTCGCCGCATCCACGCCGGGAATAAGAGGCGTTGGATGCCCTTCGAGTTCGCTCGAGGCTTGTCGCAGCGTCAGCACACGAGATTCTGGAAACACGCCCGCCTCCGCCAACGCCGCGTAAAGGACTGGCGCCGCGTGCCCTTTCGACAGAACAAACCGATCGCCATCGGACGAATTCGGGTTCTTCGGGTCGAACTTCATCGCGTAGAAAAACAGTCCGGCCACCAAATCCGCCGCGGACATGCACGAGGTCGGATGGCCTGACCCCGCGGCGGTTGTGGACATCATCGAGAGGATGCGCAAGCGTCGCGCCTTTTCCTTAATGTCTGCGACGATGGATGAAGAAGGTCCTGCGGGGGAGGTGGCGTTCATGAGGGACTCCTTTGTGGCTACAGTTGCAGGCCACACTTTCTGTAAAGATGCGCTTCTACCGTTCTCGGTGGCGGTCCGCGAGCGGGTTCAAACTAAAAAATAAGGCAAACAAAGGTTCCAGGGTTTTATGTCTACCTCTACTGCTTATCCGTGTCGTCGTCCGCCTGCCCGAACGTAGGGAGGTACCGGCCGAAGTTCAATTCGAAGTCGCTCGGAACGCCGTAACCGATATTGCGGATCTTGGCACGGCGCGCCTGTGCACTGGGCAAGGCCAGCAGCGGGAAGAACAAGTCGCTGCTCGACTGAAGCTCGGCAGCTGTCGGCATCCCGAACCGATTAACCTGGGCCTTCGCCGCGGCCAGCGTTTCACGGTCGAACGAGGCCAGACGCCGGGCGAGCGCATCGACAAACGAGTCGAGGTCGCCATCGTCCAGCGTGCGGTTCACCCAGCCATAGCGCTCGGCGATATCCGCATCGAAATCGTCGCCGCTAAGCACGATCTCAAGGGCGCGCGAACGGCCGACCAGGCGCGGGAGCCATTCCAGCGCTCCGCCACCCGGGACTAATCCGACGCCGACCTCGGGGTTGCCAAATAGGGCGCTTCCCCGGCTGGCGAAGCGCATGTCGCAGGCCAGCACGAACTCGTTACCGATGCCGCGCGTGCGGCCACGAATCTTGGCGATGCTCACGACCGGCGCGGACGAAAGGCGCAGCACAAAGTCGCGCCAGAGACCCAGGATCTCTGGCCGTTCAGCTGCCTTGGCTACGTCGAGATGGGCGATGAAAAAATCGAGATTCGCGGACTGGAACACTACGACCTTCACGGACGGGTCCGCTTCGAGGTCGCTCATTAGCGTCCCCAATTCGACGATCGTTGCGGGAACAAACATGTTGATCGGTGGGTTTCTGAAGGTGATCGTCCACCGGCTCGGATGGGTGCGGTCGATGTTGAACTGGGCATCTGCCGGCTCGCTGCCTCGCTGCGTAGCGCTGGATTGGGCCATCATCTTCTCCTCTCTCGTGAAACATAGATGAATTCTGCGAATACCATACGGAAGCCAGCAGAACGATACTGTCTTCACTTGAGATTGGCTGGGGGAATTTCCTGCATAGAGGCGGGAGATCATCAGAAGCGGTGCCGGGATTGTCGGAACATGGGCGTTTCCTACGAGAACTTGATAAACTCCTTTCCCCTATGCTCCGTTATGATTGGTTGCGACCCGTATTTCGGTTATTTTGGGGCACCTTGATGAGCGCCGGTATTGTTATCGCTCGACACACGGGAGGCAGATTCGCAACAACGCCCGTCCATTGCGACGCTGATCTGTTTCAAGGGTTCGTAGTATTCGGAATTTTTTTCCTTGGATGCTGCGCGATTGAGGGAGCAATTTGGGGACTATGGTATCGGAGCCACTTGCGAGAAGTGCAATCTCTTTCCAGCAACTCGGAAGACTATGTATTGAGCGGCGGCGCGTTTGCTGGGATCGATAACCGCACCGCAAAATTCTTAATCGCTTTCGGGTGTCTGGCCATCGGGATTGCCGCCGGACCAAACCCTTGCACGATTCAATCTTTCAGTGATTTGACGTGGCTCCTGGTTATTGCATCGTTAGTTGCATCTTACGGAATGCTTCTTTTCGGAGACCTCATTGCGAAGTGAAGCTCAGCATTCCGTAAGGCCAACTCATCAGGAGTTGCCGCCAGTGCTAGCAGTCAATTGTGCGTTGAGGGACCCGGATTTCAAGCGGCGCCGGAGTATCCAGGTTTGCAGATTTCGATGAGGGTTTTTTGTCCTTTACTCTTTTCGGCTTCTTGCTTGCCGTGTTCGGGTCTTTCTTCATCCACTTGACTGGATTGTAGGATCGCGGAGCATGCGAGCTGTGTTCCGCTTTCTCCGATCCTACGCCCTGAGGGCCGGGACCTTGCGACGCTGCTCCAAAGGCAGTCATCGATAAACCCATTATGGCGACTCCAACAACGATCCATTGTCTTTTCATTCTTATTCCTCCGAGGGCGTGCATTTACCTCAGACTTCAGTAGGCCATGCCCCCGCTGGATACCGAGAAACTAAAGAGGAAGTACTACTCGAATGCGCCAATCCTGACCCGGCGAACAGGTGAAGGTTTGGAATCCGATAGGGCTGCCAAGCCAAATTCTGTGAAACGGTGTTCTCGTCATGTGGGAATCAAGGGCAGGCCAGCCCCTTGGCCTCCTCCCTGTGCGCTTTTCCTGTGATAAAATCCCGCTCATGCAACGCAGACAATTTTTAGTTCTTTCCGCGGCAAGCATTGGCGGCGTGCTCGTGTATTCGCTGGACCGCCGCGCCTCGCGCCTTTTCGCGCAGGAAAAAACAACTCAAACCCTGAAAATTCCGTTGCGCTTTTTCACCGAGGATGAAGCGCTGATCGTGGCCGCGGCGGCGTCGCGAATTTTTCCCAGCGACGATGCAGGCCCGGGCGCGAAGGAAGCCGGCGTCGTGATCTACATCGATCGCCAGCTTGCCGGCCCGTACGGGCACGATCGCTACCGCTACTCACAAGGGCCGTTCGACGAAAAAGCCGCGCGCGAATTCGGCTATCAGGGACAGGCCACGCCGAGCGAAACGTATCGTGAGGGGCTCAAGGGCTTGAAGGATTTTGAAAAACTTTCTCCCGAAGAGCAGGACAAAAAATTACACGAGATCGAGAACACACATTTTTTTGCCGTGCTGCGCCAGAACACGATCGAAGGAATGTTCAGCGACCCAGTGCATGGCGGCAACATCGATATGGTCGGCTGGCAACTCGTCGGCTTTCCTGGTCCGCGCATGAGCAATATTGACGATGTAACGAAGCATTACGGCGAAGCATTCCGCCCCAAAGCTCTTTCGCTCGAGCAAGCCATCGGACGCAAAGTTCGCCCCAACGAAGACGAGGATCTGAAATCATGAAAACGCTGCCCTCCACAGACGTCCTGATTATCGGCGGCGGCTGGACCGGCTTGCTGATGGCCAAAGAATTGAGCGCGCGCACGCCCGCGTCGATCGTGATTCTGGAGCGCGGTCCCGACCGGCGCCCGGATTACATCAAGGGCATGGACGAGCTGGATTTTTTCGTGCGCATGCACATGATGCAGGACCCGACGCGCGAAACTCCCACCATGCGCCATCGCGATGGCGATCGCGCTCTGCCCGTACGCCAGTACGGCGCATTCCTTCCCGGCTCCGGCATCGGCGGTACGGGCGAACACTGGGGAGCGGTTTACCCGCGGCTGCAGCCCGATTGTTTCACGCTGCATTCCTCCACTGTCGCGCGTTACGGCGAAAGAAAATTGCCGGAAGACAGCTCCATGCAGGATTGGGGCGTCACGTACGATGAGTTGGAATCCTTCTACGCGCGTTCGGAGCGCGAAGTTGGCGTCTCGGGCAAAGCCGGCAATCTGAACGGAAAAAAAATCGAAGGCGGAAATATTTTTGAGGGCTGGCGCAGCTCCGAATATCCGATGCCGCCAACTCCTACGCCCTATTTTTCAGACCTGTTTCGCAACGGCGCCAAAAGTCTTGGCTATCATCCATTCAACAACGCCACAGCCGTTACCAGCCGCGATTACACCAATCCGGAAGGCGTCTCGCGCCCTGCATGCTCGTTCTGCGGATATTGCGAGCGCACGCCCTGCATGATTGGAGCGAAGGCGCAGCCCACCAGCGTCCTGATGCCTGTTTTAAAAAATCGAAAATCCGTTACGCTGCGCACGGGCGCGACGGTTCGCAGGATCGTTCATGACACAACCGAAAAAGGCGGCAAGGCGCGCGGCGTGACCTACATCGATCAATCGGGCGAAGAAATTTTTCAGCCCGCCGATCTCATTTTCCTTTCGACATTCACGCTCGGCAACAATCACCTGCTGTTACTTTCGGGCATTGGCACGCCCTACGATCCCGCGACCGACAAGGGCACGCTCGGAAAAAATCTCACACATCAAGTCGCGTTTGGCGTGCAGGCATTTCTGCCCAAGCCGCTCAACCGGTTCATGGGCGGAGGCGGTACAGGCGTGCGCATCTCCGATTTCGACGCGGACGTTTTCGACCACGGCAATCTTCAATTCATTCGTGGCGGAATGATTGGCGCGATGAGCGTTGGCACGCAGCCGCTATCCACGTTTGGCAATGTGCCGAGCTCATTGAAGCTGCCGCGATGGGGCGCCGCCTGGAAGAAAGCGGCCATCGAGTGGTATGACAACACGGGCGTAGTCTCTTTTGCCGGCGAGCAAATTCCCTATCGCGGCAATCGCTTCGATCTTGACCCAACGTACAAAAATCCGCTGGGCGATCCTCTTCTCCGCATGACCATCAACTGGCAGGATAACGAACGCAAGATGGTCGATTTCATGAATGCGAAGATGGTGGAAATCGCGCACGCGATGGGCGCAAAAGAAGTGAACGCAGCGATCCCCTACGGCGATTACGACGTCACGCGCTACCAGTCCACTCACATCCAGGGTGGCACGATGATGGCCACGTCCCCGGATCGCGGTGTCGTAAACACCTACGGCCAGCACTGGGACGCTTCCAATCTTTTCGTCCTCGGCGCTTCCACGTTCCCCAATTCAGGCTCGTCAAATCCCACGCCCACAATTTTAGCGCTGACCTACCGAACCGCCGACGCAATCGTGGACAAGTATTTGAAGAACCCTGGAATGTTGGGGTAAAAAAGTTTTTACTATCTGCAAAAAATGATTTTATTCTGTCGTTCCGAGCGAAGCGAGGAATCTCTCTTTCTTTTGATCGAAGAGAGATTCCTCGCTTCGCTCGAAATGACAGTACAAAGAGTTTTTGCGAGACTTCGAAAGTCCGTGCTACTTAATCCTGCTCAATCTTGATGCGCACCGGCTTGCCGGGTTTCAACAGCGCGGCCTGGGTTTCATCCACGTAAATGCTGCAGCAATAGTAGCGATCCGCAATCGGTAGACCCGATACTGGATCGCGTTCAAGGGTGACCAAAATTCTGTATTCATGCCGCTTGCTCCAACCCTGGCTGCGAACTTTTTCCGTGAGGTTCCCAGTCAAAACAATTTCAGGGTTTGGCAATGGTCCAATAAAAGGCGCGGCGTTCGCGCAGAGGCCGGCTTCATTATTTGGAATATCGGTGAAGTCCTTTTCGATTTGCGTATTGGAGGTTGCATTCGCCGTTTCGATTGCTGGTTGAGACTCAGGCACGTTGAGCGGGCGGCGCACAAGTGATTCCAGATTCAACGTTCCAGCCGCTTCTCTTACGATGTCCGCATCCACTACTTGCAGCCCGCGTTGAAACCCCTTGAGCATCGCGCCAAAACAATAATTGTTGATGCTGCGTGGAACACCGCCGCTCGATTCCGCGATTTGCGCCAGCGCGTCCGATGTAAAAATTTCCTTGCCGCTCCAGCCCGAAACGCGCAGCCGGTAATCGACGTACTCAGCTATCTCCGCCACGCTCAACGATTTTAAACTGGAAAGGACCGCGATGCGCTGGCGCAGTTGCACCAGGTTGTATCGCATCAGAGTTTCAGCCAATTGCGGCTGCCCCGCCAGAACAATCTGAATCAGCTTGGAGTGCGTGGTTTCGAAATCGGAAAGCAAGCGAATCGTTTCCAGCACCGGCTCTTGCAAATTTTGCGCCTCGTCCACAATCAGGACGAATCGCCGCCCGCGCAACATTTCCTCCAGCAGCGCCTGATTCAATGCGCGGTGCATGGCCACCGCGTCCATGCCCGTATGGTCTACTTCCAATTCATTCAAAATGTAGCAAAGCAATTCGCGCGAGTTGCACTGCGTTTGAAACAGGAATACGACGCGCGCGGTTTCATTCAACTCTTCCATCAATCGATGCAGGAGCGTCGTCTTGCCCATGCCGGGTTCCGCGACAAGCATCATGAATCCGCGGAAATGCTCAATCCCCTGCTTGAGTGCCGTCAGCGCTTCACTGTGCGATGCACTTAAATAAAGGCAAGCCGGGTCCGGCGTCACATCAAATGGCTGCTGGCCCAGTCCGTAAAAAGAAAGAAAATTCGCGCCGGTCGTCTTTTCGGTGTTTGTATCCAAGGCCTCAGGCAGTGGAAACATAACCGTTTCATCAGCGATCACAGGCTCGGCAATTTTTGTCTCAATCGCGGTTGCAGAAACGTTCCCCTCTTCCATCTGCGTGCCTGGCATAGCATCCTGTTCAGATTCGCTTGCGCTTGGCTCTTCCAGTTCAAGGAGGCCATACGCGCACAGCGGTGAAACCTCCGTATTCGGAATCGCCGGCCGGATTGCAGGGTCTGAAAATCCGGATATGTCGGCGAGCGAAATCGGGTCAATGCTCTCGAACGGATAAGACGGCGAGTTCATTTTCACCTCATCTGAAATTTTCGCATCTGAAATCTCTGTTGGAGCCTCTGGAGGTTCCGATAATTGGACGCATGCCATTTCCGGCTCTTTCACATTCAGTGGTTCACAAGGCGCTGGTTCGAACCTTCTCTTTGCGGGGACCCCGGCATTCTGAACCGGAACAACCCGGCGCGACATTTGTCCTGTTTTATGATTCACAGCGGTTTGGTGGCGTGATCGAACGGGCGGAGCATAAAATGTGTGGGAAGCCTTTGCTTCCAATTTTCTATTTTTAACCGACAGAACCAGCAGCCCGAAAAGCAGCATGCACGATCCGTAAGCGATGTTCGTTTCCATTCCTGTTGTCAGCCAGTGCATTTTTTGCCTCTTCAAATACTTCCTGTTGCAAATCTCTATTCGAAGAACTTTGGATGATCCCTGCTATTTCGCTTCTTTCTATTCTGCGATCCGCCGACTTGCTGAAAGACCGTTGTTGAAAACCTGTCTGATTACGTTTCAATCATAAACAAACCGTCAAAAATGACCGATAGACGACTCGCATCATATTTTTTGTACCCACGGTACTGGAACCTGATTCCCATTACGGTAAGTCCTTTATAATCATTGACTTGATTTTCAAAATGGTGATAACTGTTCTGTTAATATACTGAATCCTATCCCCGCGCGCGGCTTCACGCGTCAACGGTTCACTTTGCCCCTCATTTCTACGTTTTCTGATTGCGTCCTCGATCCAATCGACTGTCCGGTTAGCCCCTGCGGCGGATAGACCTGGTGCATGTGCTAGAATCTTGCTCTTGAGTTCAAAGGGTCGGCAACCGCAATGAAAATTAGCAAGGAAGACGTATTAAAAGTGGCAACTCTGGCCAATCTGGAGTTATCCGACGCAGAGGTCGACACTTACCGCAGCCATCTCGACGATATTCTCACTTACATCGATAAGTTGAATGAACTCGATACCTCGGGCGTTGAGCCGCTGACCCAGGTAGTGGCAGCGGCGGAAGATGATTCAGCGCTGCGTGAAGACGTCATTCTCCGCGCTGACATTATTACCGAAGTTTTGCAAGGCGCGCCTGACCCCGAGGCGCCTTATTTCCGAGTTCCGAGGGTGATCGAAAAGTGAGCGCCCCTACTGCATGGACGATCCCGGAAGTGCGCGCGGCGCTCGACACGCGCAAAATTTCCACTCGCGAATTGGTGAAGGACTTCTACGGGCGCATTGAGCAGCGCAATCCCGAACTGAACATTTTTCTTGCCTTGTCTCCTGAACGCGCCTACGCGCAAGCGGACAAGATTGATGCCGCCATCGCCGCCGGCGATTCCCTGCCCGTGCTGGCCGGAGTTCCGGTAGCGATAAAAGACGTGATTAGCACGCGGGGCATTCCTACAACTTGCGGCTCCCGTATATTGGCAGGTTATACGCCCGCGTATGATGCAACCGCCGTGACGCTGCTGGAGCGCGCAGGCGCCGTGGTGCTCGGAAAAACGAATTGCGATGAATTTGCCATGGGCAGCTCGAATGAAAACTCCGCCTATGGGCCGGTACGCAACCCTGTAGCACCCGATCATGTTCCGGGCGGCTCAAGCGGAGGCTCGGCGGCAGCCGTGGCCGCAAACCTGGCAGTAGCTTCGCTGGGGACGGATACGGGTGGTTCCATTCGTCAGCCCGGATCGTTTTGCGGAGTTCCGGCTCTGAATCCGAGCTACGGACGCGTCTCGCGCTTTGGCTTGATCGCGTATGCGTCATCTCTCGATCGCATCGGGCCATTTGCGCATACGGTGAATGATACCGCTACGGTCATGTCCGTGATCGCGGGGCGTGATCCGCGCGACGCCACTTCGGCCTCCATTCCGGTTCCGGATTACGCCGCAGGCCTCGGCCGACCGCTTCATGGCCTGCGCATTGGCATCCCTGACGATTATTTTGGCGAAGGAATTGACCCGGATGTTCGAAAGCAAGTCGAGGCGGGCATTGCCCTGCTTGAAAAGCTGGGATGCCGCCGCGTTTCCATCCGCATGCCGAATACGGAATATGCCGTTGCGGCTTATTACATCATCGCCACAGCTGAGGCGAGTTCCAACCTCGCCCGCTACGATGGAGTGCGTTACGGTCCGCGCGTTTCAGGCTCGACTCTGACCGAAATGTACCAAAAAACGCGAGGCCGCGGCTTCGGCGCGGAAGTGAAGCGCCGGATCGTCCTTGGCACCTACGTTCTTTCCGCCGGATATTACGATGCCTACTATTTGAAGGGGCAAAAAGTTCGCGCGCTGATCGCCGGGGATTTTCGCGAAGCCTTCGAGAAGGTGGACGCTATCGTTACGCCAACTTCTCCCGTTCCCGCATTCCGGATTGGAGAACGAACTGCCAACCCCTTGCAAATGTATCTAGCCGACATTTACACGGTTACTGGTTCGCTGGCGGGAGTGCCCGGCATTTCCGTTCCCTCCGGAAAAACGCCCTCCGGTCTTCCAGTAGGATTGCAGATTTACGGCCCCGCTTTCGGCGAAGACCGTGTGCTGCACATGGCTCATGCTTTTGAACAAGCTGGCGGAAGCACCCTGTAGCGCCAACATTCAGGTTGGCATGTGAATGAATAGTTGAAAATAGCAAGGGTGCGCAAGTCCGCACAAAATTTCACGTAAATTCAAAATTTAATTCACAATATTCCGCAGATCGCCGATTAAGCTAAAGTGTGGCTCCAAAACTAAACAAAATTACGTATACCTGTACAAAAAACTGGACACTTTTCGGGTCCAGGGATTCATTTTACTTTCCATACGCTTCTTGTCTCCCTGTTATAACTTTCAGTAATGCTTTTCTTTCCAATTATTTACCGACTCGGCCCCGTGCCGTGAGTCGGCAATTCAACGAACGGCAGGATGATTGCAAGCAAAATAGCCAGTGATCGACTTCGGATCTGGTTTGCTTGTGTTTAAAACGTTTGTAGGTACCGTAAAGGACGGCAGAAAAATGATCACCGTAAAGTCCACGCAAAAGACTTTTACCGAAGACGAAATTTCCCACCTCACGGGAATCTGCTCAGAGCACCTTCGTTCCCTGGCCCGCAGCAAACATCTAGGGTCGATCGTGCGTGCCGCAGGAGCGGTCGGAGGCCAGGCAGAGCGCCTGCTGTTCACCCACAACGATCTGAGCGTGCTCACGGCCCTATTCTCTCGCTGCGAACACTAAAGCGCGGCATATTCCTCAGTTATTTTGAACCCATACTCTTGAAATTGACTTCGAGTTGTGCTTCCGCCCCTTTTTGGTGGCCCGAGCTTGGCGGCAAGCGTCGTCGATCACGTTTCCCAGTGCTCCTTCGTCGTGAGAAAAAGAGGATTCACCCCAGAAGTTTGAAGCCGCCTCACGCAAGCGTTGCATGCGGCACGATGCGGCGTTATCCTCGCATAAGGTAACCGGCTGGTAGTGGACTAAAATGAAGCGGATCCAGGCGCAGATCGCATTCCTCCTCGCGGCGCTGCTCGCTGTGCTGCTCAGCCTCTCGGGCAATTTTGCCTACGCGTCAAAGCCGGGGCAACAAGAGACGGATGGAAAATCCTCCGCCTCTCAATCGCAAATCCCCAGTGCGCTTCCCAAGGGCAAAAAAATAATTTTGAAGGATGGCTCATACCAAATCGCACGCGAGTACTCGCTGGAGGGAGACCGGGTTCGTTACTGGAGCGTGGAAAGTTCGCAGTGGGAGGAAATTCCCGCTAGCCTGGTGGATTGGGATGCCACGCATAAATCCGAAGCGGAACAGGCTGCTCGCGACGCGGAACTGAAAGCAAAGATCCATGCCTCTGGTTTGGCACAGCTTACCAAGGACATTGACGTCGACCGCAGCCTGGAAATCAAGCCGGGACTGTTTCTGCCAGATGAAGTCGGCCTCTATGCACTCGACCGCAACAACAGTATTCGCGTAATGAAACAGAGCACGGCGGAAGTGAAACGGTCAACAGGGCGTGAAGTCGGAAAGATTCTGAGCGGCGTCCAATTGATTCCCAGCAAAGCTACGATGGATATTCCCGGCGAGCGCGCCGCCATTCGAATTTCGACAGCCGAACCCGAATTTTTCATGCGACCGGTCGACCGGCGCGAGCCACGTTTCCGCTTGTTGCGCGCCCAGGTCAAGGGAGGCCACCGCCTCATCGACAGCATCAGCATTCGTTTCACAGGCGAAGAAAAACACAATGCCGACGACGTTGAGATTCAAACATGGATTCCTGCAACGGGAGTCTACCGCTACACGGTCGATGAGCGCCTCGAACCGGGCGAATACGCTTTTGTGGAAATGACCGCCGACGGCATCAACGGGTATGTCTGGGACTTTGGAGTAGACGCGCCCGGAACGAAATCAAAATAAAATTGAGTAGCCAGGGCGGAAGTACCCTTCAGGAGGCGTTGAACTCAGGATGCGTTCTTCTTGGGCTCCAGGACCACTGTCTCTGGCAATTCAGACAACAGCGCAACCAGTTCGGCGATTCGGAATGGCTTTTGCAGAAACTTACCCGGCTCCGCGCCCCCCTGTTCCCGGATGGCGGCATCGACAAGGTCGCCCGTCATGAAAATGAAAGTTGGCTGAATGATGTTGCGGCGGGCTGTATCGTCCAAAACGCGGTCGCGTAGCGTGAATCCCGAAACTATTCTTCCAGCATCGGATTCCAGATTTAAATCGCACAGGATTACGTCGTAAATATTCCGGTTGGCAAGCTCCAACGCATGTTCGGAAGTAGCGGCGCAATCCACTAGACATCCCCGGCCACTCAAACTATCCGTGACAAGTTCCAGAATGCTCTCCTCATCGTCGACAACCAAAATTTTCTTCCGCACCAGTGACTTATTAGCCGTGTCTGGAAAGTCCATCACAGAATTTTTTGTGGATGCCGGCGGCTGAATAACCGCAGTGGACTCGGTGCAGATCGGCAGGGACACGGTGAAAACAGAGCCTCCATCCGGCTGCGGCTGCGCGGAAATATCACCGTTATGCTCGCGAATAATTGCCAGGCAAATGCTGAGGCCCAGCCCTGTGCCGCGCCCGGGACGTTTCGTTGTGAAAAACGGATCAAAAATGCGTGGCAGCAATTCGCGCCGTATTCCAACGCCGTCATCCTGAAACGTAATCAGCACACGGTCTCCGACCACTCCCAGCCGTATGCGCAGCGTGCCATGATCGCGCACTTCGTTGATGGCCTGCTCGGCGTTCACAATGAGATTCAAGAACACCTGGGTCAGCTGATTGGAATCTCCCTGCACCGTGGGAAGGTCATGGCGAGCGGACACATCCACCTGAATATGATTGGAATGAAGGGAATGCTCATGCAACTGCAAAGTGCGCAGCACGAGGTCCGGCAAATGGAGGAGCGTGCTTCGCGGTGTGGACGGCCGAGAAAAAACTAGCAAGCTCTGGACAATGTGCGCGGCGCGGCGCGCCTGGCGGTGCGCCAAATCCAACTGGCGCGATTTGCGCTCGTCTGTCGATTGGTCGCGCAACAACTCAGTGACTCCCAGAATTGCAGTCAGCGGATTGTTCAATTCATGAGCCACGCCGGCAATCATCTGCCCCATCGCCGCGAGGCGCTCCGATTGAATCAGCTGTTGCTGGAGGCGTTGTTGCTCCGTGATGTCTCTCGCGGATGCGATCACGCCGATGATTCTTCCCGTTTCGTCATGCAGCGGCCGGGCGGAAGCGCGAAAGATGCGCCAAGCGCCGTTCTTATGCTGGGTCCGGTATTCAATCTGCCCCTCGGTCAGGCGCTTGAAAATCAGGTCGTCAAACATTTCCAGCAGCGCGGTCCGATCCGAAGGATCTGTTCGTGCTCCCATCCTCTTTCCAATTAATTCTTCGGGATGGAAACCAAGAATGTCATAAATTTGAGGGCTGACGAATGTGTAGCGTCCAACCGTGTCAAGCGCGATGACCAGATCGGGGAAACTGTCCATCAGCCGCCCAACGAATTCCTGTTCGCGGTGCAGGCGCCGTTCCATTTCGCGCTGCTCGGTCACATCCACAAAAGTGCCCTGATACCGGACGAACTTGCCGGAAGGATCGCGAATGACCGCCGTGGTGTGAACGGCAACTACATCCCGTTTGGGCTCTCTGTGTTTTAACGTGATTTCATGTGCACGCAAGAAACCCAAATTGTTCAACAAATTTTGTTCTTCGATGCGGTCTTCCCCTCTACGGTAAAGAGATGAAATTTGGCAGTTCAGCAACTCTTCCTTGCTCTCATAGCCAAGCATTTGGGCCAGCGCTGGATTTACCTCGGTTATCCGGTCGTCCGCAGATGCCAGATAAACCCCCTCGCGCAGAGTTTGAAAAAGTTCCGTGAATCGCGTTTCACTTTCGCGTTCCTTAGTCACGTCGCGCGCGAAGCCGCTGATTCCGTAGACGACGTTGTCGCGCACGATCGCGTGCAGCACGCAGTCGAAATAGCGAAGATCGCCCGTGTGCTTCACTCGAGCGCGAACGACGCCTGTCCACCGGTGCCGCTGCAGAAAGCGCGGCAGCCACTGCTCGAGGGCGAGCCTATCGCTGGCCTCGGGCAGATCGAAAAATTCATCGAGCGAACGCCCGACGACATCGGTGAAACTAAGGTTCAGCAGGTTCGCGAAACTCCGGTTCACAGTGAGAATCTTGCCATCGTTGGTAACTGAGAACAGCAGGTCTTCAAACGTGTCGATCAGATCCCGATAACCTTGCTGGGACCGGGAGATCAGCGAGAAGAGTTGATCGAATTGATCGGGATTCTGGACTTCACTCGTCCGGTGCTGAATGCCCTGGATCAGTCCTCTTAGTGCAGAGATTTCGTTGGTCTTAATCCAGGCGTAGCCAACAAATAGAAACACGATGGCCAAAAGTGCTGCGGGCAATAATTCCAAACGGTGTGGCAGCGAGCCAATGGCTTGCCAGGTGGATACGGCAAGGGCCAAGGCCAAACAACCCAAAAGAATAAGAGAGGCTCGCCAAACTTCAAGTTCATGACGGGTGAGTCGATCGCGATCCGATTTCGCTATAGGCGATTCGGCCAAAACTTCTTCCCGGGGTGTTGAATTTGTGGTCATCACGAAGTTGAGTTAAAAGGCCGCCCGGCAGGCTGGCGGCCACAGGGAGTATCCTCGCCCGCAAATTATGCTGCGAACCAGGAGGGCGAGCAATGCCCTCAGATAGGGTAAATAGCCAAGTCGCCAACCCTTTCTAATAACAGGAGTAAACTCGAATTCCCCCGAACTTACCTGCTCATTGCAAAATAATTTTGCCCAAGATGGATTTCAGAAATATTTCAAATGCCGTCGACGAATCACACTGCAATTGCTTTTAGGCGGGGCAGTGGGGTCAATTTCATGTTTCGCTCCCTTTTCGCGTTCGATTCCCCGCCGCAAGTGGATTGGAGGACTCTAGTTATCACGTCTGACGAACTATCGTCACCTGAAAAATTAAGCTCTTTCCAGTCCAAATGAACTATCCTGCATGCGTGGATTGAATCGATGCCTCGCCCGCTTTCTTGATATTTTAGCTTGGAGGGTACCGTTCTTCTCTCGCAGGTCATCCTAGGATTGAAGCCACACCAGATGAGAAACGAGGAAAAACATGAATTATCGAATTTTAGGAAAAAACGGACCGCAAGTTTCCGCGCTGGGCTTGGGATGTATGGGAATGTCTTTTGCCTACGGCCCCACGGATGATGAGGAATCGCTGCGAGTCCTTCATCGTTATATGGAACTTGGTGGAAATTTTCTGGACACGGCTGAAATTTATGGCCCTTATAAGAACGAAGAACTGGTTGGCCGCTTCTTGCGCGGCGTATCTCGCGATAAAGTCATTGTCGCGACTAAGTTTGGCTTCCGCATCGGCCCCGGTGGGAGCCGTGCCGTCGACAGCTCACCCGAAAATATTCGCCGCGCATGCGACGGCAGCCTGAAACGCCTGGGCATCGACACCATCGATCTGTACTACCAGCATCGCGTTGATCCCAACGTTCCGATCGAAGACACGGTTGGCGCGATGGCCGAGCTGGTTTCCGCCGGAAAAGTTCGCATGCTAGGCCTGTCCGAAGCCGGCCCGGAAACCTTGCGCCGCGCCGCGAAAGTCCATCCCATCGCCGCGCTGCAAAGCGAATATTCGCTCTGGTCGCGCGAAGTTGAATCCAACGGCGTGCTTTCTACCTGCCGCAAACTCGGCATCACTTTCGTCCCCTACAGCCCCCTCGGCCGCGGTTTCCTTACCGGGGCAATTCAAAAGCTCGAAGACCTCGACCCCACCGATTGGCGCCGCACAAATCCCCGCTTCGGCGAAAAAGCCCTCCAGGAAAATCTAAAACTGGCCGCAGCCGTGAAAGAGTTGGCAAAGGAAGAAGAAGTATCGCCCGCACAACTCGCACTCGCATGGGTCCTCGCACAAGGTGAAGACATGGTGCCCATCCCCGGCACAAAGCGAGTCCGCTACCTGGAAGACAACATGGGCGCCCTCAACGTGAACCTGGCCGAGAGCGACAAAAAGAAAATTGCCGACCGCGTCGCACAATTCAAGGTCGTCGGAGACCGCTACACCGCGGATATGATGGCCTTAGTGCAACGGGCATGAGAGTTTTATTGCGCCTTCTCAAAGGTGAGTTGATTCCATCTTCGAGACACCAGCGCTGCGCGCCGGGAATTACGCGCGCTATTTCTACAGCATCGTTGACCACACGACATATGACGAGGAAAGGAAGAGATGGCACTGAAACAGAAGGACGGTTGAGCCTATGGTGAAGCCCAATTGAAAACAGTCAGAACGCTTGAATAATCGTCGGTCCAAACCTTTGCCCTGGGATCGGGCTTGAGCGCAATCCACCGCGGGTCTGTGCAAAGCGTGCCTATGTCGTTATTGTTCCTGGCCATGAAGGACCATGTTGAGGGTATCCTGCCTGATCCGACAGTTGTCTTGTCTTCCTGGAGATAAGCGACCAGTCCGGCGTCGTTGGCCAAGTTCCCTACTACGTCCTGAAGGCGCAAGTAGCGATTGGAAATGTGGATTACGATTATGCCGTGGGCGTCCAGCTTAGAGAGATAAAGCTGGACGGCTTGACGGGTCAGAAGATGAATGGGAATCGAGTCCCCACCAAAAACATCCACGATGATCATTCCAAAGTGGTGGTCCGGTGCGCTTTTCAATGAAATCCGCGCGTCGCCGAGCACCACGCGAGCCTGCGGCGCGCAATCTCTCAGAAATGTAAAATAACGCGGGTCGCGTGCGATTCGCACGACCACCGGATCGATCTCATAGAAAGTGAATTCCTCGCCGGGTGTCTCGTAACAGGCGATGGAGCCGGCGCCAAGCCCAGCAATCCCGACTTCCTTCAGTACCTCAGACCCCGACATTGCACTGAAAATTTGGCCAATCGGGCTGGCATGTGAAAAATAGGAGAGAGGCTCTCGACTTCTTTCGGGCGATAAGCTTTGTATTCCGTGAATCGTCTGGCCGCTAAAGAGAACACGGTATTGGCCACTGTCGTCATTCGCCACTCGATTGATCCCGTAGAAGCTGCGTTGTGTACTGAGAATGTGCTGGTACGCGCCCGTATAACTGTTGGCCGCGACCACCAACACCACAAATCCCAGAACAAACCGATAAGGACGTTTGCTGAAACTGAGGCATAGCAGGAGAGGGGGTCCAAATGCAATCAGATGGAAGACCAATCCCGGCTCAATGCCGAATTTACGCGGGATGCGAATGAGCAGGATCGTCAGCGCGCCGAGAGCGAGCGGGAGAGCCACGTCGAGCCAATGGAATCGCTTCCGCTTAACCTCTGGCATCATTACTTGACGCAGCAGTGCCGCGCAGATCAGTACCAGAGGAAATTCCAGGACTGTATTGAATGCCAGTGGCGCGATGACACCATTGAAAAGCCCGCCCAAAACTCCACCCAGGGCTATCCATAAATAGAAACCGGTGAGATGCTCGACAGGGGGACGCCTTTTGGCAAGTTCGCCGTGGCAGGCCATTGCCACGACAAACAGCATGATCAGGTTTATCGCGATGTCCACAAAAAGAGGCAAGCTGGCTTTCAGAAGCACAGGAAGAATTGCCGCCAGAAGCACGATCGGAAAGCTTTCCGAAAATCCATCGGAAGAAATAATCGGCTTCGTTGAAAACACGAGAATGAAGCTCAAAAGATATACAGCAAGGGGTAGAACCCAGAGCAATGGTATGGGCGGAATTTCGGTAGTTAGTACGGTAGTTACGCCGAGCATGAGGCTCGAGGGAACGAACGCCAGCGCGATCCAGAGTAAACGTTCCCGGAACACGGGCGCCGGCGTCGGTGCTTCCCTTCGTAGAGTATATGTACTGTCCGAATTATTTTTCTGAGGCGCACCCCGCAGTGTGATTGCGCAGACAATCATGAGAATAACAAGGGCTGCATAGCCAAATTCCCACAGGCGGGCTTGCTCGGCCAGGCGAAACCGAGGCTCGATTAAAATCGGATAACTCAAAAGCCCCAACATGCTTCCCACATTGCTTGCCGCATAGAGGAAATAGGGATCGCCCGATCTCTCATGACCAATCCCTTCGAACCATTTCTGCAGAGTGGGCGCAATAGTTGACATCACGAAGAAAGGGAGACCGACCGCGCCCACCAGAATCATCAGCAGCCATGGGATTGGATTTCGGCCGACGGGCGGGACACGGTCCGCAGGAAAGCTGAAAGGAAGAATGATTAGGGTGGCGAATGCCAGCACCAGGAACAATTGCGACTGCCGCAAGTAGCTTAATCTGCGTGTGACAACATTTGCGAAAGCATAGCCGGCAAGCAGCATTGCCTGGTAAAAAAGCATGCAGGTAGCCCAAACGGCTGACGTGCCGCCGAGCACAGGCAAAGTCATCTTTGCGAACATTGGCTCCATTAGAAATAACAGGGCGGCGCTAAGGAATAGCGTTAGCGAAAACAGGATGACGGGCGTAGAGCTTCGCCTCGAAACTTCCATAGACTGCAGGGCGGGCATGCGTTCCGACGCCTCCGGGGGAGCCATCACATCGATGGCAGATCATCACTCCGGATTATATTACCGATCTTATTAACTGCGGAGATAACAGTTGCCATGATTTCAGCAGAAACGCCAAAGAGTTAAGTACTTTCTTATCTAAACAGCAATTCAACCCCCTTGACATTTGAGGGAGCCCAGCAGAAATTCATGACAATTCCGCTATCCTTGAACGGACAGAAAACCTCTTTTCTCGAAGGACTTTCCAAATTTATTTGCGAGCTTCCTTAATGTAAGAACAAGGCGAAGGGGCTGCCACGCGCCCAAGACCGGAGGTCTGAGCAGAATCATCCACCAGTGTGTGCAGATTTACTCGAGTACTTGCTTTGCTCGTGCGCTCGTTCAAGCAGAGTGCGGTTTGTGAACGCTTGAACGCATCCGAAGCACGCGCAAATGATGCAAAGAGTTATGGCGAAGGGCGAGCCGTCTTTTCCCGTACGGAGCCAAGACGCTGGCATGTATCGGGGCAGACGCAGTGCAATTGTTTCGAGGACGATGATGCCCACTAGAAAACTGCAGTGCCGCCAGAGCAACCGAGGCAAAGTCTGTTGAACGATCGAACACTCGAAGAAATAGGGCTGCATTCCGCGCTGCGCGCTAAACGTACCCAGCGCGACGACAGCCGTGTAGGGGATAAGTGTGCCTAACTGAATGCCGTAAGGAAAATATGACATCACGAGCAGGAAACCGAAGCTCACGAACATGACGACGATAATTGGAATCCACAGCGCTGGGCGATCAAATGTTGCGCGTTCGTGGTTGTAGCACACACATCGTGCAGGCTCTTCAGTGGGTTGCGTCTCTTGCGGTTCGTCTAGTTGCTCGAACACTTGTCCACCTGCTGGCGATCGAGCGCGCTCTTCATTCTGGGTGTATTGTGGCGTATTCGATAGTTACTTCGCTATAAACAGATTTGCCGCTGATGGTACATCTCAGGAGTAGCTCAAACATTTCGCGTTATTTTATGAGCAATTATCTTATTGAATTGGTGGCGCATTCAAATCCCGGGGCACATACGGATTTGAAAATTCAGCTTAATACGAGAGATAGCTCGCCTTGCTCTTTGCGCGCCGGCTTTACGGTTATTTCCACGTTCTGGCCCAAAGCTGTAAGGAAATCTAGAAGTTTCCCGACCGAGAAATTTCCAGCTCGATTGCGCGCAAGCGCCGAAACATGCGGCTGCGAAATGCCCAGAATTTTCCCTGCCTGCGTTTGCGTAAGATTCCGCTGCTTGATAATGCGGTATATTTGAAGTGTCAACTCAGCTTTCAGTAGCTCCTGTTCCGGGTTAGGCAATCCGAGATCGGCAAAAACATTGCCGCTCCCCTTTGTAATGGTCCCCTCCCCGGCATTTTTTCTTCGCTTCTTCATTTCAGTTCTCTCCTTCCGTGCTCCCTCATGGCCGTTGCCAACCGCACGTGAATCAGGTCGATTTCCTTTTTTGGGGTGGCGATGCCCGACTTAGACTTCTTCTGAAAAACGTGAAGCACGTAGACGACACCCTTCAGCCGAACGGTATAAACACCGCGCCAAGTGTCGCCATCGAAGGGCGCAACGATTTCCATCACGGTGGCCCCAGAAAAGCCTTTCATCGGCTTTGCCGCCGGGTCAGTCTCGCCCTTCTGCGCCGAGTAGAGAGCCTGCCCGATTTGCCTTCTCACTTCCTCTGGAAAAGATCGCAGGTCATCCAGCGACGACCCAACCCAGCGCACTGGCTTTAGCGTGCTTTCCATCTTATACAAGTATACCTATATACGTATATTCGTCAAACCTAAGAAAGACGGGTGGAACAACTCCTGTGTTCCTCGCACTTTGCGAGTACCCCACGCCCGCGTTTCTCCAGAAAGTCATAAGGTTTTCTCTGCGGTGAGCAAGATTAAGAACCCGACCCTTCCAAAAGCGGGAAGAGTCGGGCACCCGAAAAACCTAAATCTGCAACCCGCCGTTGCCGTATTGTGGCGCTATCGTCCGATCATGAGATTTCATCGACTCAAAACGCGCGGAAGGGTTGGCCACTCGCCAGCCGCTTCAACTCTGAGCTTTCTTTAACTCATCAACCTTTTTCTTTAGGGCGATGAACAGATTAATTTCGTTTCGAAGCATTTCGGGTGTTGGTTTTTGGGGCGCATATAGATCACTGTGCAAATGCGCATCAATGTATCTTGAAAGTTGGGCCCAACGCGCCGATATCTCGGCGGCAAGACTGTTGTCAAAATTTACCTTTGCGAGTAAATCCAGCCGAAGCCTCTCATCAAAGCGTTGCACAACACTATTGAATAGTCCGAAAATGACCAGTGCTTCGTATGAAGTACGGAGAGCTCCGAATCCCTGCTCTAGCATCAATTGTTGCTCGGCTGGCCCCAAGTCCTTCGACTTTTGCCAGCACTGCTCGGCATATTTCGCCACCTTGAAATCTTTTTCCGAGACAGGACTATTGTTGACAAAGAGAAAGCCCGGCCTATTATCGCGCTTTTGTACCCAGTGGGAAGCGACTTCTAGGCCGGAATCGATAGCGCTCCTGTTAACTTCATGCAGGAAAGGAAGGTCGTGGGTGAAAATTACAACTTGATGGCCCCCACCAGCATATTCAGCTAGATAGTTCGCTAATTCCTTCTTCCAGTCAGCATCAAATGACGTGACAGGATCGTCGAGTATTAGTCCATCACAAGATTCGTCCGTGGTGGCCTCTGCTATGAAATCGGCGAGAGCTACTGCTCTCTTCTCACCGTCGCTCAAGACTTTAGCGATTGGGAGGCCAGAAGGAAAATCGCTCCGGTTGAGGGCAACCTGGCGAACAGTTAGTCCTTTGCGCCCTTTCGTTTCGACCGAGACCCTCAGGTTTCGCCCAAACCTATCCAGCAGTAACTGGAATGCGATTTTGTATTTTTCCGTTACTAAGGAATCAAAAAGTTTATTGTATTTTGAGGTTATATGACCAGTTGTTCCTAATTCACTCGTTGCTTGACTGGCCCACATTCTACCGTCGACGTAATTATTGATTGCTTGAAGATGTATGGAAAGCGTCTTCCGGTGCTGGAGCTCGCGAAATGATTGTTCGCAAGCGGCGAGACGTTCTCCTTCCTTGCTAGATTCCAACACGCGAATATCTCGCTTTAAGATTTCAATAAGCTGTAGGAGGTCAGACGTGTCGATTTCGACAAGGGGAGACAACGGTCCCATTTTTGCTTCCGATATGCCGTCCGCCAGTTCCTTGATTCTCGCCGCAGCGGAATCGGCATGTGCCTCGATCGCTAGAACACTCGCAGGAAGATTTAATTCAAGTAGCCTCCGGACACTAGAGTCTTCGCTAAAGTAGTTAAGAGGCACATTCTGGAGCTCTCGAACCCTTCTTGCGCACTTACTCTGTGCCTCGCCGAGCCGCGTCTGTGCGTCTGATGCCAGAAATTGCCACAGCCTGTTGATCAGGTCGACAGCTTTGGTCGGTAGTTGCTGTTGGCAAAGAAGACACGGCGCGCCCTGCTGGGGATAAACTGTACCAGTTGCCATTTCCTCAGCGGCAGCAAGTTCTCTTGCAGCTTCAACGAAATCACGCCAGATTTCTGTCCCAACTTGTGTAAGCAGCTCACATGCAAAATGATGTGCTCCGAATTGATCAGCTGCATGTTGGGACTCTTGCAAATCTCGAATCAGCTCTTCAGCGGCCGTAACGGAAGCTAGGTCCGTAAATCGTGCTACTTCCCTCAGGCGCCGGAATAGTCCTTCTAGATCAGAGAGTTCCTGACGCTTGACCCTCAACGATTGTGCAATGGTTTGCAATCTAAGCTGGGCAACTTCCGCTCCCAGTCGCTTAAGTTCGATTTCTTCCCCTTCTGTCATCGTCGCCAATTTGGCTAGTTGGGCGCGGTCAGTCTCTGGACCGAGGTTGGCCACGAGCTTACTGACAATGGAATCCTCTTGAAAGAAATTTGAAAATGTGTGGGCGGAATTGCGCTGGTCGATGACGAGCCTAATTCTGCGGCGGACCTCGTCCGTTTCGTCGGCAAGCTGGGTTAACAGCCTAAGCGCGGAGGGCGTCACGCTCATGATATTCTGTCCTACAAGATGCGCATCTACGCTTTCTGCATCGAAAACATAGAATCCAGAGAGTTCCGGGCATCGTCGTCCGGCTTGCCAATCAACTTGGACGGGTTTGTCGTGTCCATCAACGATAATTTCAAAACACGCACTTGGCGTGGAGTCGTGATTGTCATGTTCTGCATTTGGTAGTACGTCTCTATCCCCTCGTGCAAAGGCTGCACAACCCAATGGACGAGCGTAGCCCGTCTTTCCTGCTCCATTGGCACCAAATATCAACGTAAGTTGGGGGCAGAACGGTAATTCTTGGCTTTGCGGCAATGCATTGACCTCATTCAGGTTGTACAGGCGTAAAAGGCGACACTTAGGACGACTGCCGACGCTTTTAGCCTCACTCGAAAAACGATGTGGGGGTCTCGCCGAAGGAATAGCCGCAAGTCCAGCGTCCTGTTCCCAAAGTGTGGCAAGTTCTTTGTAATCCTCGTCAGTGAACCTTACCCCTGCCGCAATTTTCTCCAGTGCGGCTTGCTCCCAATATTTGAGGCCATTTGCCCACTCACGAATTTGTTCGAGGATCGCTGACATAGCTGATCGGTGGGAAGCATATCATGAGCAATAATGATATTCACAAAACATAATATAATGATTGGGTTATCTTAAGGCGACATGCACGTGCAAAAAAAAGGGAGGCCCAACCATCGGGCCGCCCTTTTTGATTTTCAATTGCAAACTTCTCGCAGCTGTTAATCCGACCCACCCTCCGCCAACGCATCGGCGTCCTTGCGCAGGAAGTCGAGCGCGGCGGCTTCTTCCGCGGAGAGATCGGCTGGCGGCATGATCTCCTCGGGCGGAGGCGGCGGTGGCATTTCGGTGAGCAGTTGAATGTTGCGATACCGCTCGAGGCCGGTGCCCGCCGGAATTAAGCGGCCCATGATGACATTTTCCTTGAGGCCGCGGAGGTAGTCCACCTTGCCGGCAACTGCGGCTTCGGTGAGCACGCGCGTGGTCTCCTGGAAGCTGGCGGCGGAGATGAACGAATCCGTCGACAGCGACGCCTTGGTGATTCCGAGGAGCAGCGGGCGCCCGGTTGCCGGACGTCCACCTTCGCTGATGATGCGATCGTTTTCCTCGCGGAAGCGGAACTTGTCCACCTGTTCGTCGAGCAGGAACGGTGTGTCGCCCACGTCTTCCACCTTCACCCAGCGCATCATCTGGCGGACGATGGTCTCGATGTGCTTGTCATTGATGTTGACGCCCTGCAGGCGGTAAACCTCTTGAATCGCGTTCACGAGGTAGGCCTGCGTGTATTTTTCGCCGAGGACGGCCAGCAAGTCATGCGGGTTCAGCGGTCCGTCAATCAGGGGTTCGCCCGCCTTGACGTGTTCGCCTTCCTGCACGTTGATGTGCACGCCGCGAATGATCGAGTATTCCTTCTGCGTCTTTCCGTCTTCGCTCTCGACGTAAATCTTGCGCAAGCCCTTGCTGATTTCGCCGTACTTCACGACACCGTCGATTTCGCTGATGACGGCCGGGTCGCGCGGCTTGCGGGTTTCGAAGAGTTCCACGACGCGCGGAAGTCCTCCGGTGATGTCCTTGGTCTTGGTGGTTTCGCGCGGGATTTTCGCCAGCACGTCTCCGGGCTGCACTTCATCGCCATCCTGCACCATCAAGTGCGCGCGGGAAGGCATGAGGTACTTCTTGCGGGTACGGCCCTGCGAGTCACGCACCTGAATCGTGGGCGCGTGCTTTTCGTCTCCCGGCGGCAGCGTGACGACGAGCTGCGAAAGCCCGGTGACTTCGTCCACCTGCTCTTCGATCGTGATGCCGGGCTGCAGGTCCTTGAACTGGATCGTGCCTCCGGCTTCGGTGAGGATCGAGAACGTATACGGATCCCATTCGGCAAGCAGTTCGCCGAGCTTGACGGGTTGATTTTCTTCGACGCGCAGGCGCGCTCCGTATACGACGTGGTAGCGCTCCTTTTCGCGGCCCTTTTCGTCCACGATGGCGATGATGCCGTTGCGGTTCATGGCGATCAGGTTTGCGTTGCGGCCGCGCACGACGTTCATGTCAATGAAGCGAACGAAGCCGCTGTTGCGCGTTTCGAGTTTCGATTGCTCCGTGATGCGCGTTGCCGTTCCGCCGATGTGGAACGTACGCATGGTGAGCTGCGTGCCCGGCTCGCCGATGGACTGCGCGGCGATTACGCCGACCGCTTCGCCGAGTTCCACAAAGCGTCCGGTGGCCAGGTTGCGTCC
>DATHNC010000176.1:0-16097 GCA_035486415.1 Saccharimonadales bacterium (SeqCode)
CCGCTGCTCTTGTCGAGCTCGTATTTCACATTCGAGTGCAATGGAATTTCGATGACGGCGTTGAATTCCTTGGGGACGTCGCTGCCAGGATTCAGATCGTGCCAGGGATGGCTCATGACTACCTTTCGAAAGCGATAGGGCTAAAAAATTATTGTAAGCGTTATGAGAGACGATTGGGAAGAGTGTGGCAAAACGATGGTGAATTTCGCAACTCGCCTGACCGTTTCCTGTTACGTAGGATTGCGGTTAACTATCTGCCAAAAGAGTGGATTATTCCGTCATTTCGAGCGGGGCGAGGAATCTCTCATTTTTTGGATTTTCTTATAGTTAAATCGAAGAGAGATTCCTCGCTGCCCTCTGAATGACAGACTACAATACTTTTTTCGCGGCCCGTGAAGCCACGACTCGCAAGGCACACGAATGAGAAGGCTTGATTTCAGTTCTCTATGCCACACAATTCAGTTCAGGAAGGAAGGAGGAAATATTTATGGCGCCAAATGCGGCCAATGGAATCGTAAGCAAGAGAAGCAAATTTTCAGTGGACCAGATTCAGGAGAGGCTCACGCGCACTTTGCAGGCGAAGGGAATCGCTATCTTTGCGATCGTCGATCACTCCGGAGAAGCAAAAAAGGTAGGGTTGAAGATGCCGCCCACCAAACTTGTCATCTTCGGCAGCCCGAAGGCCGGGACTCCGTTGATGCTAGCCGCTCCTAGTATTGCGATCGACCTTCCGTTAAAAATTTTAATCTCGGAAGATGATAAGGGAAATTCCTGGGTGTCCTACAACAGCGCGGAATATTTAAAACAGCGCCACGCGGTTCCAAGCCAGTTGCTGCAAAATATATCCGTCATCGAAACCCTGGCAAAGGCAGCGGCAGAGTAATTATGGTCCGACGTGGCCTTTTTTTGGAATTGCCGAATGCCAGCGATGCAATGAGTGTTTTTTTCACGGAGATGAAGTCAACGTTTCATTCGAAGGGGATTCATATGTTTAGAGAATTTGCATCCACATTGTTGCTCATTGCTATGGGTTTTTTTCTTGCACTCTCCGCCAACGCCCAACAGGTGATGAAGGAACTGCAACCTCCTGCCAACGAACGAATCCTTGTGCAGGTGCATGCGAAGGGCGATCAAATTTACACCTGCAAGGCGGATGGCGCTCAATTCGGCTGGATGCTGGAAGCTCCCGATGCGCAGCTCCTCGATAAAAGTGGCAAGGCGTTCGGTAAGCATTTCGCGGGGCCGTCCTGGGAAGCGAGCGATGGAAGCCGCGTTACGGGAAAGGCTGTGGCGAACGTGCCTTCGCCCGATTCCGAATCCATCCCATGGTTGCTGGTCTCGGTAGTTAGCCATAGCGGTGAGGGCGTGCTCACGCCAGTCACATTTGTCCAGCGTATCAACACCAAAGGTGGCAAAGCGCTTGCATCCGGCTGTGATGCCGCACACGTTGGTCAGGAAAGCCGCGTACCCTATTCCGCCGATTATGTGTTCTTCGTCCCCAAATAATTCAAATCGTTTTGGTCGCGACCAAGCAATCGGGAGTTTCTATTCTCGTAAGAATTGAGTCGTGCCGTTTTTCACGCAAGAGCCAAGTGCGGAGCAACTGTGTCAGCTTTACCAATCTGAAACTTGAATTCTGGCTTTATTGTATGCCGATCGGAGGAAATTGCGAGCGCTGAGGCAAATTTCGCATGTATAATCTCACGCGATGGATTGGCGAGAACGCAAGGTTCAACTCATTGGCAATCAGTGCCGTCTTCGCGGTCTGCTTGACTGGAATTCTTGCTTCGAGGGACATTTCCGCATAACACGCCCGCGCCTCCGACTTTGATCCTAATTGAATTTGCACTCAGGGCTGCCGATGTTCCCGCGGACCGAAAATGGAAGATACGGCTCATTAGCATGAGGCGCTCGCAGCATCTCCGAGTCACGGGTAACTGATCGAATTGAGATGACACGCACACATACGAAAAGGGAGTTCGACGAATGAGCAAAAAGACGATTCTGAGCGTCGCCGTCACGGGCAATCAAACTACGTTGAAGCAGCATCCGGGCCTGCCCTGTACGCCTGAGCAAATCGCGACCGCTTGCATCGATTCGGCCAAAGCTGGCGCGGCCATTACACACATTCATGTGCGCTATCCGGATGGCCGGCCGAGCATGGAGCTCAGCCACTATACGGAGGTCGTTGACCGCATACGAAATAGCGGCGTCGACGTGATCATCAATCTCACAACCGGACCAGGACAGCGCTTTATTCCGAGCGAGGATGATCCGAAGGTCGCCGCGCCCGGAACTACACTCACGAATCCAATGCGCCGCGTCGAGCATGTCCTGGCACTGAAGCCTGAAATCTGCAGCCTGGACCTCAATACGATGTGGTCAGGCGCATCCGCGGTGATCAATTCGCCGGGCAGCATTACGACCATGGCGCGCGCCATGAAAGAAGCCGGAACCAAGCCGGAGCTGGAAGTTTTCGATAGTGGCGATATTAATTTGGCGAAAGACCTGATCGAAAAGGGCGTTCTCGATAAGCCGGCGCTGTTCCAGATCGTCACCGGAATCAGCTACGGCTTTGCATGTACGCCGCAGACGATGATGTACGCGAAATCGCTCTTGCCGGAAGGCTCGCACTGGGCCGCATTCGGCATTGGACGCCTGGCCTATCCGAGCCTGGCGCAAGCGTTTTTGCTAGGCGGACATGTGCGCGTGGGAATCGAAGACGCTGTTTATATCAGCAGGGGAGTGTTGGCTCCAAGCAACGCAGCGATGGCGGAGAAAGCTGTGCGCATCATCAACGAACTCGGCGGCGAACTGGCCACGCCAAAGGAAGCGCGGGAAATTCTCGGACTGCGTAAGTAAAGAAACGAATGGGACGGGCGCGCAACAGATACCCGGTTTTCAACCAATTGAGCGGCTAGGGTAATTGGATTATGGCTTTGCTCGTATTCTCCTACCCTGGCTGTGGTGCTCCGGGTACATTTTGACAAGGAACTACTCGGAGGATCTCTTCCTTGGTTAGAGTGGAGAACGATCTACACCTGGCTTAAGATATCCGTGCTGTGAGGATTCCCTCCAACGAACTCTTCGCCGTCCTGACGGCAATCAGTTTTGCCGCCGGCCTGAATGTGTACGCAACGGTGGCCACGCTCGGTCTTCTGGCTCATGCTGGCGTAATCCAACTTCCGGAAAGTTTGCATTTGCTGTCCAGTTGGTATGTGATTGTGTGCGCCATCCTCCTTTTCCTGATGGAGTTCTTCGCGGACAAGTTTCCTGCTTTTGATCTTTTGTGGAACGCTTTCCATACGTTTGTGCGAGCTCCGATTGCAGCGCTGCTCGCCTACGCCGCCACGGTTCAGCTCTCTCCGGGATTGCAATTGCTTGCTACGTTGATGGGCGGAGCCATTGCGCTGGCTGCGCATGGTGGCAAGATCGCTGTTCGAACAGCCGTGACGCCATCTCCCGAACCCTTCTCCAACATCACACTAAGCCTTGGAGAGGATGTTCTCGCTGTGTTCCTTACGTGGCTTGCGACAAAGCATCCTTACGTGAGTGCGACGATCGCGCTCGCACTTGTCGCGCTGATCGTCGCTATGATGCACTGGGTCCTAGGGGCGCTTCGTAGCATGCTCCGCAGGGTCAGACAAGAAATTGACCTTGTTTTTCACGGAATTTGACAACAAGTTCCCCAGACTGGGGCAGTTTCTTCTCCGAGGGGATTGGGAGCTTGACCTTCCGACACGGACAATGCTTGAACACATGGCCATTTCTTCAGGCCATACTTCAGAGCATTACTCAGACCTTCGCCTGCGTGCCATCGAATCGATTAAACGTGTACCCGGCGAACGGTTCGTGATAGTTGGCGTGCATGTCACGCAGCACGCTGATTGCTGTTTGCTCGCCGAGCAGATTGGCAACGTTGGCATCAGAACGCCAATGGACACCAGCAATGTTGCGGCCCTGAGACACGTTCGATACCAGCTTGTTGAGTTCACCTTCCACGGTGAGAGGCGGCTCACCAACCGGCGCGACGTAGGGAATGAGCGAGTTGCCATGATCAGCAGGATTCGGGATCACCGGATTCTGAATGAGCTGGCTCCCATCGAACAATGCCTTGAGAATCGTGACCGATGCGCCAGCTACAGTTGCGTGGCCGGACGCATACGACGGATGATTGGGCGACCCTTCAGGGTACGCCTGCGCCTGAAGCATCGAACCGAATTGAGTTAGCACTGCGGAGAGCACCGCAGAGTTTGTCAGGTCCGCGTGAAAGGGATAATTTGCTTTGCCGAGCCGCATCGTTTCGACGCGCCCGCCAAATTCTTCTGGCCTCAATCTGCGGTGCACGAGCCACTTCTGATACCACTCGTTTTTCAAAGCGCGTGTAGACGCCTCGCAAGTCATTGTCAGAATCTCTGGCCCGCCGAAACTTCCGAAGCCGACCATCGAGAGCGACCCGGTGGGATCGGTCACGGGATTCCGCTTGCGTCCAGCGCCACCGTCGATTACGCGCCCATAAGGATTTCCTGGGTTTGCGAGATAACCGCCGCCGAGCAAGTTCAAACAGGCAATGAAGTACGCCTGAAACAGCGCGTCGATATGAACGTAGTGGCCAAGGTCGCGCCCTTCGTCCAGATAGGACGTGCCCATATAGGTTGGTGCGCCAGTATCGACGCCGTTCTGAACGTCCAGCCAATCTTGCCACTTCGTCATGTAATCGACCCCGGGCATGATGTTTTGCACCCGCGTATCGACGAATTGCGTTCCGAACTTCACCGGCTGCAAGAGAAATTGCGACACGTATGGACCAATCGTGCAGCCGGAGTAACTATCGCGGAAAAGTGTTTGCGGGGTCACGTTCCCACCCAATTTCGGTCCACGGAAGTCGGATAGTTTGGAAAGATCGGAGCAAGCCGCCGCTGCTGTCGCATCGGTTGCGTACGCCGAGAACTCCACGTCCCGCAAAAGAGTCATCCAGTAGAGTTCGACCATTTCGCCGGCGGTCTGTGCGCTGGCGAACGCCGGAGCTGGCGGAAGTTTTAATTGATGGGAATCCGTGCCTTCCAGATCGAAGTTATAACTGGCAATTGGATTGACGAGGCGACGTTGAACCGTCGGATCCGCCGAACCGAAGTGCCCGTTGGTGAACAACGCCTCGAAGTCGGAGAAGCGCCCGCTGCGGAGTGCGCCAAGAAGCGCAGTGTACGCGGTCGGGTCGACTTCCCCGGTCATAGGATCGTGCTTCAGACATTTGGAATAGCTGGCAAAATGGGATGGATAGAGGGATTCGTCACCATTATCCGGATGATCTGGAATGGAAACTTGATCGCCTTCTGTTTCCGCGGCACGCACGCGCGTAAGTTCGGCTGATTCTGCCCGTTGCTTTCCGCCTTGAGGACCGATGTCGTTTGCGAAAGCGGTGCCCTCCAACAGAATTGAACTTGCGGGCAGGGTTGCGGCGATTGCTGTTGAGATGCCCAAGGTGCTGAGAAATGCGCGCCTGTCAGTACTAATTTTCAGTTTATTATTTTGCATGGAAACCTCACTGGAAATCTCGGACCGTGGAAGTCCTAAGTTGAAAGGTGATGAAAGCTTGCTTTCCCTTGAGTTCCATACTGGGAGAACGAGAACGAATAAAACAACTGACCCTAGGGGCAGGTTTGGTACAGGTCCGCGATGCGGAAGCCTCGGCTGCTGAAAGAATCATCTTGAATTCTTGCACTATTGCTTTTTTTTGCGTGGGAGGCGATTGTGGCGTTCAATTGTTCTTTCGCGGTATATTTCTCGTGCCAGGGTTTACCCAGGCAATGACTTAATTTGGATTAGTATAAACGCCGAAGTTTATTGCAGGGATGACGCGGAGACTTGCCGCCCACATTGCAACAGGCTTGGATCGTTCACTCGTACACCATTCATATGGAGATCATTATGCGGACTTCACGTTTTACGGTTGCCATAATCGCTATTGGAATATTGCTGGCAGTACACACCTCCCTCACTCTGGAAGTTAACGCTCAAACTTCAGCAATGAATCAAGGCGCGGTGGCGCTATCCGGACAAGTTTCATCAATGGAAGAAGGGCCGATGGAGGGGGTACTCGTCAGCGCGAAGAAAAAAGATTCGACGATTACGATCACCGTGGCCAGCGATAAGAGCGGACATTATCGGTTTCCCAAGTCGAAATTGGATGCCGGTTCATATACGATTTCCATACGAGCGGTGGGTTATGACCTCGATAGTCCTAACACCGTTGAGATCAGCGTGCAGAATCCCGCCACTGACGATTTAAAACTTCACAAAACGGCCAACCTGGCAAAGCAATTGACGAACGCGGAATGGATTGAAAGCGTCCCTGGAACAAACGAGCAAAAGTCTTTTCTGCGGAATTGCGTCACCTGTCACACGTTGCAGCGGCCCATCATGTCGACTCACGATGCGGACGAATTTATTCAAGTGCAAATGCGGATGGCGTCCTACGTCAATCAGAGCACGCCGCTCGTTCCGCAAAAGCGGCTTGCGGACCGGCTGGCGGTGCAACTGGTGAACCATGGTTCGGAAATGCAGCTGACGCGGCAAAAAGACACTCTGGAAAAACAGGCTCAGTTTCTCGCCAGCATCAATCTCAGTCAGGGCACGGAATGGAATTATCCGCTGAAAACTTTTCCGCGGCCTTCAGGCAGGGCCACCCGCGTCATTGTCACCGAATACGATCTCCCGGCGCGCACAAGGCAGCCGCATGACGTGATCGTCGATTCGGACGGCATGGTTTGGTACATCAGTTTTGGCGAACAGATTCTGGGCAGGCTGGATCCAAAGACCGGCAAGACCACGGAATTTCCCATCCCCATATTGAAACCCGAATCGCCCAAGGGCGAGTTGGCATTGCGTCCGGACCAGGACGGAAATCTTTGGATCGGCATGATGTATCAGGGCGGGTTTGCAAAATTCGACCGGAAAGCCGAAAAATTTCAGACCTATAGCATGCCTCCCGATCAGGAAAAGGATTACACGCAGATCAATCAGGTCGATGCGCTGCATGCCAAGGTGGACGGGAAGATATGGGTGCAGGAGTCGGGCACTTTCACGCTGAGCCGCATGGATCTGGCGACGGGAAAGTTCGAACTCTTCAAACCTTATCCCGAACCTAGCCCCAACATTTACGATGTGATTTCCGACGCGCAGAATAATGCTTACTTCACTACTTTTGGCGGCGCGGAAATCGGCAGGATTGACGCGAAGACCGGAAAAATTACTTACTACAAGACTCCCACTCCGAATTCCGCGCCGCGGCGAGGGTCTGTCGATGCCTCCGGGCACATCTGGTTCGGCGAATATCGTGGAGACCGGATTGGAATGTTCGATCCCGAGACCGAAAAATTCCAAGAATGGACTCCGCCGACTCCGTGGGCGCTGCCCTATGACGTCGTGGCTGACAAGAATGGCGAAGTCTGGGCCGGGTCCATGGTGAACGATCGCATCACGCGGCTCGATCCCAAGACCGGCCAGATGACGGATTATCTGTTGCCCCGAGAAACTAATATTCGAAGAGTGTTTGTCGACAATTCCACCACGCCGGTTACGTTCTGGGTTGGGAACGACCACGCCGCTTCGATCATTAAGCTGGAGCCGCTGGATTAGGGTGGCCTTCTTACAAACAACGGCCCGCATCGTAAATTGAGAGCGTAGTTACTAGCGAACCTCAAGGATTACGTGTCGGCTGTCGGGGCACGGCATGCCGTGCCCCTACAACTGCAACCTCGCCAAACATTTCGCCATTTATTTGATTCCGGGACAATTAATCGCTGAGTTTGTAAGCGCAGGCTGGCGTGAGCTCTTACTTGTTCCTCCGACACGAAATAAATAGGAAATATTCGGATTTGCGCGCTCAAACAACGAAGACGTTTCTGGGAGCGGTGGGCAATTTGCTGATGTTTCGAGATTATTTGGTGGGCCTGGGTAGACTTGAACTACCGACCTCGCCCTTATCAGGGGCGCGCTCTAGCCACCTGAGCTACAGGCCCAACGCGGGAAATCATTCAACGCGGACAATCATCATAACGGGCAAACGAGGAGAGGGTCAAGTAAAGACCCATTTAAGGCAGCGCACCCTTGCAAACAACGCAAGAGTGCGCCACCCTGAAATTCGACTTTGAGCCAGGGGAGCTACGGCCTATGGACAGTGCCATTCAAAGCGTGGCCCGCCCGCGTGGTAGAATTCTCCCTATGGAGGCCCGCCCTATGGCAACGGATTTACTGGCCAGCCTGAAAACTCGACTCGCATCACTGGAACAAACGATACTGGACAAGGACGCGAGGGAGCATTTCTTGCAACCTGCGAAAAATTGGCTGGACGAAATTGAACGCAAAGTAGCGCCAGGCGCTGAAAGCGTTATGTTGCCGCTGATTGAAGAACAGGTGAGAAAAGCTGAAATCCTTGTGATCAAGTACGGCCCGAATCTCCGTATTAGTGGTTAGTGGCGAATCCGGGCGAGCGCGGCAGCGTGGTTATAGAATAGGGACGCGAAAGAAAAGATGAACGACGACCCTCTTTGCAAAACAGCCGAGTGTGCGCACCCGTTGTCTGCACACAACATGAGCCGTACCGAAAAGCGCGCGAGGATACAAGGCACAATGATGTCCGATTACCCGTCATCGCGTGCAAACGAGTTCAACATTCAATGGGGCGAGTTTAACAGTTCATGCAGTGAGAATAGTTGCACTTGCTTTGCTTTCTTGTCCCCTTACGCCTGAATCCGCGATCGTGCCCGTGCCCAATTTCCCGCAATACATACCAATAACCCCCAACCCGCGCAATTGCTAAACCTACATTTTCAAAGGCTCTTGTTGATGGCATTTCACTTGCGTGAATGGTTGGGGGGACACAAAAGCTATAGGACCAAGTGGGAAGCGACCTCTGTAGGAGTACAAGCATGAAGCGGTCAGGCAATGAAAGGGTCAAGTACGGAGGGGAAAAAGCGCATAAATAAAGGCTCTGTTTGGCACGCGGGATCTGCCAGATTTCCTGAATATTTCCTCAAACCTGGTCTTACATGGGTGTATATTGCCGGGAAGTCGATCGCCCTGCTTGTAAAATCTGATGGTAATGGGTCCACTGAGTCATCTGGAGGCTGCCTGTGAAATGGATCAAGCCTAATTTTGCGCTGGTTTTCATACTTACGTTTCTCGCGTTCTTTTCGTCCGGTGGACAATTGCGAGCCCAGGATAAAAGGACTGGACGGACCAGCGGACCCACGGTCATGGGAAAAGTGTATGCATTTGAGAAAATTGCCGACGGCGTTTATTACACGACCTCGGATAGTCCGATGGCCACGGGCGGCAATCACACAATTATTGTTGGCGATCAGAATGTGTTTCTTGTGGATGCGGGCACAACTCCTGCCGCCGCGCGAGCGCTTCTTGCGGACATGAAACTGATTACGGACAAGCCTGTCCGGTGGGTGGTCAACACTCATTTTCATTTCGATCATACCGATGGCAACTCGATCTTCGGGCCGGATGTGGAAATCATCGGTACGGAATATGTTCGCCACATGATCGCGGATGAAGATGTGCTGCATATCGAGCCGTTCAAGACGGCGATGGCGAACATGCCGATTCAGGTGGATGCGCTGAAGAAACAAATTGCTGACGAAAAAGATATGGCGCGGCGCGCGAATCTGGAAACACAGCTCGCGGCCAAGCAAACGGATTGGGAAGAATTCAAGTCGCTGAAGGCAACTCCGCCGAACGTTACTTACAGCTCAAAAATGACGGTGTTTCAGGGAACGCGCGAAATCCAATTGCTGTTTCTTGGACGCGGCCACACGCAGGGCGACACGATTGTGTACCTCCCGAAAGAACGCATCGTTTGCAGCGGGGACATGATGGAAACGCAGCCTGCCTACATGGGCAACGCGTTCTTCGATGATTGGATCGCAACGCTGGACAAGTTGAAAAAAATGAATTTTGAAACCATGCTGCCGGGGCATGGCGTGCCGTTCCACGATAAAGCGCTGATCACGGCGTATCAAAGTTACTTGAAAGATTTAATGACGCAGGTGGCGGCGCTTCGCAAGCAGGGCGTGTCGGCCGACGATGCAGCGAAGAAAGTCGACATGACTTCGCACCAGACGGATTTCCCCCAGATTCAAGGACCGGGCGCGGAGGTCAGAGGAGTGCGCCGAATGTACGAGTGGATGGATGGGCAGTCGCGATAACCGGAAGTAATGTTCAATTTTCATCCGGCAGCTATTTTTGAATTACTTCTTGAACAAGCATTTCACGGACCTGGTTTGCTGAATCCTTGAATTCCAGGTAAGATTATCTTACCATGCGAACCAAGGTTTCCACAAAGGGGCAAGTGGTTCTTCCGAGCAGGATTCGCCGAAAACTGGGACTTCAACCAGGCGACCCTCTCGATGCTGAACTGGAAGGCGATCGGATCATTCTGATTCCGCAAAGATCGAAACGCGGAGCGGCCCGGATCATAAAGGATTCTCTCACCGGCTTGCCCGTGTTAACGGCTGGGCCGGAAGCATCCACATTGACCAGTGATCAAGTACGCGAAATCCTCGCCGAATTTCCATGACCTATCTTCTGGATGTCAATTCACTGCTTGCTCTGGGTGTGATTCAACACGAATTTCACGAGCGGGTGGGGGCCTGGATTGCCACACTCGCTAAAAAGGGAATTCCGGATCTGGCGACCTGCTCCATCACGGAACTCGGCTTTGTGCGCGTCCTGAGCCAGGCGCAGCAATATCGCATCTCTGTGGTTCAAGCACGTGAAATCATGATTTTGTTAAAAGCCAGCAAATTGGTGCGGTTTTCTTTTATCTCCGATGGGCAGGACATTTCCAATCTTCCTAAGTGGGTAAAAACTGCGAAGCAGACCACGGATGGCCATCTGGTGGAACTTGCGCGAGCCAACGGCGCGCAACTTGCGACGATTGATGGAAAAATTCCAGGCAGCTTTCTAATACCCGCCCGTCGTTAGTTGCAGCCGTTGGCAATCGCTCAGGAATTACAGACAAAAGGTCGAACTAAGCGCGCACTACTTGCTCCAGACCATCGTATTATCGAACTCTCCGGCAGGGCTCGTGCCTTTAGCGTGAATGGTCAAAGTTTTGCCGCCGTTGGAAACTGCGAAGGTTGTGAGTTCGACCTGCTTTCCGGCCTTGAAGAATTTAGCTTCGTACGAGCTTGCGTCAACTTTCTTGGAAGTGATGGTGTCCGCAGTATTGGGAATTGCGCCCACTGTCGGATATTCCTTTCCGTCACCCTTGATCGTGTAACCGTAAGATGACGCTTTCCCCGTCGCCCCAACTGAATCGACGGTGACCTTGCCCGACGCTTCCCACGTCCGCGTCTGGCTTTGCGGGGCCGGCCCCGGATTATATTTCGAGCTCGCCACATCCAGCTTCCAGGTGCCCACGAACGGATTATTTTGTGCCAGCAGCACGCTTCCTGCGGTCAGTACAATTAAAAGAGCCGCAAATGCCGATACTCGTCGCTTCATGAAACATCCTCCAGAAATAGATTTTTTGCGCAAATGTAATTGCTTTGGAAAACAGTTCGCAAAAGGTTATGTCGCCGTCCGTCAGGAGTCAAGTTCCGGCGCCGCCGCTTGTGCTTGAGGGGATGAGGGCGTGTAGCGTATCATTCAAAACCGCAGGCACACCGGCAAGGGATGGCCGAACACAAGAGATGATTACACGAAAAATTGGTGAAGGCGGCCGATGGCTGCTCGAAAAGATTGTCGATGCTGTCGCTGCAACTGGCATTAATCCAAATCTGCTCACATTTTTCGGGCTTCTGGTAAATTGCTGGGCTGCGTATCTGTTTGCTATGGGAAGATTTCGCGGCGGCGCGATGGTAATTTTTTTCGCCGCATTTCTGGACATGCTTGACGGGCAGGTTGCGCGACGCGAAAAACGCGTCACGGCGTTTGGGGCATTTTTCGATTCCACGCTGGATCGCTATTCGGACATGGCGCTGTACATGGGCTTGCTGGTTTATTACGCCGTCGCGGAGCGAACCTCTTATGTTGTGCTTTCCGCAGTCGCGACGGCGGGATCGGTGATGGTCAGCTATTCGCGAGCGCGAGCCGAGTCTTTAATTCCTCTCTGCAAAGTTGGTTTCATGGAGCGTCCGGAGCGCATGGTTCTGTTGATCCTGGGCGGCCTGTTTAATCGCATGGCCCCAGTATTGTGGGTCATCGCGATTGTCGCTTCTCTTACGGTCATCCACCGGATCGCATACACCTGGCAGGAAACCAAGGCTGGGCGTACGTTGCCTGGAATTCGACTTTCTCTTTAGACCGCGAATAAGCCCTGTGTAATATTGGGCATCAAAGAATTGATCTTCCTGGCGAATGTAGCTACAATATTAACGAGGTAGCTACATGAAAACCGTAGGAAGTCGCGAACTCAAAAACCGCCTGGGACGATACCTTGGACTGGTCCGAAAAGGCGAGACGGTTATCGTTACCGATCGCGGCAAGACCGTCGCACATCTTGTTCCTCCGGATCCCAAGCAAGATAATGGCGAAAGTTTGGATGAAGTTCTGAAACGCCTCGAAGACAAGGGGCATCTGCGTCTCGGGATGCGTCCATTCAAACGTTTGAAGCCCATTCGGCTGAAGGGCAAGCCGATTTCCCAAATTATCCTGGAAGAAAGAGACTAATGCTTTATTTGGACTCTTCCGTTCTTGTGAAAAGATATTCAGATGAGCGGGGAAGTCGAGCTGTCGCCGCTCGATTTGAAAGCGGCGAGAAAATTTTCACGTCCATGCTTAGTTTCGCAGAAGTCCACTCCTCCATTTCTCGAAAATTCCGATCCAGAGAATTGACCTTAAAGGAGTTGCAGGTCCTTCGCGAAAACTTTACTGAAGATTGGTTATTCAGTTTGAACATTTTGAATTTAGATGTAGGCACAATGTCAGCCTTGCCGCAGTTTGTTGAAACGCATGAGCTTAGAGCCGGCGATGCCCTCCATCTTTCCGCGGCCTGCTGGCTGAGAGATACAAATCTTGTGAGAAAACGCGGTAATCAACGGGCAGAAATTTTTGAATTTGGGGTTTCCGACAAACGGTTGGCAAAGATTGCTCGGGAATGCGGGCTCCAGGTATTCAATCCCGAGGAATAATATTATTGCGCCTTCAATGGCAAACGCGGCTCGTTCATTGCTTCTTCCACAGGTTCCGCGATAATTGAGTGAATGCGGTCACGCAGCGCCGGGAAATCTTCCTTCCGCAAATCTTTTGTTTCAATTACGTCGTGGAGATGCACGGTTACTGTTCCGGGGCGAATCAGCCAGCTTGTTTTTTTGTTGAATTCAAATGCGCCAACGACGCTGACGGGAACAATGGGCGTGCCAAATTGCAGCGCCATGCGGAAGACTCCGTCCTTGAACGGGCCGACGTGGCCGTCGCGCGTTCGCTGGCCTTCGGGAAATACCGCGAGGCTCACTCCGGAATCGAGCGCTGCGCGCGTCAGCCTCCACATACGTTTCAAGTCGGAGGGGCGATTAACGTCCGGCACGGGAATATTGCCAAAGCGTTTCATCATCCAGCCATATACCGGAATTCGAAAATGAGATTCGAGTTCGAGGCCGCGGAAGAATTGCGGGATCGTAGCGTATAGCAGGAATGGATCAAATAAATTGACATGATTGACGAGAAAGAAGCAGGTGCGCGCGGGATCGAAGCCGGGCGAGCGGCGAACCACGACATTCACACCCGCGAGCTTCATGACTACGCGGCAAAGCAAACGCTGAGCGCCATCGTTCTTGCGCGGATCGATGAAGAAACCCAGCAGAACGAGAAAACTCGCCACAGGAAAGAAAAATGCCGCGGAGAGCAGCCAGTGATACGTGCTGCGTACAATAGCCCACGCGCGGCGCAGGCCTTGCTCGCCGGACATTTCTGCCTCTGCGCGAGCGGGAATCGGTTGTTCGCTTTCTCCGTTCATACGATTACGTTGAGCGCGCCGGGAAGTACTTCCAGCGATTTGGCTTCGAGCGTGAGCACTTCTCCATCGACGACAACGTCGATAGGATTCTTCAAATCAAATTGGATGCGCGTCGCCGTTCGCCTGGAAGCCATTGGATGTCGAATGTGCGTACCTGTAAACAGGGTTGGCAAATTACGTATCAGCCCTAAACGCCCGATGGGTCCCCAATGAACATATTCGATCGCGCCGTTGTCGATCGCGGCATGCGGCGCAATCATCATCTTACCGCCAGTGTACTTGCTATTGCTAAAGGCAACGAACAGACAGCGCCGGTTGTCCACATCACCATCCGCGCGTAGTGGGAAAGGCCGACGGTGCAGCCGTGCAAGCGAAACGAGGACACCGACGAGGTAACCGGGCTCGCCTAGAAATTTCAAGTGGCGGTTGGTCAGCGTTGCAACATCGGCAGCAAAACCCATGTTCAGCGTATTGATGTAATAAAGAGAGCCGCCCGAATGATTCAAGCGGATCACGTCACAGGGGCGGGAGCGGTGTCCGAGAATAGCATTGATGCCAAATTCCGCGAGGTCTGTTCCGTTTTGCACGAAGTCTCGAAGAAATGAATTGCCGGTTCCGAGAGGAAGAAATCCGAGCGAAGCGCGTTCTTCGGTCGAGGCTTCCGGAAATATTCCGTTGATGATTTCAAAACTTGTGCCATCGCCGCCCACCGCAATAAATTTGCGGAAGCCATCCGCGTAAGCACCGTTCGCATAGACCGTGCCCTCGCCCGGCGCGCGTGTTTGGTGCACTTCGAGTTGAAGTCCGGCCGCGCGAAGGCGATCGAGTGCTTTCGACGCAAGTTTTCCGCATCGGCCGCCACCGGCTGCGGGATTCACGACTGTGAAATACGCTTCGTTCATAGTGAAATTATGGCGCTGCGATCGAGTTGCTTGCCGATTTGCTCGGCAAGAATCGGGCGCCTGATTTTCATCGCCGCGTTGCGCGTGAAATCCTGGTCCCAAACCACGTAGCCCGCCACGCGTTTGTAATTCAGCAACTGTGAGTTGCGCCGGGAAAGATCTTTCACCAGCGCGTCGTTTACAGTTTGTCCCGGCTCGGGATGAAGCACCAGGACCAATTGCTCCCCGGTCATCGTGTGCTGCGGCCATATGTAGTTGGCCGCGAACACACAGAACTCTTTTACCGCGACGCCCTCAAAATTATTTTCAATATCTTCAGGGTAAATATTTTTTCCTTCGGCCGTGACGATCATGTTTTTCTTGCGGCCAAAGAGTTGCAAATGTCCAGTCGTATCGACCCGGCCCAAATCGCCGGTCATCAGCCAGCCATTCACGATGGTTTCCGCCGTCATTTCGGGATCGCCGAGATATTCGGACATGACAGTTTTGCTGCGCACGGCGACTTCGCCGATTCCGTCGGCATCGGGTTGCGCGATACGAATCTCCATTCCGCGGACGGGTTTTCCAACTGTGTCAGGCCTGAAGGGGCGCAGATCGTTCAGCGTGATCGCCGTGCACGCTTCCGTGCAGCCGTAGCCGTTATAAATTGGGATGCCGATATCATGGAAAAATTCAATCGTTGCGGCTTCGGTGAACGCGCCGCCGACGAGCAATGCCTGCAAGCCGCCGCCAAATGCTTTGTGAATTTCCTTTAATAGCACGCGGCTCAATCCGGGGCGAGGTTTGCCGCGAGTGAGTGCTCGATTCATACTGATGAGCCCGTCCAGCATTTTGCGTTTGCCGGAAGGGAGTGCTGCGAATTTCTCGCGCAATCCGCGCTGCAGATTTTTTAAGATCAGCGGCACGACAGCCATGTACGTAATCTTATATTTGGTAAACGCTTCGCGGATGAATTCCGGCCTCAATGTTCGCAGATGAACGACAGTTCCGCCGCCCGTGAAGGGCATGATAAATCCGCCCATGAAATCGATGGCGTGATTCGTAGGGATGATGCTGAGATAGCGTGCCCCGGGCCAAAAAGGAAAAACTGGAGTTACAGCGGCACACTGTTCGAGATAATTGTCGTGAGTCAGCACGCACCCGCGCGGATGGCCGCCCGTGCCGGACGAGTAGACGATGCAAGCTATATCTTTCCGTCCGCGCGGCCTGAATTCCGGCGCGCGCAC
>DATHNC010000177.1:0-14436 GCA_035486415.1 Saccharimonadales bacterium (SeqCode)
ACCCGGATATTTTCGCTCGCGCCCCTCGGCGGCGGGCACCGGTTACGATGCGGGGAATTCCAGCGGCTCCAATCTTGGGCCAACCAATAAAATGCTAGTGGATCGCGTGACCGGCGACGTGCAAAAAGCGCAGGCCGAAAATCCGAACATGCCGGTCCCCATGGATCTGGTCACCACGTCCGGCTCAGGCCTTGACCCGCACATTTCGCCCGAGGCGGCAGAATTTCAAGTTCCGCGAATCGCAAAAGAGCGCAAAATCAGCGAGGATGAAGTACGGGCCTTGATCAACAAGCATTCGCAAGGCCGGCAGTTGGGCTTTCTAGGTGAACCACGCGTCAACGTCCTGGAACTGAATCTCGATCTCGATATAATCCACCCCATGCACTAGTAATGTTTGCATTAAGTTGCGCGGGCTTCAGCCTGCGGGGTTTAAGCCTTGCATGGGCTAACCTGCATTTCTCACAAATGCGTTTTAGATTGCCGGACATTTCGATGAATGACTTCCTGTTTCGATGCTGGAGAGGTCGTAGGGGCACGGCATGCCGTGCGCCTACGACCTACGCACAATCACAAGGATCATCAGTGGATTTGTACCTAGGCGAAATTGCGCGTGCACCGCATGTTAAAAGAGCTGCCTAAACCCCGCAGGCTGAAGCCCGCGTCACAAAAACCTACTTCTTCTTTGTTTTCCCCGATGCAGGAGCATCCGGCTCAAACCGGTAACCCACCCACGGATCGGTGTGTATGTATTTCGGATGCGCGGGATCCGGCTCAATCTTTTTCCGCAGCTGATTGATGAACACACGCAAATATTCTGTCTCATCGCCGTAATCCGGTCCCCAAACGGCCTGCAAAAGGCGTCTGTGCTCCAGCGGTTTGCCCTGGTTCGCCACCAAATGGCGAAGAAGCTCGAATTCCTTAGGCGTCAATCGCACAGATTGTCCCTGCACCAATAATTTTCTCCGCTCGAAATCAATTTCCAAATCGTCGGAAACATAGGGTGCCAGTGGTTCGGCGGATGACGTCCTCCGCAAAGCGGCACGAATGCGCGCGAGGAGTTCCTCCATCCCGAATGGTTTTACGACGTAGTCATCGGCCCCGGCGTCGAGCGCGAGCACCTTATCGTGCTCTGTATTTCTGACGGTCAGCATAATGATGGCGACGTCGGATTGATCGCGAATTTCGCGACAGGTTTCGAGGCCACTCATGCCGGGCATGTTTACGTCCAGCAATACGAGCTCAGGGCGTTCGTTTCGCAGAGTCTCCAGCGCTTCTTCCCCGCTGCGAGCTTCGATCACCGTGTAGCCATTGCTCGATAGCGTCGTCCGCATTACGCGGCGAATCTGCGGCTCGTCATCCACAACCAGTACGGTAGGTGTGCTCATTTATGGTCTGCTGTTCCTCTCAGAATTGGTAAGGAAAAGGTGAACACGGAACCGTGCCCCAATTGGCTGACTACTGCGATCGTCCCTCCGTGCGCCTCCACAATTGCCTTCGCAATGGGCAAACCCATTCCTGTACCCTGCACGCGATAGCGTTGATCCGCGCCACGATAAAATTTGTCGAATATCAGCCCCAACTCGGCATCGCTGATCCCCGGCCCTTGATCGGCTACGCTGAACTGAACGAATTCATCCTTCTCCTCCGCACTGATGGTGATGGGATGATCTGGAAGAGAATACAAATGGGCATTTTGAATTAAATGTACCAGCACTTCCTGCGCGCGGGCAAAGTCTGCACGTACGCACAGCGCCGGATTCTGCAATTCCACGCGGATTGGACGCGCGCCCAAAACCCCTTTGCAGACATCGAGCGCGCTCGCAATTAAATCATCCACGCGAACAGGTTCGAGTTGCAGCTTGACCTCGCCGGCCTCGAGGCGCGCCATCTCCGCTGCTTCGCCCACCAGGCGGTTCAGCCGGTCGCATTCCTCGTCGATGATGTGGAGCAGTTCATTCCGCTGCCCGTCATCCAACTTGGCAGGAGAAAGCAGAGTTGATACGGATGCCTTCATGGATGTAAGAGGCGTGCGGAAATCATGTGTGATCGCGTCCAGCAGCGCCGATTTGAGGCGTTCCCCCTCGCGCGCAGCCTCAGTCTTCCCCACCATTTCCGTGGCGTAGGCGCGTTCAATAGCGACAGCGATCAGCGTGCCCATGGCTTCCAGAGACTCCCGTGAGAGAACTGGACCCGAAATCCCCAGGCTACCGAGAATCTTGGAGCCAAGCCGTAAAGGCGCAAAACACAGACTATGCTCATGATCGATCTGCAATTCTTCGCGCGCAACCACGGCCCTCAAAACGTCAGCATCGAGTTGCGGCAGGTTCATTCCCGAGCGATAAACTTTCTGCTTTTCTGAAAGGAAAATCGCTGCGGCTCCCACTTCGAACGTTTCCACAATCTGGCGCGGAATAGCATTCAACAATTCAATGGGATTTCCGGCGCTCAAAAGGCGTTGGCTGAATCGGTACAGGCGTTCCACTTCGCGGCGGCGCCGGTTGGCTTCCGCGGCCTGGTTTCGTGCGCGCGTGGAGAGATCGCTTGCCAGGATGGAAGTGGCCAGAAAAGTAAAGAGCGCCACCCAGTTTTGCGGGTCCGCGATCGTGAGCGTGCCGACGGGCGGCAAGAAAAAATAATTGTAGGTAATCGTCGCAATTATCGACATGAATACGGAAACCGAAAGTCCCCAGAGCGTGGAAACTCCCAGAATGGCGAGCAAATAGGTGAATGCAATGGTGGTTGCGTTGAAACGGTGCGTATGATCGTAAAAATAGGTAATGATCAGTACAGCTGCCAGCGCAGCGGCGTATCGGGCAAGCAGAATGGGCAGTTTCTTGCTCACAGGGCAATTCAAGACTAGCATTTTTATGGCGAAATGCATGAGAATATCTGCGTGCCAAAAACCCCAGACCAATGGCTTGATGAGGTATCTCCTAAGGAACGGACCGAGGGCGTTCTAAAGCTCTTTTTGGGCTACGCGCCGGGCGTGGGCAAAACATTCAGCATGTTGAGTGAAGCCATCCGGCGTCGCAGCCGCGGCGAAGATGTCGTTGTCGGAATTGTTGAGACGCATGGGAGAAAAGGAATTTGCGAGCTTTGCCCGCAGCTTGAGCAAGTGCCCATGCGCAAAATTGAATACAAGGGCACCATTTTTGAAGAGATGGATCTGGAGGCGGTCAAGGCCAGAAATCCTCGTGTCATCCTCGTTGACGAACTGGCGCACACCAATATTCCCGGAAGCAAGCACCGCAAACGATACGAAGATGTCCTCGAACTTGTCGACTGCAAAATGGAAGTGCTGTCCACGGTCAACGTGCAGCATCTCGAAAGCATTGCTCCCACCGTTGCAGCCATTACCGGAATAAAAATTCGTGAAACCGTCCCCGATTGGGTGTTGCAGCACGCCAACGAAATTGTCATGGTGGACTTGACGCCGGAAGCGCTGCAAAACCGAATGAGGCGCGGCGAGGTCTATCACACCGGAAAAGTGGATCAGGCATTAAAGAATTTTTTCCGGCGCGGAAATCTGATCGCCCTGCGCGAACTTGCCCTGCGCCAGGTCGCGGAACAGGTGGACCGCAGCCTGGAAACTTACATGGATCAGAAAGAGATTCAAGATCCATGGCCGGTGCGGGAACGCATCGCGGTCTGCTTCAGTTCAAATCCACGCGCGCAGTATTTGATTGCTCGTGCGTCTCGCATGGCGCGACGCATGGACGCCGAACTCTATGCAATCTACGTGGACATCGGCGCCGACACTGACGATCAGGACAAAAATTCGCTCAACGCAAACATTCAATTTTCGGAAAGTCTTGGCGCGAAAGTTGTGAAGCTTACAGGTAAGGATGTCTCTTCCGCCACGGCCGAATTCGTCCGCGAAAAACATGTGACGCAAGTCATCTTCGGCCGCTCTGCCGTGGAAGGCTGGAGAAAATATTTGTACATGACCGCTATCCATCGCTTCCTGCGCGACGCCCCCGCAGTAGACGTACACATCGTTACGCAAGAACCGGATTGATGCATTTAGTAGCACAGGCTTCAGCCTGTGCTACTAAAACCCGATCGCATTTATTTTTTAGCTGCACTAACCTCGCGCGCCGTAACTTCGTGCCTGAATTTAAATAGCCTCTCCAGCTTTCTCCTCACAAACCATCCTCCAAACCATCGCCCCAGAAAACCAAACGGCAGTGCGTATTCCACGCGATCTTCAAGAATCGAAGCAGCAGCTCCATGCGGCTCGAACGTGTGCGTATGCTTCCAGTATGCAAATGGCCCGGAAATCTGCTGATCAGTGAAGTAGCGACCCACTTCAAAATCGCCATGCACCGCAACCCAGCTCTGCCGGAATGGCCATTCCCCAACCTCAAGAACCACGCGCGCTCCTCGCTCGATTCCACCGGTCTTCTCAATCAATTTTGCTGCCTCGCCGGGTGGTGTAAGTCTTTCCAGCGCTTCAGGCAAAGCGTGCCACGCATACACGTCCCCAGCGGAAGCTTCCATCCGGGAACGGAGGACAAATATTTCAGTCTTCATGGCGCATCTTCCGCATCCTTTCCTACCCTTGCAGCATCATTTGAGAATTGCTGACGGCGATTGTGCAATCACTGTACAATGTCCCGCTGCAAGCAGCCCATGATGGAGTGACGGAATATCGTCACTGAAAACGCCATGAGCGCAGATCCGAATCTGGATCTCATCGTACGACACTAAAGAGTTGCCGAGGAGAATATGGCCCATATATTTGATCCACTTCCCATTCGCGGAATCACGTTGCCAAATCGCATTGGCGTTTCTCCGATGTGCCAATATTCAAGCGAAGACGGTTTTGCTAATGACTGGCATCTGGTCCACCTGGGCAGCCGCGCTGCGGGCGGAGCGGGATTGGTGTTCGTGGAAGCGACAGCCGTCACGGCCGAAGGACGCATCACGGCCGAAGACATGGGAATCTGGAAGGACGCGCACATCGATTTTCTGGCGCGAATCGTGCGGTTCATGAAGTCGCAAGGCACGGTACCAGGCATGCAGATTGCTCATGCGGGGCGCAAGGGCAGCACGCAAAGGCCGTGGGAAGGCAACAGCAAGGTTGCGTTAGCCGATGGCGGGTGGGTGCCGGTAGCGCCTAGCGCAGTTTCTTTCTCGGAGACGTATCCCATGCCGCGTGCTCTGGAAATAAATGAGATTCATGCCATCGTGGACGCGTTTGCAGCAGCCGCGCGTCGCGCGCTGCAAGCAGGTTTTCAGGTCCTGGAAATCCATGCCGCGCACGGCTACCTCGCGCACGAATTCTTTTCGCCGCTTAGCAATTTTCGCACGGACGAATATGGCGGGTCGTTCGAAAACCGCACCCGCATCGGACGAGATATCGTCACCGCGGTTCGAAAAGTGTGGCCGGAAAGTCTGCCTCTTTTCATTCGAATCTCCGCTCAGGACTGGAAGGAAGGCGGCTGGGACCTCGATCAGTCTGTGGAACTCGCAAAACAGCTGAAAAAACTAGGAGTGGATTTAGTGGACTGCTCTTCCGCAGGACTTGTCGTCGATCAAAAGATCGCAGCGGGCCCATGCTTTCAAGTTCCGTTTGCCGAACGCATCCGTCGCGACGCAAATGTGCTGACGGCTACCGTCGGCCTGATCGAAACGAAAGAACAAGTCTCCGAAATCCTGGCCCGAAACCAGGCCGACCTGGTGTTAATGGCGCGCGAATTTCTGCGCGATCCTTACTGGCCGCTGCGAACCGCGCGTGAGTTGAAGCAGCCGATCACATGGCCGGCACAGTATCTCCGCGCGGCCACTGCGGACACAAAAGCGCGAATGCCGATTGCCGATGCGGCATCCAAAGTGAACGCTTCGGATTAATTAGAAGCCGTCTAGTTCTTTTGGCATGTCCAACGATGATCCGCTCTGGTGTAGCCCGCCTCTTCAGAGGTGGGGGTTTAGATTCCCCGGCAGCAGTGTTGATGTGTGAACTTTAAACCCCCGCCTCTGAAGAGGCGGGCTACAGCAGTTGTGAGTCGCGGATCAAGCCTCGACATCCCAGTGCAGTTTCGATTCATGGCGCGAGGAACGCGCTAGGCGAAGGCCGCCAAAACCTCTACCATGACTTGAGTGAGTAACCCTAGCGTTCATCGCCGCGTTTTTACGTCCACAGGCATCGTGATGGCGGGCATTCTAGCCAGCCGGCTGCTCGGATTTTTTCGCGAGTGGGCCGTGGCGCACCAGGTCGGCTCCAACGCGATGACTGACGTGTATTACGCCGCGTTTACTCTGCCCGATTTCTTGAACTATCTCGTGGCTGGCGCCTCTTTGAGCGCCACATTCATTCCCGTGTTTGCTAAATATTCCGCCGAAGGCAACGAGGACGAAGCCTGGTGGGTTTTTTCCACGGTGATGACCTTCATGGGCGGGCTGCTGGCAAGTTTGATCCTGATGGGCGAAATTTTCGCGCCCCAACTGGCAAATTTAATTGCCCCTGGATTCGGCCCGGCGGAACGGCAGCGCCTGATTTTTCTTACGCGCCTGATGCTTCCCGCTCAATTTTGTTTCTATCAAGGCAGCATTCTCAGCGCCGTGCAATATGCCAAGGGACGCTTTGTGATTCCCTCTCTTGCGCCCGTCGTTTACAACGTGATGATTGTTCTGGGCGGAATTTTTCTCGCATCACGATATGGGATGACGGGCTTTGCTATCGGCGTGCTTGTGGGCGCGCTGCTCGGAAATTTTCTTCTGCAGGTTTATGGAGCATTTCAGGCAGGCGCAAAATTTCGTCCCAACCTGAATCTGCGCCATCCAGGATTTATATTATTTTTGAAACTTTCTGTTCCGATCATGCTGGCACTTTCGCTCGTGTTTACGGATGACTGGGTCATCCGCTGGTTCGGCTCGTATCTGCAACCTGCTTCCATTACATGGCTCAGTTACGGCAAAACATTAATGCGCGTTCCGCTCGGCGTCGTGGGACAGGGCGTGGGCGTTGCGTCCTTCCCATTTCTTGCGCAGCTTTATTCCGAAGGAAAAATAGATGAGCTGAATCGGCTGCTCAACACCACGATGAAGTGGCTCATCATTCTGCTAGTACCCATTTCGGCGCTTACCATTGCGGAAAGCTCGCCCGTGGTTTATCTGGTCTTCTCGCACACGCGTTTGCGTGGAGCTGACTTCAACGCAACTGCCGCAACTTTGATGTTATTTTCTCTGGGCATGTTTGCCTGGGGCGCGCAAAACATTTTGGCGCGCGGGTTTTATGCCACTCGCAACACGCTCACACCCGCGATCGTGGGTACTGTGCTGGCCATCGCGAACCTTCCCGTGTATTGGCTCCTCGTGCGCCATTTCCAACATGTTGGCCTGGCGCTGGCAAGTTCGCTAGGAATTACCGCGTACACGGTGGCGCTTTTCGCGCTTTTGAATCGGCGAACGAAAAATCGCGAAGGCGGAGCCATCGCCATATTTTTTGTAAAAGTATGCGCGGCGTCGACGGTCGTTGCCTATGCCTGCCATCGCCTGCAAAATCTTCTCGAGCCGCACTTCGCGTGGCACACAATTCCGGGAGCATTTGTGCTTTTGCTGATTGTGACGTCCGTGGGAATTGTGCTGCTATTTATCGCTGCAAAACTGCTGGGCATCCGCGAATTTGACGAACTCGGTTCGCGCTTGCGCAAAATGCTCACTCGTAACACCGCCGATGATGTCGTGCCTGCCGCGTCCAAGCACATCGAGGGATAATTCATTTTGAAGTTGAAGTTGGGTTCCCAACTGACGGGCACGTGCACCGCTCGTAGTTTAGAGTTCACACGGCTACCCTGCCGCCGGAGAATCTAAACCCCCGCCTCTGAAGAAGCGGGCTACAGCACGCCGGAACATTATTGAACATCTGAGAGCGGCCAGAGCGCATTATGGGCGCTGGGGCGGGCCTAGTGCGTCACGGACGCTGCGTGCCAGAGTATCGTGTGTGAATGGCTTCTGTAAAACGCGGACGGCCTTTCCGCGCACGCCATGTTTCTCAATAGCATCATCTGTATACCGCTGTTTGTTAAACGGGGATCCGCCAAATGCCTTTGCGAATCCTCCTCCTATTTTTTTAAGTATGTGCAGCGGATTCGCGATCAAGACCGTTCCGATTGCCGCGCCCAGAATGATGATCAATTCCGCTGGCTGCATCAGCACCTTCAAATTGCCGTGTTCCATCAAATAGCCGGCGACGACACAGCCAAAGACAATCACGATTCCAATAATTGAAAACATCGATGTCCAATCCTCCGAAACTGTTCTGGATTCTCAAGGGAGAACGGTGACGCAATTTCCACCTTTGGCAATGCTTTCTTGAAGAGAGGCATTCGCGCGTGCAATTAAACTTTCCACATTGTCTCCGGTCCGGCAGCCTGCACCGCCTACGGGACTCGTGACCGAAAACTTATCGCCCCACCACTCAATTTCGGACCGTCCAATAATTCGCCTGGCCCGCTCGGCGACCAGCGACACTTCCGATTCCTTGCAATCCGTAAGAATCGCCAAAAATTGGTATTTCCCCCAACAGCCCAAAATGTCAGTCGGCCGCAGGCAGTTCTCGATGGATTGCGCAATGATCCGCAAAATGGTTGACACCACGCCTGGCCCTCGTTTCGTCTTGTGCTGATCCAAAGTGTCGATTTGCAGCAGCAGGATACCGAACGGAATATGGTGCTCGGCAAAGGTAATCAGATTTTCGCGAATCTGCGTGTCCATGAATCCCTGCGCCGCAACGCCCGTCAAAACATCGAGGCATCCAACATCGGCAAGCCCGGAGTGACGCCTGGTGGAGTCCAAAAATGGCGTGATTTTATCGAAGCTTTCTGCAGCCCCGATGATCGCACCATGACTATTTCGAATTGGGTTCGTACGAAGCGTGATAGGCAGGCGGTATCCTTCCTTATGAAGGATGGAAACGCTCATAAGGGAAGATTTTCCATCGCGAAATGCGATGTTGATTGGGTCGTCGGGATCGGAATCCAGGTCGCCGGTCCCATCGCTTGCAGTTAAAAGATGGTCGCGCAGAAAATGGCCTACGACATCCTGCCGCAAGTAGCCGGTAATTTTTTCCGCGCCTTCATTCCAGAAGCGGATGCGCCGGTTCGGATCAACAATATAAACCCCGGTTTCCAGGGCATCCAAAACCGTTTGGTAAATCGCAGGATTATTTAATTCGGTCATACGATGGCTCCAATGAGAACCATCGGCTATTGAGGGAAAGTAGTTTAATTAGACTTCGTGGCCTTTTCGAGGTGGGGTCCCTTGTTCCATTTTGATTTTTCGTTCGGATCGTCCCACATCCGGTAGGCCCCCGTGAATGCCGTAGCGTTGTCGCCCAGCCGGCATCCCGCCGGCAAATCCTTCAAGAGTTTTGCGTTCCCGCCACCGAGCACCACGTAATCCGCGCCCAGGGCATCCTTCAGCTGCTCCGCAATTTCCGCCACATAACGGCGCCATTTCTTCTTTCCCAGGCGTTCCAATCCACGCTCCCCGAGATAATCCTCATACGTCCGCCCTTTTTTGTAAGGGAGATGCGCAATTTCCATCGCCTCAACGACCCCATCTACAATCATCGTGGAGCCAAGCCCCGTGCCCAGACCCAGGAAGAGCATTCTTCCGCCGTGATAGATTCCCAGTGCTTGCATCGCAGCGTCATTTGTAATTCTCACCGGTTTCCCAAACGCTTTTCGAAAATCGAATCCCACCCAACCGCCCGCCAGGTTGTGCGGCTCGCTTAATGGATGGCCATGAATAACGGGGCCCGGGTATCCGATGGAAATAACAGAGTAATTCCAATCCTTCGTCGCCTCGCGAACGTCTTTCACCATTCGTTTCGCGGTCATCTTCGGCCCGGAAGGAATTTTGATCGGTTCCTTTTGTCCGGTTGCCAGCACTTTTATGTTCGTGCCGCCCACGTCGATGGCCAAAATATTTCGCTGTGGCTTTTCCATTGCTGCTCCTTCACATGATCAAAATCAGTGTCGTGCTAGTCAACCAAGCTTAACGGAAACTTCCTATCCCCCTGCTTTCTTTTTTTCAAGTTGGCCCCACCGCTCGTACAGGTGGTCTAAAATATTTTGCGCTTCATCCATTTCGACACATGCGGTTTTCAGTAGCGTAGGGTCGCTCGTGACCATTGGATCCTCCAGCGCCACGCGCTTCGCTTCCAGATTTTTGTCCGCATCGGCGATACGCTCTTCAATCGTCTCAAGCTCGCGAACTTCATGATAAGAAAGTTTCTTCTTCGCGCTTGCCGTTTGCGCTTCTCCCTGCCCCGTCGACCGCTTCGTTCCTGTCGATAAATTCGTGGTTCCCTTCTGTTGCGCGCGTTGCCAAATTTCCCATTGAGAGTAATCGGCAAAACGCTCGGCGCCCCCCAGCCCATCCAGGCCCAGCACAATGGTCGAAACACGGTCGAGCATATAACGGTCATGCGTAACGAGCACGAGAGCGCCGCGGTATTCGAGCAAACTTTCTTCCAGAATTTCAAGCGTGGGAATATCCAGGTCGTTGGTCGGCTCATCGAGCAGCAAAACGTCCGCCGCTTGCAGCATGAGTTGCGCGATCAGAACGCGGGCCCGTTCGCCTCCGGAAAGTTTTCCCACCGGCTGACTGAGATGTTCCGGATCGAACAGAAATTTTGCGGCCCAGGCCGCCACATGAATCACGCGATCCTGATAGATCACGGAATCGCTATCCGGCGCAAGCGCTCGCCGCAAGCTGATGTCGGGATCGAGTTCGCGGTTCTGGTCGAAATACACAATGCGCAGCGCATCGGCACGGCGAACTTCTCCACGCGTGGTTTCAATATCGCCGCGCAGCAACCGCAGGAGCGTCGTTTTGCCGCTTCCGTTCGGGCCAACAAGCCCGACTCGCATTCCCGAAGTCACGGTGAAATGAATGCCCGAAAATAATGTGCGTCCACCGATTTCATACGTGACGTCGTCCAGAGCGATCAGACGCTTCGTCTTCCGGTCGGTCGCCGAAAAATCGATTTTAGCTGAGGTAGTCTTCGTGCGGGAGTTGAGCTCCGACAATTCGCCAATCAACTCGTGAGCCGTATCGATGCGCGCTTTCGATTTTGTGGTTCTGGCCTTAGGTCCGCGCCGCAGCCATTCAATTTCCGTGTGCACCAGGTTTTCAAGCGCTTCCTGCCGCTTGCGCTGCGCGTGCAAGTACACTTCTTTCGCTTCCAGAAACGTGCTGTAGTTTCCGTTCACGCGCAGATAGCCGTTTTCGTAGGACCGTGCGAGCTCAACGACCGCCGTGGCTATATTTTCCAGAAAATAACGGTCATGGCTGACCACAACGCAAGCGAACGTTGCGTTTTGCAAGAGCGTCTCGAGCCACTGAATCCCGGCCAAGTCCAAGTGGTTTGTCGGCTCGTCCAGCAGCAGAACCTCAGGCGCCTGCACAAGCCCCTCGACAATCGCCAGCCTTTTGCGCCACCCGCCTGACAGCGAGGATGTGAGCGCGTCCATATCGGTGAACCCCGCACGCCCGAGCGGCTCAGCAATGCGCGCGGCGCGATCCTTCTCCGGCACCCCTGCCTCGTCCAAAGCGTCCGCGATCACCGAGCGAATCGTCGCGCCTTCGGGGAATTCGGAATTTTGCGCCACAGAGCATAGACGCATGCGCTTGCGGATCGCCACCTCACCGGTATCGGGCACAACCCGGCCCTGCAGAATGGCGAGCAAGGTCGATTTTCCCGAACCGTTGGGCCCAATCAGGCCTATTCGTTCGCCCTCAGAAACCGTAAATGAAATGTCCTGAAAGAGTGGCTCGGCACCGTATCTCTTGGAAAGTCCTTGTGCAGCGATGATCGGAGGCAAATGACTAAGTTTTCTCCCGTGTTCAGTGTAGCGTGAACCGAAGGCTTGCGCCAAATGCGGGAGCATTATGTGGCATAGGCTTCAGCTTGCTGCGTGCTGGTATTGTAGCCCGCCTCTTCAGAGGCGGGGATTTAGATGTAGCGTCGTCTAAACCCCCGCATCTGAAGTGGCGGGCTACAGCAAAACTCTACCCCCTCAGGCTGAAGCCCGCGCCACTAAAACCAGTCGCTCTTATACGCTACCCACCAGCTGACATAGAGAAGAGGAATGGTCAAGCCTATCGCCCACCACATAGGCAACGCAAGATCGGCAATAATTCCGAGCGCGCTGAATAAGCTCCAAAAAATTTTGCGTTGCATAGGACTATTGTAAACCGAATGAGAGCGCTATAGAGACTGCCGTGCGAGAAATGCAACTGCGTGCCGCGAAAAGAGGAAGTATAAAGAGTCGTGTCGCTATTTCTGCTGAATTGTTTCCAGATACTTGACCAAATTTTGCAGACGGACATTGCCCAAATCCTGGTCCTCCTCAATCTGATGGAAGATAGGGCCCCAGATGGGCATTTCGCGCGAACCATGAGAAGCCGTGGATGTATCATCGCCCATAATGTATTTTTGAACGCGCGCGGTGGGAAATTTTCCTCCGCTATTTTTGGCAAGAACAGTTAGGTCAGCCGGCTTCGTTTTCAGCGCGGAAGCGGCGGGACCATTGCCGGTACCACTGGCACCGTGGCATGCAGCGCAATGCGCACGAAAAAGATCCGGTCCTTTCACTGAATAAATCAGCTGCTCATTCGTCTTCCCTGCATCTGATTTGGTCTGGCCCGCAGCAGAACCCATAAAGGGACCGGTCGACAGAAGCAAAAATAGGGGCAGAATTCTGAAAATTATTTTGCTGCTCATTCTGCCCCCTTGTGTTGATCGAATCGATCAGCTTTTCCACTGCTGAGACAAGCAACCCTCCATGGTTCATACGTGGGACCGATGAGATCGGGCGTGACTTGCAAACACCTAAAACATCAGCCCTTTTCCTCTAGTGCCGAAGGTTGTGAAAGCCTCCCCAGTGCGTGAACATAACCAAGCTCAGGATGAGCAACGCCATGAACATATAATCTTGTCTGACCATGACGCCCTCCTTTTGCTTTCGTTCCTTGCTGCCTATACCTTGATCTTCAATCACGAACATAGCAGTGATATCCGAGGCCATTGCGAGTGATCTGGATCACACCCGCGAACTCTTTCGGCAACCCCACATTGGCATGAGCTACTTCTTTGGCGGCGTTTGCGTCTTATCTACAACGTTTTCCTGAAACTCCTTCATTTCGGAGTAGGCGCAGAGCGTCTCACCCATTGGACCAGGGGAAAAGTTATAAAGTTTGGAAGCCGAGAAGGTTTTCGTGTAAGCCTTGGGGTCGTCGATTGTGACGTTGAGTTCGAGTTTATCGTGGCTCAGCCTTCGGAATTTTTCAATGACATGCAGCGCGTCGCTGTGCGGATGCCCCGCCTGGTCCAGCCATGTCTTGTCGCTCAGGCCGATCGTATCGACTACAAATGTGTCGCCTTCATACTTTCCGACCGCGTCGCCCATCCAGGTGATATCCGGATCCTTCGGATGTTCGGCATTCATGGTCACGGCGCGCCAGACTTTCGTGTATTCGTACAAAATATAGACAATTTTGGGAGTCTGGATAAATGTGATCTCCCACGGGTACATATAAATTCGAGGGATGCCCGGAGGGTCGCAGAATCTCTGCACGGGATCGTTCGTGTTGTCAAAAGTTTGCCTAGCGCCAAATGGCGGCCGCGCATCTTCGAATTTTGCAGCGGCCCACGGTGTCATAGGGGCCTTTTCCGGATGGGCTGCAAACAGGTCGGAAGAGTCCCAGGTATTGATCCGCACGCTTTCGGGCCCGCGGAAGTCCGGCTCCCACAGACCGGACAAGTCCGGAATTCCTCCGGACATCAAGCCCTCTTTTGGGGTTTCTTTTTGAGGTTTTGTCACAGCCGGACTCGCGCCAGTCTGAGCCGACAAAATGCACGAAACGCTCAGGACCATAATCAGCGCTACAATCGGAATCTCTATTCGAATTCGCATCTTGTGTTCCCTCAGGGACCAGGCAGGCCAAGACCTTCGAAACTCGGTTTAATCAACTTTGCTGGGAAGTGGTTCACCATTCACCACGGCTTTTAGGATAAACGTGATCGTACTGCTGATTCCCACGGGAGCGCCATTTCGCGATGGGTGCGTATCGATCGTAATCTCATCCCCGGTCTTCATCGCATTTTTCGTCCATCCGGCTCGCACCATATGAATGGGCGCGGCAAACTCGATGGTCCAGTGCTGCAATTCGCCGCTGTCATTTTTCGCGTCCACGTATACAACGACGTGAGGATTGCTCCAATCGAATTTTGCAACCGTGCCGTGCAGGGTGACTGTCTTCGTCATGTCATATCCGGCGACACCGTGATGCGCCATGGCAACGGCGGAAAACATTCCCAGGATTGCGATTGCCGCAAGAACAATAAGGAACTTCCTGTTCATGAAGCGCCTCCCCCGATTTGCATTAACAATTGCCAGACCAGCCGTTTGGAAGTCGAACGAT
>DATHNC010000178.1:0-25217 GCA_035486415.1 Saccharimonadales bacterium (SeqCode)
CAGCCTGCATCTCGGAAACGGCTGCTCGGCGGCGGCCATTCGCGGAGGAAAATCCGTGGATACTTCGATGGGCATGACGCCGCTCGAAGGCCTGGTGATGGGCACGCGGTCGGGCGATCTGGATCCCGCAGTGCTCGGATTCATTGCCGCGAAGGAAGGCATTTCCATTCATGAAGTAGAGACCATGCTGAATAAACAATCCGGTTTGCTGGGAATCTCCGGGCTCACGCACGACATGCGCGTTCTGCAGCAGCAGGTAAATGATCACAATGACCGCCGCGCCAAGCTGGCCATCGAAATGTTCTGCTACCGGGCACGAAAATATATTGGCGCATTTCTCGCCGCAATGGGCGGAGCGGATGCCATCGTTTTTACCGGCGGCATCGGCGAAAAATCACCGCTCGTGCGCGCCGGAATTTGCGACGGCCTGGAGTGGGCGGGGTTAACGCTGGACAAGGAAAAGAATCAGAAAACTGTGGGCGTGGAAGGCGCGATTACCTGCGATCAGTCACGCCTGTCTGCCTACGTCATTCCCACGGATGAAGAATTATTGATCGCAAGAGATACGGCGCGCTGCATCCTTGGCGAAAAAGATCCGCAATAAATAATTTCCGCTAAACAAATATAAAATTAAAGTCGGCGTCAAGACGAACCCGATTCTTGACCAAAATTAAGTTTCAGAAACCCCTAACCAGGCCTTCTCACCACAGGATCCGGACCGCGCCACCCGGTATCCAACGAGGCATCATGGCAAGGTGGCCGAACCAGTATGGCTTCAAAACCTCAAGGGACAATTGGCACGAATTAAGCGAGGGCAAACCAGGGACCGCCAATCTTCTGATTGGCGGTCCCTGGAAACAAACAATGCTGTGTGAAACTCGGGCTACTTCTTGGTTGAAGTGCCGGAAGCAGCGGCTGGCACGCCATTTTGCGCAGCGATATTGACCTCTTCGCCTTGTTCCAGCGCGTCCGGAGGGTTAATCACGATGCGATCCGTGGGAGTAACTCCGTCGAGGATTTCCAAGGCGTTTCCAAAATCGCGTCCAATTGTAATTTTTTTCAGATTGATGCGATTGTCTGTGCCCACGACCGCCGCCATCGATCCGTCCGGGCGAAACAAAATCGCATTGATCGGAAGGGAAATGCGCTGCGCGACGACCTTTACATCAAAATGAACTTCCGCGTAGGCGCCGGGAAGAAGCGTGCCCGCAGGGTTTGGGACATCCACTTCCGTGAGCAATGTTCGCGTTCCCGGATCGATGGAATTCGCGGTGCGTACCACTTGACCGCAAAAATTCTTCTGCGCAAGTTCCGTCAACCTCAGGCAGGCCTTCAGCCCCGAATGAATGGAAGGAGAGTAAGCTTGTGGGACGGCGACAAAAACGCGCATCGGATCTATTTGCGCGAGGTCGAACATTTCTTTGGTGGAGGACCCGCCATTTCCCGCATTGATCAGCATGCCGGGGTCGACATTCCGCTGCGTGAGGATCCCCGTGAACGGCGCATACACTCGCTTGAACGATTCCATTTCTTCCAGGCGTTTTACGTTGGCGCCCGCCGACTGCTCCATGGCCTGCTTCGCGGCGAAATCGCCGTTGGCATTGTCCAGATCCTGGCGCGAAACGGAATCCGTCTTGATCAAATCCTGATAGCGCGTGGACGTTAATTTTGAAAGATTAAGATTGGCCTGCGCAGTATTGAGTTCGGCGCGAGCCTGCGCCAGTTGCTGGTCAATTTCGGGCGTATCGATCTCGGCAAGAATTTCGCCCTTCTCCACGTGGCTGCCAATATCTTTGTACCACTTTTTCAAGTAGCCGTTGGTCCGCGCATAAATGGGAGACTCAACGTCGGGCTTAAGCGATCCGGGAAGCACCATTTCGGAATCCGTATCAATCGGGGTTCCGTGGATCACCGATACGAAAGGAACCGCCGTCTGTTCGGTTTGTTGCGCGAGCGCCTTGTGTTCGCTCATGCGCTGCGAGACGGCATAAATTCCGAGAATCGCGAAAATAACAAAGACAATCAAAAACCAGCGTAGCAGCGCGCCGGGACCTCTCCCCCTGCCGCCCGGTTCGCCCACATATTTCGACTCGTCCTGCAACCCGACCTGATTTTCAGACATTCCCGGTTCGCTCCCTGAACTTGTAAGCCTGTTAATTAATTCCCAGTTCCGCGGCGCTGACGCCTTCTTCGAGGCGTTTGTTTTTGTGAATCAAAGAAAATACGCAAGGCACAAAATATAAAGTCGCGAACGTGGCCACAATCAATCCGCCAATGACGGCCCGGCCCAGCGGAGCGTTTTGTTCTCCGCCTTCTCCCAGTCCCAGTGAAAGGGGAACCATGCCGATGATCATGGCGACCGCGGTCATGATGACGGGCCGGATACGCACATATCCGGCCTGCACGGCTGACTGTGCGGCATTCACTCCCTCATTCATTCTTTCGCGCGCGAAGGAAACCATCAGAATACTATTCGCAGTGGCCACGCCCATGCACATGATCGTGCCCGTTAAAGATGGCACGCTCAGCGTGGTATGCGTGAGCAGCAAAATCCAGACGATGCCGGCCAGCGCGCCGGGCAGCGCGGTAATAATAATAAAAGGATCGATCCACGATTGAAAATTGATCACGATCAGGAAATAAATTAAAACGATGGCGACGGCCACGCCAGCCGTAAGTCCCGCAAACGAAGAGGTCATGGTCGCGACCTGACCGCGCCGGAACATCTGCGTCCCGCGGGGAAGCTTGCCTTTAAAATCCGCCAGCACTTTCTGGATATCCGCATCCACGCCGCCCAGGTCGCGCCCTTCCACCGAGGCATAAACATTCATCATGGATTGCGCGTCGTATTGGCTGAGTAGCGCGGGCTCGGTGTTAACGCTCATCCCCACCATGTTCCCCAAAATTTGCGGCGTCGGATTTGCGGCCGAGGAGATGGGAATATTGTCGAGCGATTGCATGTTGTCGATTTTGTATTGCGGCGCCTGCACGGCCACGTTGTATTCATAGCCGTTCAGAGGATTGACCCAGAACGACGGCGAAACCGTTGAGCTGGAGCTCAGCGTGAGCAGAACGCTGTTGGCCACATCCGTCGGGCTGAGGCCGACGGATTGCACGCGCGTGCGATCCAGATTCAGGAAAATTGCCGGGAAAGATCGCAGCTGTTGCACATGCACATCCACCGCGCCTGGAATATGCTGAATGCGGCTAGTAATTTGTTCCGCGATCAGAAAATTTGCCTTTTCATTCGGCCCGATCAGTTCGACATCGATCGGGGCGGGCACTCCGAAATTCAAAATCTGGCTGATCATATCCGCAGGCTGAAAAAAGAATTGCGTGCCGGGAAATTCCTTGGCCAGTTGCACGCGCAGTTCATCGACGTACTGCTTGGTCGATTCTTTGCGCTCCGGTTTCAGGCCAATTAAAATTTCCGCATCGGATTCGCCAATGACGCCTGAATTGCTGTAGACCGTATTCACGGTGCTGTTGAACAAGCCGATGTTGTCGAGAATCGTCCCGAGGTCCTCGGGGGGAATTACCCTGCGGATCAAATTATCCACGCCGTCCGCTTCGCGAGCGGTTTCTTCCACGCGCTGCCCGGCGCGGGCGCGCATATGCAAACGAATCAGGCCCGCATCCACCGAAGGGAAGAAGTCGCGGCCCAGCACGGGAATCAAGGCAAGGGAAGCGACGCAGAAAATCAAAAACAAAATGACAAACAGCCACGCGCGTTCGATGCAAAACGTCAATGACTTGCGATAGCCGTCCCGCATGCGATCGAACCCGTGCGTGAAGCCGCGCTGCGCGCGCGAGAAAATATCGTTCCCCGTGGCGTGCTCTTCGCCGTGATGCTCCTTCAGAAGATACATGGCCATGGTGGGCACCAGCGTTCGCGAAAGCAGGTAAGACGCAAGCATGGCGAACACCACGGCTTCAGCCAGTGGCACGAACAGAAATTTGGCGACACCCGTCAGGAAAAACATCGGCACGAACACGATGCAGATCGATAGCGTGGAAACAAAAGCGGGAATGGCAATTTGCTGCGCGCCGTCCAGAATGGCTTGAATAATTTGCTTCCCCTGCGCAAGATTTCGATTGATGTTTTCGATTTCCACCGTAGCGTCATCCACCAGAATGCCGACAGCCAGAGCCAATCCACCCAGGGTCATGAGGTTGATGGTTTCATGCAACATGCTCAAAATCGTGATGGAGATGAGGATCGAAAGTGGAATCGAAATCGCAATGATCAGCGTGCTGCGCCAGCTGCCCAAAAACAGCAGAATCATCAGCGCGGTGAGGCAAGCGGCGACCACGCCTTCGCGAACAACTCCTTGAATCGCGGCCCGCACGAAAATCGATTGGTCGAACAGGGGAGTGATCACTGTTTGTGGCGGAACGAGATTCTTGATGATGGGCAGTCTCGAATACACTTCCGACACGACTTTAAGTGTGGAGGTTGCGCCGGTTTTGTAGATTGCCATCAGCACGCCGCGCTGCCCATCCATGCGCGCAATGTTGATCTGTGGCGAAAAGCCGTCGCTCACATACGCCACGTCTTTCACATAAATGGTCGCGCCGTTGGCGGTCTTGATCGGCAAATTGTTCAGCGCGGCAAGAGTATCCGGCGACCCATTCATTTCCACGTTGAATTCAGTTGACCCCATCTTGACCGTGCCTGAAGGCAGCACCAGGTTTTGCGCGGAGATCGCAGTGATCACATCCGTAGGCGATAAACCTTTCGCCTGCAAGGCCGGAATGTCCAGGTTCACCGAGACTTGCCGCTGCTTCCCTCCATAAGGCCAGGGGATTGCGGCGCCCTGCACGGTCGCCAATTGATTGCGTACCAGGTTCGCTCCAAAATCAAATAATTCCTGCTCGGATAATCCTTCTCCCCTCATGCCCAGTTGCAGCACGGGCACGCTGGAAGCCGAATACGTAATAATCAGCGGCGGGGAAATGCCCGGCGGCAATTGACGAATAATGGTTTGGGAGAGCGCGGTGATTTGCGTAACGCCTACGTGAACGTCCGCGCCTGGCTGAAAAAATACCTTAATGACGGAGCGCCCGGCAACGGTTTGCGATTCGGTATGCTCGACGTTATCGACTACCGTAGTCAGAAACCGTTCGTAGGGGGAAACGATGCGATCTTCCATTAATTGCGGCGACAAACCCGAATAATTCCAGGCGACCGCCACCACGGGAATATCGATATCGGGGAACACATCGGTCGGCGTGCGCTGCAGCACGATCGGCGTCATCAGTACAATGATCAGTGCCAGCACGATAAACGTATACGGGCGGCGCAGCGCGATTCGAACAATCCACATTCTAAGGGCCTCAGAAGTACAAAGAATCTTACCGCGAATGAATGGTCAAGCGGAGTATCGACCTCTATAGTATATCGTTATGAAACTGTGCTTACTTGGATGCTTTCATACAACTTTTCGTTACATTTCTTAATAGGCTCGCGGCCAGCCATTGAATAGACGGACTGTTGTTTTTGTCCCGCCGTGGAACAAAATGGCGCAATGCAATTCGCGCCCGGAAATTAATTTTACAAAAGCTTAATGTCGGGCAGGGTCGCTAAAACACAGGCAGGGGTGCAAAATCAGTGATCTGCATCACATCATGTTGTTTGGTTTGTCACGATTAATTAAATAGAACGATTGAAATTATTTTTGTCTTGCTGTTATAGTATTTCTCGCAGGCGGGGATATTTAAACAAATTATAAATGGAATTTTAGATTTACCCTGTAGTAGTACTAGAAGATCGGCGGAATATAATGTATGCAACACTGCCGGCTTGTATCCCCCCTTCAACGCGGTTTAGAAGCGCCGTCCGAGAAGTTAAAATAAGGCCGGAAATGCGGTCCATAGAGAGGCGCTGAGGAACTTTTTGGCATGCACCTCGGGGTGTGTTCCGAGGGGCGACACGTATGGCTCAAATTTTTCATCACAGCACAAATACCATAGCTCGCGTCAGCATTTACGGCGCGGTGATCCTGATTGCCGTATTGGGATATGCCGCGAATGTCGTGAATCAGACCTCCTACGTCACGGACGTGCATACCGCGCAGCCGCAGCCTGTGCCCTTTAGCCACAAGCATCATGTGGCTGAGCTTGGCCTGGATTGCCGCTATTGCCATACCTCGGTGGAAGTCTCCTCCTCCGCCGGCATGCCCCCGACCGAAACCTGCATGACGTGCCATTCGCAGATATGGACGAACGCGGCCATCTTGGAGCCAGTGCGGGCCAGCTATCGCGACTCAACGCCGATTTCCTGGACTCGGGTCAATGCGCTGCCTGACTTCGTCTATTTCAACCACAGTATTCACATTAATAAGGGCGTTGGCTGCACCACCTGCCACGGCCCTGTCGGTGAAATGAATATTACGTGGCGCGAAAACACTCTCTATATGCGCTGGTGTCTGGATTGCCACACCGCGCCCGAAAAGTATTTGCGCCCCCGGTCCGAAGTGTTTAACGCATTCTATAAGGCTCCCCCCGATCAGGAAGCCTTGGGCAACCGGCTGCTCACCGAATATAAAGTACACAAGCTAACGGACTGTACGACGTGCCACCGCTAGAGGATGCGGGCTCTTCGCAGCCCGCCAGATGAGGAATCAGGGAATTCATGGACAGCGATCGAAATAGCGCCGCTCAGCCCGATGTGGACATTTCCGTACTACGCAAGTCCGCGAGCGCAGGCAACACCCCCCAATTTTGGCGCGGCCTGGACGAACTGGCCGACACGCCGGAATTTCAGAATCACAAGGAAAACGAGTTTCCGCACGGTGCAACCGACACTGAGGCGAAACTTGACCGCCGCGAATTGATGAAAGTCATGGCGGCCTCGGCTGCGTTTGCCGGACTTACGGGCTGCACGAAGCTTCCCACGCAAAAAATCGTTCCCTATGTTAAACAGCCGGAACAGATTATTCCGGGGAAGGCGCTGTTCTACGCTTCCGCTGTTACGCTGGGCGGCGTAGCTACTGGCGTCTTGGTCGAAAGCCACATGGCGCGGCCCACGAAGATTGAAGGCAATCCCGATCATCCGGGAAGCCTAGGCGCGACAGATGCATTTTCACAGGCCTCCGTTCTTGGGCTTTACGATCCGGATCGCTCGCAAGCGGAAATCCACGACGGGCGTATCGGCAGCTGGTCAGAGTTTCAGCAAGAACTTTCCTCCGCACTCGGCCAGGAAAAGGGAAGCGGAGGGGGCGGCATCAGGCTCCTGACGCCTACGATTACGTCTCCAACCCTCGGCGATCAGATCGGAACATTTTTGAAGGCTTATCCATCCGCCAAGTGGATTCAGTATGAATCAGTTACGCGCGACAATATTCGCGAAGGCGCGAAGCTGGCCTTTGGCGAATATGCGAACCCGGTTTATCACGTGGATCAGGCGGATGTGGTTGTCTCGCTCGACTCCGATTTCCTGACGAGTGGCCCAGGTGCTATTCGCTACGCGCGCGAATTTGCGAGGAAGCGGCGCGTCGAAGGCACTGAATCGAAAATGAATCGCTTGTACTCGGTGGAGTCCACGCCGACAAATACCGGCGGCATGGCCGATCACCGCTTGCGCTTGAAAGCCTCTGAGGTGGAAGGCTTTGCGCGCCTGCTGGCACGCGAAATTGGACTGAGCACAGTTGCGGCCCCGGCAACGGCACCAAGCATTCCGGCCAGTTGGATTCCAGCGGTTGTTCGCGACCTGAAGCAGCATCCCGGCGCGACGCTCATCGTGGCTGGCGATCAACAACCGGCCATCGTCCATGCCCTCGCCTATGCTATGAACCAGGCACTCGGCAACTTCGGCAAAACTGTTCATTTCACGGCACCACTCGAAGTCATGGCCGACAATCAATGGGAGTCAATGGGCCAGCTGGCAGCAGATATTCGCGCTGGTAGCGTAACGACGCTCCTGATTGTAGGCAGCAACCCGGTTTATGACGCGCCCGCCGATTTGGACTTCAAATCCATTATCCCGAAGGTGGCATTCAGCGCCCGCCTCGGCTTGTATGAGGACGAAACTTCAGCACTCTGCCACTGGCATATTCCCGCGGCGCATGAACTTGAATCCTGGAGTGATGCGCGCGGTTACGATGGCACAGTTTCTGTCATCCAACCGCTGATCGCCCCGCTCTATGCCGGAAAATCTGATGTCGATTTCGTGGCTGTCCTGAATGGCCAATCGAAACCAAGCCACGACATCGTCCATGATTACTGGCAGGCGCAACGCACGAACGTAGCGCGGTTCGACGTGTTCTGGGAAAAGACGCTGCGCGATGGGGTTGTTGCCGACTCGGCTCTTCCCGCCAAACAAATTTCCGTCAAAGCTGGAATTGGAGCTGAAGCTCCAGCGGCCCCTGCGCAAGGTCTCGAAATTGTTTTCCGGCCGGATCACACGATCTGGGACGGGCGCTTTGCGAACAACGGCTGGCTGCAGGAATTGCCCAAGCCTCTCACGCTGCTCACATGGGATTCCGTGGCCATGGTCAGCCCCAAAACAGCGGAACGCCTCGACGTGAAGAGCGAAACGGCCGTTGAATTGAAGTATCAGGATCGCAAGATTGTTGCGCCTGTCTGGGTGATGCCGGGACATGCGGATGAAAGCGTCACGGTGTTCCTAGGCTATGGACGCCTGAAGGCCGGGCGAGTAGGAACTGGCACTGGGTTTGATGCGGGATGGATTCGCCCTCTTTCCACGCCGTGGATCGGCACCGGGCTCGAAGTTCGGAAAACTGGCGACACCTGGGCTCTGGCCTCCACGCAAACACAAAGCACAATGGAAGGCCGCGAACCGATTCGTATCGCCACGCTGGACGAGTACCAGAAGGATCCGAAGTTTGCGCAAGCCGATGCGCAGGAAAACCCGCTCTCTCTTTACCCGGCTTTCAAGTATGACGGCAACGCGTGGGGCATGGCGATTGATTTGAACGCCTGCACGGGTTGCGGCGGCTGCGTCGTGGCTTGCCAGTCGGAAAATAATATTTCGGTCGTCGGAAAGAAAGAAGTCCGAATTGGCCGGCACATGCACTGGATCCGCATCGACCGCTACTACGAAGGCAACATGGACGATCCGGGCACCTACCACGAGCCTGTGCTTTGCCAACACTGCGAAAACGCGCCCTGTGAAGTGGTTTGCCCCGTGGCCGCCACTGTACACAGCGACGAAGGCCTGAACGAAATGGTCTACAACCGCTGCGTGGGCACGCGCTACTGCTCGAACAATTGCCCGTACAAAGTTCGACGCTTCAACTTTTATCTCTATTCCGATTGGGATACGCCGAGCCTGTTCGGCATGCGCAATCCCAACGTCAGCGTGCGCAGCCGCGGTGTGATGGAAAAGTGCTCCTACTGCGTGCAGCGCATCAACGCCGTGAAGATTGACGCTGAGAAACAGGATCGCCCCATCAAGGACGGCGAGATCGTTACCGCTTGCCAGCAATCCTGCCCGTCGGAAGCCATCGTGTTTGGAAACATCAACGATCCGAACAGCGCCGTTTCCAAATTGAAGGCCAAGAACCGGAATTACAAATTGCTGGAAGAATTGAACACGCGACCCAGAACAACTTATCTCGCGAAATTGCGCAATCCAAATCCCGAAATCGAGAAGGCAGCGGCAGTCTAGAGCGGAATGACACATGGCAGATAGCCCAACCAATAAGCTGGCAGCGGACGAGATCTTGAACGCGCCGATCCTCGGCCCGGGACATGACTTCGCGTCTGTTACGGATAAAATCAGCGCGATTGTGCTGACGAAGCGCACACCTCTGTGGTGGATTGTCGGATTCCTTATTTCGTTTGCTTTAGTCTCGCTTTTGATGCTCTCCGTCACCGTTATTCTCGTCTATGGTGTGGGCGTCTGGGGCATTACAATTCCGATTGGCTGGGGCTTCGCGATCATCAATTTCGTCTGGTGGATTGGTATCGGACACGCCGGCACGCTGATTTCCGCGATTTTGCTTCTCTTGCGCCAGCAGTGGCGCACCTCCATCAACCGCTTCGCGGAAGCCATGACGATCTTTGCGGTGTCTTGCGCAGGCTTATTTCCCCTGCTGCACATGGGCCGTCCGTGGCTCGGTTACTGGCTCTTTCCTTACCCGGACACAATGAAGCTTTGGCCCAACTTCCGCAGCCCGCTTGTGTGGGACGCGTTCGCGGTTTCCACCTACGCGACTGTTTCACTTTTGTTCTGGTTCATCGGCTTGATTCCTGACCTTGCCACGCTGCGCGATCGCGCGAAAAATCGCCCCGCAAAAATTATTTATGGCTTGCTGTCGATGGGTTGGCGCGGCTCCGCGGTTCACTGGGAGCGTCACGAAACCGCTTCGCTTCTCCTGGCAGGACTCGCGACGCCACTTGTTCTGTCCGTCCACACCATCGTTAGTTTTGACTTCGCTTTCGGCATTGTGCCCGGATGGCACGCGACCATCTTCCCGCCCTACTTTGTCGCGGGCGCGATTTACGCCGGCTTCGCCATGGTGCTCACACTTTCGATTCCCATTCGAAAACTGTTTCACCTGGAAGATTTCATCACCATGCGCCATCTGGACAACATGGGCAAAGTCCTGCTCGCCACTGGCCTGATCGTGGGCTACGGCTACATGATGGAAGCGTTCATGGCTTTCTACAGCGGAAATGGATACGAGCGCTTCATGATCCTGAACCGCATGAGGGGCCCCTACGCTCCGTTGTACTGGCTGCTGATCCTTTGCAACATTGTGACGCCGCAATTCCTGTGGTTCCGGAAAGTACGCGCCAAGATCGGCGCTCTGTTCGCCATTGCCATGGTCGTGAACCTGGGCATGTGGCTTGAGCGGTTCGTCATCGTCGTCACCAGCTTGCATCGCGATTTCCTGCCGTCCTCTTGGGGCACGTATATCCCGACGCGGTGGGACTTTGCGACATTTTTCGGGACGATCGGCCTGTTCCTGTTTTTGGTGTTCCTCTTCATTCGCTACCTGCCGCTGATTTCCATTTTCGAAATGCGGACGCTGGTAGCGAGCGAAGAAGAGAAGAAGGCGGCCAGTTAATGGGCTTCGCCGGAAATTATTTTTTGCCCATGGCTAAGGTGCGATGAAGCAACGCGAAACGATTTACGGATTAATGGCGGAGTTCGCTACCCCCGAGCAACTACTCGAGGCGGCACACCACACGCACGAAGCGGGATATCGCCGCATCGATGCCTTCGCTCCCTTTCCGATCGAAGGTCTCGCGCATGCCGTCGGATTCAAAGGCACGCGATTGCCGCTCGTGGTTTTGCTGGCCGGAATATTGGGCGGGATTTCCGGATTTTCGCTGCAATATTATGCGGCGGTGATCGGCTATCCGCTGAACGTCGGCGGCAGGCCACTCAATAGCTGGCCCGCGTTCATTCCCGTTACCTTCGAGATGACCATTCTGTTCGCCGCTGCCGCTGCCGTGTTCGGCATGCTGGCGATGAATGGACTTCCTACTCCTTATCATCCGGTGTTCAACGTGCCGCGATTCGCGCTGGCTTCTCGCGACCGTTTTTTTCTGTGCATCAAGGCGCGCGATCCCATGTTCGATCTGGAAATTACCAAAAATTTTATGAAGACGCTCAACCCGCGCGAGGTAACCGAAATTGAGCCTTAGCGCGAATCCCAGAAAACTGTTTGCGGGCCGCTGGATGCTGGCAGCCGCCAGCCTGCTATTTGTATGCGCAGGGTGCCGCCTCGATATGCATGTGCAGCCGCGCTACAACCCGTACGATCCGTCTGATTTCTTTGGTGACGGTCAATCCGCGCGCCTGCCGGTTGCAGGCACAGTTCCGCGCGGCGACCTGACACTCGGGCCGAATGAACTTTTTTATTCCGGCAAATTGAATGGCCAGGCTTCGGAAGCGTTTCCGTATCCCGTGACCCAGGAAATCGTGGAACGCGGGCGCGATCGTTACAACGTGTACTGCTCTCCGTGCCACGGATTTACGGGCGATGGAGACGGAATGATCGTGCAACGCGGCTTCCGCCATCCGCCATCGTTTCATGATGATCGTTTACGCAACGCGCCTGTGGGACATTATTTTGACGTAATTACCAACGGTTTTGGCGTGATGTATCCCTATGCCTATCGCGTGCCGGTCGCGGATCGCTGGGCGATTATTTCTTACGTGCGCGCGTTGCAACTCAGCAGACAGGTGCCCATCGCGGATGTGCCGGACGCGGAGCGGGCTAAATTGACGAGCCAATCGAAATGATCGATACGAAAGAATCCACGTTGAAACTTGATGGTCTGCCGATGAAAGTCGGCGCGGCGGGCGGCGTTGTCGTTGCGATTTGCGTCGCCGCGGGCATGGCTGACAAAGCTGAATTTTTCCACGCTTATCTGGTTTCCTTCCTTTTCTGCCTGGGCATCACGCTTGGTTCAACGGCTCTCCTCATGGTGCAGCACCTGACAGGTGGCCGATGGGCGCTCGTCATTCGCCGCATCCTCGAAGCCAGCAGCCGCACACTTCCCTTGATGGCCGTCGCCGCGCTTCCCATCATAGTGGGAATGAAGACGCTGTACGCCTGGGCGCGGCCCGACCAAACTGATCCGGCCGTCATCGCGAAATTGGGATATCTCAATCCGCAATTTTTTGTGATCCGCATGATTTTTTATTTTGCCGTCTGGTTCACACTGACGTATTTCCTGAACAAATGGTCGCGGCAGGAAGATACTGGCGGTGCGGGCCTCGAGCTTTGGATGCGCCTCGAAGGTTTCAGCGGCATCGGCCTCGTGATCTACGGATTTACCGTAACGTTCGCAAGCGTAGATTGGGGAATGTCGCTCGAGCCGCAGTGGTACTCCACCATTTATGGGTTGCTGTTCATGGTCGGACAGGCGCTCGTGGCCATGGCATTTTCCATCCTGATGTTGATCTGGCTTTCGCAGCACAGGCCGCTGTCCCAGGTGGTAAGGCCCGCGCAGTTTCAGGATCTGGGCAGTTTTCTGCTGACGTTCGTCATGCTCTGGGCTTACATGGAATTTTCGCAATTCCTGATCATCTGGGGTGGCAATCTCACCGATGAAATTCCCTGGTACATTCGCCGCATGGAAGGCGTCTGGGGACACGTTGCGTTGCTCCTGATCATTCTTTGTTTTGCGTTTCCATTTTTTCTGCTGCTGTTCCGGCACGTAAAAAGAAGGACGCGCTCACTGTTTATTGTCGCTTTCATCGTCATCCTGATGCGCCTGGTGGATATGTATTGGATGGTCCTGCCTGCGTTTGGCGGAGGCAGCATTCGCCTTACATGGATGGATGTCGCGCTTCCTGTAGGGATGGTGGGAATCTGGTTCGCATATTTCATCTGGCAATTGCAGCGCATGCCGCTTTTGCCGGCGCACGATCCGCGCATGGAAGAAATTATCGAGCAGGCGGCTCAACAGCATGGATAAACCACACAACGTTTCCGCGACTCCAGGCTATGAAACCCGCGACACCAATACGGGCGCAATCCTTAATTTTCTCGTGATTCTGGCCGTGGTCCTGGTGGTGTCTGGATTAGTTTGCTGGGGCATGTTCAAAATCTTTTCCACGCATGCGGTCGACCAGCCGGCCACCGATTCGCCTTTTGCCGATACGCGGCAATTGCCAATGGGGCCACAGTTGCAAGTGAATCCTCGCGAGGATTGGACGAACTTTCGCAAGAGCCAGGAAGAGGCCTTGCACGAGTATTCATGGGAAAACCGCTCCGCGGGAACTGTTCGCGTGCCGATCGAAGAAGCCATGGAATTGCTCGTGAAAAAGGGTTTGCCCGTGCAGGGCGTTCCGCAAACCCAACCCGCCGACGAAAAAAAACCTGCGCCGGAAGGGAGCAAGAAGCAGTGAGATTTAAATTTAATACCGCACTGCTCCTGCTGTTATCCGGGATTGCCGCATTTCCAGCGGCTGCGCAGCAGAGCACCACGCCCGCGATCTTGAAGAAGGTGGGCATTCAGCAAAACCTGAATGCACAAGTTCCACCGGACCTCGAATTTCGCGACGAAACCGGCAAGACCGTGCGCATCGGCGATTTTTTTGGAAAAAAGCCTATCGTTCTTTCACTCGTCTACTTCGATTGCCCCGCGCTGTGCACGGAAGTCCTGAACGGCGAACTGCGCACGATGAACGCGATTTCTCTCAACCTGGGCTCCGACTTTGAAGCCGTCACCGTAAGTTTTGAGCCGAAAGATACTCCGGCGCTCGCGAAAGCCAAGCGCGATGTGTACATCGGCCAGTACGGCCGCCCTGGCGCCGCGGATCACTGGCACTTTCTGACGGGCGAGCAGCAATCGATTGACGCCCTTACGAACGTGGCCGGTTTTCAGTACGCCTACGATCCCGCGATCAAACAGTACGCGCATGCCGCCGCCATCATGGTGCTTACTCCCGATGGCCATATCGACCGCTATTTTTACGGCGTGATTTATCCCGCGCGAGATTTCCGCCTCGGACTGGTGGAAGCTTCGCAGGGCAAGATCGGAACGATCACCGATCACGCCTTACTGTATTGCTACCAGTACGATCCCATGACCGGAAAATACGGCGTGGTTATCATCAATGTGCTTCGTATTGCAGGCGGTTTGACCGTGCTGGTGCTGGGAATATTCATGACCATTATGTTTCTTCGCGAACGCAAGCGTCCGGCCGGTGCTCCTCCGGCGGCCGATGCAGGGGCGCGGTGAGGATAACGACGTGAGGATACGATCTTGATGCAGAGTCTGCCATTTCAGCCGGTACAGGCTTCTTCCATTGCGAAGTCTGTCGACGAGCTGTATCTGTTTTTGACGGTCGTAACGCTCTTTTTTACGGCCCTGATTTTCTCGGTCATTTTTTATTTCATGATCCGCTATCGCAGGCGCTCGCCGGACGAACGGCCCAAGCCCATTGAGGGCAATGTTCCGCTGGAAGTGCTCTGGACAGCCGTACCGACGCTGATTGTCGCGGTGATTTTTGTCTGGAGCTCGATGCTTTATTTTAAGAACGCGGAAGCTCCCAAAGGCTCGATGGAAATTTTTATTACCGGGAAGCAGTGGATGTGGAAAGTGGAGCATCCCGAAGGGCAGCGCGAAATCAACGAAGTGCACGTGCCGGTAGGGCGTCCCGTGAAGTTGACGATGACTTCGGAAGACGTGATCCACGATTTTTTTGTTCCTGCTTTCCGCGTAAAAAAAGATGTTCTACCCGGACGCTACACTTCGCTGTGGTTTACCGCGACGAAAGTTGGAACCTACCATTTGTTCTGCGCGCAATATTGCGGCGCGTTCCATGCGGGAATGACGGGCTCGATCATTGTGCAGGAGCCGAGCGAATATGAGCGCTGGCTCGCGGGCGGAGCGGCGGGCGAATCGATGGAACAGGCCGGAGAAAAAGTTTTTCAGTCCAGCGGCTGCTCCACATGCCACACGCCGGATGGAACGGGTCTTGGACCGTCGCTTCTCGGCGTTTACGGGCAGCCCGTGAAATTGGTAGGCGGCGAAACGGTCACCGCGGACGATGCCTACATTCGCGAATCGATTCTGCTGCCCAAGGCCAAAATTGTGCTGGGCTACACTCCGATCATGCCGACGTTTCAAGGACAGCTGACGGAAGAACAACTGACTAACGTGATCGCTTACATCCGTGCGCTGGGCAAATCGCAGCCGAAACAAAAGGAAGAGGGGAAGCAATGAGTACGGCCACGCTGGAACCACGCGTGCAAGCTCCGCGCAATTACCTGAACGCGGACTATGGCTGGAAATCCTGGCTCTTTACGCAGGACCATAAGCGCATAGCGCTTTTGTATCTGGTCTCCGTCACGTTCTTTTTCCTCATCGGCGGTTCGTTCGCCGTCATGATGCGCATTCACCTCACTGAGCCGCAAGGCGCGCTCGTGCAACCGGAAACCTACAACAAGCTGTTCACCCTGCACGGCGTGGTGATGATTTTCTTTTTCCTGATTCCGTCAATCCCCGCGGTGCTCGGAAATTTCCTGGTGCCGCTGATGGTGGGCGCGCGCGACCTCGCCTTTCCGAAGCTCAACCTGTTGAGCTGGTACATATACATTGTCGGAGGAATGTTCACGTTGTATTCGGCGATTGCCGGCGGCGTGGATACGGGCTGGACGTTTTATACGCCCTACAGCAGCACGTACTCGAACACGCAAGTTACGGCCGTCGCGATTGGCGTGTTCATCACCGGTTTTTCTTCCATCCTCACGGGTCTGAATTTCATCGTCACCATCCACAAAATGCGCGCGCCGGGGCTGACCTGGTTCCGGATGCCTCTCTTCCTGTGGGCCATGTACGCCACCAGCCTGATCATGGTTCTTGGCACTCCCGTGTTGGCCATCACGATTTTCCTTCTCGCTCTTGAGCATCTGTTTCACGTCGGCATTTTCAGCCCGGCGCTTGGCGGCGACCCTCTCTTGTTTCAACATTTATTCTGGTTCTATTCGCACCCGGCTGTGTACATCATGATTTTGCCGGCCATGGGAGTGGTCAGCGAGATCATCGCCTGCTTCTCGCGAAAAAGAATTTTTGGTTACTCGATCGTCGCATTTTCAAGCGTGGCGATCGCGGTCCTCGGCTTCCTGGTCTGGGGACATCATATGTTCGTTACCGGACAATCGGTGTACGCCGGATTGATTTTCTCCTTGCTCAGTTTCCTGGTCGCGATTCCGTCCGCCATCAAGGTGTTCAACTGGACTGCGACGCTTTACAAGGGATCGATTTCCTATGAAGCACCGATGCTTTACGCCATGGGTTTCATTGGCCTCTTCACGATGGGCGGACTCACTGGATTATTCCTCGCCTCGCTGGCCACGGACGTACATCTGAACGGAACTTACTTCATCGTCGCTCACTTCCATTACATCATGGTCGGCGGCGCCGTCATGGGATACCTCGGCGGAATTCATTTCTGGTGGCCTAAAATTTCCGGCAGGAAATATCCGGACATGTGGGCGGGAATCGCGGCCGTGATTATTTTCATCGGCTTCAACTTGACTTTCTTCCCGCAATTCATTCTGGGCTATCTCGGCATGCCGCGCCGGTACGCTTTTTATCCTGCGGAGTTTCAAGTGCTGAACGTGATGTCTTCAGCCGGAGCTACTGTCCTGGGCGTCGGCTACCTGATTCCTTTGATCTACCTGATCTGGTCGATGCGTTACGGGCCGATTGCGGAGCCGAACCCGTGGGGTGCCACGGGTCTCGAATGGAAGACGCCATCTCCTCCGCCCACGGAAAACTTTACGGAAATTCCCGTGGTCACCGAGGAGGCATACGCATACGGTCCTGAGGAGGCCCACGGTGACTGACGCCGAACTGCACGCGGAAAAGGGAATGGCGCACCAGTTCGAGGACCTCGATCAGCAGCACGAAGCTGATGCGCTCGGAATCTGGGTTTTCCTGATCACTGAAATCATGTTTTTTGGCGGATTGTTCGCGGCGTACGCCATCTACAGGTGGTTATATTTCGCCGCTTTTGATGGCGGCAGCCATGTTCTGGACATTCGCCTAGGTGCGGCCAATACGATTGTCCTGCTCGGAAGCAGTTTGACCATGGCGCTCTCGGTACGTTCCGCGCAGACAGGGAATCGCCGGGCGACGGTAATGTTCCTGATTGCCACGATGATTCTCGGCGGAATTTTCCTCGGCGTAAAAGCCTACGAGTATGACCAGAAATTTGTGGAACATGTCGTTCCGAGCCTGGACTGGGGACCGGAAGGCGAAACCCTTGCGCGGCTCGCGCCCGGCGGCGTGCAGCACGCGGAGATCTACTTTATTTTCTATTTCGCAATGACCGGACTGCACGCGATTCACATGATCATTGGCATGGGGCTGTTGCTCTGGCTAGTGCTTAAAGCGCGCAAAGACAGTTTTACGCCGCATTATTTTGCGCCGGTCGAGGTTGTCGGCCTGTACTGGCACTTCGTCGACATTGTTTGGATTTTCCTGTTTCCGTTGCTTTACTTGATAGGCGGGCGCTACTAATGTCACAACCGATTGTGCCGCAAAAAACTTATCTCCTGGTTTTCCTATGCCTGATCGGGTTAACGATGCTGACCACGGGCGTAGCGTTCATCGATCTTGGGCCATTCAATACCGTTGCAGCCCTGGCCATTGCCTTTTCAAAGATGGCGCTCGTGATTTTGTTCTTCATGGGCGTGAGGCACAGCAGCGGCCTCGTCCGCATCATCGTGATCGCCGGATTCTTCTGGCTGGCACTGCTGATGGCCTTTACCTTGACCGATTATCACACGCGGACCTGGACCCCCGTTCCGCAGGCTTGGTCCACTGGCGCGCCGCCAACTCATCCATAAACTCCGCAAAATAATTCAAAAATTGGGATTAGAAACAGAAAACCCGTCCGTTTTTACGGACGGGTTTCCAAGAGGGGAGAATAGTTCCGTGCCTATGCGCGGAAGGCACCAGAACTCTATGTCCTCGCGGAAAGTCTAGAGTAGGACAAAGAGGAAAGTCAAGTGGAGAAACGCTTGAATCTAAATGACTACAAGGGCGATTATGCACTTGACACAGACGCGACCTTCCGGTAAGATTATCTCATCATGAAGCTCATAAACGTAACGGAACAATTCAGCACACAAGATAAATGCCTTGAATACATCGAAAAGATGCGCTGGCCGCACGGTGTTGCCTGCATCCATTGCGGTGTGATGAATGTTTCGACGATTACGCGCAAGACCGAAGGCGATAACAAGCGCAACCGAATCTATCAGTGCTTAGAGAAAGAATGCGGCAAGCAATTCAGCGCCACGAGCGGAACGATCTTCAACGACACACACCTGCCCTTGACCAAATGGTTTATGGCTATCGCGCTGATCTGTGAAGCGAAGAAAGGTATTTCCGCAAAGCAAGTCGAGCGCCACCTTGGTGTCAACTATCGGACAGCATGGCATCTGTGCCACAGAATCCGCGAAGCCATGCAAGAAGGTGGCCTTCTAGAAGGGATCGTCGAGACAGACGAAACCTACATGTCACGCCGGAAGCCGCGCAAGGGCAAGCCGTACGTGAAGAAAGAAAACACGGATGTAGTTTTGGGAATGATCGAACGTGGCGGGAAGCTTCGCTTAATTCCAGTTGCGAATGCGAAAATGGCCTCAATCGAACCTGAGATTAAGAAGCATGTTAGTTCCAGTGCGACACTGCAAACCGATGAATCAGCCGTGTATACGATAATCGGCAAGCGCCACTTCGACGGGCGTCACCGCATGATTAACCACATAAAATCGTACGCGGAAGGCGAGAACCACACCAATTCAATCGAGAACGCTTTCAGCCTGTTAAAGCGCGGTGTTTATGGCACGTACCACAAAGTTTCGATAAAGCACTTGGGCCGCTACTGCAATGAGTTTTCCTATAGGTTCAATCGGCGGGAAGAACAAGCGGACATGTTTGATGCGACCTTAAAGAACCTCACGCGCGGTGAAGCATTGCCATTCAAGAAGCTGACGGCTTCACGGGAATCAGAGGCTTAGAACCTCGCTTCCCTTTGGTTTTTATTTTTGTGCGCGGCTCAGGATTCGCCTTTAGAAGCTTACCTAGAAGCGCATCGAATTTGTCTTTTCTGATTTTCATTCAATGCTCATGTTACCATATTGGCGGGGCCGGAAGGATTCGGACCTTCGGAGCGTGCGCTAACACGCTCAAGCGATTATAGGTCACCCGCAATAAACCGCTCTGCCACAGCCCCATTCGAGAACCACCACGGCGCGACACGCTTCCCCGGCAAAGGGCGATCAGCGTATCGCGCCTTTCCTTTTCAGCTCGGATCACGGGTGGGCACTGTGCGCGTCGGAGTCGGGTGTATCCTCATGGGCGCAATTCTCTACGAAGATCAACCGCGACGATATACCCTAACGCGGAAATGTTTCGGAAGAAAATCGGACACTGTCTCTAAAACGGACAGAAACCGGACGATAATGGGACAATAACCGGACACAAATCGGACCCAAAAATACGATGGAATGCAGCTAGTCACTTAGAAGCTTCTCTTTTGTCGTTCCCATTGCCAAGGCAATAGAAGCCAATATGTTGCCTCTTAATTTTCCAGTTTTCCTAAAACGGCGAAGGGTTCTCTCTGTAGTATCCGCTATTTTTGCGAATTCTGCCCACGTCAAAGCATGATTCACTCGATATTTTTCCATCTTACGAACTGACTTAGTTTTTGTTGAGCTACGTGCGCTTTTTCGATTCCGTTTCGATGATTTACTGATTTTAGCATTTGAAAATTTGGCCAGCTTCCGCATATAGCCTATCCAACTCTCGGAACCCATTATTGAAATTTTTATCTGATACGACATATTGTCGGACATGCTTGAAGGTAGTCGTCCAAACACTCCCTGACATTCGGACATGGATAGCCAGGTCAGAAACTGTTCAAATCCGGGGTGGGCTAGTTCAGCTTTCCACTCGCCCCGCCTCACGATTGTGAGTGCCGCATTCGCAAACGCATTCATTCCCGCCAGCACGCGAATTTGGGGTGACGGATCAACCTTGAAATCCCTCATTGCAGTTAAGACTTTAGCTTCTGTTCCTGCATTATATTTGGCTGGAAATCCGTAAGGAAATTGCATCGCATCCTTGCGTCGGCGCGATGAAAGGCTTACGATGAGGGTCTCTAGTCGCTCATCGAAGAAGCCCCGGCCATCGCGTCGGGCTTTTTCGTTTAGGGCGCTAATTGTACAGCACAGAGGCTTGCAAAGAGAGAACAGAAAATAATTACAGCGAAGAGCGGTCATGGAGCGGGCTGACTGCCGTGGGGATGCGTAAATAAACCAACCTGCCTGTCACAGACCTAGCCTATCACCTGTGTCAAGTGCATAATCGCCCTACAAGTTGCATATAATCAATAGTATGGGTCGTAGAATTAAAGTAGAGGTTAAAGGATTGGAATGAGTTTTCAACAGGCGCTTCATCTGCTTAGTAGAAGTCCTTTGCCTTGATTGGTTTGCTGGAAATCCCCAGTTGTAGAATTTCGATCTGCTTTTCGCGGTCAAAAATTTTGTTGGGAAGGAAAACTTTTGCCAAAATGCGAATTCCTCCGAATCCAATTCCAGCTGCAACCGCAAAACCCATGATCGCGCCGGTTCCGAGGAACGCTTCGACAATCATATTGTTAATGCTCGGCTCGGTCAGCGTCTGTTTCGGTTCATCCCATGTGACGTTGCTCTCGTAGCCGACCTGATCGAGAACCTTGTTCGCCGCCCGCCTTGAGGGAGCTCCGGCCACCACGGCGATGAAAGAGCTAACGCGCTTGCCGAATAGAACATTCGGGCCGATCGGGCCATCCTCACCCGGAGGGTCAAAGGTAAACCGCCGCAACATTTTGGCGAATTTTGCAGCCGCAACCTGCTGTGTTGGGTAAGAGCTGACGATCAGCGTCTCGTCCTTGCCGTTCACGGTGTAATGGGCAAGAATGCTTTCCGCGCTGTTGTCATAACCCATCCAGTCGTCCGTGCCAAGGGGGACGAAATGTGCCAGGCCTAACGGGCCGATGACATAGCGTTCGGAATTGTGCACGCGGCCATTTTCGGGCAGGTGTTCGCCAATGGACGGATACGGCGTGTGGTCCGCTTTCTTGTCCAGTTGATCGGCTAACTGCTTTAGATCCGCATCCGCGGGGCGCCCTTGATTTACGGGAACCGTAACATCCAGCAGCATTTCGCCCACGACGATCATTGCGCGCTCATTCGAAGCGCTGGCATATGAACCTAAATCAATGGGAGAAAGCGTATCGTTGCGCAGAAATGTGTAAGCGCCGTAGGCGGAACTCGGGTCGCGCAGACGATATATCGTCACTGAGGCGGTTTGAGCTCCCTGCGTGTAGGACCTCTGCTCGACGGCTTTGACGACATATTCGCGAAAGGCTGGGGTATCGGGTCCAAGCAGGGAATCAAGGCCATTCGCGGGAACGAAGATAGAATTCGCTGAGGCGTTCCAGCCGCCGAAGGAATTCGGCAAGACGCCCTGTGCGGCAGCCGGATGCGGCGTCACGGTCAGACACAATATTCCAAACCACAAAATAAGGAGTCGCTTCATATCACTCATAGATTAGACGCTGGAATTTTACTGCGGGTTCCCGGTTCGCGCCACTTTTCCCGCAATATTTTCGATTGGAGAGCGGGACTGGTTGGCCGCAAGGCTGTTTGTGCTTTGCAGATAGCTTTCGATTCCGCGGTAGAGTCCGTCGGCCACCTTCTGGCGATTTTCGGGTTTTTTCAACCATTGCTCATCGCTGGGATTTGAGAGGAAGGAAATTTCGGCTAACACAGATGGCATATCGGCGCCGATCAGCACGACGAAGGGCGCTTTGCGCACGCCGCGGTTGCGCTCTCCGCGATTTTCCATGCGCTTGGACAGGGAATCCTGAATCATGGTGGCGAGGTCTCGCGATTCCTCGATTTTTTCGTTGCGCGCGATCTTCGTGACCAGATTCTGCAAATCGTGCACGGCGTTTTCCGACAGAGCGTTTTCGCGGGATGCGACTTCCATCGCGTCGCTCGACCCGGTGAAGTTCAGATAATAGGTTTCAATGCCGCGCGCCTGGCGATCCTGGCTCGAATTAGCATGCACGGAAATGAAGAGATCGGCTTTGGCTTCATTCGCGATTTCGGTGCGGCGCTCGAGTGGAATAAATGTGTCGTCATCGCGGGTGAAGATCACTTCCGCGCTGGGTAGGCGCTGCTGAATGGATTTCCCCAGCCGCAAAGCGACGTCCAGGCACAAATCTTTTTCCATCAGGCCAGTGGGTCCAATCGTGCCGGTGTCATGACCGCCATGTCCCGCGTCGATCACAATGCGGCCGATTTTCAGGCCTAGCGCGCGCGTCAGGGAATGTTGCCCGTCCAGCATTAAATCCGGAATCGGGGGAGGCCCCATTTCGGCAGCCTGATCATGAGCGGACTTTCCATTTTTGCCAGATTTCTTGGCTGGGACGGTCCGAGTCGGGAACGGGAGCAGAGTCGTATCGGCGGCGGCTGACGTTGTCGTATTTGGAGATGCTTCAGTCTCTGTGTCTGGGTCGGCTTTTAATATTTTTGCCGAATTGGCAGCGGTTGATTTCTGCGTAGATTTCGTCGATGTGCTAGCAGTTTTCCGCGAAGACGTTTGCGTGTCCGTTGTTTCGCTGCCCGATGCACTGGATGAACCAGTCGATGAAGCCGTCGACGAATTATATTTGGGCGCAGCCTGCATGACCGGAGCATCCGGCGGCGGAACGAATGGCGATTTCGCGGTGGATTTATCCGCGAGCCTCACAGGAGGCCTGGCCGAAGATCCAGTTGCCGCAGGCTTATCGGATTTTGACGTCGCCGCGGATTCCATCCCTGCGGGGCCGGCGGCGGGAGCGGACTCCCTAGCGGCCGCTTCGGCTGCGGCTGACGTGCCGTAGACATCCACGACAAGGCGGTATGGATCGGGCAGCAGGAATACGGAGAAGTCCGCGACGTGATTAATTTCCAGAACGACGCGCGCGACGCTGGTTTGATACTGCGCGACGCGCACGGTTTTCAGGAATGGGCTCTCTACATCGATTGGCTTGCGCATCAATGCGGAATTTATTTTCGCGCCTTCAATGTCGAAATAAATGCGGTCCGGGCCGGAAATGCGCGCGGCCTGATATTTCACTTTCGACCCAACGTCGATGACGATGCGCGTGTAGGTGTCGGCGTTCCAGGTGCGAATGCGCGACACTTGCGGCGTCGAAGAATTCTCGCTGGAGCTTTCTTCCGGCGATCCGGGTTTCGTGTCCGTAGTGGGAGGAAGTTTTTCAGCGGAAACATTTTTGAGATTCATCCGGTCGGCGTGGTCATTCGAGACCGGGGCAGGCTGTGCCGATTTGGCCGCGGCAGCGCTTGCGGCATTCATCTTGTCGATGCTCGCGCGAACTTCGGCTGCGTGCGGCGAGTGCGGATGCGCGGACAAAAACTCTTCGTACGATTTTTGCGCCGCCACCGAATCGTGCAAATCATCCTGCTGGATATGCGCAATGGCCAGCAGCGCATCTTCGCGATACTTGCTGGTCGGATATTGTTTTACAAGGAACTGATAAGAATCGATGGAGCGTTGATAATATTTCGCATCGAATAGATCGCCCATCGTGCGGAAAAGTTCAGCGACTTCGTTCAAGGATGCGGGAACATTTTCGGCGTGTGAAGTCGTCAGGTACACGCGCTGGTACTCGATCACTAGTGCGGTGTAATCCTTCAGTGAGCGAGAGATTTCCGGACGAGCTTCCAGAGCCTGGCGCGCTTTTTCAGCACGATCGAATTGAGCGTTGGCGGCATCACGGCGGGATTCGGAATTTTCGTCGGCGAAGGCAGTCGATTGCGAAATCAATTGTGGAATCAGGTGTGGAATAAGAGGAAAAAGGCACAAAACAAGGGCTGACGCGAAAACTACGCGCAGAATTGGCCGGTATGTAGCGGCGTTATGCCGCACTGTCTGCCTCACTCGTTCGTAAAAACGACCCGTCCGTCTTCTTGCACCGTGCGGTATATAGGCCGCTGTTGCTCGAAGGCACGGGGAAGCCGATCGGACCCCGGACGGTAGTAGGAATCGGTAACTTTTTGAACGTAATTTCGCGTCTCCCGGTACCTGGGGATGCCCCCAGCACGATCCACGGCGCCCGGCCCTGCGTTATAGGCAGCCAAGGCCTTGTCGAGATCGCCATTATACCGCTCCAGAAGCGAATGTAGATAGCGAACTCCGCCGTCAAGATTCTGTTTCGGGTCAAGCGCGTTGCTTACGCCCAATTGTTGCGCTGTCCCCGGAACCAGTTGCATCAGGCCTTGCGCCCCGACTCGAGAAACAGCGTTGGAGTTCCAGTTCGATTCTGTCTGAATCACGGCCCGAACAAGTGCCGGATCCACACGGTAACGCGCTGAAACTTCACGAATCATTTCGGTGATCTTCTCCCGATTGGCCTGATCATACGCAGGCATATCGGATGGCGATCCGAAAGAGGGCTGGGCTGTGCGCAGGGTAAATCCATTAGCGGCTGTCTTCAAAAGGGGCGCTTTGGGCGTGTGAGCAACTTGGGGTGGTTCCGCGTTGACAAAGACCCGTTTGCCGCTCACGTCCGTATAGGAAACAATCTGGCCCCGGGCGGGAATAGCCCAAAAGGCAAGCGCTCCCAAGAGAATAGCCACCGAATTGGATAGCCCGCGCATAAGTTCTGGGAAGGCAGTGCGATTCCGTTCCTATTGAGACAGACCAATCACCGCGACAGG
>DATHNC010000179.1:0-4556 GCA_035486415.1 Saccharimonadales bacterium (SeqCode)
GTTCCGGGCGAAACGCATACCAGGCAACAAGAACTACGAGCGCTACTAGCGGGATCGCAATTTTCATCCACTTTTTCATGTGTGTATCTCCTCGATTTCGAGATTCGGGTTTTTGGGTTCCGGGGTTCGTGTGTCGTGGCAAAAAATGCAGCGCTTGTCGTTGGCGTGATGGAGTTTGGCGCAGTATGGGCCGACGCCGGCGCGCGCCCAAAGAAAGAGTTCTGCCGCGAGCAACATGCCGAGGGTTGGCGCAAGGAAATAGATCCAGAGCGCATGCCAATAGCGGCCGCGAAAGGCTGAGCCGAAAGTGCGCGCGGGATTCATGCTCATGCCCGAGAGCGGCGTTTCGAGCGTGATGAAAATCACGTAGAGAGCCCCGACAAAGTACGGCGTGTAGCGCGAGAGCGCGTCGTGATTCGTGGCGAAGAGAACCGTGAGCATCAACGCGCAGGAAATCGCGATTTCGGCGAGGAACGCCGTGGCCAAGCCGTATCGTCCAGGCAGCGTTGCTGCGAAGTGAATCGTCGGATGCGCGGGAGCGCCGAGTAAAAGAAGCGCCGCAAGCACCACGCCGAGTGTTGCGCCGGAAAATTGCGCGACACCGTAGAAGATTGCGTCCCAAAGTTGCACTTTACCTAGACGGTAAAACGTGAAGGTGATCGCGGGATTCAAATGGCCGCCGGATTGTTTTCCCCACGGCGTCAGAACGAGCGCGGCAATCGTCGCGCCGATCGAAAGACCGAAAAACGCGCGACGAACCAAGCTATTCGCAAGATAGTGCCGAAGCGGCGATGCGGGGTGCTGCAACAGCGTCGCGAATGTACACGTGGAGAATAGATAGACGCCCATCTCGACAAATTCCATTCCGTACTCCGGCCAATGAAGACGCAGACTTTCGGACGCATTCAGCCTGGAATTTTGCTCGCCTGTCATTCGAAACCTGTCTTAGTGCAGCCGCCGTGCCAGAAAGAAAAGTTGGCCGGGGCGGAAAGTGTGCGATGCAAGTCGCTGTGCCGCAGTGAGTTGCTGAAAAATGTTTTCGAGAGGCTTGGCCGGCGGGCGACGAATCCGGGACGAATATCCGTCAGTGACGATCCGTCGCCACGGCAATCGCTGGCGCTCAACACGTCGGCACGATCCGATCTTCGGTTGTGAGTTGTGGAAGTCTGCCGATTTCTCGCGACCATGCACTGCGTTCGGCAGAGGTCACGTCACGCGAGGCACGCTGTTTGACAGGAGCTCGTATTGCTTGCGCCTTTCTTTTGAGATGAATGGCCACCGCACGCCGGGCGCGATGTAAGCGCGTTTTCAGTGTGGATACCGGCAGGCCAAGCGTGCTTGCCGCATCTTTCAACGGCTTCTCTGCAAATTGACAGAGCTGAATGGCCTGAAGGCTTTCGACCGGCAATTTGCTTAGCGCAGCAGCCAACATTTCGCGTTGCTCCCTTCCCCGCAGTTGCTCTTCCGGGGTCGGCTGCGGATCCTTCAAACACTCCTGGCACAACGTCCCTTCGAAATCGCCGGAGATCTCGTCCCAAGAAATCGTGGGCCTCGCGCGAGTACGCCGCATTTGCTGCAATGCGGCGTTGATGAGGATGCGAGTCGCCCAAGTCAGAAAATCGGCGCGACCCTGAAAACGTTGCAAGTGCGTGAAAGCGGCGACCATCGCGTCTTGCACGGCATCTTCTGCGTCCTGTGGCCTTGGAAGAATTCGCAACGCTCGGCGATGGAGTTTCTTGTGGCAGGATTCGAAAAGCGTGTTGAGAGCTTCGCGGTCACCAGTTTTTGCTCGCTGTAGAAGAATTTCTCGTTCGGCCGCGGAAATTGCTAGTTCGTCTCGATACAACCTTCCCCCTTTGTTCGTGCAGCGATCGTCGTGAGCAGATTCGCAGCGCTTCTAACCGCTCACTTCTGAGGGCAAGTTAGGAACCAACATCGAGATACGGGAAAGAGAGAAGGAATCGTTTTCAAATCATTGTGCAGATTGAAGATGGCGGAGTTTCAAGAATGCGAGTGTGCGTCGTTGCTGACGGAACCGTGATGAATGTTCGTCTTTGGCGGATTGTGGTCACTCGAACATGGAGACCGTGCCACAAGCGCAGACCCTCGGTGAGTGACCAGGCGAGACAGCCTCTCCCGACAATAACGAGACTTATCACGGCAACGTGCCAGTTTAGTTGATGCGTTCCTCGTCTTCGAACGGTGATTAGCCGCCCTTGGGACCGAAGAGGCTGTAGAGCAGAACAACCAACACGACGAATGAAATCGACACGTACAAATAATCCCGTTCCCAGGCAAAGGCCACGACCGCAAAAATGACACGGGCAATCGGAGTTGCAATCAGCAGTAGCAACCCTAACTGAATGACTTGTAACGCAGCCCCGCGCAGCGCTCCCTGGGCGATGAGTCGCACGGAAGTTATTTCCGCCGGCTCTCCGTGAAACGCGTGGAAGCTTACGGGCTCTTTGCCATGCTGCATCAGGAAAAGTAGTCCGCCCGCCAGAATCACCGCCGCGGACAACAACATTCCGGTTCGCAGGATCGTGCCAATGTAGCGATCGAGACTCCGATCATCGGCCGGAATTGTGTGCGGTGGCGCCACTTACAATCTCCCTGTTAAGCCGTTGTAAATCATTTCGAATCCGAGCAGCGCGATGACGGCCGCGAATACCAGGCGCATCACTCTCACTCTTGCGCGCACCAAGAAGCGGGCTCCAGCCATAGCGCCCGCTAGAACTCCAAGTGTCACCGGCATCGCTATAGCCGGGTCAATGTAACCGCGGCTCAGATAGACGCCGGCGCTGGCGGCGGCTGTGACGCCAATCATGAAGTTGCTGGTCGTCGTAGAAACTTTGAAGGGCAACTGCATCGCTTCGTCCATCGCCAACACTTTGACCGCGCCGGAGCCGATGCCCAAAAGTCCAGAGAGAGTGCCGGCTCCGAACATCAAACCGAATCCAAGCGGAATTCGACGAGCCGTATACGATGTCTTGATACCATCCGCCGGATACGAACCGTTCAGGCGCAAGGTGCTTGCCAAACTGTCGGGCGGACGATTAGTGCTGCGGTCCTTTCGCGAAAGAGACGACGTTACGGCGGATCCCAACAACATCAGCCCAAAAATTATGGCGATTGCTTTTGTAGGCGTCCCCGCCGCCAGAAACGCTCCGAAAATTGCTCCTATGGTCGTGGCAATTTCCAGAAACATGCCGATGCGGATATTGCAAAATCCTTCGCGCACATAAGCCGCCGCCGATCCAGACGACGTAGCGATGACGGACACCAGTGAAGCACCGATGGCATAGTGAATGTCCACGCCGAATCCAAGGGCGAGCAGTGGAACAATGACGACGCCGCCCCCGAGCCCCGTGAGCGCTCCGAGAAAACCTGCCAACAAAGAAGCCAATCCCAGAATGATTGAGAATTCGAAAACGTTCATGCGTGTATTCGCCGTTGCCGGCATCCACAATTTTGCCAACGTCTAAACCTGGAGTCTTGTGGGTTTTTGCGAGATCAGACGAACTTAGTACTTGGCGTATTGCGGATTGAATTTCGGACGCGGCTTACTGTGGATGTACGCCGAAACGTCAAAAGCTTCTTGCGGCGTCAATGATCCGGGTTTTGTCTGAGGCATATTCTTCACGACAAAGGCCGCCATTTTTTCCACTTTGTTCATGCCGGCGCCATCGTTGAAGGACCCATCGCCCCACACCGGTGGCAACATCGGCCCGACCCCTTCGCCGGCGAATCCATGACACACGGCGCACTGCGACAGGTAAATCTTTTCGCCTCTTTGCGGATTGCCCTTCAAGTCGGGAACCTTCACGAGACCACGTCCGGTGTATTCCTTCTCTCCCTGTGACTTTGCCGAAAGCGAATTGATGTATGCAACCAGAGCCATCATCTCTCTGCCATTTTCCGGAAGCGGATGACCGTTCTCACTGCGTACGAAACATTCCTGAATACGATCCTTCAAGGTGATCGTGCGCTTCGCGCGCTCGCTGAACTGCGGAAATGTCTTCGCGACATCAATCATCGGCGAAGCATGCGCTACCGTACCATCCCGGAAGTGGCAACTGTTGCAACTCAGCAGATTTCCTACGTACGGCCTAGCTTCGTCCGGCGTGGAATGAAAAATCTTTTTGCCCAGAGCGATTCGATCGGCGTTTGTGTCGTCGGCTGCGGCATTGCTCGACGACGCTTCTTCTGAACGAATCGAACTTCTCACCGCATGAATTTCCGCACGCACTCCAAACGCAGCAGCCGAGCCGAGTATGAGCACGGCCATCCTCCAGATCCATGTGCGAGAATTTCGATTCATCGACAATCAGTTCCCATTTCCAACAGTGCCGCGTTATTTCACCGGTCCAAATCCAAATTCTTTGTAAATTGCCTGCGCTTCGGGAGATTTTAAAAACGAAATCCAGGCGCGCGCCACCTCAAGGTGCGGTGCGCCACGGACGACTGCCGCGGAATACGTTGCTGTCGTGTTCTGCTCCGGAGGAATTGCAACGCCCGCGATTGGGTTTCCAATTTTCTCCTGAAAGCGAACTTCC
>DATHNC010000180.1:0-53141 GCA_035486415.1 Saccharimonadales bacterium (SeqCode)
CGGAAGACCATGCTGCGCCGACCGTATCTCTCTGCGTCACCTACGACGTCGGATCGCGGAACGAGCTTGCGGGCCACACCGGATTTGCGCACCTGTTTGAACACATGATGTTCCAGGGATCGCAAAACGTGGGCAAGGGCGAACATCTGATCCTCGTCCGGGTGAACGGCGGCGACGTAAACGGCACAACCAATGATGACTCGACGAACTATTACGAGCGTGTGCCCGCGAATCAACTCGACATGGCGCTGTTCCTCGAATCCGACCGCATGAAGGCCCTCCGCATCACGCAGGCAAATCTCGACAACCAGCGCAGCACCGTTCAGGAAGAGCGTCGCCTCCGCATGGACAATCAGGCATACGGAAAAACGGGCGAAATTATCGAGGCCCTCACATACGATAATTTTGCATATAAACATTCCACCATGGGCTCGATGGAAGATCTGAATGCGGCAAGCCTGGGCGAGGTAGCACAATTTTTCAAAACCTACTACGCACCCAACAATGCGGTGTTGACGCTGGTCGGCGATTTCCAATCGCCGGAAGCTCTCGCAAAGATTAAAAAGTATTTTGAAGATATCCCACAGCAGCCCGCTCCTCCGCCCGTGGACATGACGGAGCCCGCGCAGACGGCCGAGCGTCGCACCGCGGTGGAAGATTCTTTCGCGCGCCTACCGCGGCTCGATATCGTTTACAAAACCGTTCCGGCAAACACGCCGGATTTTTACGCGCTGGATATGCTCGGCGATATTTTGTTCAGTGGCCAATCTTCACGGATGTACCAAAAGCTGGTGAAAGAAAAAATGCTGGCTCTGCAAGTAAACGGAGGAATAGATTTGCGCCGCGGGCCGGCTTTGTTTCAGGCGTTCGCATTACTCAAGCCGGGACAGGACTCGAGCGACGTCGAGAAAATGATTTACGAAGAATTCGAGCGCGTGAAGAAGGATGGCGTCACTCCGGAAGAAATGCGCAAAGTTCTGATTCAGGATCGATTGCAGCAGGCGGAATCCATGACCGGCACGATGGGCCGGGCACGGACTCTCGGCCAGTACGCCGTCTATTTTCATGACCCGGATTTGATCAACACGATTCTCGCAAAATACAGCGAGGTCACACCCGCCGATATTCAACGCGTGGCTCGCGAGTACCTGGGCGCAGCGCAGCGCACGGTAGTTTTGACGACTCCGAAAGCGCAAGCGGCGCCTGCCCGATGATTAGAGCATTTTCGATTAAAGTGTTTGCGGCACGTTGGTCCGATGGTCCGAAGTCCCTATCGGGGCTGTCCTGAATATGAAGCGCCATTTCTTGCAGGAGAGCGTTTTCTGTTTACGCACATTCTTGGGACTGCATTTTTTCAGGCCTGCGCCCAAAAACAAGCACGGTCAAATGTAGATACTTAACTTGAAAACGCCCTGAGCAGCGTGACGAAAATGACGAGGAAACCGATGAGAAGGAACTTACGTTTCAAGATTTCAATGCGCGCGGCGTGGATTTTAACTTTCTCCGCCAGCATGGCATTGCCTGGCTGGACCCAGGCGCCAGCCGCCGATGACAAATCCATTCCCACCAGCAAAGTGGAACGGATGAATCGTGCTCCCGTCTCAAAAGAAATTTTGAAGGTCAAGCTGCCGCGGCCCGTCGAGACCACTTTGCCGAATGGCATCAGCGTCATGATTCTCGAAGACCACAGGTTTCCGCTGGTTACCGTGATGTTCGACGTCAGCGGCGCGGGCCCGATGTATGAGCCCGCAGCGCAGCCCGGCCTGGCGGGAGCTACGGCGCGCTTGCTTTCCGAAGGAACAAAAACGCGCACGAGCAAACAGATTGCCGAACAAATTGATTCGCTGGGCGCATCGCTTTCTGCTTCGGCCGGATTCGGTTCTTCCTCCGCAGTCGTTTCTGCTTCAGGTTTGTCGGACAAATTTGACGACTGGTTTGCGCTGACCACGGATGTCCTGCTTCATCCAAATTTTCCCGCCGATGAAGTGGCGCAATATCAACAGCGCGCGAAGTCCGCGCTCATGCAGCAGCGTTCGCAACCCGCTTTTTTGGTCAATCAAACGATGAGCCGCGTGTTGTACGGAACTTATCCGGCCTCCGTCGTGTCTGCGACGCCAGAATTCCTGGATTCGCTGACACCAGCGATGCTTGCTGGTTGGCATGACAAGCACTACGCGCCGCAAAACACAATTCTCGCAATTTCGGGCGACGTGCATGCGGAAACCCTGATTCCCAAGTTGCGGCAGTGGCTGGCTGAATGGCAACGGACGAAAGAGGTTGTGAAATTTCCTCCAGGCCCGCCGCCTGCGCAAAAGGAAAAGGTTTATTTAATTGACCGGCCTGGATCAGTACAAACGAATCTGTTGATGGGCAATCTGGCCATCGACAGAAACAATCCCGATTACCCGGCGCTGGTCGTATTGAATGAAGTGTTGGGCGCGGGAACGGCGAGCCGGCTGTTTTTAAATTTGCGCGAAGAAAAAGGCTACACCTACGGCGTCTACAGCAGCGTGATCGCGCGAAAATATGCCGGCCCGTGGACAGCGGGAGGGGAGGTACGCACAGAAGTGACGGACGGAGCAATGACGGAATTTGTTCGCGAGCTGACCCGCATTCGCGACGAGAAGGTGCCGGAAGCTGAGCTCGACGCGGCGCGGCGTTCCGTAGTCGCGCGATTTGCGCTTTCGCTCGAATCGCCGCAACAACTGATTGGCTATGCCATCACGCGCAAGGCCTACGGTTTCCCAGCCGATTACTGGGACAAATATCCCGCGCAAATTGCAGCGATCAGTTCGGATGACGTTCAGCGCGTCGCGAAAAAATATATCGATCCGGGAACCATGCAGGTGGTTGCGGTGGGAGACGCGCGAAAAATCAAAACCGTTCTCGATAAGTATGGGCCGGTGGAAATCGTGGCCCCGCCCGACAAACCCGCAGAGAGCCCGGGCAAGGCCGCGGGAGCACAGCTGTAATTTTCAAATTGCACTAAGCGTGGAACGCTACTTTGGTAGAGGATCGCAGCATATACCAGAGTGCAAGCAAATCCACTGCGAGAATGGATACGTTCCAGAGCAAGCCGGCGTGGCTATAGCTCACGAGTGTTGCCACCAATCCAAGGCATGCTCCTGCCGCATTCAATAAAAACAAAAAAATGGTTATGACTCGCGCGATGTTTCGCAACTGGAAAATGGCAATTGCGAGGACCACGTGCAGCGCACCGAAAAGCAGAAAGATAGCTCCGGCGGCGGCACCGAGCGCGGCAAGCAACGTGGCCATCGCGCCGCTTGTAGGAGCCGTCGCCGTAGCACCCGTCGATCCCATAAAAAAGAAAAAGAAACCCGCAATCGCGAATCCCAGCCCCGCGAGAATCATTCCCGCGCCAAGAATCGTGACTCCGAGTGGACGTTCCATCGCTCTCCTGCCCGAAAGCTGCTATCTAGACAATTGAAACCTGGCCGACGGTATGCGACTGGAAAGACTCCATCAAGCGCGGACCTTCGCCGCGGGCGCTTTGCTGCAGTAAAAAAATAATGCAATTCCAGCGAGGACGGAAACCACGCTGGCCGCTTGCGCATTGGTCATTCCAAAAAACGAGCGCGGATTGATGCGTATGATTTCCACAAGAAAACGTGCGATCCCCGTGAGGACCAAATAGGCCGCGAAAATCATTCCGTTTGGCGCGCGCTTTTTGATCATGCGCTCGCCCAGCCTCCACAGAATATAGAAAATTAAAATGGCCACCAGAAATTCGTAAATTGGTGTCGGATGCACGCGCACGATTGCATCGAGAGGCAATCCGCCCACGTCGCGCCCGTAGCTGGGGACGATCGCGCCGTGGTCAATCTGAAGGAAACCAAATTTTAGAGTGCCGGGTTGAATTGGATTAAAGGCGACTCCCCAGGGAAGGTTGGTGGCGATGCCATAATCCCCGTCGCCTGAAAGCATGCAACCGATCCGCCCGATGCCGTAACCAATGGCTGCGGCAGGGGACGCAACGTCGAGCATAAGCAGCGGCGAAATTCGGAAACGCCTCGCCAGCATGACAAGGGCGATAAATCCTCCGATGATTGCGCCGACAAACGCAAACCCCATCGTGCTGAAAAGTTGAGGCAGGGGATCAGCGAAAAATTCCTTAGGGCTTTCCAGCAAATGATAGAGCCGGGACCCGGCGAGTCCGGCAAGTCCCGTGATCCCGATAATTGCCTCTGCGTCAGCAGAAACCCCGCGCCGCCTGAAATCAACTCGTAGAATATAAAACGCACAAATCAGGCCAATGGCCACCATCAGGCCGTAAGAGCCCAGCGTTAATGGGCCAATGTGAATAAATGGATACAACCGCGTTCTCGCCTTCGATTAGATTTTCTATTTAAAAGCTGATCACTGCGCCAGTATAGCTGAGCCAGAAGGATTCTGCGGTATTGCCATTGGTTTTGCGTGGAACAGGATTCTGCCTGCGTTGTTAACCTGCATTTCTCACCAGACCGCCTTTCGTAGCGCCGGCGTCTCGCCGGCAGGTTTGCATTGCGCTGAAGGTGCGCAGAACTGCCTGCGAGACCCCGGCGCTACGAAATGCCTGTCTCGAACAAATTTACATTTTGGAGAATGTGGAAAACCTCAGTGAGCCGGCGGAGTATCCCCGCCAGGTTTGTTCCTCCTCATGATCAGGAGAAATGGCACGAGGCAAAGAATGATGACAGCAAGGATGGAAATAACTTCCACGTAGGCAAGCGTCGTGGCCTGCCTGTCAATCATGTACGAAACAATCCCGCGAGCCTGCTGCGCTGCCTGCACGCTTCCCGCGCCTTGATTTTGTATTGTCTGGGATAGCCCGCCGGCGAGGGTCTCATACTGCGGCGTGCCCGGCGTCGTGTTCGCGACCATGTAGGACCGCCGCGTCTGCGCGATGCGCGATATGGAAGTGGAGATCAGCGCGATGCCAATGCTTCCGCCCACGTTGCGCATAAAACTGTTCATGGAAGAGATCTGGTTATTCTTCTCACGTGGAATGCCGACGTAAGCCAAAACATTCTGCGGCACAAAAACGAACGCCAGGCCAAACATCTGCAAGGTGCGCATCAAAAATGCCGCGCGGAAATCCATGGTCAGGCTGAACAAGGTAGACATATAATACATGGCCGCGGATATGGAAATAAATCCGAAGGCCATCATTTTGCGCGGATCGATGCGCGAAACCATGGTTCCCACAAAAGGCAGCACCATGATCATGATGAATCCGCCGCCAGCGAGCGCTTCGCCCGCAACGAGCGCAGGGTATCCCAACTCCACCTGCAGAAATTGCGGAATCATGAACGTTGTGCCGTAAAGCACGATGCCCACCGTAAAACTGAAAAACATGGCCGTCGCAAAATTGCGCAGCTTGAATAAGCGAATGTCCACAACCGGATTGGGATGGTGCCACTCCCAAAAGATCCAGACAATAAATGCGTAGCCGGCGGTAACCACGAGTGATGTAATCCAGCGCGAAGAGAACCAATCGGATTCCTGCCCCTTATCCAGTGCAATCTGCAAACTGGCAATGGCCAGCGTAATGAGCCCGAGGCCCACGTAGTCCGCGCGGATTCCCCTTCTTCTCTCTTGCTCGCGTTTCAAGAATGGCGGATCTTCCACCAGCCGATTGGTCAGGAACAGCGACAGCAGGCCGATGGGCACATTGATGTAGAAAATCCAGCGCCAGTTGTAGTTATCCGTGATGTAGCCGCCGAGCGTCGGCCCGATGGCCGGAGCCAGCACCACGGCCATGGCATAAACGGCAAACGCCATGCCGCGCTTGGCCGGAGAAAACGTGTCGGCAAGAATGGCCTGCTCGCTCGGCTGCAAACCTCCGCCGCCGACGCCCTGCAAAATTCGAAAAAAGATCAGCACGCCGAGGCTTGGCGCGAGTCCGCAAAGGAAACTGCTGATGGTGAAAAGCGCGACGCAGGACATGTAAAAGCGTTTGCGTCCAATAATGGTCGAAAGCCACGCGCTGATTGGCAAAATGATAGCGTTCGAAACGAGGTAGCTGGTGAGAACCCAGGCAGACTCTTCCTGGCTTGCCGAAAGGCTTCCGGCAATATGCGGCAAAGACACGTTGGCGATGGACGTGTCCAGCACCTCCATGAACGTGGCCAGCGTAACCGTCATGGCGATGAGCCACGGGTTATATTTAGGTTTCCAGGGAACTTCGAATGTTTCCGTCACATTCTTCTTTCGGTAGCGCCCGCCTTCAGGCGGGCATCTGACTTGATTTGTATTGACTAAGAAAATGCCCGCCTGAAGGCGGGCGCTCCATGGCGCAAATGCATGTTCTCAATCAGGGTTTGAGGACCACGCTACTTCAGCCACACTTTGGGGACGACCGACATTCCCGGCCGCAAACGATCGAGGCCTTGTTGCCCTGGTTTGAATCGAATTCGAACGGGTAAACGTTGGACGACTTTCACGTAATTTCCTGTGGCGTTTTCCGGTGGAAGCAAACTGGTTATCGAACCGGTCGATCCGGGCATCGCTTCGACTGTCCCTTCGAAATCCTGGTCGAAGGCGTCGACGGAAATCTTGACGGCCTGGCCGGGATGCATTTCCCGGAGTTGGCTTTCCTTGAAGTTTGCTGTTACCCAAAGATCGCCGAGATCGGAAACCGTAACGAGGCGCTCGCCTTTGCTGACTTGTTCGCCCACTTCCGCGGTTCGCTTGCTGACAACTCCCGAGACGGGCGCGACGATCTTGCAATAGCTCAGATCCAGTTGCGCGCGATCCAGCTGCGCCTTCATCGCGTCTACGTTGGCGTGCCTGGATTGCAAAGTCGCTCGCGAAATGGCGACCTGATTGGGAGCATTCACGGCGGCGGATTCCATCACGCTGCGCGCCTGCTCAAGCTGCGAGCGCCGCTGCTCCACTACTTTTTGCTCCGCTTGTGCTGATGCGCGCGCGGAATCCACGGATGCGGCCAGCGCTTTGGAGTTGGCTATGATCTGATCGTAATCGGAACGCGAAACCTCATTCTTATCCACGAGCGCTTTATAGCGAGCAACGTCGGCTTGAGCTTTGGCATTATTCGCTTCCGCTTCCAGCAAACGCGATTGCGCGGCCAGTTGTTCGCCCTCGGCTGCTGCCGTCGCTGCTTCCGCGGTTGCAACTTCGGACTTGCTGGTGAAAACATTCGTCTGCGAATTGCTCTGCGTAATGGGAAGATTCGGATTCTCCGCGCGCTCGTCCGCCTCCGCCTTCAGGAGCTGCGCCTGCGCCTGCTCGACGGCGACTTCGTAATCGCGCGGGTCGAGTTCGACAAGCACGTCGCCGGCTTTGACCGACTGATTTTCTTCCACGTAGACAGCTTTTACAACGCCGTCAATCCGCGCCGTAATCCCGTTGAGATGACCATCCACCTGCGCGTCGTCCGTGGATTCGTAAGTGCGGGAATAAAGCCAGAAACCCAGCGCTCCCGCAAAAATCACTGCGCCAATAATGGCCGCGAATAAGAGAGTTTTTCGCCGGCCGTCCGCGTTGCTGCCCGTGTCCACGGAGTTCACAACTCGCGTTTCCTTTGTTTCCGGTAACTGGTCAACGGCCATACTTATTGGCTCCTCAAAAGTTCACGCATAATTTTTTCCGCCTGGCCTGTGGCGCGTGCCACGCTCGCTTTGGCCAGGTTATGGGCATTCAGGTCCTCGATGTAGTCAGACTCCGCGCTGGCCACCACTTCCTGGGCCTGCGTTACTTCCACGGTATCGGCAACTCCGGAAGCAAATCGGTCGGTGGATTGCGCGAGTTGATCGCGTGCCAGTTCACGGCGGCTCTGCGCCACGCGAACCTGTTCGGCGGCAGCGTTCAAATCCAGATACGCATTCCTTACATCGGCATCCACGCGCGAACGAACATCCTCGAATTCAGCGCGCCGCTGGGTGAGATTCGCGTCGGCTTCGACAATATCGCCATGTGTGTGGCCACCCGCCCAGATCGGAAACAACAGCTGTGCGCTTACATCAAACGTGCCGTGTGAATTTGCAGGGTTCACGCCGATTACTCCGTAATCCGCCGTGATTCCTAGTGTGGGATAGTGCTCTGCCACGGCGGCCTTGCGCGCAAACTCGGCGGAGTGCAACTGTGCCTGCGCTGCTTTCAAGTCAGATCGATTTTGGGCTGCTAGCGTAAGAGCCTGGTCGACCGTTAAATTTTCAAGCGGCGCATAAGGAATTTTGTCCGCGAGAGAATATACCTGTCCGGGCGACATTCCGATCAGGCGAGCCAACCCAATTTTTTGCTTGGCGTAGGTTGCCTGTTCCGCGGTTAACCGCTGCTGCTGCGTCTGCAATTCGACATTGCTTCTCGTCATGTCGATTTTTGCGCTCAAGCCGGCATTAAAACGATCGGATGCCTGCTGGAAGATTGCCTGCGCGCTATCTACCTGGGCTTTTACGGACTCCACGCGGGCAGATTCCGCGAGCACCTGCAAATACGCCTGAGTCACGACAAAGACCACGATTTCGCGTGAGTCGGCCATGGAGAGTTCCGCAGCGCGTTCCGCCTCGCGAGCAGATTGGTAATTCCGGATCGATTGAATATCCGCAATGCTTTGCGTCAGATAGCCGCGGAAATCGAAAAAGTTGAATGGTCCCACAATATTCGGAATATGAATTCCCAGGCTGGGAGGAAAACTGAATTTAAACCCATAGGAGGAGAGGTCGATTTGCTGGACATTCTCACGAACGCCGCCGGAGATGTTCGGATATAGCGCGCTGCGAACGACAATTCTATTTCCATTGGCGCGGTCGGAGGCCTGTGCCGCGGTGATACCGCCCAGATTGTAACGCAGGCCCATTTTGAGTGCCTGGTCGAGAGACAGTGAGACTGGTTGGTCAGAAGGTGGACCGGCGCTTGCGCTACCCTCGTAAGGACCCGTTTGGGCAAAGGCACAGGTTGCCGAAACGAACAGGCCCAACAGCAGGAAAACAAGATAAATCCGCAAAGTCTTCATGTGTTGCGCTCTATTCCTCGGGACAGACCTCATGCCGCACTCATCGCTGGGAATGCAAAAGGGGGCACGGAAGGCTGTCCGACTATGCAATAAAAAGCTTGCGTCGACAGGGACACCCAATTAAGATACATACACGTATGTATCGTGTCAAGGAACCGATTTAGCCGGATGAAGGGTATTTCCATGAGCGCACGCGGGAAAAGTGGCCGGACGCGTCCCGCGCTGGCGGCACAGACCCACAGATGCCAGGAAGAGCGCACGCGGGCAACCCGCCGGAAACTGCTGGACGCCGCCAAGCGCATCTTCGCGCAGGAAGGTTTTGAAGCCGCGCGCCTGGAAGACATTGCCGCCCGGGCTGGATACACAAGAGGCGCTTTCTACGCCAATTTCAATAGCAAGGAAGATATTTTCTTTGCACTGTTCGAGGAGTGGGTGCAAGAGAGAATTGAATCCGTTACCACTGCCATGGGACGTCATTCCGATCCTGCGCAAAAACTTGCCGCGCTGCGATCTCATTATGCGGAGCTTGCCACTGACCGGCGCCTCGTCCTTATATCTATGGAATTCAAATTATTTGCCTTGCGGCACCCGGAGGCCCACGCACGACTGAGAAGCAGGCATCGCCGCATCCGCGCAACCTTCGCTGAACTGTTTTCCGAATTGATGCGCGAGCTTCATACGACGATTTCCATTGCGTACCCGGCGGCATCAGCCAGCCTTGGAGCCGTGGCGCAAGGCCTGTTGCTGGAACACTTAATCGATCCAAAGACGCTTTCGGATGACGATATTCGCCACGTACTGGGGCAGTTTTTCGATTCCATATTTCAGGCGGGACCAGCGTTGAGTTGAATGGCGCGGAGCAGGCAACTGGGCGGAAGGAAAATGTAACGCAATTTTAGCCAGCCGCATCAATGAATATGGAACATGGCACACGCGCCTCATGCATCCCCCCATGCGGGCGGGTAAAGAACAGCGCAGCCACCAACAATCTTCTAAATCGCCAGTAACGGTCGGATTTCACGTGTGGAAAATCGGCTAAATACTATTTTACTGGCGCGGTAACCAACGATTGATGTATCTGTGTCGGCAAAGCTCTTCGCCGCCCAGCTAGGGAGCTTCAAACCGGAATGTGGATTGTTCGATTAGCACTCAGAAGGCCATACACCTTCGTGGTGATGTCCTTGCTGATTTTGATTCTCGGGACCCTGTCGATCTTTACGACGCCCATCGATATTTTCCCGAATATCGATATCCCGATCATTGCAGTTGTGTATTCCTACGGTGGGCTGTCCGCCGAAGACGTCTCGCAGCGCCTTGTCGTCGGCTTTGAACGCGGCCTCACCGCAACGGTCAATGACGTCGAGCATATCGAATCGCAATCCTTAAATGGTCTCGGCGTGATCAAGATTTTTTTCTATCCGAATGTGCACGTCGAAATGGCCATGGCGCAGGTTACGTCCAACGCCCAGTCTGCCTTGCGCAATGATCCTCCGGGAACGACTCCACCGTTTCTGTTGGCATATAACGCTTCCTCCGTGCCTATTCTTCAGCTGGCGCTTTCCGGGAAAGGTCTTTCCGAGCAGCAGTTGAATGATATGGGTTCAAATTTCCTTCGCACGCAATTGGCAACCGTGCAAGGAGCTGTTTTCCCGAATCCATACGGAGGCAAGCAGCGCCAAATCATGGTGGACCTGAATATTCAGGCTCTTCAGGCCAAGGGATTGTCCCCGAACGATGTTGTAAGTGCGATTGGAAATCAGAATCTCATTCTCCCCGCAGGCACCGTAAAAATAGGAACCACGGAAGATGATGTGGACCTGAACGGAAGTCCGCAAACCGTAAATGAGATGAATGATTTGCCCATTAAGACGTCGGGCAGCAATACGATTTACGTTCGAGACGTGGCGCATGTCCGCGACGGCAATCCTCCGCAAACTAATATGGTGCTGGTGGACGGGCAAAAAGCCGCGCTCATGACAATCCTGAAGCTCGGCAGCACGTCTACATTGGATATCATCAAGGAAATTAAAGAAAAGCTGCCCATCGTGCTGGCAGGCCTGCCTCCGGAGTTCAAGGCGCGCCCCATCGCCGACCAATCCTTATTTGTCCGAGCGTCGATCAACGGCGTCGTGCGGGAAGCGGTGATCGCCGCATGCCTTACCGGTCTTATGATCTTGATTTTCTTGGGTAGCTGGCGAAGCACGCTGATCATCGCGGTATCTATTCCGCTTTCGATTCTCACTTCGATCATCATTTTGAGCGCCATTGGGCAGACGATCAACATCATGACTCTCGGCGGTCTGGCGTTGGCGGTGGGAATTCTGGTCGATGACGCCACGGTGGAAATCGAAAATATCAACCGCAACCTCGCCGAAGGAAAAGAAACGATTCAAGCGATTCTGGACGGTGCGCAGCAAATCGCGGTGCCGGCTTTTGTTTCCACCCTTTCCATCTGCATCGTGTTCGTGCCCATGTTTTTCCTTACAGGAGTGGCGCGGTATTTATTCGTGCCTCTGGCTGAGGCCGTGGTTTTTGCGATGCTGGCCTCGTACCTGCTTTCCCGCACGCTCGTGCCCACCATGGCGCGTTACCTGTTGAAAGCGCATGCGGAAGAATCGGCGGAGGCGTCGCTCGCCAGCAAAAATCCCCTGGTTCGCCTGCAGGGGCATTTTGAATTTCAATTTGAAAAACTGCGGAATTCTTACCGGGAACTTTTGAGATCTTGCCTGGCGCTTCGAGTTGCGTTCCCGTTGATCTTTCTGGCCATTTGCGTTGCATCTTTTGTTCTCTACCCGTGGCTGGGCCAGGATTTCTTTCCCAGCGTCGATGCCGGCCAAATCAAATTGCATCTTCGTGCGCCAACCGCCACGCGAATTGAAGACACGGCGGAGCTCTGCAGCGAGGTGGAACGGGCGATCCACGAGCAAATTCCGGCCAACGAAATCGAAAGCATTATCGACAATATTGGCCTGCCGTACAGCGCCTACAATTACGTGTACACCACTTCCGCGCCGATCGGCCCGGAAGACGCTGACATCATGATTTCTCTGAACGAGAACCATCACCCTACCGAACAGTACATTCATGATTTGCGCCAGAAACTTAATAAATCTTTTCCCGGCGTGATGTTCTACTTCCCGCCCGCTGACATCGTCAGCCAGATTCTCAACTTCGGCCTTCCCGCCCCCATTGACATTCAAATCATGGGGCGAGATGTGGACGCAAACCACAATTTTGCCAACGATTTGATGAAGCAGCTGAACACAATAACAGGAATCGCGGACCTGCGAATTCAGCAACCCTTCAATCAGCCCAAACTGCACATCAATGTAGACCGAACCAAGGCCATGCAGGCAGGCTTTACGCAGCGGGACGTGGCCGGAAATTTGCTCGTTTCGCTCAGCGGCAGCTTCCAGACTTCTCCTTCTTTCTGGCTTGATCCGAAATCGGGAGTCAGCTACACCGTAGTGACAGAGTCCCCTCAATACCAGATTCAGAGCCTGCAGGATTTGGAGAATATTCCCGTCACGGGTGGTGGCGGCGGACCAAATCGGCCGCAGTGGCAGCAACTGGCTAATCTTGGATCGGTAACGCGCGGCGAAGGAATGGCCACCGTATCGCACTATGACGCGCAAACGATGATCGATATCTTCGGAGCGACGCAAGGTCGCGACCTCGGCGGTGTTGCCAAGGAAATCGATAAGATCGTTAATCGCAATCGCGCCAGTTTGCCGCGCGGTTCGCAAATTTTTGTCCGGGGACAGATCGATACGATGCGCAGTTCCTTCACGGGTCTGGTTGGCGGGTTGGGATTTGCCATTCTCCTTATTTACCTTTTGATTGTGGTTAACTTCCAATCTTGGCTCGATCCGTTCATTATCATTTCCGCGCTGCCGGCGGCACTTGCTGGCATTGTGTGGATGCTGTTTATTACGCATACGACGATCAGCGTGCCGGCATTGACCGGCTCAATCATGTGCATGGGCGTGGCTACGGCAAACAGCATTCTGGTCGTCAGCTTTTCCAAGGAACGGGTGCAAGAGGGCCTTACTCCGCTGCAGGCTGCGGAAGAGGCTGGGTTCACGCGGTTTCGGCCCGTGATCATGACGGCCATGGCAATGATCATCGGTATGTTGCCGATGGCGGTGGGCCTCGGTGAAGGCGGCGAGCAGAATGCCCCGCTCGGACGCGCTGTGATTGGCGGGCTGATTTTTGCGACGGTCGCAACGCTCCTGTTCGTGCCGTCTGTTTATAGCCTGATTCACGGGTTCCGCCATCAGCCGGGCCAATCCACGGAAATCGAAATCCCGGGCGAGTAATAGCGGTCATTTTTTTTCGGAGGATCAGATGGAGGTTGTTTCCAAATTGAGCGAGCAGGCGAAATCGCCGACGAACGTGCATGCGAAGAGTTTTGCCGCGTCTTCGCAAGGCAGCGCGCTGACGCGTATCGTAACGTTTTTGCTGATCGTTATTGTCGTTGCCGTCGTGGTGATTTGGGGAATTTCCAGCCGCCGCGCAGCGAACGCACAGCTATCCGTGGAGACGCGGGAGTTGGCCATACCTACGGTTGCCGTCATTCATCCCAAGCTTGGCGCTCCGCAACAGGAAATTGTCATCCCGGGCGACATGCAGCCATTTGCGGATGCAGGTATTTTTGCGAGAACCAACGGTTATCTGAAAAAATGGTATGCGGATATCGGCACAAATGTAAAAGAGGGACAACTGCTGGCTGAAATCGATTCTCCGGAAATCGATCAGCAATTGGAGCAGGCCCGCGCGGATTTAGCCACAGCGCAGGCAAACTTTAAACTTGCGGAAGTTACCGCCACTCGATACAAAGACTTGCTCAAAACAGATTCCGTTGCGCAGCAAGATGTCGACAACGCCAGTGGAAATTACGATGCGCGCAAAACGGCCGTGGAATCGGCGCAAGCAAACGTGAAACGCCTGCAGCAAATGCAATCTTTCGAAAAAGTTTACGCACCCTTTGCGGGAATGATCACGGCGCGCAACACCGATATCGGCCAGCTGATCGACTCTGGAAGCAGCGGGGGCACGGCACGCGAACTTTTTCACATCGCCGCCATGAATCCGTTGCGCGTTTACATTAATGTTCCCCAATATGATTCGCCCCAAATCAAACCCGGCCTGCGCGCCGACCTCGTCCTGACGGAATTTCCCGGCAAACGCTTTCAGGGCACCGTGGTCCGAAGTTCCGGCGCCATCGACAACACATCGCGCACTTTGCTTACAGAGGTCGATGTCGAAAATTCCTCCCATTTACTCAAGCCGGGCGGCTATGTGGAAGTTCACTTGAAAATGCCTTCCCCCATAAACACCTTCACGATTCCTGTGAATACGACGATATTCAAGTCCGCGGGCCTGCAGGTCGCGACGGTGCAAGATGGAAAGAAAATTAAACTGATTCCGGTAACGCCGGGCCGGGACTTCGGAACGGATATCGAAATTGTTGCGGGACTGAGCGGCAACGAATCGGTGGTGTTGAATCCATCTGATTCGCTCAGCGACGGCACCCAGGTTCAGATCGCCGAGACCCCTGCTCCAGTGCAGAGGAAACCATAATGGCCCGGGGCCCTCGGATTAAGTCCTCATCTAAATATCTTCAAATCGCTAGGCTGCCAATTCTTGTACTGGGGCTGCTTGTGATTGCCGGCTGCTCGGTCGGTCCAAAATATGTCCGGCCAACCTCGGAAATTCCTCCTGCATACAAAGAGAATGCAAATTGGAAGCCGGCACAACCGAGCGACACGGCGCAAAAAGGCAATTGGTGGGAAATATTCCGGGACCTACAATTGAATGCGCTTGAAGACAAGATTGCCGTTTCCAACCAAACTTTGCGCGCTGCCGTCGACCGCTTTCAGGAATCTCGCGACGTGCTGCGGGAAACCAGGTCGCAGCTATATCCGCTGGTCTCCGCAGGTTTCTCACCAAGTCAAAATCGCCAGTCGACGAATCGAGCTTTGCATGGCGGAACTTCTCCCACTAATTATTCCGATTTGCTCATCGAGGGACAAGTTTCTTACGAAGTGGACGCGTGGGGTAGCGTGCGTCATTCCGTGCAATCCAGCCGCAATATCGCGCAGGCGACGGCTGCCGATTTGGAGACCATTCGATTAAGCCTGCATGCGGAACTTGCGCTGGATTACATGACGCTCCGCGGTCTCGACGCTCAGAAGCAGCTTTTTGATTCGAACGTTCAGGCATTTCAGAAAGCGGTGGATCTTACGCTGGAACGTTTCAGAGGCGGCGTCGCGTCGAGGGAAGATGTGGACTTGGCCGAAACACAACTTGAGCAAACACGCGCGCAAGATATTGACATCACTTCGGCGCGTGACCAATTTGAGCATGCCGTTGCTGTCCTCATTGGCAAGCCTGCTTCGTCCTTTCACCTCGACCCAGCGCAATTGCCTGCCACTCCTCCCTTGCCACCACCCGGTCTTCCCTCCGATCTCCTGGAACGGCGGCCTGATATTGCAGGTGCGGAGAGACGAGTTGCGGCTGCCAACGAACAGGTGGGGATTGCGCGCGCGGCGTTTTTTCCAACCATCGTGCTGGGCCTTTCAGGAGGTTTCGAAAGCGGAAAATTTCCAAATTGGCTGACGGGACCGAGCGCGCTCTGGGCCGTGGGCGGGACCGCCGCGGAAACAGTTTTTGATGCAGGACGCAGGCGCGCGGTGTCCGACCAGTCGCTGGCAACCTACGACGAAATGATTGCCGACTATCAGCAAACCGTGCTCACCTCTTTTCAGGAAGTGGAAGACTCGCTGTCCGACCTTCGTGTGCTTGAGGAAGAGGCAAAAACGCAGGACGCTGCTGTAGCTGCGGCGAATCGTGCGGTAGAGCAGTCAACCAATCGGTATAAGGGCGGACTCGACACCTATCTGACCGTAATCACCGCCCAAAGCGCGGCTCTAGCCAACGAGCGCACAGCGGTAAGTCTTCTCACGCGGCGGCTGACCTCAACCGTACTTTTGGTGAAAGCTCTTGGCGGCGGGTGGGACATTTCCAAACTTCCGGCCGTGGACTAGAATGCCTCCGTCCTGGCCGGCAACAATGGCCAGCATTTTTGAAACCTCAATCGAGGAAAAATCTTATGAAAAAAATGTTGCTGGGCATTTTACACCTCGCCGTGTACACAGCCGCTTTGTTGCTGGCGTTCGCAAACGTCGCTGCTGCTGCGGGCACTTATCATGTGATAAAGAAAATTCCTATCCTAGGCGATGGCGGTTGGGATTATGTTGCCGCGGACAGCGATGCGCGCCGTCTGTACGTTTCACATGACACGGAAATTGTTGTCCTCGACCTCGACGCCGGAGCCATCGTCGGAAAAATCTCCGGTGGGCCGGATATGCACGGCGCTGCGATTGCCTCGGAATTTGGGCGCGGATTTATCAGTGAAAGCAATCCGGGCTCCGTGGTGATTTTCGATCTAAAGACGCTCGCAAAGATTGGCGAAGTGCGAGTGGGAGACGATCCGAACGGAATCATCTACGACCATTTGACCAAACGCATATTTACCGCCGATCGCGGAAGCAAACGCGTCACCGCCATCGATGCCAAAACCGGCACGATCGTGGGCACGATTGACAACCTGGGCGGCAGAACCGAGCATCTCGCTTCGGACGAAGCAGGCCACGTTTTCCTGAATATGCAGGATCGCAACACAATGCTGAAGCTTGATGCAAAAGAATTGAAAGTGCTGGAAACATGGTCCACTGCGCCGTGCCAGGCGCCGAGCAGCATGGATATGGATCGCGCGCATTCACGCGTCATTACAGGATGCCGCGGCGCGGGCATGATGATCGCGGTGGACGCCAGCTCAGGCAAAGTTGTGGCCACGAATCCAATTGGCGGCGGCGTGGATGCAGCGGAATTCGATCCAAAGACAGGGCTGGCTTACTTTTCTACCGGCGCTGATGGAATGCTCTGGATCTACAAACAGAAAACTCCGGACCAGTATGACCTCGTGGAAAAAGTAGCGACAATGCCGGGCGCTCGCACAATGGCCGTCGACCGAAAAACAGGTAGGATCTATATTGCAGGCGCTGAGCTCGGGCCGAAACCTGCACCCTCTCCGGAAAATCCGCGAGGAAGGGCTCCGGTTCTTCCCGGCACTTTTTCCGTCCTGGTCATCGGACAGTAGTAGCACGTGGCGCGGGCTTCAGCCTACGGAATTTAGCCCTTGTGGCGCCGGCGTCCCGCCGGCGGTTTTTGCGTTAAGTTGCCATAGCTGAAAACTGCCGGCGAGACGCCGGCATTACAAAACCATACCCTCACAGGCTGGAGCATATGCCACGGGTAGCGTTAATTTTTCTATGAATTTTCTTCGATCTCTGCAATTCGGCGGATATGCCGCCCGCCTTCAAACGGCGTAGTCAACCATACCTTCACAATTTCCAAAACCAGATCTTCAGGAATCATTCTCTGCCCGAGGGAAAGTACATTGCTGTCATTGTGCTCTCGCGCCAACTTTGCGGTTTCCAAACTCCAGCAGAGAGCGCAGCGAATGCCGCGTACTTTGTTCGCGACTATCGCTTCGCCGTTCCCCGATCCGCCAAGAACAATTCCGCGGTCGCATTCACCATTGGCCACTGCCTGCGCGGTTGGACGGATGAACAGGGGGTAGTCGACAGGCTCGGTGCTGAACGTCCCGAAATCCAGGACTTCGTGCCCGAGTGAAGTCAGAAGTGCCATTATTTTTTCTTTGTACTCAAACCCGGCATGATCGGAACCAATGGCGACTCTCAAGCCCTGAGCATAATTTGCCCGATTTCAGATTGTCAATACGGGCCTGCTATTTTGAAAATACATTCCCGATTTATTTCACCCGCCCCAGCTGGTAATTCAAATTTACAGTTTGGCTTTCATAATCGAACTGCGCGCTGACTTGTTCCACTTGAGCCTCGGTCAAATTCAATTGAGCCTGGCTGAGTTCGATGATTGAACTTAATCCGAGCTGATATCGCCCCTTCGCCAGGTCATAGGCCTGCGTGGTTTGGTCCAGAAGTTGTTGTGTAAGCGAAAGCCGCTGATAAGCGGATATGGCATTCAGCCAGGACGTGCGCACATCCTGAGCAATGCGATTCTGCAGGTCGCGAAGATATTGTTCCTGCACATGGCTTCGCGCCGTTGCTTCGGAATGTTCCGCATTAAACAGGCGGCCATTAAAAATGGGAACGTTTACGTTGAATCCAGCGGCTGCATACCGGCTGGGCAAAGTATCCTGGCGAAATGGCGCAACTCCGGTCACAGCCGCAGCCGAAATTGTGGGGAACCAGAGATCGCGTTCCGCTGTGGCAAAACTTTGCGCGGAACGCACATCCAGGCCCTGACTGATAATTTCCGGCCGATTTTGCAAAGCTTCAACAAGGAGCTGCGCAACATCCGACGGAGGAGCGCCTGGCAACGGCTCGTCAACCAGCTGAAAAGTTCGTTCGTCCGAGTAACCCAGCGCATTGGAGAGCTGAGCGTAAGAGGACTGCAAATCATTTTGCGCTTGAACAAGCAGCAGTTGTGATCTGGCCAGATCCACATTCGCAAAACTGACATCCAAACCCGATTTGAGGTTGCTCTTTGCAAGTTGCGTTATTTGATCCGCCACCAGTTGGCGCGCCTTCACCGTTTCCTCGGCCACATGGAGGACGGACTGAGCCTTCATCGCGTTGAAGTAGGAGAGATTCACGCGCAACAAAACATCGGCGCGCGTGGTTACAACATTTTCCTGCTCCGCCTGCGCGTGAAAATGAGAACTCTTGGAAAGCTCATGCGTCCGACCAAAGTCCGTTACCAATTGGTTTACGGATATGCCGTCCGCAAATTTGTCGAAGACCATCGGGCTGTTCAAAAATCCCGCAGCAATACGACTGTTGTTTTCCGCATAGACACCGGTAGCCGCCCCACTCGCCTGCGGATAATAAATCGATTGAACTTCTCTCACTTGCGCCGAGGCGGCAGAAGCCAATTGAGTCGCCGCCTGAATTCGCGGATGATTTTGAATCGCTATGCCCTCCGCTTCGGCCAGTGTAAGTCGCTGCCCCGTTTGTGGCTGCGACTGGAGTTGCATTGGTCCTTGCGTCGAAGATTTAGCGGGCATTTGAGTTGGAGTCGACGGCGGCTGCGCAGTTTGCGCTCTGCACGGCAGGGTTCCAAAAACTGCTGTGGACAATAAAAGCAAAAACTGAAATTGGCGAACCCCAAACATTAGTGCGCCTCCTCGACGGCCGGCGGAATAGTCGCTGACTCGCGGTTTCGATAAATCAACAAGTAGGCGGCGGGCACCACAAAAATGGTCAGAAGGATGGACGAGACCAACCCTCCGATGATGGCGCGCGCGAGAGGGGCGTACGCCTCGCTGCCCGTCTCCAGCTTAAAGGCCATGGGAAGCAGGCCGACGACCGTGGCGAGCGAGGTCATCAAAATTGGCCGCAACCGGATGCGGCATGAATGCGCCACAGCCTCGATTACACTGCGTCCTTCGCTGCGTAGAACGTTGGCGAAGTCCACAATCAAAATGCTGTTGGAAACCACCATGCCTTGCAGCATCACGATGCCCATCAACGATTGAATGTTCAACGTCGTGCCGGTCAGAACCAGCGTAATGATCACGCCCACGAGCCCGGTGGGAACAGCGAGTACGATCAAAAAGGGATCCGTGAACGAAGCGAATTGCGCCACCAGGATTAAATAAACCAGCAAAATTGCCAAGGCCAGTCCGACGGCGAAACTGCGGAAAGAATTTTGCATTGTGACTACTAGCCCGCGCATGTTGATGCGGATATTCGAAGGCAGCTTTGTGTTTGCGATAATTTTGGAAATCGCAGCGGCGGGCTTGCCCAAATCCTCGGCCGACGGAGCAACATAAATGTCGATTGACCTTTGGAGTTGATAGTGATCCACCTCTGTAGGCGATTGCACCACCTTTACATCGGCGACTTGATCCAGATACGTCGGCAATTTCAAATCAACTCCACGCAGCGGCATGGCCTTTAGATCCTGAATGGTACGAACCTGATTTTCAGGATACTGCACGGTCACAAAATAATTATTCCCACTTTTTGGATCCACCCAATACCCGGGAGCAATCATGGCGTTGGAGGTTAGAGAGGTAATAAGATTGTCGACCACTTCCTTGGGGCTGAGTCCCAGTTCGCTGGCTCTCGCTCGATTCACGTTCACTTGCAATGCGGGATAATCCTGATCCTGCGGGATATAGACGTCGGAAATTCCGGGAATTCTCTTGAACTGGCGAGCCAGATTCATTGCGATGTCGTTGTCTGCATTGAGGTCCAATCCGCTCACTTGGACATCGATGGGAGCAGGCGCGCCCTGGTTGAGAACGGAATCAACTAGTCCGCCCGATTGAAAGTAAGTCCGCAAATCAGGAATCTCTGACTGAATGCGCGCGCGCACCCGGTCCATATAAACAAAGCTGCTTTCTTTATGTTCTTCCTTTAGCCCCACCTGAACAAAAGCCGTGTGCATTCCGGAATTCGAGGTGAATAAGGAAGAAAGATCCGGCGTCAGGCCAATATTGGAAACAATAGTTTCCAGCTCCGATGGCGGAACAACTTGATGAACAATATCTTCCACGCGCTTCACGTAATCGTCTGTGATTTCAATTCGAGTTCCCGTGGGCGCTTTTAAGTTGATGACAAATTGGCCGGCGTCGGTTCGAGGGAAAAACGAAACGCCCATGAATGGATACAGCAAAAAACAAAGGCAGAAAAATATCAGGAAACCCACAACCACGGCCATGGGACGATCCAAAGCTCTCCTGACCCATTTTTCGTAAAAATTAAGCATGACTTCGAATTTCGCGTTGAAGCCGGCGTGAAATCGCGCTCCCCAGGATTGTTTCTTCCCTTCGTGCGCCACACCGTGGTCATGAACCGCCTTAAGATACTTTGCGCAGAAGAGGGGCACGACGGTTACCGCGTCAAAGTAAGAGGCAAAGAGCGCGAGCACCACGCCGAGCGCCAATGCCCCGAATAAATACGAGCTCACGCCAAACAAAAACGTAACAGGGAAAAATACAACGACGGCCACCAGCATGATGGCCAATACCGCGAGCGCTACTTCATTCGCCCCTTTAACCGCCGCGACCTCGGGCTCCTCACCCATTTCCAGGTGGCGATAAATATTCTCAATCACCACAACGGAATCATCGATCAGGCGCGAGAAGGCAAGCGCCAGTCCGCTAAGCACCATCGCGTTAATCGATTTATTCGCGCTATTCAGAATGAAAAATGTAATAAATACGGAAATCGGAATGGAAAGAAAAACTGCGACCGTGGCTCGAAAGCTTCCCAGGAAAAGCATGATCATCACCCCGGTAAGCAGAATTCCCATTCCTCCTTCGCGCAGCACTGTGGAAATAGCTTGCTTCACGAAAACGGATTGATCGAAAGTGACGAACGATTTTAGTTGCGGTGGAATGTCCCGTAAATTTTTAATAGCATTCCGAATTCCATTCACCACGGCGATTGTGTTCGTGTCGCCTCCCTGCTTCTGGACCGCCACGTACACCGATTTCTGACCATCCACGCGAACCATGTTGTATTGCAGAGCAGAACCGTCCACCGCTTTGCCAACGTCGCCGATAAAAACTGATTTTTCTCCTTCCGTCTTCAGGGGCACCTCGTTCAGTGCCTTGGCATCGGCAACCTGCGCGTTGGTATAAATGTCGTAGTCGATCGGACCAAGCCGCACATCGCCCGCGGGCAAAATCAGGTTGGATTGATTGGTTGCTCGCACCACATCCATCGGACTCAGCTCGTGAGCCTGCAATTTGAGCGGGTCTACATACACCATGATTTGACGGTATTTTCCGCCAAATGGCGGTGGAACGGTTGCTCCCGGGACGCCTGCAATCTGGTTGCGAATTTGAAATTGTAAATAATCGTGTAGTTGAGTTTCGTCCAGTCCTTCGCCCTTCACCGTCAGCAGGCAAACAGGCAAGCTCGATGCGTCCACTTTGAGCACAACTGGCGGCAGCGTTCCCTCCGGAAGTCTCCGCAAGTCCGCCAGTGCCAGGTTGGATATGGACGTCACATCCGCATCCGCATCCGTGCCCGGTTGAAAATAAATTTTGATCAAGCTTACGCCTGGCAGCGATCGTGATTCCATATGATCGACGCCGCTGGCCAGGGTGAAGAATCGCTCAAACGTATCCGTGATATCTGCTTCGATCTGTTGCGGCGGCATCCCGCTATAAAACGTCGCAACCAACACCACAGGAATATTAATTGGCGGAAACATATCCACCGGCATGCGGACCACGCTGGTTAAACCAAGTACAACCACGAAAAGGCAAAAAACAATAATCAGGTACGGATGTCGGACTGCAAATGATGGCATCTAGGTCTCCTATTGCATACGCGACGGCTCAACCAATTTCGGCACGACAACTTCGCCAGGACGGTATTGCCCAAGGCTTCCAAAAATTATGGTCTCGTTTTCCTGCAGGCCTGACGTGATTTCCACATCGTTGGCTGATTCCAATCCAACCGTTACTTCGCGCCGTTCAATCTTGTTCCCCGGTCCCAAAGCAAGGACCGTTCCCTTGCCTTCGCTACCCGCTTGAAACGCCTGCATCGGCACAGTCAAAACTTTGTCGGAAAAATGAAGCGGAATTTTTACCGACGCGTACATTCCCGGCACCACTTCGTACTTGGGGTTGGGAACATCGACTTCCGTGTGCATGGTCCGCGTGTTCAAATCGATTTGATCCGAGAAGCGGACAATTTTCCCTTCGAACGTTTTATTCAATCCCGAAACATTGACCGCAACGGATTCGCCCACGCGAATGCCGGAGACGGCTCGTTCGGGCACAGGAATGACAAGCCGCAATAGACTGTTCTGCGAGAGGCGGCAAAGTGCCGAGTCACCCTTATTGGAGGAAGTACCAGCCGGAAGCAACGCGCCCGTGTACGCATAAATCTGAGTGATCACGCCATCGAAAGGAGCCGTCATGCGTGCGTAATCAAAGAGCGCCTGATCCTTGCCGAGCGTCGCCTTGGAGACGAGCAACGCCTGCTCGGCTGCCTCCAACGCTGCTTTTTGCGCGGAAACTTCGGCGCTGGCTTCCAGATCTTTGCCCTTCGAAATGTCCACTTCCTCCTGAGCTACAAGTTCCGGCCGTGATTTCTGCACATCGGAAAGGCGCGTGTAGGTGAGGTGCGCGACGTTGTACGCGGACTGCGCCCGGTTCACATCTTCATGCGCCCGCGCCAATTCCTGCTCGCTGCGATGAATGGTCGCCTCGTCCTGCTGAATTTGCTGCTGCAGCTCGGGAATTTCCAGCACAGCCAGAATCTGCCCCTGCTTTACGTGAGTTCCGTAGTCCACGTAGAGTTTCTTGATGTATCCCGAAACCTTCGCGTACACGTCGACTTCCTGAAATGGCTCGAATTCCGATGCGATTTCCAGATTGTCCGCGATGTTTCCACGCTCCACCTTTACGACCGCGGCCTCGGCAGCATTGGACACGTTGTCAGCAGCAGCCTTGTGACCTTCACCGCATCCGAGGAAAGCAGTGAACAGGCTTAGGAACAAAACAGTTTTCAGAAACCGATGAATCAGCCTCACAGATTAACCTCCGCAATCTCGAATCGCATTCTCAAGCTTCCAGGTTCTTCCTTTTTGCTCTAAGCGCATTCACTATGGAACGAAGCTTTTCCACGCTGAAGTCGCCGGATTGAGACAGTCGAATAATTTCCTGTTCCTCATCCTTCATTCTTTTTGCCACTGCAGGAATATTCGCCGCGATCTGCAGGGGAACTGTCTGCACCCCGTGCCGGTCGCCGTGGAGCAGGTCACCGGAGCGGACTTCCATGCCGCCAACAATGACCGTGCTTCCATACTCCATGACGTGCGCAAAAGAATGAGAAACCGAAACGTTGTGCGCGAACATTTGAATGTTAAGCGCCTGTGCTGTTTCCAAATCGCGGACGGCGCCATTGGTTACAACGCCAACGCATCCCAGCACATGCAATATATTGGAGTGAACGTCTCCGATAAACCCGCCAAGGCCCGGATTCGTGTCCAAATCCTCCAAAACAAGCACGCGGGGAGACGGAATGCTGGAAAAATATTCCAGCCAGTCGAGACGGTAGAAATAGCTCTCCCCTTCCATGGGAGGCTCGGTCGTGCGAATACGCAAAGTCGCGGCATGGCCAACCATTGGCGGCTCATCCTCGAAGAGACAGTGAATGTGGGAATCCGAAAAGCCTGTGTTACGCAAACGTATAGCAAACGTCTCAATCGCGTTTGCCACGGTGCAAGAATCGAGCTGCCGCAACTCTTCGAGCACAGACGGCTCTAACCGATTTGAAGTCATCGCTTCTCCAGAATTGAAATCCACACGAAGGCTATAGCAATCAGGAGTTATCTCCTGCAAGACTCCCATTCGTGAGAGCACCGCAAACGAGCCCAGTACTGCTTGAAATGGAGCCTAAACAGCCCCCCTAAGACTAGGTCCCGTACGGCACTGAATATGTGATGAGAGCTAGATAACTAATGTGTCCTACAGATTTTCAGGCAGCAGGTGGTGCGCGCAGCTGATGACTGGAAAAATACAAATCTTCAGAGCGGTAGGCAGGATCTTCCGTGACGATGAAACTAACTGTAATAATTCTCCGAACAGTAATTCCCGACAGCACAACGCACGGCTGCAAACCGTCACTGAACAAAAATTTGAAGGGGGCTGCAAATTTCGAAGAATGGCTTGCAGACATTTCCAGGGAAGGTCCGCCAACCGGACCGTTTTGAATCAGGATCGGAAGGAAACTCCACTGGACTATGCCCAAAACCAAAACGGCCATTAATAAAGAAAGGCATATTACGTACCAACGATTTGGCAGGCAGTTTGGCTTCATAGGTATCCTCCGCCTTAAGGGCAGAGGCGTTCCACAAATTCGAGGCTAGCACCTTGCTGGAATTAGTGTCAAGATATGGATAATCGGTAGTGTGGTGGTTTGCATAAATAGCAACATTTGGGGCTAGTCGGGGGAAACCAACAGATATAATGCCGGCTGGTATCCGATCTCTCAAGTTGAGGCATGCTCGTGCTGAAGCAAATGGCAGGGATTACCCGCAAGCTGATATTCTTGTCGGTAGCTTTGGGATTATTTTGCATCGCTGCCTTCGGCCAGATGAATACGGCGGAAATCGCCGGGCAGGTAAAGGATCCTACAGGCGCGGTTATCGCCGGCGCCGCTGTGGAAGCCACCCACGTTGCAACGCAGCAAAAATTCACCGCTACAGCCAATGATTCTGGCCTTTTTCTGCTTTCGCAGCTTCCCCTTGGCGAATACACTCTGACGGTTTCAGCCATGGGATTCAAACAGGCCGTACAGGAACATGTCGTGCTCCACGTAGGCGATCATTTACGCCAGGATTTTGAGATGGCATTAGGAGAGACAAGCGAAACGGTGACTGTGGAAGGGACCTCCTCGATCCTTCAAGTCCAGTCCGCCGAAATTAAAGATGTAATTCAAAATCAGCAAGTGGAGGACCTCCCGCTGAAAGGGCGCGAATTTCTGGAACTGACTTTGCTTGGCGAGGGCGTCGTTAGCCCACCGGGCGGGACGCGCGGAGATGCGCTGCAACAGACGGGCAAGCTGATTAACGTCATGGGCAATCGCACCGGACACAATCTCTTTCTAGTGGACGGCGTGAGCGCTACAGATGAATATTTCAACAACGTAGTGCTGAGTCCCTCGACCGACGCCATCAGCGAATTCAACATGTTGAAAACGAATTACAACGCCGAGTTTGGCGGAAAATCCGGCGCCGTGGTGAACGTCATTACCAAGTCCGGAAGCAACGCATTCCACGGCAGCTTGTACGAGTTTCTGCGCAACAATATCTTCGATGCCAGAAATTTTTTCGCCAGTCCTACGGTGGCCACGCCATTCCGTGAAAACCAGTTCGGAGGAACCTTCGGCGGACCGATTTTGCGGGACAAGACATTTTTCTTTGTGAATTACGAAGGGCAGCGCACTCGCAATTCCCTTTCCGAAGCGTTCAATGTGCCAACCCTGGCGGAACGGACGGGAAATTTGGCAGGCCTCGCCAAGCCATTCGCTTCGTTCAAGGACCCATTCACCGGATTTACATACTCAGGTACGAATTTAAATAGCGATCCGAATTTCCACATGAGTTCTGCTGCAACTGCTCTACTCAATCTTCTGCCGCCTCCCACACCCGGACAAACAGGCGCGAATAATCTACTCGCCGTCGGCCAGCAAAGCATTGACACCAATCAGTACAACGCGCGTATCGATCACCAATTCTCGATGAACGACTCAGCATTCATCCGCGCCTCCGTTTTCGATGCCAATCAATTCGATCCTTTTGGATCGAGCGTGCTGAACGAAGCGCTCTTGCCCGGCTTTGGACGCACGTTGAGAACGCATTCGGTTAATCTTTCCGTCGGCGAAACGCATACATTTAACGCCAATCTGCTGAATGAATTTCGCTTCGGATGGCTGAGCGTTTCTGGCGGTCAAGGCGATCCAAACGCCGGAAATCCATTCGCCTCCACATTTGGTTTGCTCGGAACAACACAGGTTCCCCAGGATATGGGCTATCCGCAGGTGAATTTGAGCGGAGTATTTTCAACCATTGGTACGGCGGCTGGTTTTACCACCAGGGTCGATCGCAACTACGAATTTTATGACAACGTGTTGTGGCACCACGGCCAGCATACGCTTCAATTTGGCGCCTATTATTTCCATCTGGATTTCAATCCCAAATTTCCAAACAACGCGCGCGGAACTTACACGTTCAATGGCGCGGCTTCGGGAAATGCATTTGCCGATTTCCTGTTTGGCGTGCCCAGCCAGGGCCAGGTGGGCATCGGAGAGGGCGCGGAAAACGCGCACACGGATTGGGCGCATTTTTATATTCAGGATGGCTGGCAAATTGTCCCGAGCCTGAAACTTGATTTCGGATTGCGTTACGAATACAACGCAAACCTGGTGGCAGACACAAATCAAACTTCAAACATTGATCTCACCGCACCGGGCGGGCCGGCATTTGTCGTTGCTGGCAATCCTTCCAATTTAACGCCAGCGCAAAATGCCCTCGTGGCCATTTCCTCGATACCGGTTGTCACCGCTGCAACAGCAGGATGGGATAGCAGCTTGCTGCGACCTCGCCCGCTGCGATTTTCTCCGCGCATCGGCCTCGCGTGGAGCATTCCCAATTCCGGGCAAACGGTCGTTCGCGCGGGTTATGGAATTTACACCAACCAAGCCGCCTACAGTGTTCTGCAAAACCTGGCGGAAAACGTTCCTTTTTTTCTGAACAAGACTGTGAACTATTCCCCCAACGCAACAACTTGTGGCTCCTCGCCTTGCACAATTAACAATATTCTCAGCTTCAATCCGAACGGGGCGATTGGCGCCAATAGCGTCAACCACGATTTTGCCGTCGAATACAATGAAGTATGGAATTTGTCGCTGCAGCATCCTTTGTCGTCGACGACCGCAGTCGAACTGGAGTATGTCGGATCGCGAACGGTTCATGCGGACAGTTCAACAGCAGTCAATCTTCCCCAACCGGGATTGGGAAGTGTCCAGTCGCGGCGTCCGTTTACGGATCTGAATGCGTTCACCACAATTCGATGGGACGGCTGGGCGTCTTTCAATGACCTGACTTTCAAGGTCACTCGCCGGTTTGCCAAAGGCCTTTCATTCGATGGAAGCTATACGTGGTCTCATTCCATTGACGATGCTTCCGATGCTGGAACCACCAACGCTGAATTAAACCTGCCGCAAAACATCTACGCATTTAATCTGGCGGCTGAAAAAGCAAGTTCCAGTTTCGATCATCGGAATCGCGCGACAATCAACGTGATCTACGATCTGCCGATCGCCAGCGGCTCATCCGGCTGGCTGCATCGCACAGTTGGCGGATGGCGAGCGAGCGGCAACTTCATCGCTCAGAGTGGCGCGCCGTTCACAATCAACCTAAGCGCGGCAAACGATCCGGCAAACATTGGCCTCGTAAATGGAAATAACCTTGAGCGCCCGAACGTCACCGGCAATCCCAACAACGGACCGAAAACTCCCACGCAGTGGTTCAACACTTCGGCGTTCTCCTCTCCGGCAGCACTCACGTTTGGGAACACGCCGCGCAACAACGTGGTCGGTCCCGGCCTCGTGGATCTGGATGCTTCTTTGCAAAAAGAGGAAGCGTTGAGCGAATTGATTAAAATGCAATTCCGCTTTGACGTTTTTAATGTTCTGAATCGCCCGAATTTTAATTTGCCAAATCGTATTTACGGCACCTCGACATTTGGCACGATCTCCAACGCGCAAGATCCACGCGAACTTCAATTCGCGCTTAAGCTGATCTTCTAATCGCATCCAAATTTCAATTTGAGAATGTAAGCTACGTAGGCACCTGCTGTAGCCCGCATTTCTTGTCGTGAGTGAAAACGAAGGATCAGAGGCGGGCGTTTAATTGCAACTGATGCGAAGACCGTACTGTGATCGTAAAAGCGACTTGGACGGAAGCTCGAATTCGAGCCTTGAGTATGGAGCTTGGATTCTGATGCGTACTAAGCAGCGTCGCTACGCGCGGCCGCCCGAATAACGCGAGGGACGCTCATACGTGTACCCGGCGCAAGAATATGTACGGAGTCCTGAAAAACAAATTCCAGGAATCGCCGGGCGGCGGACACCTTGGAATCGATTGCATCGTGATTATGAAAACCTTCCGCGCGAATGACGAGGTAACCCGGGCCATTTTCAACGTGCAGCCGGCGAATCATTTTGTAGCGCCTGGCATGGAATGCGTTGGCCATGCGCAAAATAGCGGCGAGCCGGATAAGAGATTGCCGCAGCGGCAATTCGTAGACTCTGAGCTTCGCGTGATCCGGATAAGGCAGAGCGCGCCGGTGAAACCGCGCCACGAGCGCCACATATTCAAGATCGTTTTTCGACCAGCCGGGAGGCGGCGAAATCTTGCGAATCATCCGGTAGGACTCTTTGTGGTACGCTTTGCTCCCTTTGAATTTTCCTGTTTCCTGCAGCAGCGCCGCCGCTTGCAGAATGAATCGCTCTTCCATCTGCGGCTCTTTCCCCATCAGGCCGCAATTCGCAAGTCCATCATAAATTTGCAGGGACAATCGAGCCATGCGCCGCACGCGCGGAAAATCAGGCGTCACAAAAGAGGCCCATTCGCCAAGCCTGGCGAGACCGATGGAACGCAAATCTTTTTCCGCGGGCAATCCTTCGCGCCATATTCGCAGGAGTGAAGATTTTGCCGAGATCTTTTCCCGATACTGGTCGAGGCGCGACTCCCGCTCTTGTTCCACTTTTTCGCGCCACGCTGCAAAAACGGGTTCCTCCACCAAACATCGATGTTGAACGAGTATCTGGTCAAGAACCGTAAGATCGTGAATCTCTCCCAACAAATCCTGCACAACTTTCAGATCGGGAGCCCATCCTGCGTACATCGACGGCAAAAAATTTTCCACTGCGTAGCGAAACTTTTTTAAACCCACGCGCAACCGATGGTACGCAACGAGGCTTCGACTGCGCTGCGCGCTGCGATTCAGGTCGCGAACACTTTCCCAGATTTCCAATAGTACCGATTCGCACGCGGGCCTGTTCAATAGCAAGTGATGATGATGTCTTGCGCATTCTCTGCGAAAGGACCGCCATTGCTTGCGGTCGAATTCACGAACGGCCGTGCGCGCTTCGCTCTTATCCTGATCGTTTTTCCTTTTCAGAATATTGAGAATTGCCTCGGTTGAAGCCTCACCTTTTTCGCCAAGCGTCTCGGTCCATTTCATGAGAACTTGCGTATCGCGAAGCGTGCCAATCCGTTGGAACGTCTGGCGCGCCATTTTACGCATGGCTTTCCAGTCGCACCCCGGATCCACATCCTCCATAACTTCGGCAATCAGGATGCACCGGCGCAAGGAAGTCCTCAGGCCATGAATGGCGTCCGAATGCAGCGATCCGCCCGCCTTGGAGTGCTCCTCCAGTACGCGATCCATCCAGTAGGGCAGTCCAAATTTATTTTCGGTCTTGGGGTTTGACTGAGCCAAAAAGATATCCTACACCCTCCCTAATAACAGGCAGGGACTACTATCTTAACGGTGGGAAGCGCGAAAACACAAATTCAGAGACTTGAATTTCTTTCTTTCCTATGCCTTGGACAAGACTTGCAACCTTCCGCCATGCGCAAGAAACTTCTACTCCGGAGCCACAGATGTGCTTTGTTTCACCACAGGCCTTATGGCAGTCGCTGCATGCGCAGGCTTTGTAAAGTGGTTATACACACGCCATCCGAGGAGAATCCCCATCACCGCGGCATATTCCAGAGGCAAATGAATGTCTGATTTTACTAACCAGTAAAAGTGAATCACTCCCGCGATGGCCGTGATGTAGATCGCGCGGTGCAGGATCGTCCACTTGCGATTTCCCAACCTGCGAATCATTCCTGCCGTAGAGGTAACAGCGAGCGGAATCATCAGAACAAAGCCCAAAAATCCGACGGTGATATAGCGCCTCTTCATCACGTCCGCCCAAATCCCGTGAAGGTCAAAGACTTGGTCGAACGTCAGATAAATGCTGAAATGGCAACAGCCATAAAAAAACGCAAAAAGCCCAAGCATTCTGCGAAATCGGATGAGCTGAGGCTGGTTGAGAATTTTGCGCAGCGGTGATATTGCCAGGGTGATGGCCACAAATCGCAGCGTCCAGTCTCCCGTGGCATGCTCAAGAAATTGCGTTGGATTCGAGCTCAAGTTGCCGGTAAACGCATCCCAGACCAGAATGCCCAGCGGGACGAGGCAAACCAGGAACACTACGGCCTTCGTCCATTTACTTTTCAGAATAGAATTCATGTTGATTATCCGTTCAGTAATTTTTCTTCAGGTCCATGCCGTTGTAAAGGCTCGCCACTTGATCGCCGTATCCGTTGAACATTTGCGTCGGTGTGTTTTTGAAGAAGCCCGGCAAACGTACTTCCTTCGCCTGGCTCCAGCGAGGATGATCCACTTTCGGATTCACGTTGGAATAAAACCCATATTCGTGCGCGTTTGTGATGTTCCAGGTGGTGGGCGGCTGGTCCTTCACGAATTTAATTTTCACCAGCGACTTTGCGCTCTTGAACCCATATTTCCATGGGATCACCATGCGCACAGGCGCTCCATCCTGATTTGGAAGCGTCTCCCCGTACATGCCCATGCAAAGCAGCGTGAGCGGATGCATCGCTTCATCCATCCTTAGCCCCTCGACATAGGGCAGTTCAATTCCAGCTCGGCCCCACAGCGGCATCTGCTTCTTGTCAAAATAACTTTCGAATGCCACATACTTCGCGTTGGAATTAGGCTCCACGAGTTTCGCGATTGTGCTGAATGAATATCCAACCCAGGGCACAACAATGGACCAGGCTTCCACGCAGCGGTGGCGGTAAATACGTTCCTCGAGAGGCGCGAGCTTCAATATTTCGTCCATGGAAAACTTGCGGGGTTTGGCGACTTCCCCTTCCACCGAGACCGTCCAGGGAGACGTCACAAATTTCTGGGCATTCTTCGCCGGGTCAGCCTTGTCCGTGCCGAATTCGTAGTAATTGTTGTAGGTCGTCACGATTTGCTCAGGGCTGATCTTTTCCGTCGTGCTGAACGGGCTGGAAGCTAGCGGGCTAAGCTTCATGGAAGCATACGCGCGCGCAGATGGATTAACCACATCCAGCAAGGCTTTTCCGGCCATCGCCATGCCCCCCGCCAACCCCATTCCGTACAAGAACTTGCGGCGATTCATATAAATATCGCGCGGAGTAATATCTGAATATTTGAATTCAGGAGATTGTTTTAGCAGCATAAAAAGCCTCCAGTGCGGCCACGTCATCTACCATTCTCTATATATTACTACTATACGGGGAAAAGGTTACGGTGGATGAAGCAGGTTTTTTCAGGCTGTTTTCTAAAACTGCTTGGCTTGATTCCAACGACCTGATTAAAGCGAAAGCTCAGAAGAAACGTATAAGCGAAGCGGCGTGAAACGTGCGGTCCGGGTGAAATCCTTGTCAAGAGTGAATAGCGATGCATCGTGTTCGATAGCAATCGCAGCGATCAGCGCATCAATCGTGCTCAGCGAGACGCCTCTGGATCGCGCAAGTCTCGAAATACGAGCCGCTTCGGGATATGTGGCAAATCCTGACGGTTCCAGCATTTCCCACAAGGAAAGATGGCGTTCAATTCGATGAGCATCGCGTCTCAGCCCTTGCAGGATTTCCGTGACAATCACGCCGGTCAGAACAAAAGGCTCCGCTTCTTCAATCATCCGGCGCAGTTCGCTCCCGGCGCGGCCCGGAGATGAACTGAAGAAATCAATCCAAACCGAAGTGTCGATTAGGATCAATTCGGATCAGGCGCGATTACGGCGCATTCGCCCCAAATCTCCCTTCCAAATTCCCGTCCCATAGTAATTCAGAATTCCTTTGCGGCTTTCCGAATCGACGAGCAGCTTCAGCGCTTTCCCAACAATCTCCCGCTTCGTTTTCAGCCGTGTAAGCTTTCGCGCTTTGCGCACCAAATTGTCATCCAACACAATGTTCGTCCGGCCCATACACAAATCATACACCAATATTTACAAAACATGTGTATAGCAATTTAAACCAAATACTTATGGATAAAGCCTGCCGGATTATTAATTTAGAAGGGCTTAATTTCAGGCAGAGAGTTCGCCCAGCAGCGATTTGCGCAGCCGCTCCTGATGCTCGGGCGAGAGCTTCCCGCCGGCAGCAGTGAGATAAAAAACGTCGATGGCCGTCTGCCCTTCGGTATCGATCAGCGCGATATCGATATTGCATTCCTGCGAGGCGAAAACCGAACTGATCTTGTACAAAAGCCCAAGCTGGTCCTGCGTGACAATTTCAATCAGCGTGCTGTGCGCGGAGCATTCATTATCAAATTGAATCTGCGCAGGCGCCATTTCTTTTGCGGGCTGATCTTTTTCCATTTCCAGACGCTCGCGAAGCATGCGTTTCAGATCACGTTTTCCGACCAGCACTTCGTGAACCGTCGTCTTGAACCGCTCCCACGCCGGGAGATTCATCTCCAGCGCGCGATACCGGTCCGTGAACGAAAACATGTCCACTACCGTGCCGCTGGCGTTGGAAAACGCGCCCGCTTTTCCGATGTTCATGCCACAAGCAGCTAGCGCGCCCGCAACCGTCGAAAAAAGGCGCGGCCGGTCCTTGGTCACAACAGTTAATTCGTACCAGTGACGTGTGCGTTTCAGGGCTAACTGGACCGGGTCCTGCCCCAGACGCCCAGCCATCTCAAAGTGCCGCAAGATTTCATCCACAGGATGTGTGCGAAGGTATCGCCGAGGCAAACCTTCCAAAAATGTTTGCAACCTCTGCCCGGCTGCTGCAGCAAGAGAACGAAGATGATTTAGCACCTCGTCATTCGCGTCCCCATGGACGCGCTCATCCACACTGCGATTGAAATAATTCGCTGTGCCAATATAAAGCTGCCAAAGGTCTTCCGCTTTCCACGGCGTCAGCGCTTCCGGATTCACCGCTTTAATATCCGCATACGTAAAAAGACACAGCATTTTCAGAAGTTCCGGGCTGCCGATACTTTCAGCAAATTGAGCGATGGTGCGCGGATCGAAAATATCTCTGCGCAAGCCCGCGCCTAAATCCTGATGATGCTGAATTAAAAACAGAACCTTTTCCCGATCGGGTTCGGAAAGTCCCATTCGCTCGACGCACTTCCCCGCAATTTCCAGACTCGCCGGAATATGGTCCTTCGTCAGCGTTGTCTTCCCGGTGTCATGCAGCAAGATGGCCAGGTTTAACAACTCAGGCTGATCGAGTTCGCTCAGAATGCCCGCGTATCTTTCATCCCATTTAAATTTTGATCCCCGAAGGCTGTGCAGATTTTCAATCGCCTGAAGCGTGTGTTCATCCACTGTAAATCGATGAGAAACATCGCGCACCGCAAGCGCGTCGATTCCCTGGAATTCCGGCAGAAGAAGAGTCAGCAAATGAAGAGAGTGCATCGCGCGCAATGCTTCCGCGGCATGCAACTCCGGCAAAACGTCTTCCAGAAAAATCCAGAAATCGGCTCCACTGGGCAGATGCGCAGCCAGATACGGTGTCGCCAACTCGATCTGGTATTCAGCCGCTGGACTTAGCTTGAAACCTTGCCGGGCAATCAAAAGGAAAGTGCGAAAAAACAGTGTTGGATCAACCAGATTTTCGGACTTCTGAAAAAATATCAAGCCGTCGACAACGGAAAAATCGCCGTCGGAATAACCCGTCCGCCAGGTTTCCAATTGTCGATAAAAGAGGGACTGGGCCGCAGGCATTTCTTCCAGAAGTTGTCCCGAAATATGATCAACGGCGCGCGCGTGGCTGTAATAAACTCGCATCCAATCCGCCACATGATTGATTTGTTTGTCGCGCGCGCCTATCTTCCGAGCCGCTGCCTCGTCCTGCAGATCCCAGGTCAAAACATTGTGATCCCGTTTATTCCGAAAATGCAGAAAGCAGCGCACCGAAGCAAAAAATTCCAGCGCCGCATGCATTGCGGTCGCGTTCGACGGCAAAAAATAGGTCCGCAGTTCAGGCCATGCGTGATGTTTTTCCATGGCAGAGGTCGCCGCCAGCCAGCATCCTGTCACGTAATCCTGAAACCCGCCCGGACCATCCTTCACGTTCGGCTCGAGATGGAAAACCGTGTTCGCAAATTTGCGATGATTATTGCGCGTCATTTCCGCGAGGCGTTCGACCAGCGAATGAGATTCGCGATTTATTACTTCAGGAATCAGGCGGTTTTGTAATTCGGCAAAAAGTTGCTCGTCGCCTGCAAGAAACCGGATATCCAGCAGGGAAAGTATCGTTTCCGGATGGTCGGGATCAAATTGCAGAACCTGGGAGGTAATTCCGAATGTCTTGCTGCATTTCAATCCAACTTCATTGAAAGCTGAAGAGATTCTTTGCGCAGGCCTTTCGAATTTCTTTGCCGCTTCTTCATTCGCAGCGAGAAACAGCAGGTCAATATCCGAAAACGGGAACAGAGTTTGCCGGCCAAAATCGCCTGTCGCGGCAAACACGATTTGTGAGGGAGATATTTCACCGGCGGCCACATATTCCGCCCAGAGACGATGCGCGATGGAATCGACGAGTGCCGATTTTTCGCGAAAATATTTCAGACCGTCGTATTGAATTGAAAAATCATGCTGAAGGCGTAACGATTCCGCTTCGTACTGGCTGCACAATTCGGTATGGAGTGTGGGATTAGTGGACATGCCTGGTTTTCTGAGTTCTCACGAGAACTGCGCTCGATAGAATGGCATGCCACCCGCCGAAAAACCAGTAGCTACATCGAAGTTTCCCAGTCATATCCTTCCTCTCCATGTTGCGAGAGGTCGAGCCCCTGAGTTTCATGTTCCGGCGAAACTCGTAGCCCTATGACTTTATCCACAAAAACCAGAATCGCCAGCGTGCCGACAATTCCCAGCACCCAGGCAATTCCCACGCCCATGAGCTGATTTAGAAGCTGGTGAGTATTCCCCTCAATCAGACCAGAAGCCATTACATTTCCGTTGGCATCCTTCAAGATGGGATTGACCGCGCTAACTGCAAAAATTCCGGTGAGAATTGCCCCAATCGTTCCTCCAGCGCCGTGTACGCCGAACGCATCGAGAGAATCGTCGTACCCAAAGCGGGCCTTCACCTTCGCCACCATCAAGTAACATGCAATTCCGGCGATAAACCCGATCAGCATCGCTGGCATGGGCTTTACGAATCCCGCCGCTGGCGTGATTGCTACCAACCCAGCCACAGCACCGGAGATAGCTCCCAGCGCGCTCGGCCTTCCATTTGTCTTCCATTCAATGATTGTCCAGCCCGCTGCGGCCGTAGCTGCGGCGAAATGCGTGGCCACAAATGCGCTCGACGCAAGGCTGCCCGCCGATAGCGCGCTCCCCGCATTAAAGCCGAACCAGCCCACCCACAGCAGGCAAGCTCCGATAAAACTCAGAACCACGCTATGCGGCGGCACGGATTCGCTCGGGTAACCGATGCGCTTCCCCAAATAGAGAGCGCACACAAGCGCGGAAACTCCCGACGTCACATGCACAACCGTGCCCCCAGCAAAATCCAGCGTGGGAAATGCACCGCCGAGCGCTGCGTTCAGGAACCCGCCTTTACCCCACACCATGTGCGCCATCGGGCTATAAACCACCACAAGCCAGAGCGACATGAACACGAGCATCGCCTTGAACTTCATTCGTTCCGCAAATGCCCCGGTAATCAGCGCAGGAGTGATCACCGCAAACATAAGCTGATAAATCATGAATGTCAGGTGCGGGATGGTAGCCGCATAATCCGGATTCGGCTCCGCACCCACGCCGCGCATGAACGAAAATTCAAACCCACCAATGAAACTATTGCCTGAGCCAAACGCCAGACTGTATCCAAACAATCCCCACATGATCGTGACGAGCGACATCATGGCGAAACTCTGCAGCATTGTCGCCAGCACATTCTTCTTCCGCACGAGGCCACCATAAAAAAGGGCGAGCCCCGGTCCCGTCATCAACAGCACTAGAGCTGCGCTGACTAGCATCCACGCATTATCCGCCGAACCTTTCGCGTCGGTGACTTTGCGCTCCAGTTCAGCGATTCGCTGCGCATCCGTATAAATATGCGGCGCCACGATAAATGAAGTGGCTTGACCGATGCGAAGGGTATTTGCCGGAGTGATTGTGGGTAATACAAATACGCCCATAGCGACGCCAAGGAGAAGAAACTTTTTTAATGTTTTCATAAATTATGGTGGAACAATAGCAAATTTGCGAATGGAACGCTACCTCCCATAAGTCATTTGCATGATTGCCTTTATATAAAATTAATCTGTGACAGACATCACATTGCACCTCTCGTTTTCCCGATTGAAACACTTCCAAATATGCGCCGTATTCCTGATACCACACATAAATTCTTTCGTGCATGCAATACAGGCAAGTATTGATACAGTAGGCCGATGCTTTCAGTGCAGTCAAGAATGCCCCTCGATGGGCTCTTCGGGAATTACCAGCTAGGGACGTATTACGATGAGATGTTCTCAGCTCCAGGTGTGCCTCGTCCGCACTACGCGAAAATTTTTGCAAAACTCGCTGCGATGATGACCGCTCAGTTTGAAGTGCGCCGCCAGCATGCGGACCTTGCATTTCTCCTGCAGGGCATCACTTTCACCGTTTACAGCGATGGGCGCGGGACGGAAAGACTTTTTCCCTTTGACCTGATTCCGCGCATCATTCCGAATTCCGAATGGCAGCGCGTCGAGCGTGGCCTCGCACAGCGCGTGATCGCTCTCAATTTATTTTTGCAGGACGTTTACGGCAAACAGCGCATTTTTGCCGACCGCCAGATTCCGCGTTCTCTCGTTTATTCCTGCAAACATTTCTTGCGCGATGTGATTGGAATTGAAGTTCCGCGCGGCATTCACACTCATATCTGCGGTATCGATCTGATCCGCGATTCAAAAACCGGCGAATATTGCGTGTTGGAAGATAATGTGCGCACGCCGAGCGGCATTTCCTATGTTCTGGAAAACCGCTTGGTCATGATGCGCACTTTTCCCGACGCATTTCAGGAATATGAGGTCCTCCCGGTTAACCACTATCCCGCGGAATTGGCGCGCATTCTTCGCAGCCTTTCCCCGAGAGGCGGCAGCGATGCACAGATTGCCCTGCTTACTCCCGGCATCTACAACAGCGCCTATTTTGAACACAGCTTCCTGGCCCAGCAGATGGGCGTTGAACTTGTCGAGGGCCGTGATCTGATCGTAGACGGCGGCGTTGTCTACATGAAAACCATTCGCGGCCTGCAACGTGTCGACGTCATCTACCGCCGCGTAGACGATGAATTTCTGGATTCGCTTACCTTTCGCCCAGATTCCGTGCTGGGCGTACCCGGCCTGATGGGAGCTTATCGCGCGGGAAACGTGGCTTTGGCAAACGCGGTGGGTAATGGAGTCGCCGACGACAAAGCCATCTACGCCTACGTGCCCGCTTTCATTAAATATTATCTCGGCGAAGACCCAATTCTTAGAAGCGTGGACACTTACCTTTGTTCCCGGAAAGAAGACCTCGCCTACGTTCTGGATCATTTGTCAGAACTTGTGGTGAAGGCTGTAGGCGAATCCGGCGGCTACGGCATGTTGATGGGCCCATCCGCGGATAACAAACGAATTGAAGATTTCAGGCAGCGCATTTTGGCGGATCCGCGAAATTATATCGCGCAACACGTACTTCCCCTCTCGAGGGTACCTTCCTACGACGCCAACCTCGGAGAAATTGCCGGGCGTCACGTCGATCTTCGGCCCTACTGTTTGTATGACGGTGAGAAAGTGACGATCGTGCCCGGAGGCCTCACTCGCGTAGCGCTGCAAAAAGGCTCACTGGTTGTGAATTCATCCCAGGGTGGCGGTAGCAAAGACACCTGGGTTTTGTTTGGGGAGGACTGAGATGTTGTCGCGAATCGCCGAGTCTTTGTTTTGGCTGGCTCGGTACATCGAGCGGGCGGAGTACACTGCTCGAATTCTCGACGTCAATTTTCATACCGTTCTCGAACAATCGAAGGATAAATACCGGCTGCACTGGGATCCGCTGATCGTCATGGCCGGCGAGGAAGAGCGCTTCCGCAAATTGTACGGAGAAGCCGACGCGCGCGCCGTCTTCCAATTCCTTGCGTTTCGCCAGGATAATCCCAGCTCCATCGTACAGTGCATCACCAAGGCCCGCGAAAACGCGCGCTCCATTCGCGATTTTATTTCGCGAGAAATGTGGGAAGACATCAACAGCCTGTATTTCACCGTAAATCGTTTCCACCCGGATGAGGAAATCGCAGCGGGCCCGCACCGTTTTTGCGATGCCATCCGCTTTGGCAGCCACCGCTTTCATGGCGTTACGGATGCGACCTTGCCACACGACGAAGGCTGGGAATTTCTGCGCATCGGATGGTTCATCGAACGCGCGGAAATGACGGCGCGGCTGGTCGACGTCCAATACCACGTCTTGTACGACGCGCCGGCGGAAATCGGCGGCGGAGACAATCACCAGTGGATGGCTGTGCTCAAGTCAGTGGGAGCGTACGAAGCCTACCACCGCAAATATCATTCCCTGATCGAGCCGGAAAAAGTTGCCGAAATGTTGATCCTGCATCCGCTGCACCCTCGCTCCATCCGCTTCAGCATTACGGAAGTGCAATCCGGATTGCGCGCGATCAGTGGCACAGGTTCGGGCTCCTACGCGAACGAAGCCGAACGCCTTGTGGGAAAAGTTCTCGAAAGACTGCGTTATGACCGAATTATGGAAATATTCCATTTGGGCTTGCATTCCTACCTGAGTGAAATGTTGCAGATGTGCGGACAAATCGGTGAAGACATCGCTCGTAACTACTTCTACTACGTGGTGGTCGAATGAATCGATATCATCTGGTGCACGCAACTGAATTTCGATACGACGGGCCAGTCTCCGAAAGTTATAACGAGGTTCGGCTCCGTCCCATCCACGATGAAATGCAGAGCTGCCTATCCTTCCGCCTGGTTACGAATCCTGTTTCCCGCGGCACTTCCTATCGCGATTCGTTCGGCAATTGGGTGCACCAATTTAATATTCTCCCCGAGCACCACCACTTGAGGGTAGAGGCCGAATCGGTTGTGCTTGCGCACGAAGCGGCCGTTTTTCCGACGGGTGGAATAAAACTTTGTGAGATTGAAGATCGCCGCGACGCACTTGAAGAGGAATTTCTAGACTTCATCATTCCTTCGAGCTACGTCCCGCACGTTCCCCAATTGGACGAATTAATGGCTGCTGCCTGTGTTGATTCCGATGGAACAGCATCCGGATTTGTGCAAGCCGCTTCGGCGATGATTCATGAAAGGTTTAACTACGTGAAAGGCGCGACCCACGTCAACTCTTCTATCCTGGACTCCCTTGCTCTGGGCGCGGGCGTGTGCCAGGATTTCGCCCATTTGCTCCTCGGCGTCGTCCGCAAGAAAGGTCTGCCTGCACGTTACGTCTCCGGATATCTGGTTCCGGAAAGCGCCGCGTCGCCAAACGCGAAACTGCAAGAGGTCATTGGAGGATCGGCTTCGCACGCATGGGCTGAAGTTTACCTGCCGGACATCGGGTGGGTGGGCCTGGATCCAACACTGGGAAAGCCCCTTGGCTTACAGCACGTGCGCATAGCTTATGGACGCGACTATGGCGACGTTGCTCCTGTTCGGGGGGTTTACAAGGGCCATGCGGGGCAGAGACTTTCAGTCGACGTGAGCTTGCGGCCGTCCGTCGACGATGATGGCAACGAACAGCTCAACGAAAATAAGATCGTGGTACCCGAAGAGCCTCCCGCCGTCGAACGCGCACAACAACCCGCCCAGCAACAGCAATGATTGCTTACGCGAGTCCCAGTACTAGGCTACTTTTTTCTTCTTCTTGGTCGCGGTTCGGGAACGTTTGGCGGAATGACGCTTTGTCCCATTATTATTCGTACTGACCAGGGACATGATTCGTCTTAACTCTCGCTCCAGGGATAATTCAATTTCATCTGACTGGCGTTCGCCTCTGGCCACTCGGCTCACGTAAGAGGGATCCACCTTAAGTTGCCTTGCTACGCGTCCATATAGGCCGCGAATAAGCGACGCCAGATTTGTGGGTGCAGGTTTGAGAATAACTTTTGCGCGGGCCATGAGGCTCCTCGAGACTTAAAGAAAGATCAGGGCAAACACACCAACTCGGTATAACAGATATGTTAACTCACTTAGTCCCGGCAATGCAACATTTGCATAGAACAATCAGCGCACCCGGTTAAGGACGCCTAAACCCCTCTTTATCCTCGATTTTCAGGCAATTGTTAGGGAATTAACAGTAATTTCCCGGTCGTCTTCCGGCCCTCCAGATCGCGATGCGCCTGCTGCACATCCTTAAGTGGATAAAGGTGTTCTATCCTCAGCTTGAGTTTGCCTGAAACGATCATGGTCAAAACGTCGGTCGCTCGATGCTGCAACTCCTCATAGCTCGCAATATGATGTACCAATGTTGGACGGGTAACGAATAGCGATCCCTTCACAGCCAGCTTGCCTAGGTCGAATGGCGGCACTGGTCCGCTGGAAGCTCCAAACAGCGCCAGATAACCCCGCGGACGAAGACAATTAAGATCCTGATCAAAGGTTGTCTTGCCCACGCCGTCATAAATAACATGGACTCCCTTTCCGTCCGTCAGGCGCTTCGTCTCCGCATCAAAATCCTGCTTGCTATAAAAAATAATTTCATCCGCGCCAGCTTCCCGCGCAAGTTTTGCTTTTTCTTCGGTGCTTACCGTGCCGATCACTCGCGCGCCAATATTCTTGGCCATCTGCACCAATATCAGTCCAACGCCGCCCGCAGCAGCATGGATTAAAGCTGTCTCACCCTTCTTCAGCGGGTACGTGCTGTTGACAAGGTAGTGCGCCGTCATCCCCTGAAGCATCGCGGCGGCAGCCTGATGATCTGTGACGCCCGCAGGCACTCGAACAAGCCGATCCGCGGGTACGGCTCCATATTCCGCATACGCACCGGTAATGCCCGTGTAGGCCACACGATCGCCCACTTTAAAGTCCTTCACGTCGCTTCCCACTTCGCTCACCACTCCGGCAGCTTCCTGGCCAAGAATAAATGGCGGAGTCACGGGGTAGCGTCCTTCACGGAAATAAACGTCTATGAAATTCACGCCCGCCGCGGCGATCTTGACGATCACTTCGTTCGGCTTGGGTTTCGGTGTCGGGGTGTCAACCAGCGTCAGTACTTCCACTCCGCCGGTTTGCGGAACTTGAATCGCTTTCATCTAGGCTCCTCGTTCGTTTGTTGTCGGTATGATCAGACGCAATTATGCAGGCAGCATTCTATGCCAGGGCGTGGAAAATTGGTATTCGGCAAGGATTAAAATCAAGAGAAATTAAGGATTGGGACCACGGCGATCACGGATGTCCACCAAGTGCTGTCGCAATGCACCGATAATTTCCGCACGCTTCCCGTTATCGATGCTCTTGCGAAGCTCTTCGAGCGCAATGTGGACTACATCGTGATGATGAAGTTCTTCTGGCGCAACCTCGGCACTGAGTTCCAGCCAAATCCCATGCAACAAATCAATTTCTTTCGACGTCAATCGCGGGGCATGTGGACCCAGATAAAAAACATGCTCCTGTCCATCCGGTGAATAAATTTCCAGCGTCAGATTGGGCCGCGGTTCCGGCAAAGCTTCCCACGCAAGTCCCGCCATGCGGGCCTCATCCGCCATGGCCCTCCAGGATGACATTCCCAAAGCAATAGTCGACGACTGCAAGCTTTGTGCGGCGCGCAGAATTCCGTCCCATTTCGCGTTCGCCGGAGCTACCGCCAGATGAATCGACTTCCCTCTTTTTTCCGCCAGGGACAACGCGCGGGTAAATAATTCCTGCTCGTTGATGCTGAATAGATCCTGAGCTTCGAGCTCATTTTCCCCTGAACCCGCTCTGCCCATCACTCGCATATGAAGAACGACCACATCTTGCAACCGCGGATTAATCCGGTCGAGCACCGCGCCAAGATTGTAAAGAGTATTCGAGTTGCGGATCATCACCAGCTCATTACCAGGTCGCACTCCTAGCGCAGCGGGAGTCAGTTCCCCGTCCGACTCGAGGTTGAACTGGTCAAGCTCCTGATGTTTCGCGCCATGCTTCAGCGTAATTTTTTCGGAAATTTCAAATATCGTGAAGAAAATGAGCGTGAACACGACTCCCGAAATCGTGGCCACTTGCTTGGTAAAAAGATTCATGATGCTGAGAGCGAAAAGCACCAGGGTAATCAAACCCAGACCAACAGGAATTTCCGTATGGCCGATTGTGAAATTCAACGGCACGCGGAAATCTCGCTTCCCTGGCTGCTTATACCGAAGCACCAGCACCGCGAGCCCCTTCATCGAAAAACTCCACATCACTCCAAACGCGTAGGCCTCGCCCAGTACGAAGATGTCTCCACGGCTGAGGATAATCGTCAGGAGTTGCAGCGCCACCACCAGGTTGAGCATCCGGTAGGAAGTTCCGAAGCGGGGATGCGGGTGGCGAAACCAGTGCGGAAGAATCCCGTCTTCAGAAACGCGATTTAAAACTCCGTTCGATCCCACGATGGCCGTATTCACGGCTCCCGCGAGCATCAAAACGCCGACGATGACGACAAATCCCTCGAAGGCCAGCTTGAGGTTAAATGGCCCCACAAAATTCAATGCCAGCCCGCTGATCAGGTTCCCAAAAAACTGTGGCCGGACAGCATCGGGAATAATCATGGACGCGAAAAACGAAACGCCTGCGGTGAAAATCAAGCTGTAAACGAATATAACCAGCCCCGCTTTTTCAAGGTTGGGCAGCTTGGGATGCTCGACTTCGCGGTAAACCTGAGCCAGCGTTTCCTCACCGCTCATGGCCAGAACAGAATGTCCCAGGCCAATCAATATGCCGATCACTGCAATCGTGTGCGGCAAAGTGCTCAATCGGAGCCACCCCAATGCCTCGGGGGCAAATGTCATCGTGGCTTTTGACGGGAATGGAGGAAGGTGCGCGCCGCGCATGATCACCGTTAAAATGCACCAGCCAATCATGACCACCACCATTACGGTGGTTACATACATGATCCGCAGAGCTTTTCCGCTGGACTCCGGAATTCCCTTAATATTTTCCCACCAGAAATATACGGTAACGACGATTGCGAAAATTGCCGAAGTCGAATTAATCGGAAGAATCAAATTGAAGTGAAAACGCGCGAACAATTCATTCAAAAATCCCGTCAGATACTGGCCCGCGGAAACGCCGCTGATCGGCCCCGTCAAAATATAATCGAACATCAAAGCAGACACGGAAAACTTAGCGAGCGTGCTGCCCATCGCCTCTTTCACAACCCGGTAAACTCCGCCGCGGACGAACATGCTGCAGCTCTCGATGTACATCGATCGCACGGCGTACGCGAACAGCATAATCGCCAAAATAAACCAGGGAGCGGCCTTCCCGATCGCCTGCTCAGCGATCGCGCCGGCATAAAATGCGGAAGATCCCAGGTCGTTCAATACAATCGCAGCCGCCCTCCAAAACGAAATGAAGGAAAGCATCGCGGTCGTGGCAATGACAACTCGGGGTAATCCGGTTTTCGGGTCCGTGTTAGTTATTTGAGGCGCTTGGTTTGTTGGCATGTCTTTCTTGTTTAAGAACCTTGGCAGCACACAATGTGCGCGGGCGCTTTCTCCTTTTTAATAACAAGTCGGCTCAGCCCGACTTCGGCAAAGAAACCGGCGGGAGTGCCCCACGCATCCTGGCGCGGAACAGTGCGGATTCCTCCTGGCATTCTTCCTTTATGCTTATCGGCCAATTCCGAACCTCTCCATAGAATTGGCGGCCTAAATAAATACATTAAATTTCATAAGGAACTCATAAAGATAGGCCGGTTTTTAATCACTGGCGGGGCCTTTTAGCACCGTTTATCATGCAACCGATTGATTATAATGCAGTTGAAATCTATAGCGAGTTCCGCTAAATTCCAGCTATATTCCTCGAATCGCTCCAAAACCCCCGAAAAAAACCTGAGGATTACTCCCTATTTACATATCGGGATATAACGGCTATATATACAAATGGTTCTAAATTAATATTTTGAAATCGCTTCCAAACCTGTCCGATTCGATTTCATAAATGCGGAAAAAGGGAACCGCACAGTGAAATTAAATGAATTATGGTTTGGATGGATTTAGAATCGATTGGTTCGTCATCATCTAATTTAATCTAATTTTTATCGGATACCGGATATTCCTATGAATATTCTTTTCTACTTTTTAACTATCCTAGTTGTTTTAGCTTTGGGCTACACGGCACTGCGGATTTGGCGTCAAAAAAAGAGTTCGGTTCAAAACGACAAACACCACGGATTTCGTCCCCGGATCGGTTTTTCACGGCTTGATGGCATGGAATCTCTTTCCCTTCTGCTTGAGAATGGCATTCACCAACACGTTTGGGCCGAAGAGATTGAAATTTTTCTTACCGATCTGGTAGCGAATAATCAAACCGCTGACCCAACTCTGCGTGGAACCAAAAAAATTCGGCAGATGGTGGCCCACAGAGACACGCTTCCTATCAGCCTGGCGGAAGTGATCTACAAAGCCGCTGGCGAACCGCAACGGAAATACTCCAGCGTACTTTTTTCAAAATTACGTTATCGAGTGGGCGAAGAGTGGTTTGAAAAAGAATTGGAAGCTTGCAGTATTCAAATGCTAGGGCTCACAGTGTCCGATGTCCGGCGAGAGCGCAGGCTCGTTCAAAAACTGCCAGTCCCGGAAAAGACCAAAGAAGTCGCCACGATTGAGTCAAAATAAAATCACACCAGAACACTGAAACTTTACCAGGCTTCCAGATCGAAGTGGCGAACCGGTTTTCTGTGTATGTCAGGGTCCAGCCATCTCACAATAAGTTTTCTGGGTCGCGGCTTCACAGGCTGCGGAAAAACCCAATACTCTGTCATTCTGAGCGAAGCGAAGAATCTCTCCTTGTTTCTTTTCCTATACTTAAATCGAAGAGAGATTCTTCGCTTCGCTCAGAATGACAGTACAAGGCCTTTTTTTCCGCAGCCTGTTCAGCCGCGGCACCAAATCCGCAAGGAACATTGGGCTTTAGCCCCTGACCGCCTTACCGGTTGGGGTTGCTACCCTTTTATGTGATGACATTGTCTCAGCCTGGGGTAATTTACGGCGTCGCGGTCACGACTCGAAGCCGCTGCCGTTCCGCGCGGATGGACGCATTTACAAAATCGCGAAACTCCATGTATTTTTCAGGCTGGATCAGGCCCTGCGAAAAAGAAAGGTTTTCCAACGCGGTAAGCACATTGCCATTCACCGAGTATTCGATCGTCAGCTCGCCAAACTCACTCTTAACGGAAATTTTTTCCGGAACGCTATCCACTCGCATTCCCGCCGGCAATTCCTCGCGGTAATTGCATTTCACGTGAAACGGCGTGCCAATATCGAGTGGAAGGCGGCGCGGCCTCATGCCAACTTCGGGCACGGCAATTCCACTCAGAAACTGGGGCTGAAAAAACCAACTGCTACCCGCGGAAGCAACAGAGAAATTCCCGGCAAATGAAAATTTTTCGACAATTTGCTGATGGCTGTCTTCGACGCCCGCGATGGATGCCTTCTGGAAGGTGGACTGGTTCACATACCGGGCTACCATCCCCTCAAAAGTCTTGAGGATTTCGCTTTGCGAGCGGCCTCGATAAAACATGTGCCGGTGCGAGTTGGACACTCCAAGATATTTCGCCTCTACCTCCGCCGTTCCCGTTCCATCGGATATCAGATGCACAGTGGCCGTATATTCAAACCCATTTTGATCCGGCGGAGCCTGCGGAATTCGCTGCAGGTCGCCTCGATTCGGATAAGAGATCAGCGCGAACACGCCTTGATCCATTTCCGGCAGCTGTCCCATCGGGTCCGTCTCCGAAGTTGGATCGAGCCATAAAATCTGATTCTGCGAATCGTATGCAGGTAATTTTTCAACTGCCGGACGCAGCTCTGCGGGCACAGGAAACGCAACAATCATGTGATCGAACGTAGCAAGCGTCGGAACTTTTGGGTCCGCTTCCACATCCCCGCGTGTCCCTACAAGCGCGGGATAGGCACGCAATCCAATTTTACCCATCATGGAAATCAGAAGAGTTGCTTTATCTTTGCAATCTCCATATTTGTTTTTATAAACGTCGGCTGGCGGATGTGGCTGGTAGCCCCCCACGCCGATTTCAATCGCGACGTAGCGGATCTGCCGCGAAACGTAAGTGTAAAGCGCATCAATTTTGGAGAGCGTATCGGATTGGGTCTTGGCAAGTGTCTCCACCTGCGACGCAATTTCAGTTTCAGGTTTTTCGCCCGTATCGAACAGCGTGTGGTAATAAAGTCCCGCCTGCTCCCACGACTGAAGCGCCCCTAGCCCCTTGGCGTCATAATTAATCACAACCATCGCCGCGACAGAAGTAAAAGGCGGCGCATCTTCTTCATCCGCAACGGCGCTACGATTTTGCGCCCGGAAAGTTGCGTCTTTTTCTGACTGGCTGACCACTTCAACCCTCTCCGGGTGATTCAAAAACCAGTGCAGCGATCCGGAAGGCACGGAGACATGCAATTCACGAACACGAACTGGAAGCTCTTCCTCCATCTGAAACTTCTCGCCGCTGATCGGGATTCGGCCTTCCGTCACAATCTCGGAACCCACGAGCGATCCATCTTCCGCGCCGGGAGTGCTTACTTTTTTCACTCGGACGTCGGTGAACTCTTCAAAGGATCCATATCCCGCAATAGTAACAATGTCCTTCTTCCCCGATACAGTGAGCTTTCCCGTCGGAGCGATGGCCCACGTTTGTATGCTCGTGACTTTGCCAGCGTTGTTTTCTTGTCCCTCCGCATCCAGGTAACGGTCCGCGGAACGCCGGTTCAGCACTCGCATGGCGCGCCGCTCGGTCATCACAAATTTTCCCGTGGCATCGACCGTGAAGTCCGTCCACTCGCCAAGGATCACCGCTGCGCTGCCATCCCCGAAATGCGCGAGATCCGCTTTCCCCGCCGCCACAAGCCAATCCGGCGCGGACTCGGCACTGCCGATCGACCTGTCGCTTGGGCAGAACAATAGCAGCAGGCCTAGAACCACGCAGCCGGCGGTGACGAACTTACTGCGCACGAAGGACGATAACCTCCTGATCTTGTTTGGCAATTTCCTCGAAGAATTTCTTGGCATTCAAATACTCGATGTTTGTTCTCAGCAGAGTATTTTTCAGGGCGTAAGAGCGCGTGCAGGTCACCGTCGTTCCGCTCTGCGTGCACGAATGGGAAAATCCACCCAGATCATTTTCTATTTTCACGTCCCTCGGCAATTGGTCCACCTTGATGGCGGGATCAAGTTGCCAAATGGTTGTACTGATTCTCTTTTCCGCATAATTAAAACGCACTGCGGAATGCCTGACGCTCGCAGTGAAAATTGGCCGCTCGAACGCATCTCCCATCCAGGGGTTGAGCAGCAAACCTCCCCGCTCGAGCTCGTTCGTCGCCCTTTCTTTTACGTGGGCCTTCAGCACAATCGGCTGTGAGGAATCTCGAAACTCAGGGTGCACAATTTTGCTGACTTCAGCGTCCGAATGTCCGGAAGCAAAAATATCCGTTAAGGTTCTCTCGAGCTTCTCCGGAGCTTCATTCACCAGCGCAGACCGGAAATCGATGGCTTCCGCGCCTTTCATATTCGTCTCTTCATCGCCTTCCATTGACCAGTCTTTGCCGACCTGCATCGTACTCGTTGCGGTCGAGACATTTTCATCCACGGTTCCAGTCGGAATCAATGCATCCTGGATTTTGCTGCCTTTTATCGCCAGTCCTGGCACTCCGCGATCGAACCACGGCAAATCGCCAAACGGCGCGGCGGGATCAGCCGGGTCGGCGAACGTCACGCCATCCTTCAAATTCAGTCGCGTCACGATTCTCGAAAACTGGCTGAAATTGGGGAACACTTTCACGAGCGACCACCAGTTTGGCGTAGCCGCGAGCACCATATCCGCGTCCACCTTCACTTCGTGCAACATAAGAATGTAAAGAGCATTGATCTCGTCCGGATCGCCCCTTTTCGAGGAAAGAATTTCATCCGCTGGCCGTCCCAGGCCGACTCCTGCCAAATTGCTCGACTTGACGTTCTGCTGCAAATAAGTATAAATGGCCTCCGCTTTCTTCCTTGGATCTGAAATCTTATCCGCTAATTCCTTCGCCTTGTTTCTGGCGTCTTTTTCACTCTTTTCCATGTTTCCCAGTTCGCGTTTGACTTCTTCGGCAATGTCGTCCCATTTCTTTATGATCGGGTACACATCCCCTCCGAATCCAAGCTCGGTGGGAGTGAAAAGCACCATGCTGGCCTGATCGCGAAAAGGAGGAGCGTATGGTTCATCCTGAATGGGGCGCAAATTCTTGACGCTGTAATTGTATTGGCTCCCCCTCACGGTTGAACTTTGCGTAAATGCAAATTTATTCTGAGTGGTTTCCAGCGGAAATTGAGACATGCCCAGGCGCGGACCGATGGTGACCTGGAGCGAGGAATCCATGGTCCCAACTCCTAGCGTGTCAAATATCCAGGGCGGCGGAAAAAACCCATCGACCGTCTCTTCGAGTTCATACTCGATAATCGCTCCGGGCCCGACCGACGGAAACGTAAAACTCGTCTCCAAAATTGCGAAGTTATTTCCTTCCTTATAGGCGATGCCCTGAAACACTTTGGAAGAATCCAGCGGAATAATTTCTCCCGACGGAAGAATGGTGCGCCCCTCTATCTTGGAAAGGCGAAATCTCTTTTCATGATCCACGGAAATATTGCCCGCATCGCGCCCGGCATCGTTAAACACCTTGATGCGAACATAAGTTTGTATTCGGGTGGTCCAGAAAAGGCTGGATTGCTCAATGACGTCAATTTTTCCGCGTTTGAACAGAACCACAGCGCCCGCGCCCGGATCGATGGGATTCGCCTTCATGCTCTTCTCTGCGTCCGTTACCGGATCCCAATCCACCGCGGCTGCGGCCCGCGAAACCTGGAACAGCAGCGCGACAAAAATAATGAACGGAAAAAGAGCTTTGCGAATCGCCATGGGGCATCCTCCGAATGCACTACGGTATGGAACCCGACCTTAACTGAAAAAAGTCGAGATCATGCACGAATTTGCTTAAAGCGAGTCCCTTCCGCCAAACGCGAATTGGGTGGCAACTAGTTACTATTTGAGAAGATTCTATGTCAAGTCAAATATCGGAGAAATCATAATTATTCAGGTACGTTTCAAATTGGAAACAACCATAGGCTGGACGAGAATAGCGGCTGACCACAATTCACATCTCGCAAAATATTCTAATCATTTCATTTTCAGTTGTCTAAACGCGAAAAGGGCCGGCCCAATTTGCGAGGCCGGCCCTTTGCAATCTGACATAGATGGCGACGCTGTCTCCGTCCTAGATACAGGGAGGGTGGCCGTCCTTGTCCGGCCCGTACCACCCTCTGAGTCGAGTCAATACACGATCTTAGGGTACGTAACTTACTGACGCCTGCGCCTGGTTATTGTTTGCGTCCTGCACCGAAATGGACCAATTGTACGTGGCCCCAGTGGTTAGAGCGCTGACGGAAGGCGAATTGCCTCCTCCCGTCGGATCTGTGCCCCAGACAATCTGACCAGTCGTGGCACTATTCTGAGTTTGGGCGTAAGTAAAACCGTTGGAGTTGGAATTCTGGTTCGGAATCTGCCATATAGTGCAGTTACCTGAGCAGTTGTTTTGCTGCAAGTAGAATGAGTAGGTGTAGTTGCTTGGATTGGTCGGGAAGGTCCAGGTAAAGGTCGGCGTGGTGCTGGTGCTGCTCGTTCCGCTCGGCGAAAGATTGGTCGGAAGATCGTTCGCACCCGCCACCGCGCCTGTACTGCCGAAAGCAGTTACCTTGCCGTTGATCGTTCCCGCGCTGCCCTGGTCCACTGAGCCGTCGCTGTAGGTAACAGTGAAATTATAGGTATCCCCCACGTTGGGGGTTCCGCCGGGCAAGTTGGCGGAGAAATCGTATTGGACATTGCCGCAATTTGAGCAATGGCCCATGTCCACTGGATTTAGGAGGTTCGGGCCCGAATAGAGGGTCACCGCGACAGGCAGTTTGTTGCCTTCACGTACCTGCAGGTTGAGGTTGTAGCTGCTGCAATTTGTGCCGCAGGCCGAATACTGCGTTTGCACAGTTACATTGCTATTGGTCGCAGGCAGTGAATTATCATCGATTGTCGTGGCGCTGCCCGACAGCGTGACGCCGCTGGCATTGCTGTTGTTGTTGGTATCAGTTACGTCGCCGGCATCGATCTGCCCGTCGTTGTTCTGATCAAGAATCCCAAAAATGAAGTAATCAGAGCCGTTCGGGATCGTGATCGAGTAACTGTTGGCTCCGGTAACCGGGGCGCTGATTTCGGTGGCGTAGAGGGCCGAGGGACCATTAGAACTGGGGCTCTGCTGGTAGAGTCCAACGTATAACGGCGCGCCCGAGACGGGAGTGACGCCACTGGGAATTGTCACCGTTCCGGATACCGTTGTGCAATTGGTGGAGCACAAAGCCGAGGTGTTCGAGACGATCTTCACCGGCAGCGGACTGCCGTTGCTATAGGCGTAGTTTGACCAGCCAGAAGGATGCGTAGTGGTGGCCAGAGTGTTGAATGAACGGGCCTGGAAGCAATAGGACTGGCCGCTGGTAAAGGTGCCAGCGCCGAGCATGGTGTTACTCAGGATCCAGACGGTTGCGCCGTGCGCGCCGACACCATAGAACGTATGGGACCCGGCGATGGTTAAGAATTGTGCGCCACCGGTGCCACCGCCGAGAGCGCACGTGGTGTTACCCAGGCCGTCGGTTCCAGTCGGGACTGCCCACTCGACAACATATTCGTTGGCATCCTCTACCTTGTTGCCGGTTGTAGGAGTCGACGGATTGTAGAAGATCGCCACGCCTCCAGCGCTCGGGAATACCTGCATTGTCGGATTGGCGGTCGGCGTCGAATACGTGGGACTTGTCAAGGTGACACCCACGCCAGTCACACTCGCGGTGGTCACCGACACGCTCGAGTTGCTGCCCGTTGGGTCGTTCGCATTCGGCTGGCCCTGTTCGCCAGGATATTTGGTGCCCGACGTGACTCCCGTGGAATCCATCCACGCGTTCAGCGTATAGTTTCCCGGCGGCACGCTATGAATGGTGTAGGCACCGCCCGAGCCAAGCGTGGCCTGCGTGATGCTGGTGCCCTGCGCGCCATATCCGCCGCAGTTGTTGTTTTGGAGAGAGACGTAGGTTTGCCCTGTCTGCGACCCACTATAGCTCACGGTTCCGCTTACGTTGTAACCCACGACAGCATTGAAATTTTCGCCAGACACCGAGCCGCTATTAACGGCAACACCGGTAATGTTGGCGGGATAGAAGACAGAACTTGCCGCTCCCGAAATCGACGGCGTAATCATGTACGTCCCGTTGGGAATGCTAGTAAACGAGAAGTTCCCGTTGCTGTCAGTCTGCACCGACTGCGAAGTCGGGGTGGTGTTGATAGTGACTGTGAACGTGGGCAGAGTGACGCTGCCGCCGCACGTGTTGTTGAGGGAAATCTGACCACTGATCTGACCGCTGTTGCTGAGGACAGTGATCGTCGAATTTAGTGTGTAGAACAGTCCTTTAGCGTCCGTCACCTTGATCGTGACGGTCTGGCTTGCTCCGGCTGTAGTCGGAGTACCCGTAATGTTGACTGTATTAGTCGTGCTGCTGGAGAGAGACAGCCCAGCAGGCAAGGTCGTAAACGACCAGGTGTACGGCCCGACGCCGCCACTCACAGAGACTGCGGAAGTATAGGCACCGCCCACCGTCCCGGACGGAAGACTGGACGTAGTGATTGTCGGAGGTGGCTCCAGAGAAACGGAGAAACTCGCGGACTTGGACGGATCGGTAATCGATGTCGCCGTGAAAGTCGCGATGCTCGTCGTTGGAATGCTTCCCGGGGTGGTGTACGTGATCGTGCTGGTTGTCGATCCGCTCAACGAGCCATTACCGGTAAGCGTGGACCAGGTGACGCCCGCACTGTTCAGATCGTTATTCACCGTGGCTGTAATCAACTGCGAAGTGGCCTGGTCCATCGAGAAAGGTTGCGCTGGTGACAGAGTCACGCTGATTGCCGGATTAATCGTTAAGCTGATATTGGCGGTGGTTGCCGTATTAGAGACGGAGTCCGTCACCTTCACGGCAAATGTAAATGTGCCCGACGCAGTGGGTACGGCGCTTGCGATTGTCCCGCCCGCACCAACCGTCAACGGACTCGGCAAGCTGCCTGACGCCAGCGAGAACGTGTAGCCGCTCCCCGAACCGCCCGAGGCCGTGAACGTCTCGGCCGGATACGCCACGTTAACGACTCCAGTTGGCAATGGCAACGAGGGTGGAGTAATTACTAGCTGCGAGTAGACGGTGATCGTCAGCCCGCTGCTCGTCGCCGACAACCCTTGCGCGTCCGTTACCTTAATCGTGGCTGTCTGATTCGCTCCCGCCACC
>DATHNC010000181.1:0-18099 GCA_035486415.1 Saccharimonadales bacterium (SeqCode)
AAAAATTTCTCCGCATCGATCGCGGCCATGCAGCCGGAACCTGCCGCTGTGACGGCCTGCTTATAATGATGATCCTGAACATCGCCGGCGGCAAACACGCCGGGAATGTTGGTCTGGCTGCCGTGATGCGTAGTGAGGTAGCCGTTCTCATCCATGTCCAGCTTGCCGCGAAACACCTTGGTGTTGGGCTCGTGGCCGATGGCGACGAACACGCCTTCGACGGGCAGCGTGGACGATTCGTTGGTTTCGGTGTTGCGCAATTTCATATTTTCCACGCCGCCCTTGGTCACATCCGAAATGTCTTCGACAATCACGGGCGTGACGAATTGAATTTTTTCGTTGGCGCGCGCGCGATCCACCATGATTTTAGAGGCGCGGAATTCCTTGCGCCGGTGCACCAGGTACACTTTGCTGGCAAACCGCGAAAGAAAATTGGCTTCTTCCATGGCCGAATCGCCGCCGCCGACCACGGCAATATCCTTGCCGCGAAAGAAATAGCCATCACACGTCGCGCACGTGGAAACGCCGTACCCGATCAACTTGCGCTCAGACTCCAGCCCCATCAATCGCGCCGTGGCGCCGGCGGCAATAATAAGCGCCTGAGTTTCAAACGTCTCTTTGCCCGCTGTAATCTTGAACGGCCGCTTGCTCAGATCGACTTCCGTAATCGCGCCGGATTTAAATTCAGCGCCAAAGCGCAACGCCTGCTTGCGCATATTTTCAATCAGGTCCGGGCCCAGAATTCCGTCGGGAAATCCGGGGAAATTCTCAACCATTGTCGTCAGCGCGAGTTGGCCGCCTGGCTCCAACCCGTCGATCACCACAGGCTTCAGATTGGCGCGCCCGGCGTAAATCGCGGCCGTCATTCCCGCGCAGCCGCTCCCGATAATGATCACATTATTCAAGTGTTCTTCTCCCTGTCTGCCATTAGATTCTCGAGCATGGTGATACGATGCAACACGCGCAGGGCGGAAGTTTAGCATTACGGCCCGCGCGCGCGCTTCGATAAATTCGAGGCAGTATATTATTATGGGCGGCGCTGGTCTACTCGCCTGGAATAGGTAATAATGCCAGCATATTTTGTCCTTCTTAGGAGGCAGTCTTGAGTCGCGCACCCGGCACATACGCAGTATTCGACACAACGCAGGGAACCATCGTAGTAAAACTTTTTGAAAAGGAAGCTCCGCAAACCGTCGGCAACTTTGTCGGCCTTGCCGAGGGCACCAAGGAATTCAAGGATCCGAACACCGGACAAAAAGTGAAGCGTCCGTTTTACGACGGCCTGATTTTTCACCGCGTAATTCCGCAATTCATGATTCAAGGCGGATGCCCGCTCGGAACAGGAACCGGAGATCCAGGTTATCGCTTTGGCGACGAGTTCAATAAGAGCCTGAAGCACGACAAGCCGGGAAAACTTTCCATGGCCAACGCCGGACCGGGAACGAATGGCAGCCAATTTTTTATTACCGTAGCTCCCACGCCTTGGCTCGACAATAAACATACGATTTTCGGCGAAGTGGTGGAAGGAATGGATATCGCCACTAAAATTTCCGAATTGCCGCGCGGCGCAAATGACAAGCCGAAAACGCCGGTTGAATTAAAATCCGTAAAAATTGAGCGATCCTAGCCCGTTCTAGACGCGCATGCTGACCCCGGCCAATTTATTTCGGATGATGACCGAGTTCATATTTATTCTGCTCGGCGGCTTCCTGATTTGGCTGGGGATGAGCAACAAATTCCTCACTCCCGTTAATTTCGATCCACGCAGCCCGGCGTGGCTTGGACTTGGAGCGGTTCTTATTTACTGGGGAGTGCGTACGTGGATGAAAACGTCACGCGCGGCTCGAACATCAGACCGCACTGTCGCACGCGTGGGCGGAGCTTCCTTGGTGATCGTAGGGCTCGCGATGCTGACGCTGATTTTTCTTACGTTTCGTTGGGTAGGCCTGGCTTTGGCGGCTGCCGGGGGCGTTCTCGCAATACGGGGACTCCTGGCGGCTGTGTTGTCACTTCGAACCGATTAGGTCCTGTCGAATTCTCTAAAGCTCGAAAAGGAGACGCGCATGCTCAAGGAATTTAAAGAATTCGCGATGCGGGGAAATGTCCTCGACATGGCAGTCGGTATCATTATCGGCGCGGCGTTCGGGCAAATTGTAACCTCATTTGTGCAGGATGTTTTGATGCCGCCAATTGGCAGACTGCTTGGCCACGTCGATTTTTCAAATCTATTCGTCAATTTAACGGAGACGCATTACCCCACGATCGCGGCGGCCAAAGCGGCGGGCGCTGCGACCTTGAACTATGGTCTCTTTCTAAACACGGTTATTAATTTTCTAATCGTGGCCTTTGCCGTATTCATTCTGGTGCGCCAGGTGAATCGTCTGGCTCCCAAGCCTGCTCCCGCGCCTCCCGCAACCCGCGACTGCCCCTATTGCCTGGGCGCCGTGCCAATGCAGGCGACAAAGTGCATGCACTGCACGTCTGAAATTCGCACCGCTGCGTAAATTTTCGATGCTGCATTGACCGGTTGATTCGTGGATGCTTCTTGTCGCTGGAAAAAGTCAAAGGCTTTAACACAGAGGGCACAGAGAAAATCAAGAGAGAGAAGAACCGAGAATTTGTCGGGAAATTTGTAAGTTTCTCAACTGCTCTTGCTTTTCAATTTCTCGGTGGTCCTCCTGTTTTCTCTACGTCCTCTGTGTTGAGCTTTTAGGTTTATTTGGTGCAGCGGTACGTCTGTGCGGCGGGAACCCTTCATCGATGGGAGATGAAACGCCGAGTGAAGGCTTGTAATATTACTGCTTCGTTGAGACCGATTTGTTCCTGCTGATGTGTTCTCTGAGGCGCGCGGCCACATCCGCTTCCTTGCCTTCTTCCAATTCCTTAATCACTTCATCGAGCGCAAAGTGTACAACGTCGTGGTGATGAAGCTCTTCCGGGGATACCAAATCGCTGAAGCGCAGCCAGAGCCGATGCACGAGTCGCACTTCGTTGGATGTGAGATTCGGCGCGTGCGGGCCAAGCAGGAAAAATTCGCGCTGCCCTCCCGGCGTGAAAATTTCCAGATTAAATTTCGGGCGCGGATCAGGGAGTTGTTCCCACGCAAGGCCGATTTCCCGTGCCTCTTCTGCGAGCGTAACTTTCGCCGATCGCCCGAGGACGATCGTGGAGGCTTCCAGCTTCACCGCGGCGTTCAGAATGCCGCCCCACAAATCATTGGCCGAAACAACAGCCAGCCGAATCGGCTTCCCGCGTTTTTCCGCCAGAGACAGCGCCTTTGTAAACAGGAATTGCTCGATGCTGCCAAAAAGCTGCTCGGCCTCGAGTTCGCTTGAGCCTGAAGTCGACCGGCTGAGCAGACGCACATGCATCACAACGATGTCGCGTCGTTCAGTCCGAATACGATCCAGCACCGCCTGCAAGTGATATAAAGCGTGAAAATTGCTGATCGGGACCAGAACGCTTCCGGGCCGAACGCCGACCGACTGCCGCGTCAATTCTTCCTGCGACGCGACGTTAAACTGATCCATCTCCACGTGGGCCGTGCCGCGATTTTTTTGCGTTATCTTTTCGGATACGGTAAACACGCCAAACATGACGAAAGAGAAGATCAGTCCCGCGACCGTGGCGCTTGGCTTCGTAAACAAGTTCACGATGGCGATCAAAAATAAAATCACCGTGATCAGTGCCAGTCCTAGAGGAATTTCCTTGCCGAACAAATGGAAATTCAATGGCACGCGGTATTCGCGATCTCCTGGATGCGTGTAGCGGATCACCAGGACCGCGATGCCCTGCATCGTGAAGCTCCAGATCACGCCAAACGCATACAGGTTGGCCAGGAATGTCACATCGCCGCGGCTGGCAACGATGGTTATGATCTGGAAGATGACCACGATGTTGATGATGCGGTTGGACGTACCATATTTGCGGTGCGGCTGCCGGAACCAGTCCGCCAGCACGCCATCCTCGGAAACGCGGTTAAGAACGCCGTTCGATCCGACGATTGCAGTGTTCACGGCACCGGCAAGGATTAGCGTCCCGACCGCTACGACAAACACATGGAAGGCCAGGCGTAGCGCGAACGGACCCGCCAGGCTCATGGACAATCCACCGATTAAATTCTCCAGATACTTCCCTCGCACGTTGTCCGGAATGATCATCACGGCAAAAAACGATACGAGCGAAGTAAAGAGCAGGCTGTAAATGAAAATGATCAAGCCGGCTTTTTTCAGGTTTGGCAGCTTCGGCGCTTCGATCTCGCGATACACCTGTGCGAGGGATTCTTCTCCGCTCATCGCCAGAACCGAATGTCCGATGCCGACAAAAACGGCAATCATCGGAATCATGCGCACAATTTCGTGCCCGGAAAGCCAACCCAAGGATCTTTTATCCAGCTGAATGTTGGCAGGGGTGGGAAACGGAGGGAGGTGCGCGCCGCGTGTCCAGATTGTGTACATGCACCATACGATCAGCACGGCTACCATTACCGTGGTGACTTGCATGATTTTCAGCGCTTTGTCGCTGGATTCATGCACGCCTTTGATATTTTCCCACCAGAAGAAAATAGTGACGAGAACGGCGAAAAAGGCGGCCGTGGCATTTTCCGGGAGCACGATTCCCATATGAAAATAAGCAGACAACTCATTCAGCAGTCCGGCCAGATACTGCCCCGCGGACACGCCGCTGATCGGTCCCGTCAACACATAATCGAACATCAGCGCAGAGACAGAGAATTTCGCCAAAGTCCCGCCGAGCGCCTCTTTCACAACACGATACACGCCGCCGCGCACGAACATGCTGCAGCTTTCCACGTACACCGCGCGCACGCAGTAAGAGAACAGCATCACGCCGAGGATGAACCACGGCGCGGACTTCCCGATAAAGCTTTCGGACTCCCCACCGGCGTAATAGGCGGACGAGGCAAGATCATTCAATACAATAGCGGCGGCACGCCAAAAAGAAATAAAGGTGAGCATGGCCGTGGTGGCCACGATGACCCGAGGAACGGTTATAAGTGGAGAAGGCTCAGTATTTTGGCCCGCAGGTATGGATGGCATATTTTATGTAAGGATTCTATAAAGATTTTATTATGGCATCTTTATGTGGGGGTGTCTATGGAAAGCCCAGCGAATTACAGCCGCAATCGACGCATTTTTTCGATGGAATATATTTAATTTTGAAATGCGCACGCGGAATTGCGATATACGTAGTTGACGATAGCTGAAATAAGGCAAGCTTTACTGGCTGAGGAAAATCTTAATAATCTGTCATTCCGAGCGAAGCGAGGAATCTCTCTTCGATTCAGCTATCAGAACAAAAAGGAGAGATTCCTCGCCTCGCTCGTAATGACAGATTGGAAGGCTTTTTCACAAACTCCGAAGATTCAGGTCTGCTTACTTCGAAGGATTCGATATCTTGTTTGGAATCTCCGCAATCGATTTGCTAACGGACTCCAGGTAATTGCGCGTATGGTTTTCGAGCCCGCTGGAAAATGACTGGGAAATCTCATTCACCTTACCCTGCAATATCTCAGTGATCTGATTCCCGCTGGTCGCGAGGAGCGATTCCGCGCTGCTTTGCGCCGCTTTCTCGAAGTCCTGATACAGCTTCTGAAGTGTTTCGTTCGTCCTGGCGGCTATTTCTCCCGTGTTCTTCTCCAGATCCTGTTGGACTCTGGCGAGATTTGCCTGGGCGCTTTGTTCCAGCTGCTGGCCAAAGCCCGCGTAAATTGTTTCCGATTCCTTCTTGATTGCAGCTTCGGTAGCTTCGAGTTTTTGGAGGGACTCTTTCGCCTCCACCAGCAATGGTCCCACTTGCTCACGCAGGCGCAAGACGAATCGATCCACCAGATCCGTGCGTGTAATTTCCATGCTTTTCTGCACGCGCTCAATTGTGATGGCCGCCAAACCGTCCAGGCGAGCGGTCGCTTCTTTTTCCTGCCTCAGGATATGTTGCTGGGTCGCTTCCAATTCCTGCTCGATCTTTCTGGCCCAGTGCGCGTGGCTATTCCGCACAATGATCTCGTGAGCCTCGTTCATTTCCTTCGTGGCTTGGCGGACGATCATTTCCTTCGCCGTAGCTATGGCGGACTGCATCCCCTTGGACGCTTCTTCCCTGAACTGCGTGCGGAATTCTTCGATCAGGCGGCCTTTCTCTTTAAAGAGAATGGCAGTGGCCGCTTCGGATGCGACCGTCTGAATCTGCTCGCCGAGACCCATCATTAATTGCGCCAGCGCCGGAATTGAGGGCGCAGCGTATTCCTTTTTCTCGATGCCCGCAGTCCGATTGCTAGTTTCCACCGCTGTCGTGGCCATCGTTTGCTGCTCTTTTCGAGCCACAACCTTGAGACCGGGCGCGGGCACTTCGTTCGCTGGCGCGAGCTGAGGGGGAAACCAATCCTCTGGGGGAGTGGCAATGCCCCAGATATTCCCCGCAATTTCCAGTTCCACAGCAATCTGAAAGATGCGTTCCTTCGCCCCGATTTTTTGCGCCCATTTTACGCGCCCCTTGGTCGAGCACGCCGACGATCCCTGCGCGGGAGCCAGGACATCCAGATAAACCGTTTCGCCCTGGATGACCTCGTGCTTGGATTGGTAGGTGCAACCATGGCAACTGATCGACAGGGTCGAAACCTGCTCTTGATAGGGTTCGCGGAGCGCTCCGACTCCCTGCACGATGACGGGAACGTTCTGGTCTATGCGAGTACTACGGCGCTTTTGCGCGTATGAAGCCTGATGAGATTGCACGAAATCCTCCGTAGAGCTGGAAGAAAAATGATACCCCTGAACACATGCAGCGGTCTGCGCGGCCGAAAAGGGCTGTGGCTGAGGAGTTACTGTGCTGGTGCGAAGGTTGCGGGCTGGAAAAGGACGTTAAAGTTCGGGGTCAGTTCGGAATAGAAGCGCGCATTCCGGGCAAGGGCAAACGGTTCTGAGGTAATCGAAGCTGTAGATTCCTGTCGAGTGGCCGTCGTTAAAATCAATCTGCAGGGCATAATTCCCCACCGCGTGCGCCGCTTTTGCCGTGAGTTTAGGCTTGAACATGGGCAGCAGAGGCGAACTCGTTAGAGCTGCGATAGCGCCGGGATTCTCGGCTTTTAATTGGGCGTCTTTTTCCTGGCCGGCGGCTTTTTTCTGCCGCTCGTCATTGCACATCGCGCAGGGACATTGCTCGCGCAGGTAGCCAAAATCGTAGTGGCTTACGTGGTTATCCGCCCAGGTGATGTCCACACCCGCTCCGGAGGAAACGTGGACTTTTACCTTGGCCGGTTTTCTTCGAGCATCAATGGGAATTGGCATGGTTTTGCTTGGTTAGTCCTTCGCCAGTGAGGGAGAAACAATTCGAGCCAGGCGGCCGTGTTCCAATTCCACGCGGCGGTCAGCAAGATTTCCAATGGCCTGCGAATGTGTCACGACAAGAATCGTGTGCCCTGCTTCATGCAATTCGCGCAAGAGCTTTAAAACAACACCCTCATTCGCTTCGTCGAGATTGCCCGTCGGCTCGTCCGCCAGGATCAGTTTCGGCTGGTTGATCAGCGCGCGCGCGATGGCCACGCGTTGCTGCTCGCCGCCGGAAAGTGCCGCGGGGACATGGTCGAGGCGATCGCCGAGCCCGACTCGTTTCAGGGCTTCCGCAGCTTCTTTTTCGTCCGTTATGCTGTGAAAATATTGCGCAAGCATCACATTTTCGAGGGCAGTGAGATACGGCACGAGATGAAATTGCTGAAACACAAAACCAATTTTGTCGGCACGGTAGCGGGTGAGCTCGCGCTCGCCTAGATTGCCGATTTCCAGGCCGTCAACCACTACGCGGCCTCCGGTCGGATGATCAAGCCCGCCCAGAATATTAATGAGCGTCGTTTTCCCTGAGCCCGAAGGGCCCATGATGGCGATCCACTCGCCCGGCTCGACTTCGAAGCTGACACGGTCAAGCGCGCGCACGTCGCCGAATCGTTTTTCAAGCTGCTCGACCTGTACAACCGGTGCCATTATTCTCCCCGCAAAATTTCCGCCGGGCGGACGCGCCCCAGGAGACGCAGCGGAAAAGATCCCAGCAGCGCCACACCCACCGTCAATAAAATTGTAATAGGCAAAACTTCAAACCGCGCCGAAATCACGACGCCAAAAATCCGTTCGCCGATCTGCCGCGCCAAAACAACGCCGAGCAAAAACCCGGCCAGTCCGCCAACCGCGCCAAGAGCGCCCGCTTCCGCGAGAAACAATCGCATGATACGCGGCACCGTGCCACCCAAAGCTTTCATCAGGCCCACATCACGCCGCCGCTCCATTGCCAGCGCCGCCATCGACGCCAGCACTCCGAGCATCGATAAAACCAGAATTAGCGCGATGGTCCAGAAAATCATACCGCGAATCTTACCCAGAATGGTTCCCTCCGCGGCAGCAATCTGACGTACAGGACGCACGTCCAGTTCTGGCAAGGTTTCTGCAAGCTTTCGCGTAACTTCCACAATTTCCGGAGGCGTGCCCGAAACGCTCAATTGAACGAGGCTTACGCGGCTCGATAATCCCGCAAACGATTGTACGGATTCCAGGTTGGTAAGGATTTGATTGTCCTCCGCGCCACCCGTCGTAACAATTCCCGCGACCGTGAGCGAAAGGTTGTGTTCGCCGGAACGCAGCTGAACGGAACTTCCCGGCGAAAGCCCCAACTGACGCGCGGCGGTCACGCCAACCAGGCAGTGCACACGATCCTCGCGCGAAGTGACCGCGCCGCCTTCCACCTTCCACCATGAATTCATTTTGGAAACTTGGTCGAACCAAGTGCCCGCCAAAATTACGGGCTGCGTCCCTGAATTTGCGGCTACGTACAGGTAAGGTGCGGTGGCAACAATTCGCGCGAGGTGCAGCGCGCCGATGTGATCCAATACAGCAGCATCGGCGAGCGCGGCTTCACCGCCGCCGGACGGCGGCGCGATCACAACGTTTGCGCCCAGCGTGCGAAATTCCTGCGTCAGCTTTCGTTCCGCATCTAGATTTACGTTCAGCAAAGCGGAACAAACGGCTGCTCCGCTTGTGAGTGCGATCAGTGCCACGGCCAGGCGTCCGCGACTTGCGCCAAGCAACTTCCACAAAATTCGCAGGAACATCGAGCGGATGGGCACTACTCACTCTCCCCGCAATATGGGAGCGGGATCGACGCGCGAGGCGCGCCCTAGCGGCAGGAGACTTCCCAGCAGCGCAACGACAGCGGCGAGGGCCAAAACAATCGGCAGCAAAATCCAGCGAAGCTCCGGAGCAACTCCAAAAATTCCGATCCCCAGCGCGCGCGCCAGCAAAATCCCCAGCGCATATCCCAGGAGGCCGCCAACCACCGCAAGAAATAATTGCTCCGCGATAAAAAACGAACTGACTGCGCGGCGGCTTGCGCCAAGAGCCTTCATCAATCCAATTTCCAAACGCCGCTCCAGCACCGTCGTCGCCGACGTCGCGCCCACGGCAAGCGCCGCTGCGAACAAAGCGGCAATCGTCACCATCCACATCAGTCCGCTGACGCGGGTAAGAATGCGCCCTTCGCCTTCCGCCACTTGGCGGATCGCGCGAACATCCACGCCGGGAAGTTGCTGCTGAATCTGGTGAGAGATCGAAGATATGTATGGGCTGCAGTACCAGCGGTCATATTCGACAGGCGTCATGCTGGCTGGATCGCGCTCGGAAAATGAGTCAGCGGGTTTCGTCAACGCGCTCACCAGCAGTTGCCTGTACTCCCCCGGGCGCCCTGCCAAATCCTGCGCGATTTCAATAGGCGCGAGAATCGAATTATCTTCACGGCCCCCGGTCGAAACAATTCCAGTAATCGTAAGCGTGTGCGTGCGGCTCCCCGCATCAATCTTGATTTTGCTTCCCGCGCGCAAATGCAAACGCTGCGCGAGCGAAGATCCCGCGACGCCTTCCTCCGCGCCATCTGAAAACCAGCGGCCATCCACATGCCACCACGGATCGGTCGCCGAAATTCCCGTCGTGAATGTGCCGCCATCAGGAACTGAAACAGAGTGGCTGTACCACGTCCCAATTAATTCTTCGTGCGAATCTTTCCGTGAAACTTTTTGTGAATCTGAGGCCGCAATCGCAACGGGAACATCCAGAAACGGAGCGAATCCCATCACATTGTTGCGCCAGAAAATTGTTTTCAGCTTGCCCAAATCTGCGGCGGGCAAATACGCGCCGGCATCGACGGGCCGGTAATCCACTCCCCCAATTTCCAACGGCAACGTGTCCGACGCAGGAGTGACTAGCAGATTCGCGCCGAGCGAACGGAATTCCCGCGCGAGGCGGTCGCCTACATCCAATGCGACTTCCAGCGTGGCAGTTGCAACGGCCATGCCCAGCGCAAGCGCCGCCGCAGTTAAAATTTTCCGGCGCGGCTTTCGCGTGAACGAGTCGCTGACAATTCGAAAAAACATGGTTGGCTGTGCCTTGCGAAATTCAGTTGCCCTGATCTACAGAAAATCCCCGCCTCTGATCCCTCGTATTCACTCGGAACAAGTGAGGCGGACTACACTGCTGTAACCGGGTCTTCACAGGCTGCGGAAAAACCCAAAACTCTGTCATTCTGAGCGAAGCGAAGAATCTCCCTTTGTTTCTTTTCCTATACTAAAATCGAAGAGAGATTCTTCGCTTCGCTCAGAATGACAGAACAAGGCCTCTTTTCCGCACCATGTTCAGACCCGGCGCTTTTCTGCCGCGCAGGCAACATTTCCGATACGAAGACAAATTCTCAATTCCAAATCCTACTTCGAAACGCGGCTCCTGGCCTCAGCCAAGGTCGAAACATCGATCACCAGCGCTCCGTTTTCCGCGTGTGACGGAACCCCCACCGGATTGCACCCGCCCGCTTCTCCAATGGTCGGAATGTAAATGGCGGACGCGCAATTGCGGCAAATCACGTTCGAACCTTCCTGACGGTATCCCGCCGTGCCGCAAATCAGGCAAGCGTCCAGCGCCGTTCCCCAGCTTCCGTTGGGCTTTCGAATGACCATAAACCGCACACTCGTGCCGCTCGCATCCACACTGTAAATGTGAAGATTCGCATCGCTGATTTCCGACATGGGAATTCGAACGGCTCCATTCTCAGCCTCGATCGAACGAGCTTCCGTCGTGGCGGTCACGCGCGTATATGCGAATTCAGCGGCTAAAATCAGGATGACTGCCGTGCAAGTGAAAGCCGATGCCAGCGCCCAGCGGCGCTGTTTGCGGCGTTCCCATTCGAGGCGACGGCGTTCCGCGCCATCCGCTGGAAGATTTTCAACCGCTTGAGCGCGCGCCGCGATCCACTCGCGCAGGCCGAGCAGCGCCGCCGCGCCGAGGATCACTGTAAAAAAGAAAAACTCATTGCGCACGATCGGGCCGACGTAGGCCATCTCCACGCGGCTCGACGGCAACCACATCGCCTCGCTCAATTCATGAATGCCGGTCAAGGCCAGTTGCACGGCGACAATAATCAGAATTGTGCTAGTCGCGGAGAAAAACTTCCCGAGAGAAATTTTCAGCGTTCCCTGGAAGAAGAACAAACCCACGGCAACCGCGACGGCAAGGCCAAGCACGGTCCCGATCCATACGGCAACGCCTTCCGAGGACAACTCCACGGCGCGTAAAATCAGCGCAAGCTCGGCGCCTTCGCGAACCACCATCAGGTAAACAAATGTGGCCAAGCCGATCCCGGCGGAAAATTCAGCTTTTGACGCGTGGATTTCGATCCGCTTTTCGATTTCCGCTTTCAGATGCCGCGCCACGCGGTTCATCCAGATAATCATCGTCACCACAAACACGGCCGCGACCAGCAGCAGCAAACCTTCAAATCCGTCTTCGCTGACTTTCCATCTCTCGAGCGCAATCGCGATCGCCAGGCTGGAAGCAACCGCGGCAAACACGCCTCCCCATACCCATCTTGTCAGGGTTGCCCGCCCGGTACGATTCAGGTAAACGAGGACGATGCCGACAACCAGCGCGGCTTCGACACCTTCACGAAGTGCAATGAGGAATGCTGATAGCAAAAGTGGTCCTTAAGTTTAACTTTTTGGCATCACGCGTCATTTCAAAAAAATCGCCTCACGGCGCAGGGGCACGACATGTCGTGCCCCTACAGTCGCGAGCGTTCCGCGTAGGGACAAAACATGTGCGCAAAATGGGGCCCCCAAAAGGGACAACTCCAGTTGCAACTCATTCGCAACTGGAAACAGTAGTGTACACGCCCTGATTCACTCAGGTCAAGATTGCAAGTTTCTACCGCAGCATACCTCTCCTGACGGTAGAATGTGCATCTACATGATTTTATCTATGACTGAGCCCCGGTGTCATCTTGCAAATCGATCCCTGCCTGACCGACTAGTTATAGTCGCGAAGTGCTTCGCTATTTTGGCAATCGCTGGATGGCTGGCCGTGGCATCGGGCTACGCTCAGAGTTCCGCCGGTCCATCTTCTCCCGTTGGAGTTTCCGCACAGGCTGAGAACCCTGCCTCTACTGCTCCCAAGCCGGACAAGTCCCGCGCTCGCAATGCCTTCCAGCTGGGCAGGCGCGCCGAGCAGGCTGGAGACTGGAAGGCGGAGTTTGCCGCTTATTCAGAAGCTGCGACTTACGATCCGTCCAATCGCCAATATGCAATGCTGAAGGAGCACGCCCGATTTCAAGTTGTTCAGTCGCTGGTCGACAGCGCGGAACGACAGGAAATCGCTGGGAACGCGACTGGTGCGCGGACACTGCTGACCGAAGCGCTGCAAATTGATCCAAATTATATTGTGGCGCGGGAGCGTCTTCAGGAAATAACTCCAACGGAACAAGAGACGGAGGCCGCAAAGGGTCCCCGGCTCGGAGGATTGCCTCGGTTAGTTCCCAGGCCGGGAACGCAATCGTTCGATTTTCGTGGCACTACGCGAGGGGCATATCAGGAAATCGGCAAACAATTTGACGTGAAGATAATTTTCGATGGCGACTTGCAAGATCGCGCTGTCCGCTTTACCGTGCCGAATCTGGATTTTGAAACCGCGGTGAAGATCCTCGCGCAGGAAACCAGAACGTTCACCCGCGTGGTCGACGAGCACACTTTGTTTGTGACCGAAGATACTCCCCAGAAAGTACGCGATTACACGGTCGAAGTGCAGAAGGAGCTGTTGCTTCCCGCCTCCGTTACCACCGACGAAATGAATGAAACGGTCCGCATGATCCGCGAAATGACGGGAATCACGCGTACGCAGTTGAACACGGCGTCACGCACGTTGACCGTTCGCAGCAGTGAACAGAACGTGGCCCTGGCGCAAAAGCTAATCGAACAAATCGAACAGCCTCACGGCGAACTCATGCTGGAAATTGAAATCCTGGAAGTGGACCGCACCAACGCCACCCAGATGGGAATTACGCCCCCCACGGCCTCAAGCGTATTTGCCCTGACCGTGCCCGAAATTCGACAGCTGCAGGCAGCGCAAAATAGCGGCAGCTTGATTCAAACCTTGCAAAGTATTTTTGGAAGTAGTTCGGTGAGCTCCGCCACAGGCTCCGCTCTTCCGGCTCTGATTGCATTTGGAGGCGGAAAAACTATTTTTCTGGCCACCATGCCGGGAGCGTCTGCAAATTTTGGAACAACCCTCAGCACCGTGCAAAGCGCACAACGCGTCTTGTTGCGCGCGCAGGATGGAAAGCCCGCAACATTTTTTGTGGGCGACCGTTATCCCATCGATCTGGGTTTGCTCTCTGACAGTTTGACCTCGAATTCAACGGCGCTTACACAGGCACTTCTCGGCGGCGGCGTTACGCTTCCGCGCACCGATTACGACACAGGAAAAGGCCCGATTTCCGTTGCGATTGCAACCTTCAACACAAAAAATAGCGGCCATCTGGATCTGGCTATTGCAAATCAAACGGACGGCACGATCTCAATTTTGCCCGGGAATGGCGATGGAACTTTCGTGGCGGAAGCCACAACGTGCACGCCTCCATCTTGCATCGCTCTTCCGCCGGTAACGTCAGGAACAGCCACAACGGCGGCAAGTCCTTCTTCAATCGTCACGGGTGATTTCAACGATGACGGTTTTCCGGATATCGCCGTAACAGACGCGGCTAATAACCGGGTGCTGATTCTGTTGGGAAACGGTGATGGCACTTTTCAAATGCCCGTGGCCTATCCAACTGGCGCTAAACCTGTAGCCTTGATCGCGCAGGATTTCGATGGCGACGGCCAGCCAGACCTCGCCGTCGTCAATCAAACCGATGGCACGGTGACAATCCTTCTGGGAAACAAAGTGAACAACATCCAGAACGGAACATTTGGCACTCCGCCCGCCCATCCTGCGGCTTTCCCTGTTGGAGGATCTCCTTCCTCCATCGCCACGGGGGAGTTTGATACCGTGAACAATACAAACGCGGACCTCGTCGTTACCAACAGCACGGATAACACGGTCTCCATTTTGCTTGGAAATGGTGATGGGACCTTCACTACACAAAGTGTATTTGCCACAGGAAAAGGGCCTTCCGGCGTTGCTACTTCAGACTTCAATGGCGACGCAAAAGCTGATTTGGCCGTGACCAATCAGACCGACAGTACCGTTTCGATTCTGTTGGGGAATGGCGACGGAACTTTTCTAGCGCAAAATACTTTTGCCACTGGATCGAGCCCGGCGGGAATTGTTGCAGCAAATTTCACCGGTGGAAATACTGATCTCGTTGTCGCCGATGAAACGGCGAACACTGCGGGCGTCCTGATCGGAAACGGCGACGGAACATTTAACACTCCCATTTCGTTGCCCACGGGAAATTCTCCGATCGGATTGGCAGCTGCGGACTTGAACGGCGATGGCACTTTAGATCTTGTCACTGCGAACAACGCTTCCAACACGGTGAGCGTAACGCTTAATACTTTGGCGTCATCGTTGTCGAATTCAGGCTCGAGCCAAGTGGGTTATCCATCGGCGGAATATGAAGACCTTGGGCTGAAGGTGAAGGCTACGCCGCGACTCCACGGCGATGATGAAGTCACTTTGCAGCTTCAATTCGACATCAAAAGCCTGACCGGATCGAGCATCAACGGCATTCCAATTTTAAGCAATCGAAATATTGAGCAAACGATTCGTCTTCGCGAGAACGAAACTTCTGTTCTTTCCGGCATTCTGCAATCCAACAAAATTACGACCAGCAGTGGATTGCCGTGGATTTCAACCGAGCCGGGAATTGGATTGTTGACAGGGGAAGATACTACCAACGATCAAGAATCTGAATTGCTCATCCTTGTAACGCCGCGAGCGTTGCGCGCTCCGCCCCATGAAGTCCCTGCAGTCTACGCCGGGCGTGGGGAGCCATCCTCGGCTCCATCCGCGCCTCCGCTGCCTGCCGGAGGTCCGCAACCTGGTCAGCCGGGGCCTGTAACCCCGAACCAGCCACCGCAACAGGGGCCCCCTCAACAAGGGAGACCTATATTTAATCCTGGAGAGCAGCCAGGACAAGCACCTCCGCAGCTACAGCAAAATCCAGACCAACAGCAGCAACGTCAACTTCCCCAGCAGCAGTAATTCCGGTGGCGCTGGCGTCTCGCCTGCGGTTTTTTGCGATGGTCCTGCAACCTCTAAACCCGCCGGCGGGACGCCGGCGCCACAGAAAACTACAGCTCCACACCAAAATTCATTCAACTAACTATTTTTTAAACTATCCTGCCGCGGGGGCATGTCCAAAAATGCGTGCATCACATGCCAGAACTGCTCGCGATTAATTCCCAGAGAAAGAGCGTGGGCTGCGCCCGGCAACACGATGAACTGGCGATCCGGAACCGTCAGTTTGGTATAAAAGTTGATGAGATCCACTTCCGTTGCAATCCCGTCATATTCGCCACGAACAATCAACAAGGGCGTTTTGATTTTCAGCGGGTCGACGATGGGCAGATTAGAGGTCATGTCCAGGTATGTTCCCGTGGGAACGTCATCCCCAAATTTCATTTCCACATCGGCGAGCGCTTCACCCACGGCAGGATCGGACGTACCCACCTGATCGCGCGTGAAAATACTGCGAATCATGTCTCGATCGCGCGGGCGGCGATTGTGCGTTTTGTAAAATTCCAGTTGCTTCGCGCGATCCTTCAGCGTCGGCGAGCCCTCGCCTGTGTAGGTGAATGCAGCGAGCACAAGCCTGTCGATCATTTCCGGATGAGCCATGGCAAACGCGCCTGCGCGCAGCGCGCCTGACGATTCGCCAAACACGTGGAACTTCTGCTGCCCTGTTTCCTGCACGACGGTGGGAAGTGCCGCTTTCAAGTCCTCCACGCCATCCTTGATATCGGAATTTCCAGTGCCTCGCGAAGATCTACCGTAACCAGTAAAATCCATGGTCCAAACATCGAATCCAAATCGCGCGAACGCATTCATCATGGAATATTCGCCGCGCCCCGGCACCGTCAAATCCATCCCCGCGGATGAAGTGGAAGACCCGTGCACGAGAAACACCACAGGCAGCGCAGGCTTCCCCGCCTGCGGCGCGCCAACGCGCTTCCGGAACATGTACAGCTTGATGTCGCCCTTCTGCGCCCAATATTCCTTGCTCCAAATTTTTTCGTCAACCGTGCCAGATTTCTCTTTCGCGCTCGCAGGGGAAGGTTGCGCAAGCGCTTCGCGAGCCACGCTCGTGAGCGCAATTCCGCTGGCAATCGCCGGCGCAGCACCCAAAATAAATTGTCGACGCGATGATCCGCCATTGCTCATGGACATCTCTACCTCCAGGAATATTCATTCAGAATCGTGAGCATACAATACTCTCTTCGCGACGGTTTCTTCAATATCAACTAGCTGTTAGCTGTGCGGCGGGGAAGATAATTATGCGAGGGGATGCCGCCAGCGCAAGCCGGGAAATCTCGAAAAGTCACGATCTGCTGTAATCCATTCCGCCCCGCATTCGATCGCGAGCGCGGCAAAATAGGCGTCGGCCACGAGAGCACCTTTTGCGCCTGCCGCCCGGCACAGGCGATCAAAAATCTCCCAGTGCCGCTCGCCCGGAGCAACAAGAAAACAGGAATCGTGTTGCCGGAGTTGACCTGCAAAATCGAGCGCGCGTTCCATAGGTGTCGGGTCGGGATAGATTCGCGGATGCGTGACAATCCGGACAAACGCGGACAGAACCAATTCCGAGATTCCGAAGACCTCGCCCGAATCCATCACATCTTCTAGCCACCGCCTATATTTCTCGTGATCCCCGGCATCGTCGCGATGGGCATAAACCAGGATGTTAACGTCGAGGAGGATCAACGATTCCGTCCATGATGTCGTATAGAGTTGCCGAGTCGCTTATGTCGATGCCCGGGAATGTGCCACCCTTCCCATAGGTGATCAATCGGGTCTTTTTCTTTTGAGGTTTTCCGCGGCGCTTACCCAATGCCGCTCGAAGGGCGTTGGCGATAATCTCAGTCAGGGTTGTATCGGCGTCCAGCGCGGCTTTCTTGGCCTGGAGAATGAGATCGTCAGGCAGATTGATGGTAGTCCTCATATGCTTAAGCATATCATGAAAGGAGCGCGCAAAATGCGCATTCAAGAAACTTGGCTAAACGTGTTAACGGCTTAATTTACAGCGGATTGCGCTGCCAGTTGGCATAATTGATGGCCTTCACGGAGAATTGGGCGTGCTGCAACCGCTGCGAAAAGCTCAGCAGGTGAACGAGCCCGCAGATCACGAGCGCGCTTTCAAAATTGCGCTGCTGCATGCGCCGCAGCCACAGTTCTTCGCGCTTTGCGTGCACGTCCAGGATTTGCCAAGACGCATAGGCCGCGCTCGGAGGGGCTCCGATCATTAGCGGCTCGCTCGAGTTTGCGGGAATGCCAAAATCCGCGCGCTCGCCTCTCGCCGGATCGATGTCCACATAATGCCCAAACGCCAATCGTTCGAGCGCCAATTTTTCGGCAATCGTAGGCCCTAGCCCCGAAGCCTCCTCAAAAATAAAATCCACGCCTTCGGAAATCATCAATTTTTCGAGCAGCGCCACGTACATTGGATCGTGCACATTCCCGAACCGCTTTTCCGCGCCCTGAACCACATGCAGCGTCGCAAGCACTGTAACCAGCGGAGTCATTCGCATCCCACTAGCTTAACGGATTTATTTCCCCCGCGAACAGGCAAGCG